>NZ_WQGP01000007.1:0-332740 GCF_013034745.1 Ruegeria lacuscaerulensis | reverse complement strand
CCGTCAGCACCGTCTCCAGCGCCCCAGCACCGCCTCAGCAGCGCCGGTGAAGGGGGTTCTAAGGTTTACCCCGGAAAGCCGCAAGCAGAAAATCTGGAAAAATCGGAAAAAACTCTGTTTGAAAAATTTTCAACATATTTACAGTTACTTACCGAAAATTCCCTTCCCAAAACGAACACCCCAGGCCACCGTTTCGACGTGCATCCCAGGTTTTGCACAGGCTTACCCACAGACTCAGGCGGAATCGACCTGTCGGAATCGGTTGAGTGGGTTCGACAGCGGCAGACGCAGGGCCAGAAGGCCCAGAATCACGCTCAGATAGATCAGTGGCTCGATCTGGAACCCTTTCGCCAGCATCACGTAATGCAGCCCGCCCAAAATCGCAGCTGGATAGACCAGACGTTGTAGAACGCGCCAGCGTGGACCCAAACGGCGCACCGACAGATTATTTGAAGTCACAGCCAGGGGCAGCAGCAGAAGAAATCCGGCCATGCCCACCGTGATATAGGGACGTTTGAGGATGTCGGCCCAGATCTGGCTCGGCAGTTGCACATCCAAAACCAACCATACCAACAGATGCAGACTAACATAGACGAAGGTCAGCACCCCCAAAGCGCGACGGAACTTCGTCAGGTTCAGTCCCGAAAACCGCCGCAACGGGGACACCGCAAGCACGACAATCAACAGCTGTAACGCCAACTCGCCATAGCGATGTTCCAGCGCCTCAATCGGATCAATACCCAGCCCTCCGGTCAAACCCTGATAGAACAGCCACGGTGCCGGGATCAGGCCCAGCAGGTAGACAGCCCAAACAGGCACTCGGCGGAGTATCTGGTTCACGGTCTGCATGCGCCTAATAGTATTCCGACAGATCCATGCCTTCGTAAAGACCGGCGACTTCGGCCTCGTAGCCGTTGAACATCAGTGTCGGAATACGTTTCGAGAACAGCCCGCCCCCGATGGTACGTTCCGACGCCTGAGACCAGCGCGGGTGATCCACATTCGGGTTCACATTACTATAGAAGCCATATTCGCGCGGATTGGCCATGTTCCAGCTTGTCGGAGGCTCAACGTCCGTCAGGGTAATCCGAACAATCGACTTGATCGACTTGAAGCCATATTTCCACGGCACGACGAGTCGAAGAGGTGCGCCGTTTTGGTTCGGAATTGGACGATCATAGATGCCTGTCGCCATGATCGTAAGCGGGTGCATCGCCTCATCCAACCGCAATCCTTCGCGATAGGGCCAATCGAGCACCGGGTATTGCACGCCGGGCATCTCATCAGGACGGTATGCGGTTTCGAAGGCAACAAACTTGGCTCCTTCCTGCACTCCGGCCATGTTCAGCAGATCGGCCAGCTCAAACCCGTTCCAGGGCACCACCATTGACCAGGCCTCGACGCAGCGAAAACGATAGATGCGTTCTTCGACCGTCATCTCAGACATGATGTCCTTGAAATCATATTCGCCGGGACGGTCGACCAATCCATCGATCTGCACACTCCAGGGTTCCGTTACCAGCGTGTGGGCGTATTTCGCAGGATCATCCTTGCGCGTACCGAACTCATAATAGTTGTTGTAAGACGTGATCTCTTCCCAGGTGTTGGGCACCAGATCCTCGGCCGCCTCTTCGGCCGCACCTTTCTGCGCCATCCCTGCCAAGCCGACACCTGCAAGCCCGGCCATCACCTGCCGCCGGTTCATAAACGCCGCCCGCGGGGTAACGTCTGCACGTGTCAAATTATTGGTCCAGCGATGCGCCATCTGCGTCTCCGTGATCGTTCTGTATTAGAGTCCAATTAGTGCGCTCATAGCACAGGACCAAGGCAACATGCGTCACGATTGGGAGAAGAGGCTGTAATGTATCCGCCACTCGGGAAACTCATATTGAGAGATAACGGTACAGATTCGCGCGATTTCGAGCGTTTTGACCAATAAGACTTAGCGTCAAGGTTGATATTCCCGCTAGCCAATGCCCAATCCGGAAGCGTAAGTTTTCTAAGGGCGCGAAGGGACAGAGTAGGCTGCCGTATATGGCTGGCATCGCAGTTGGCGCCAAGGGAAACGACGAGAATACGATCGGAAAGGACGAGACATGAAAACGAAAATGCTTGCGGGCTTGTCGCTGGTGCTGTTCATCGCTGCCTGCGCTGAGAATGAAACATATCCCATCAGCGGCTGCGATTCGAATGAAACATTCCCCGTAACCTGCGAGGAAATCGGCGACGACACTGGCCTGGACGAAAGCAACGCTCAGGATCTGAACGCCCTTCCGTCGGGCACCTGATCACGCATGATCTAAAAACCGAACACGTCGATGTTCGCACAATAACCCGCCATTCATCGGCGGGTTATTCGTTTTCAGCCCATCAGTTTTTCCCAAAATATCCTTTTAATTCAATAATATGAATTTTAAATATAACAGATTAAGCCTTTACAGGCCATTTCCCAGCCTTGCACTCTGATTGCCGGGTACGCTGAAAATTCGAATGATCAGCCCCCGGATCGAACGCTGGACAGGGAGAAGACGAATATGTGCGACATCTGTGTAATGAATGCGGTCAAGGACCGAATGCTTTCACGGCGCAGTTTCTTCAAGGCCGCCGCTGCGTCGGGTGTGGCCGTTGCCGCCGGAGGGGTCACCGCACCGGCCGCTATGGCCTCAGGGCATGGCAAGGTCGAGGATATGACCCACACAATCAGCCCCGATTTCCCGACCTATTTCGGAGAGCCGGGCTATTCCGCCGAACAAATCTACAACTTCGGCGAACACGGCTTCAATCTTCAGCGGATCACAGTGAACGAACATACCGGCACCCATGTCGATGCGCCACTGCATTTCTCGGCGGATGGGGCGTCGGTGGATGAAATTCCGGTCTCTGACCTGATCGCCCCACTATGTGTGGTCGATATTGCCGCCCGCGCGGCTGAGGACGCAGATACGCTGCTGACACCCGATGACCTAAAGGCATGGATGGCCAGTCACGGCGATATTCCGGGCGGGGCCTGTGTGGCCCTGTATTCTGGCTGGGCCGCCAAGGTCGACAGCGACGCCTATCGCGGGTTTGACGGGCAGGCACAGCACTATCCCGGTTTCCACGTCGAGGCGGCACAGATGTTGATCGAGGAAACTGGTGCACGCTCAATCGCCTCGGACACGCTGTCACTGGACCACGGCCCCTCGGCAACCTTTGATACGCACTATGCGTGGTTATCCACCGGTCGTTTCGGGATCGAAAATATCGCCGGGCTGGACCGCATTCCGGCCTCTGGCGCAACGCTCGTCGTCGGCGCGCCGACACATGCGGGCGGAACCGGCGGACCCGCGCGCATTTTTGCGATGGTTTGACAAGTTCTGTCAAACGATAGCCAGTGGAAAGAGCTCTACGAAACAGAAAAACCCGCCGTGAAGGCGGGTTCTTCCTTTTGCCTCAGTGCACGACCGCGTCATTTGGCCTTGGGCGGTCCGAGGTGCCCAGGCGGTCGCCGATGATCAGGCCATCCGAACCTGCCGAGACAGGGACGGTTTCACCATCCTTGATTTCACCGGCCAGCAACGCCTCGGCCAGCGGGTTCTGAAGCGCGCGTTGGATCACGCGTTTCAGCGGACGCGCGCCAAAGACCGGGTCATAGCCTTCATCGGCCAACCATTGCTTGGCACCATCATCCAGCGCCAGCTCGATCTTGCGGGCGGCCAGTCGTTTCTGCAGACGTGCCATCTGGATATCGACGATGCCATCCATATCGGCCCGCTTGAGCCGGTCAAAGATGATGGTCTCATCCAGACGGTTGAGGAATTCGGGCCGGAAATGGGCCCGGACCGCATCCATCACATCCCGCCGCGCCTGCGCACTGTCGGCTCCTTCGGGCAACTGGCTAAGCGCCTGCGACCCAAGGTTCGACGTCAGGATGATCAGCGTCTGTTTAAAGTCCACGGTGCGGCCCTGACCATCGGTCAGCACACCATCATCGAGAACCTGCAACAGCACGTTGAACACATCCGGGTGCGCCTTTTCGACCTCGTCAAACAGCACGACCTGATAGGGCCTGCGCCGCACGGCCTCGGTCAGCACGCCACCTTCGTCATACCCTACATAGCCCGGAGGGGCACCGATCAGACGGGCGACCGCATGCTTCTCCATGAACTCGGACATGTCGATGCGCACCATCGCGTTGTCGTCGTCGAACAGAAAGTTCGCCACGGCCTTGGTCAGCTCGGTCTTACCCACACCGGTCGGGCCGAGGAACAGGAACGAACCCAAGGGGCGGTTCTCGTCATTCAGGCCAGCCCGCGCACGGCGCACGGCGTTGGCGACGGCGGTGACGGCGGCATCCTGACCGATCACGCGGGAATGCAGGTCGTCTTCCATCCGCAGCAGTTTCTCGCGCTCGCCTTCCAGCATCTTGGCTGTCGGGATACCGGTCCAGCGTTCAACGACCGAAGCGATTTGCTCGGGGCGCACTGTTTCTTCCGCCGTCATCGCGTTGCTTTCGCTGTTCTCAGCGTCGGCCAACTGATTTTCAAGCTGGGGAATAACGCCATAGGACAACTCACCCGCCTTGGCGAGGTTGCCTTCGCGCTTGGCAATCTCAAGATCAGCCCGGGCCTTGTCGAGCTGTTCTTTCAGATCACGCGCACCCGCGAGCTTATCACGCTCGGCCTGCCACTGGGCGGTCATCTCGGCGGATTTCTCCTGCAAATCGGCCAGATCCTTTTGCAAGGTTTCCAGACGATCCTTCGAGGCCGCATCATCTTCCAGTTTCAGCGCCTCTTCCTCGATCTGCATTTGCAGGATCTGGCGATCCAACTGGTCCAGTTCTTCGGGCTTCGAATCGACCTCCATACGCAGACGCGACGCGGCTTCATCGACAAGGTCGATCGCTTTGTCGGGCAGGAACCGATCGGTGATATAGCGATGCGACAGCGTCGCTGCCGACACCAGTGCCGAGTCCGATATGCGCACACCATGGTGCAGTTCGTACTTTTCCTTGATGCCGCGCAGGATGCTGATCGTGTCCTCGACCGTCGGCTCCTGTACCATCACGGGCTGGAACCGGCGTGCAAGGGCCGCGTCTTTTTCGACGTATTTGCGGTATTCATCCAGCGTTGTCGCGCCGATGCAATGCAGCTCACCACGTGCCAATGCAGGTTTGATCAGGTTTGCCGCATCCATCGCGCCGTCGGATTTACCAGCGCCGACCAGCGTGTGCATCTCATCAATGAACAAGATGATCTCACCCGCCGCTTCGGTCACTTCGGTCAGCACGGCCTTGAGGCGTTCTTCGAACTCACCACGGTACTTCGCACCGGCAATCAGCGCTCCCATGTCGAGCGCAAGCAGCTTCTTGTCCTTCAGCGATTCTGGCACGTCACCGTTAATGATGCGCAGGGCCATGCCCTCGGCGATCGCGGTTTTACCCACGCCGGGCTCACCGATCAGAACCGGGTTGTTCTTGGTTCGACGCGACAGAACCTGCATCGAGCGGCGGATTTCCTCATCCCGCCCAATGATCGGATCGATCTTGCCTTCGGCCGCAGCCTCGGTCAGATCGCGCGCATATTTCTTGAGTGCGTCATAGCCTTCTTCCGCCGACGCGGTATCGGCTGTGCGCCCCTTGCGGATATCGTTGATCGCCTCATTCAGTTTCTGCGCGGTCACGGCACCATCTTCCAAAGCCTCTTTAGCCTTGGATTTCACCATGCACAGCGCCATCAGAATGCGTTCGACAGGGACAAAACTGTCGCCCGCCTTGGTTGCAATCTTTTCGGCCTCGGCAAGAACCTTTGCGGTCTGGCCGTCCAGATAGACCTGACCTGTGTCGCCTTTGACCTTTGGAATGCGCGCCATCGAAGCGTCCAGCGCATTCACCACACGGCTGGGCGCACCACCGGCCCGCGTGATCAGGTTGCTGGCCAGCCCCTGATCGTCATCCATCAATGCTTTCAGCAAATGTTCGGGCGTCAGACGCTGATGCTCTTCCCGCATCGCAATAGTCTGCGCCGCTTGCACGAAACCCCGTGCCCGCTCGGTGAACTTGTTCAAGTCCATTTTATTCTCCTTTTCCAAGCGCCCTGTTTTGATGCGCCCGCCTGGCGGCACGCGTCGGTTTTGGGCCTCACATTCAATCTGGGAAATATCTGTCCCGGTTCAAGAGGCGGAGGCGTATATTCGACCCCTATCTGCGCGGCACGGAATAGACCGCATAGCCCCCCGTTTCCGCCACCTGTCGCGCGCCGTACATGTCGACCAGAGACTGAGCCGCACTGCCGCCTTCGGGGCAAGACACAAGGTCCGCCGCATCGTCCAGAAAGTCGACGGTAAAGGCCGTTTCACCCGTGATCTGACAATCGTCATCGGTCGAACGATACCCTCGCACCAGACGCAGGTTTTCGTTGGTGGGCGTTCTGACCACTGTATCGGCAGCCTCGGTTTCCAGCGGCATGTCCTGACATCCTGCCAGCACCAGAGCAAACGCGGTGGGCGCAAGTTGTTTCATTTGCAAATCCGTTCCTTCAATGTGCGAATAGTATAGCACAGCCTGAATGCGCTGCCGTGATCTGAATCACCTACCCATCCCACATGGACACAGACCCCCAAACCCGCTAGGACGCAGACGTTTGCCAAAAAACGGAGCACCCCCATGTCCGACGACCGCCTGATCGTAGCCCTAGATGTCCCGAACGCCCTGCAAGGTCTGGCCATGGCCGAGCGGTTGGGAGACAGCGTTTCCTTCTATAAGATCGGGCTTGGCATGCTAACGGGCGGCGGGTTGGCGCTGGCCAATGAGCTGAAACAGGATCACGGCAAGCGCATCTTTTTGGACATGAAGCTGTTCGACATCGGCAACACGGTCGAAAACGCGGTGCGTGGGTTGGCGCAGTTCGATCTGGATTTCCTCACAGTTCATGGCGATCCCCACGTGGTGCGCGCCGCGAAAGAGGGCGCCTCGGGCAAGGATCTGAAAATCCTGGCTGTAACCATCCTGACGTCGCTGAATCGCGACGATCTGGACGCCAGTTTGTTGAAGGCGGGCGATGTCCAGGAGTTGGTGGTGGAACGCGCAGCCAAGGCGCTTGAGGCCGGGGCAGATGGCGTCATCGCCAGCCCGCAAGAGGCTGCGCTGATCCGCGCCCTGCCTCAGGCCGAAGGTCGATTGATCGTCACCCCCGGCGTTCGTCCGGCAGGGGCTGCGCTTGGCGATCAGAAACGCGTTGCCACCCCAGCCAGTGCTATTGCAGATGGCGCAGACCACATCGTTGTGGGCCGCCCGATCTATCAGGCAGAGGACCCGAAAGCCGCCGCCCAAGCGGTTCTTGCCGAGTTAAATTCCTTGACACGGCACTAAACGCGGACGTTAGAAACCGCCAAAAACACCGGTTTCTGGCTGCCAAGCAGTTGACCTAACGTCACTTTTAATGAAAACCGCGCCAAATCGTCCCTGTGCCCGAAAACACACATGAAAACTGCCTGTTTTCCTTGTGTGAACTCGATCCTATCGAAACCTCTGTTTTTCAGCGAATCTGGTCTCGTGATACTCCCCGCGGACCGTCTCTTCCTGAGGTCCGTCACCTCCCCCCGCAACGCGCGGGGGGTCTTCTTTTCCACCAGATCGCACCTGGAATCCGGCCTTGGGCTTTTGCGTGGCGGTGGGGTTGGTATAGTCGCGCTCATGAACCGATCGCTTTGAAGGCGGGAAGACATCCATGCCCGGTCTTTGCCGAGATTGCCTGACCACAGTCACCGATGACAGGCGCTGCCCCGCGTGTGGCAGCCCGCGGATCAAGTCGCATCCAGAGCTGTTCGACCTGACAATTGCGCATATGGATTGCGACGCCTTCTATGCCTCGGTCGAAAAACGGGACAACCCAGAACTGGCCGATAGGCCGGTCATCATCGGTGGCGGTAAGCGCGGGGTTGTGTCCACGGCGTGCTATGTGGCCCGTATTCGCGGCGTGCGCTCGGCCATGCCCATGTTCAAGGCGCTGCAACTCTGCCCCGATGCGGTGGTGATCAAACCACGCATGTCCGTCTACGCTGAGGTTTCGCGCGATATCCGCAAGATGATGGATGAACTGACCCCGGTAGTTGAACCCCTGTCGCTGGACGAGGCCTTCATGGACCTCTCTGGCACCGAACGCCTGCACGGAGCGCCACCGGCGGTGATGCTGGCGCGTTTGGTCAAGCGCATGAAAGACGAGCTGGGCGTGACCGGGTCAATCGGGCTTTCGCACAACAAGTTTCTGGCCAAGGTAGCCTCGGATCTGGACAAGCCACGCGGGTTTTCAGTGATTGGCCGGGCTGAGACGGCAGAGTTTCTGCATGACAAACCAGTGCGCCTGATCTGGGGTATCGGCCCCGCCGCGCAGGAATCGCTGGACCGTGCCGGTATTCGCAGTTTCTCGGACCTGTTGCGCTGGGATCAGGAGGCGTTGACGGCCAGATTTGGCGCGATGGGCTATCGGCTGTGGCATCTGGCCCGCGGTCAGGACAAACGCCGCGTTTCGGCCCATGAACCTATGAAATCCATCAGCAATGAGACGACCTTTTTCGAAGACACCGCCAGCCTCGACATTCTGGACGGACATCTTTGGCGCATGTCGGAAAAGGTCGCCGACAGGGCCAAGGCCAAAGGGCTAGCGGGGCGGGTCGTGACCCTTAAACTGAAACGAGCCAACCACAAGATCATCACGCGACGGGTATCCCTGCGGGACCCAACCCAGATTGCTGATCGTATATATCGCACGGCGCGCGCGCTATTCGATCAGGTTGGGGAACAGGGGCCATACCGGTTGCTGGGCTGTGGTCTGTCGGATTTGTGCCCGGAACATCAGGCCGATATCTCGGGCGATCTGCTGGATCCTGGCGCCGCCCAAAGATCACAGGCCGAGCGTGCCACGGACGAAATTCGCCGCCGCTTCGGGACCGACGCTATCGTGAAAGGACGGGCGCTGCGCTAATCTTATTCGGCCGCCAGACGCAGGGGCTCTTCGCCGATCTGGACGACATCGCGGATGACCTGCCGCAACAGTGTGCGGAACTCGGCGAAATTGCCGTTAGGTTCGATCCGGTCCTCATCCATATATAGCGCGCGGTCGATCTCGATCTGAACCGCATGTTGGTTGCGCGCGGGGCGTCCATAGGTTTGGGTCACATAGGCCCCCGCAAACGGAGCGTTGCGCACGACCGTCAGGCCGGCGGCGACAAAGGCCGCTTCGATCCGGTCAACCACCTCGGTTGAGGCTGACGCACCAAACCGGTCGCCGAGCACAACTTGCGGCCGTTTGGCTTTGGGGCCACTGGCCATGGCAACCGCCTCGTGCGGCATCGAGTGGCAATCAATCAAAACCGCCTGCCCGAACTTGGCATGCGATTCGGCCAAAAGTGATTTCAGGCGGGCGTGATAGGGACGCCAGCACGTGTCAATCCGCAGCCGCGCCTCGTCCATCGTCAGCTTGCCACGGTAAATCGCGCGCCCATTTGCCACTACGCGGGGAATCACGCCCAGGCCCGAGGCAACACGCGGATTGTGCCCTTGCCGCCGCGCACCTTGGATCAGCGCAGGATCCAGTTCCTCTGAACTGCGGTTGAGGTCCAGATACGCCCTTGGTTTCGTGGCCGATATCAGCGGTGCCCCGAAATCTGCCACCGGCGAGAACAGCTGATCGACAAACGCATCTTCCGAGGACCGAATCGCATTGCGGTTCAAAACCGTGCGTTTCAGCAGGCTTTCGGGATAGTTCCGCCCGCTATGCGGAGACGAAAACACCACACAAGACGTGCGCTTGGCGGGCATATCCAGTACATAGGCGGCGTTCTGCATGGTGACTCCTTGTTCGGACTGAACATAGACCGGAAAATAGTTCAACCAAACCCCTTGAACCCCTTTGCGACTCCTTTTATAGACCCCGCTACCGGCGCGGGGATCCGCGCCCCATTTCGTTATGGGGCAGGGCACGCAAAGGGAAAGTGGGCGGTTAGCTCAGCGGTAGAGCACTTCGTTGACATCGAAGGGGTCACAAGTTCGATCCTTGTACCGCCCACCATGATTTCACTGTTCCGGTTTTCCGGGACACCCGCTAACCCAGGCGCTGGCCACGTCCTTGATGAAGGCGCCGCAGATTGGAGACAGACCCATGAAGGTCAAGAACTCGCTCCGCTCGCTCAAGAACCGGCACCGCGATTGCCGGGTTGTGCGTCGCAAAGGCCGCGTCTACGTGATCAACAAGACGCAGCGCAAGTTCAAAGCTCGCCAGGGCTAAGAACGGCACGAACCGATTTGAAAAAACCGCGCCTTTGGGTGCGGTTTTTTTGTTGGCGCGTGAAAACTCGGAAATTGGTAATTTTGCTCAATTCCCGTCCGCGCGTGCTGAAACACCAAACGCCGCGACACCGCATCTCTGCGATCCCTCTGATACAGCTTTATTTTTCGCGGGTTCTCTCACACCCCGCGGGCCGCTCTATTGATGTATTGGGGTGTTTTTGTTTCAGATGCTCACATTCCCTCGACGCGATGTGAATTGGCAGCGCCCACTTAGTCTGCGCAGCATCTTGCAGTCGTTGAACGAGATAGGAAATTCGCCATGACAATCAAACGCCGCCAATTCGTGAAACTGGGGCTGGCTTCGGCTACCGCAGTCGCACTGGGAACGCCGTCTGCATTCGCCGGGGATAAGGAACGCACCGGCAGCCTCTCCGGTCGCAGCGGCTATAAGGTGAAGGGAACAGTTTCCGTATCCGGCGACACCGTCACCCTCAAGAGCGATTATGTGTTCGACCCCAACAAGAACCCGCCGGATATCAAGATCGGCTTCGGCAATGGTGAGAAATACGCAAAGGGCTCGAAGATCCACGACAAACTGACCGTGAAAAAGGGCGAAGCATCGTTCAAGATCCCGGCTGGAATCGACGTTTCGAAATACAACGAACTTTACATCTACTGCGAAAAGTTCACTGTGATTCTGGCAGTTGCACCGCTCAGCTAAGCCACGTACACGCTTTTTTTCGAGATCCGCCTGCACATGTGGGCGGATTTCTTTTTGCCCAAGTCACCGAGGGTAGACGTGTATAGTCAGGATTCCTTCTTTGATTTATCGACAAGGGGACAGGTGGGGCTTGCGTTGCTCAGCCTCATTCTGTTTGTCCTGATGGTGTATCTGACCCGGCGTGGTTTGTATCGATTTCCTTTTTGGGCAAGGATGTCCGGGGCTATGATCCTCTTTTGGCTGTTCGTGTGGGTTTCGCCGCAAATCTACTACATGTATTACCGCATGATCATTCCGGACTTGCCCCTTCAATGGGTCATCTGGCCACTACGAGACCCGGTTAAACCGCTGCAGATGCTGCTCTTCTCGTATCAGAGCACCCTCAGCTCGCATGGCCAGGGAATCCTCGGTTGGGCAATCATTCTGGCAGCTACCCTTCCGCGCTCGCGATCCATCTAAAGGGTTGTGGAAATAGAAACCGGCCCCCGCCCGAAACACTACACTCAATAATCAGAATCAGGCCGCACTTTGCCAGCGACCATTTGACCAACTAATTTAGTCGGAATTCCTTGCATCCCAGTCAGAATCGTTTAATTGACCAAATCAGTCGGGTTATCACCCGCCACGACATTTAAAGTTGGGACATATGATGCTGAAATCCTCTACCTGTATCGCCGTCGCGCTGACGGCCCTGATTGCCACCTCTGCTGCTGCCGAGGGAGAGCTGAACCTTTATTCTTCGCGCCACTACGACACGGACGAACGCCTCTATTCCGATTTTGAAGAGGCCACAGGCATCACAATCAACCGCATCGAAGGCAAGGCCGACGAATTGATTGCACGTATGGAAGCAGAAGGCGCGAACTCTCCCGCCGATATCCTGCTGACCGTTGACACTTCGCGTCTAGCGCGCGCCAAGAATGCAGGCATCCTGCAAGCCATCGACAGCGTGGTTCTGGAAGATCGCATCCCGGCCAACCTGCAAGACGAAGACAATCAGTGGTACGGTTTCTCGCAGCGCGCGCGGATCATTTTCTTTGATAAGGCCGACGTGGCAACCCCGCCCGCCAGCTATCTGGATCTGGCCAAACCCGAATACAAAGGTCTGATCTGCATCCGGTCGTCCAGCAACACCTATAACCAGACTCTGCTGGCCTCGATCATCACCAACCACGGTGCCGAGGCCGCCAAAACTTGGGCCGAAGGCGTTGTCGCCAACATGGCGCGTGACCCGCAGGGCGGAGACACTGACCAGCTGCGCGGGATCGTTTCGGGCGAGTGCGAAATTGCCGTTTCGAACTCGTACTACTTTGCTCGCGCGCTGCGTAAGGACGTGAAGGGCCTGAGCGCAGATATCGACATGATCGGCATTCAGTTCCCCGCACAAGACGCGGAAGGTGCTCATATGAATCTGTCGGGCGCAGGTGTTGCTGCCCATGCCCCAAACAAAGAGAACGCGGTGAAATTCCTGGAATACCTCGCCAGTGAACAGGCGCAGGTCTATTTCTCGAACGGCAATGATGAATTCCCCGCCGTCGAAGGCGTGGCGCTGGCCGACAACGTCGCTTCGCTGGGCGAGTTCAAAGCGGACGAAGTGAACCTGTCCGAGGTCGCCAAGAACATCCCGGAGGCACAGAAGATCTTCAACGAAGTCGGCTGGAAATAATCCTTCAATCCGGCGAGTGAGGGAAGAGCGCGGTTTTCTGCGCTCTTTTCTATTTACATAGCCGCATTTTAAACCGATTATCTCATAATCGGAAATGATTCTCATATTTGAAACATGCTGGATGACCTGTCAAACCGACTAGCCAACCGTCTGAACGAACTGCGCCGCACGCGGGGCTGGTCACTGGATCAGTTGGCAGATCACAGCGGTATCAGCCGCGCCACCCTGTCCCGGATGGAGAAAGGGGACGTCAGCCCGACGGCCGAAACGCTTGGTCGGCTATGCGCTGCTTACAGCTTGCCGATGTCCCGACTGTTGATGATGGTCGAAGACAGTTTTGCCCCGCGTGTACCTTTTGAAAGGCAACCGGAATGGCACGACCCCGAGACCGGATTTACCCGCCGTTCGGTCTCACCCCCCGCCAACGGGTTGAGCGGTGAGGTCCTTGAGGGCCACCTGCCACCCGCAACGGTGATCAGCTATGACGCACCGCCGAAACCAGGGCAGGAGCACCACCTGATCATGTTGGACGGCGCCTTGACCCTGACCGTCGATGACGTCGCACACGACCTGACGGGCGGGGACTGCCTGCGCTATCACTTGTCCGGCCCCACCCGGTTTGCAACGCCAAACACGCGCGGTGCACGATACCTACTGGTGCTGATATGATCGCCCGACTGACAGAACCGGAACTTGAAAGCGCGCTCGGCGACCTGACGGACATTCTGCACGCCTGTGTGCAGGACGGGGCCAGCGTCGGCTTTGTCTTACCCTTCCCCCCCGAACAGGCCCGAGCCTATTGGCACGACCACGTCTGGCCCGGCGTCGCGGTAAATACGCTGGACTTGTTCGTCGCGCGGCAGGACGGGCGCATCCTGGGAACGGTACAAATGGCCCCTGCTTTGATGCCAAACCAGCCTCATCGCGCAGACGTGGCCAAATTGCTTGTACATCCCGATGCCCGTCGGCGTGGGCTGGGTCGGGCGTTGATGATCGCGCTGGAGCAGCGTGCCGCGCAGATCGGGCGGACGATGCTGGTTCTGGATACGCGCAGCTCAGATCCCTCGCGCGTGTTGTATCAAAGCCTCGGCTTTCAGATCGCGGGCGAAATTCCGAACTATTGCCGCAACCCGTTCGAGGATCGGCTGGAGCCCACGACCTACATGTTCAAGGATCTGTCCTAAGCGTTGGTCTTGCGGACATTCGCCGCAAAGCAGTAGCCGATCCCGTGCACGGTCTTGATATAGGTCGGCGCAGCGGGATCGGGTTCGATCTTTTTGCGCAGACGCATGACGTGGACGTCGATGGTCCGGTCGCCGACAACGGTTTCACGTCCGCGCGCCTTGTCCAGCAACTGGTCGCGGGAAAACACCATATGCGGGTTCGAGACAAAAGCGTGCAACACGTCGAACTCGGTTGTCGTCAGGTCCGCCGCAGCGCCGTCGCCGCCTGCGGTCAGGGTCCGTTCGTTCACGTTCAGCACCCAATCCCCGAACGAGATCAAGGGCGCATCCGCGCCGTTGGCGAGTTTTTCGTCAGGCTTTGCCCGGCGCAGAACAGTGCGGATACGGGCCAGAACCTCGCGCGCCTCGAACGGTTTGGTTATATAGTCGTCGGCCCCGAATTCCAGTCCGACCACGCGGTCGAAAATCTCATCCCGGCCCGAGAGGACAATGATGGGGATGTTGGAATTCACCCGCAACTCGCGCGTGATGTCAAAACCGTTGCGTCCGGGCAGGCCGATATCCAGCAGGATCAGATCGACGCTGGACTTGGTCAGAACCGCATCCATCGCATCGCCATCCGCAGCGCACGTGACCTGACATCCCTGCTTCTCAAGGTAGCGTTGCAGGAAAGACCTGATCTGCGGGTCGTCGTCGACCACAAGGATATGTTCTTGAACCATATTTCCAGTCCGGTGCGGGCGAGTTGAGCTTGCGCGCCAATGTTTTAGTCACAGCGTTCCGCCACATGCAAGCCAGCAGGGGCGGAACGCTGGCGTATGGCGATGGGAACTAGAACCTCAGGAAGGTAAGTCCATGACCTTCCGACAATTCCTCTGTCTCAGCAGGGATCACGGCCAGACCGTCTGCCTGCGCCAACAGCGCCACCCGGCCGCTGTAGGACGGCGCCATCAGCCGCAGGCGTGGCGTGCCGTCGGGCGTCCGGCCCTCGATGGTGACAGGGCGGTATTCCTGACGTCCGGCACGCCGGCGCAGCGGTTCGGCCAGAACGGCCTGCTGGGGTGTTTGCGAGGCATGGTGCAGTCCGGCACGGCGGGCCATCATTTGCGATCCGATGATCTGCCATGTCACATAAGCCGAAACCGGATTACCCGGCAGACCCACATAAAGCGCGTTCCCGCGCCGCCCGAACATGATCGGTTTACCCGGCTTCATCGCCACTTTCATCACATCGACCTGACCGCCGATTTCCCCGAACACACGGGGCATGTGATCTTCGTCACCGACCGAAACGCCACCCGTGGTGATGATCAGATCGGCACTGTCGCAGGCCTCGCGCAGCACTTGTTCAAGCTTGGCAGGATTGTCCTCGACCGGGCCCTTGTCAGTCAATGCGATCCAAGGTTTGTCCAACAGCGCCCGCAGCATATAGCGGTTCGAATTGTAAATCTGCCCCGGTCCCAACGTCTCGCCGGGTTGTTTCAATTCGCTACCGGTGGAAAAGATTGCGACTTTCAGCTTGCGATAAACCGTAACCTCTCCGTATCCGGCCGAGGCCAGCGCGGCGACCTCGCGCGCGGTGATCTCACAGCCGCGGCGAAGGATAGGCGCGTCCGCTTTCAGGTCTTCACCCGCGCGGCGGATATGCTGGCCCGGCTTGGGTCGGCGGGAAAAGCGGATACCGTCGATCAGAGCGTCGCAATCTTCCTGCATCACCACGGCGTCGAAATCCGGCGGAACCGGCGCACCAGTGAATATCCGCAGGGCGCTGCCCGCAGGCGCGTCGTGCGCGCCGCTGTCTCCTGCCGCGATTCGCCCAGCAAGCGGCAGCTCGAACAACGGGCCGTTGCCCAGATCACATGTCCGCACTGCGTAGCCATCCATGGCCGAATTGTCGAAGGCGGGCATATCCACCTTGCTGGTACAATCTTGCGCCAGAACGCGCCCAATGGCGTCGATCAGCGGCAGGGTTTCGGTATCCGTCAGTGGATCGGCCACCGACAGACCACGCCGCAGCGCATCCTCAACAGTCAGGTACATATGGGCGTGGCGGTCGCAGGCGCATCCATCAGCCATTTTGAGCCTCCATTTCAGCAAAGAGTTCTTCGAAACCTGACCGCTCGGCCTCGCCCAGCTCGGACAGATGGGCCTTGGCCTCCTCAAGGTTCGCGTCGGGGTCGCCGACCACCAGCAGCATGACCATTCCGTGACGGCCATGCACGCGGCAGCGGATGCCGTAGACGCCTTCTTTGTCGAAGGTCAGGTCCAATTCGGGTTTTCCCCGGATCTCGAACGCGCGGGCACCCACAGGGATCATGCGAAGGATTGACGTGACCGTGTGACGCCCTGTCGATCCTTTGAACCGCACCGTCGCGCCCGCTTGGACATGCAGCAGCTTGGGTTCAAACCTAAACGCATGGTCCGGGGTATCGGCATTCGGGTCGATGATCTGGTGGACCACAGCGATTTCGGGGATATCCTCGGCCCAAGCAGGCGCAACAGCCAGTGCGCCTGCCAATATCGCTGCACCTAGTTTCAGCGATGATGTCATCTGTCCCTCCGGGCCTTTCAGGCCGCCTGTGAGGGTTCTCCCAGCAGGTCAGCCAGCGCGCTGATCATCACCGGCCATTGCGCGCGGCGGTCTTCGTCGCGCAGCTCGGCCAGCAGTTCGCGGCCAATGGATACGATCGCAGGGGTGCTGTCCTTGACATAGGTCACAATCCGCTGCTCGGGGTTGGCCAACAGGAAGGGCACGATGGCCGCCCCCGCCTGATCGGGCGCGGTTTCCGACAAGAGCCGCATGGCCGCCTGCCGCACGGGGGCCGAGATATCATCCAGCAGGCTGCGCGCCACGTCTGGGGTGCCATCCCATCGGGTCAGGATATGCATCGCGTCGATGCGGAAAGCAGTATCGCCGGTTTTCACCATCGCACGCAGTTTGCCGCGCAAGCTATCCTGCGGTGGCAGATCAGCCTGTTGCAGCAGCTTCAGCGCCTGCTGGGACAGGGCGGAATCTGTGTGCGACAACCCCTTGGTGATCAAATCGACCAGCTGGTCTTGATCCAATTCCGCACCATGGCGAGCGACGGCCACGCCCAGCGCGGCAAACGCCTGCTGCGCGATCTCGGTTTCCGGGTCTTGGGCAATCTGGGCCAGCATGACCTGCATCCCTTTGACCTCGCCCAGCAGGCGGATGGCGGACATGCGGGTTTCGCGCTGCAACGCAACCGCATCGTCGTCCAGCGCCACGCGGCGGCGTTTGGGGTGGCGGGTCGCCTTGGCCAGCAGCGCCTGTTCGCGGGGGGTGAGGGGTTGGACCTCATCCTCTTGCGCTTCCTGAGTCATCTCGGCGGCAATCGCGTCATGCCCCAGAATCGCTCCAAGGCTTGAGGTCGGGCCGTTCTCACCGCCTTCGGAGACGTCCAGACCGGCCTCTTCCAGCGCGGCGATGTCGGTTTGCGGGGTCTCTGCGGGTTCCTCGTCTGCGGCCACAGGCATCGGGGCCAGAGCAAAGGACAGCAGCAACTCGCGCCCTTGCTGCTGGTTCACATGTGGACGATCGGCATCCGTGACGATCATCGCCAGCGATGCCACCGCCTTGAGCCGCACCGACCGGAACGGAGACCGGCACGCACGTTGCAGCCATTCCGCCGCCTCACGCAGAGGCGAGGTCGCCAGCGCATCGACAATGGCCCATTGCAGGCGCTCGGCTTTGAGGTCATCAGCCTCGACCAAGAACAGCGCGTTCAGCCGATCCGCCACCAGTTCCGGGGCCAGCGCCGCCAGCAGGCCCAGTGCCTGTGCGGACACTTCGGGCTGTTGACCGGTGGCAAGGAAATCCAGCACCTGCCAGCGCAGATCGTCCTGATCGGGAATCGGCGAGGTGCGATCCAGCCGGTCGAGCAGCGCCAGCTGCACCTTGGCACCAGGATCACGCATCATGCGATCCAGCAGTTCGAGTTCCGAAAAGCCAGACTGGTTCAGCGCTGCTATGCGGATATCTTCGACCGCATCCGTCAGGGCCTGTTCGACCAGTTCCGGGTCGTTTGGCATCAGCGCCTCATAGGCGATCAGACGCACGGCCCCGTCCTTGTCGTTGGTGGCTTTGCGTAGGATCGCTTCGGCTTCGGCCCCGCCGATGGTGGCCAGAGTGCGCAGGGCACGGTGGCGCAGGCGGCGGTTCGAGGATTGGGTGAACACGCCCAGCGTCGGCACGGAAGCCTCACCAATCCGGCCCAGCGCCTCGCAGGCCACATCGCCCAGTTCCTGCCCGTCTTCGTCCATCAGGGCCATGACGATTGGTTCGATCGCCGCCACATCGCCCATCCGGCCCAACGCTTTGATCGAGGCGATCTGGGTGTCCAGCCAATCGTCCCATTCGTCCTGGTGCAGCTCGTCCTCGTCCCATGTGATCTCCTCGCCGCGCCCGGCGACAAGGGTGCGTAGGTAAGGCGCGGCGTCTACGGATTTCAACTCGGCCAGAGCGGTGACGCAGGCCAGTTTGACCTCGCCACAGGGATCGTGGATCAGGTTTTCCAGCAGTTGCGGTGCTGCGTCCTGAACGCCCAGCGCGCCCAGTGCATGGGCTGCGTCCTGGCGGACGTCTTCGTCATCGTCCAAAAGCGCCTCGACCAAGGCCGGGCTGTTGGCGGCGCCAATGGCACTCAGGGCCTGAATTGCGCGCAGGCGGATCACGTCATAGTCGGATTTTGCGTAGTCCGAGAACAGGCTGGTGGCCTCATCTCGCAGGGCGGTATCGGAATGCATGTTCATATCGGGTCTGCCATGTTTTGCGTTGGGAGAGGTTGGGTGAAAGTGGAAGGCAGGTTTCCCAACCGATACCTGCCTTCCAGGTGGTCCCTTCTGCAGTGGGACCAGACCCGAGGGGCAGCATGGCGACCGCCCCCCGGAAACACGTCAGGCGATGTCGCGCGGTGCGAAGGACATCGTACGGAACGAGGTTTTGTAGGGGCTCGGCCCCAGTTTGCGCAGCTTGGCAACGCCCATCTTGTAGTTGTAGTTGCCACTGATCCAGTCGACGATCCGGCCCTCAAGCGCGTTCGCGGGCTGCTGCATGTGCAGGAAGTCCATGTAGACCACGCTTTTCTTGATGGCGGGCGTGACCATGGCCACGGCGGTGATCGCCGCTTTGGTCAGTTCGATATGCCCGTTCTCCATCAGTTTCGAGAACTGGAAGTCATCGCCTTCCACACCCAGCAGCGTGGTCTTGTTGCCCGGAACGCGTTCCGAGTAGACCATCACGTAGTCGCCGCTTTCGATGCCGCGTTCAGCCGCATCGTCGGGGTGGATTTCGACCCAGTTTTCCGGCCAGCGCTGCACGATATACGGGCGGCGACGGTCATCAAAGCCAGACTGCCAGCGTTCGTTGATCCGACCGGAGGTCGCCCAAAGCTCGCCTTCTTCCTTGTTGGGTTTAAGCCATTCCCAATAGTCCGAGAACAGGCCCCAAGGCGATTTCTGGATGTTGCACTTGCCGGTCTGGCTGTTGAAATGCGTCAGCTTCTTGTTGAACACATCCGCACCAGCTGCACCGGTATCGGGCAGTTCGCGGGTTGTGTCGTGCAGACGCTTGGTTTCAATCAGCGTGACCCCATCGGTATCCAGCATGACCGGGCATTGCACCCCATCCGTTCCGAATTCACGGACCTTCTGGTGCAGGCCCTTACCTTCGGCCTTGGCCAGACGGAACACCGCGTGGAAGTCCTTGCGCGACCCGCGGGTAAAGCGCACGGCCTCTTCGGCAACCTCGTTCGAGTTCTGCCAGTCGAACCCGTCAAAGCCCATCCGCTGTGCCAGTTGCGCAATGATCCACCAGTCGGGTTTCGCCGCACCGGGCGCATCATAGAACTTCTGGTACAGACGCAGACGGCGTTCGCCATTGGCGCGCAAAAAGTCCTCTTCACCCCAGGTCGCTGCGGGGAACACGATGTCGGCATAGCGATTGCCGATCGGGTCCTGCAGATAGATGTCCTGGTTGATCACCACCATACCGCCGCTGTCGGCGCGGGCCTTCAGCGTATCGATCATCTCTTGCTTGTCGAAAGAGGCAATCTGGTGCGGGTTGCGGACGGTCAGCTCCTCGAACTTGTCGGCCAGTTGCTGGCTGCCGCACATGGACTGGATCCAGGTAGTGCCGATCACATGGGCCATACGGGTATGACCTGCGATCAGATACCGGTCGGTATCCATGGCGCGGCGACGACGACCGGGCAGTTTCTCGGGCGATTTGTTGCGCGGGTATTTCCCGCCCTTCACGCCACCCCGCTGGTGACCACCGGCCCGGCCAATGACCTGACCCGGACGACCGCCGCAGCCACAGATGATGCCCAGCGCGGAAATCGCCTGTGTGTTGCCGGTGTTGTTGGACCAGTAGAACCCTTTCTCGATCATGACCGAGGTTTTGGGCCGTGTGCCATCCGCCTTGGGTTTGGCCAGCCATTCGGCGGCAGTATAGATTTTCTGCACGTCGATTTCGGCCATGGCGGCAGCGGTCTCGGGCGAGAACTCGTCCTGCGACAGAAGCCACTCTTTCCAGTCTTCAAAGCCTTTGGTCTGGAACTTGCCCCATGTTGTCCGCCACTGCCATGGCGTGTTGCGGGTGCCCTGACCGAAGCCGGACGAGCTTTCCCACTTGTTGTTGACCCATTTCTTGATCCAGTCGCTGTCTTCCCAGCCATTTTCCACGATGACGCGGGCAATGGCGTTGACGACCAGTAGGTCGGTGCCGGGCAGAACGTCGATGTGCAGGCCGCCCATCTTGACCGCATGGGCCACACCGGCCGAGCTGCGCGGGATCAGATAGATCTCTTTCTGACCGTTCTGCATCCCCTTCATCATCCACTGGGTATAGAGGATGGTCTTGGTCTCATACGGGTCAGTACCGCAAACCAGAAGGGTTTCCGCATCGCGCCAGTCCTCGTAGGACGGGCCGAAGTTGTCAAACCCCGCATCCCGGAAACCGGGGGTCGAGGTCACGTCGGACGGCGTGTCGTGGAAGGTGAAGTTCGCGGTGTTGATATGGCGCAGCGCGTATTTCGAGATCGCATAGGTGTTCTCGATATACTGATAGCTGAAGGTTTTCACGCCATAGGCATTGGTGCCGTGCTTGGCGATGACGTGGTTGCCCACCTCGGCCGCCACATCCAGCGCCAGATCCCACGGAACCGGCATCAGCGTGCCATAGATCCGCATCAGCGGTGTCTTCAGGCGGTCACGAGTCGGTGTCTGCGGGTTATAGCATTTCTGCGCAATACACCCGCCCCGCAAGGAACTGTCGCCGTCGGTGTTGACGTATTGCGTGTCCTTGTCAGGGATGATCACCACGTGGTGCGGCTGACCTTTGTGCAGAACGATATTGTGCTGGTTCGGCGCGACCCATGCACCCAAGGGTGCAACAGGGAAATCCTCGCCAAAGGCGTTTTCGTCCGCTGTAGGCCCACCCGGCTTGGCCGTCACAGGCCAGCGGTAGACTTTGTAGCCACAGGCCACGATGCAGTAGTCGCAGGCGGTCGAGATGACCTCGGCGCCTTTGGGCGGCAGTGGGACGTTGGTTTCGGGTACGTAATACGGGGTTGCCATGTGAGTATCCCCTTCCCTTATGCAATCAGGTTGTCGTAGCGGCCGTAGATCAGGCCGAACATGCCGACGGCGTAGATGTCATCACCGTCCAGTTCCAAAAGGACCTGCGGCAGCGACTGATAGGCTTGCCCCGAAACGAGGATGCCGTGCCGTGTCACGTCATAGGTGGACAGGTGCAGCGGGCACGGGCCCAGCACCTTATGTTCAGGCTTGTAGCTGTCATACATCGACCCGCCCTGGTGGGTGCAGGTGAGGTTGAAGGCCACAACGTCCTTTTGCGGACCGATGCCACCGCCACTTTCCACGCCGGTCTTGACCAGAATCGAGTCCGAGTAGTCGCCCTCGTCGGGGTAATAGAACTCGACCGGGACATCCTGTTCCAGCTCGGACAGTTTGCCGATCAACTTGCGCGGATAGGTGGATACCAATGCGGGCACCTGTTCTGCCTGACCGTGGCGAGTGGGCATGGCCACCATCACGGCAAAGGTTGTTGCGCCCGAGGCGAACAGGAACTGGCGGCGGTTCACGGTGCAGGCCTTCTTGGCCTCACCCGAACAGCTGCATCCGGTTGCGTTATGATCTTTCATGACGCTTACTCCTCTGCTGCCGCGGGAAGCGGCTGGTAATCCGGCAGATCGGGTTCTTCGACCAGAATCTCGTCACCGGACAGGGATTTCAGGAAGGCGACCAGATCCGCTTTCTCCTGATCGTTCAGGCCAAGCGGCTGGATCAGATCGGATTTGGTTGCTGCGAATTCATTCTCGCCGCCGCCCTGGTTGTAGAACTCGACTACGTCCTCAAGCGTCTCCAACATGCCGTTATGCATGTAGGGTTCGGTGTAGAGGGTGTAGCGCAGGCTCGGTGTGCGGAACTTGCCCAGATCGGCCTTTTCCTTGGTGCGGAAATAAAAGCCGGGGTCGTCCTTGGTGTGGCGATAGAAATCCTCGGTCGAGCCTTTGGAGTAAAGCTCATACCGGAAGGTCACTTGCGCCAGACCGTCATCTTCCCAGCCGCTATAAGGTGGAACGCCGGTGTTGTAGTATTTCTCATCCGACAGCAGCGCGCCGTTGTGGCATTCGGAACATTGCGCCTTGCCGGTGAACAGCTCCAACCCGCGTTTCTGTTCGTCACTCAGCGCCGCATCATCCCCGCGCAGATAGTTGTCGAAGGGTGTGTCGGTCTGAACGATGGTGCGTTCAAACGCAGCGATTGCGCGCCATGCGTTGCTGATACGCGGCCACTGATCGCCGAAGACGTCATTAAAGCGTTCAACGTACTCGGGCACAAAAGCCAGACGGGCCTCCATCATGTCGGCCTCGCCGTTGCCGGCGACTGCA
The DNA here is from genome assembly GCF_013034745.1 of Ruegeria lacuscaerulensis. Classification (NCBI taxonomy): domain Bacteria; kingdom Pseudomonadati; phylum Pseudomonadota; class Alphaproteobacteria; order Rhodobacterales; family Roseobacteraceae; genus Ruegeria; species Ruegeria lacuscaerulensis. The sequence continues at coordinate 309,969 of NZ_WQGP01000007.1, read as the reverse complement.
CCGCCTGCAGCGGATTTGGCCTGGCTTTCAAGGCTCTTACTTGATCCCGCCCAGAACAGCTTGCCGTAGTAAGCCGAGTTCACGATGGTCTGGCTGTTGCGCCAGTGAGTCGTGCCGGGATAACCGAACGAGATCGGCGCTTCGACGTCCCAGCCCACATCCGGCAGGTGACAGGCCGAACATGGCGTTGTCTCGTTCCCGCCCAGCCGCGGATCGAAGAACAGCATCTTGCCCAGTTCGATCTTGGCCTCGGTCTGCGGGTTGTCCAGCGGGATGGGCGGCTCGCCCAGCGCCACCAGCGGCGCATCGGGGTCGGGGTCTGCGCCGCCGATACCGGCCTCGATCGCGATACTGTCCGCAGCAAACGCTTGCGATCCGATGGCAGCAAACAAGGCAGCGGTGGCGATTGTGCCTGAAAGGTAAGACTTAAGGTCTTTCATGGGTCCACTCCTCAGTTTGTTGTTTCACGCCAGTTTTCGATCGGCGCATAATCCGTATCGATCTCTTCGGCGACGAATTCGGGCCCGGTCAGCGGCTCGCCGGACAGTGCCTTCAGGAAGGCCACCAGCTGCGCTTGTTCGGTCTCGGAAAGGTTCAACGGCTTGATGCGCGGATCCTTGTTTTCATCGTCACCGCCACCGGCGTTGTAGAAGGCCACCACATCTTCGAGCGTTTCCATCGTGCCGTTGTGCATATACGGCGCGGTATAGGTCAGCTCGCGCAGCGTGGGGGTCATGAAGGTGCCGAACGTGTCAGCGGTGTGTGTGCGGATATATGCTCCGGGGTCAGCACGCAGGTTCATGTAGTTCTCGACGCCGAGGAACTTCATCATGGTCACAAAGGTGATGTGCCGTGTCGGGTCCGCCCAGATGTCAGGGTTGTCGCCAACGCCGATATTGTGCGGCAGATCGTCAGTGAATCGCTCGCCCGAGTGGCACGAGCTACAGCCGCTGGCGTTGAACAGCTCATACCCCGCTTTGGCCTCGTCCGACATCTCGCCGGTGTCGAAGGGCGCACCGCGCGAGATCAGCGTTTTCAGATATTCCGGGATCGCGTTACGCACGCCACCGTTCGAAGGCTCACCAAATCCGGCGGCTTCGAACATCTCGACATAGACCGGGTCCTGCTTGATGCGTTCCTGCATAAGACGCATGTCCATGTTCATGGAATAGGTCTCGGTGATGCTTTCGCGGGTCACGTCATTCAGGTTGGTGCCTATCCGCCCGTCATGGAACCATGCCTCGCGCTTGGCGCTGTTGATCAGCGTTGGCACGTTGCGGAAATGCAGGTTGCCCGTATAGGCATCCGACAGGGCCTGCCCGTCGGTAAAACCGTTTTCCGGCTGGTGGCAACTGGAACAGGACAGCGCAGCGTCGCCGGACAGGCGCGGATCAAAGAAAAGTCGTTTGCCAAGGGCCGCCTTGGCTGGATCGAACTCTATGGCTTCTACCGGGCCCGGCTGGTCCGCCAGGGCCTGGTGAACCGGGAACGCAGCACTCATCGTCAGCAGCGAAACTGTCGACAGCGCCGAGAACCATGTTCTGGCTTTGGTTGTCATCTAAAAGCCCCTTTATCGCTATTCCGATCACTCGGTTTGGCCGAGGACCGGCACGGCGAACCTTAGAGGGCAGTTGTGTCGTACTGATTTGGACGCGATGAAAAGACGTGAAAAGATGTTAAGAAATGTAACAGGCGTCAGGGAACAAGAGATCGTACAATCCGCGCAAGACTTTGAACATCAAAGGGTTTCTGTACTCGTACCGTCGTATCGCCTTCAGCCGGGCTTTCTGCATCATCAAAATAACTGCTGACCAGAATCGTCGGAACATTCGGTCGAACAGCCCGTGCAGACGCGATGAGATCGGTCCCCATCAGCCCCGGCATCATCAAATCCGACACAATTACGTCATAGCTGTCCGGGGCCGCCCTAAAGGCATCCAGCGCGCGCATCGGCTCGGAATAGGCCTCGACCCGGTAGCCATAGCGCGTCAGCAACCGGCGCGTGACATAGAGGATGTTTTCGTCGTCATCGACCAGCAGGATGTGCTCATCCCCCGTGACGGCGCGCGCCTCTTCCTGTTGTTGCGCGCTTAGAACCGGCATCATCGGATAGAAGAGGCTGAACCGAGTTCCCTTGTCGGGTTCCGAATGCAATTCGACCCGACCGCGGCATTCCTCGACACTGTTGCGGACGATGGCCATGCCCAGACCAGTGCCCTTGCCCACAGGTTTGGTCGAGAAGAAGGGTTCGAATAGCTTGTCCTGTACTTCGGGCGTCATTCCCGGCCCGTCATCGGTTACGTCCAACCGGATTACGCCAATCGCATCGTCCGGCAGGTCGTCCAACGCAGTGTCTTCGGCTTGGCTGATGCGCAACACAACTGTGCCGGGGTGATCGCCGATCGCCTCGAACGCGTTGTGGCACAGGTTCAGCAATGTCTGGAAAAACAGTGTGCCGTCAAACTCCGCAAAGGCCTGATCTATGTCGACGTCAAAGCGGGTCTCGATACTAGGTGGGGCGGCGACCTTGATCAGGTCCAGCGCCTCTTGCGTGGCTTTGACCATATCGCCGCGCTGAGGGTTGCGGGGCCGTTGGCGGGCAAAGGTTAGCATCTTGCGAACCAGCGCCTGCGCCCGACGTGCCGCGATGCGGATGTGATCGACCGAGGTCTGAATGTCCTCGTTATCTTCGGCGTCCAGTTCGATCAGCTCGGCATTGCCGATCACGCTCATCAACACGTTGTTGAAATCATGCGCCACTGACCCGGCCAGAATGCCCACGGCCTCCATCTTCTGCACTTGTGCGAATTGCTCGCGCGTGCGGCGGGACTCGGTCATGTCCTCGCCGATACCGATATAGTGGGTGATGCTGCCATTCTGATCGACCAGCGGGAAAATCGCGGTCGAGACCCAGTAATGCGTCCCATCTTTGCGCAGGTTGCGAAACACACCATACCAGCTTTGACCGTTTCTCAGCTTGGCCTTCAGGTCGCCGTAAACCCCCTGCCCCGAATGTCCCGATTGCAGCATTTTGGGCGAATGGCCATAAACCTCTGACGGACCATAGCCGCTGAGTTCAAAGAACTTGCGGTTGGCATATTCGATCTTCAGATCAGTATCCGTGATGATGATCGAGGCCGGGCTTTGTTCGACCGCACGCGCCAGCTTGCGCTCGGCCAGCTCAACCTGTTCACGCAGCGCCAGTTCGGCCTTCAGACGACGGTTGGCGCGCAGGATGTTGGTGATCAGAAACGTCGTGAGGATGGCAATGAACCCGACCAGAACGATCAGCCCGATCAACAGGACCGAGAAGTTGCGCACCAGACGTTCGCCATCCGAAAAGGCACGCACCATACCGGACAAGCTTCTGTCACGCTCCTGCACCCACAGGGTTTCAAGCGTTGCCAGCGCTGCCAAAGCATCATTGTCATCGACACGGACCAAGGCATCGATTTGTTCGGCGCTTAGACCGGCGGCAATGCCATCCTCAATCAGGGGAATATTGCCAGTATATTCCAGCGCCACGGCCTCAATCTGTTGAAGGGCCTCCAGTTCAGTCGGAGACGGGTTCGAGGCGCGATAGGCCGCAATCGTCCCGAGCAAACTTTGCGATTGCCGCCGCAGACGCGGCCCCAAGTCCGGGTCATGTCGCAAGACGTAGTTCTTGAAATTGTGAATCAGGCCGCCATAGCCGAAATCCTCGCGGATATCTGAAATCCAATAACCACGCGGCGTGGTCTCGGCTGAGTATTCCTGCCACGCCACCCGCATTTCACCAATGCGCGCACCGGTCTCGCGTGACATGTAAAGAAACACAGACAGGATGATCACGAGCGCAAGGCCAATTGCAAAGGCCACCGCCAAGGGTCGCTTCAGAGACCCGCTTATCACGTCGGGACTGTCGCTCATGCCTGCACCCTTCCCAATTGGATCAACAGGAAAAGGTGTGTCACGTTTTATACGCGCACGCTATGGCTGCGGGCGCGGCATATCTACGCTTTGGAGTCGTCGAGCCCGTTTGCTTCCGCGATGAAATCGGCCATCATGGGAACGTAATCCTCACCACGGCCCGCAGCCTCCATGGCCGCGAAGGCATTGCGCAGAGTCGCCTGAACCGGCGTGACCGCACCGATGCTGTTGGCCAGGTTCGAAAGGTACCGCATGTCCTTATGCGCGTTGGTGATGGCAAAACGATGGGCGTTTTCGTCTCGCTCCAGCGTCCATTTCATAAAGGTCTCGTAGAACCCGTTCGACAAACGACCGGGGCGCAGAACGGAATCCACCTGTTCCGCGCTCAGACCCGACTTTCGGGCCACGGCCAGCGCCTCGGAATACAGGACCGCATAGCCCAAGGCGACGAAGTTGTTGATCAGCTTCATTTTGTGGCCCAATCCGACCTCACCCATGTGGACAACCAGCCCGGCCCAGCAGTCAATCACCGGCTTGATGCGCGCAAAAGTCTCGGGCGACGCGCCAACCATGGCATCCAGCGTTCCGGCCTCGGCCTCTTTCGGGGTGCGCCCCAGCGGAGCGTCGGCCAGGTCCATGCCTGCGCCACGGAGTTCCTCGGCCAGCTGCAGGGTCGAAACCGGGTCCGAGGTGGAACAATCCACAACGATCAAACCCTTTTTTCCTGCGGCGATGATCCCGTCGGGGGCCCGCACCAGCTGTTCCACTTGTGGACTGCCTGAGACACAGAGGTGGATGATGTCGCAGGCCTCGGCCATCTCACGAGCCGAATGAACCTCGGTCGCGCCGCGATGCAACAGGTCTTCGACCGGTTGGCGATTACGATGCGCCATCACCATCAGCGGATAGCCGTTTTCCACGATGTTCTTGGCCATGCCATGGCCCATCAGGCCAACGCCGATAAAACCGATTACGGGTTTGTTCATGGGATTTCCTTTGTTGCTGTCGCGGCTCAGGCGTCCGAGGACTGGGTCCACAGATTGACCTCGCCATTGGAGGAATAGAGGTCGATCTCGGCCAGTTCTTCGGACGTGAATTCAATGTTCTTCAGCGCGCCGACACAGTCAACGATCTGTTCCGTCCGCGATGCCCCAATCAAAGCAGTTGTGATCCCGCCCTCGCGCAGCACCCAGGCAATTGCCATCTGCGCCAGCGTCTGACCGCGCCGATTGGCGATGGCATCAAGGTTGCGCAAATTCTGCATGGTGGCTTCGGTCAGCAGGTCGGGGTTGAGGGACTTGTCCTCGGTGGCGCGACTACCTTCCGGCAGGCCATTCAGGTATTTTCCGGTCAGCATTCCTTGCGCCAGCGGCGTGAAGGCGATGGACCCGATCCCCAGCTCTTTCAGCGTGGCTTTCAACCCATCCGTTTCCACCCAACGGTTGATCATATTGTAGCTGGGCTGATGGATGATACAGGGCGTACCCAGATCCTTTAGAATAGCCGCAGCCTCGCGCGTGCGTTGCGAGTTATAGGACGAAATGCCGACATACAGTGCCTTGCCAGAGCGCACGATCCGATCCAACGCGCCCATCGTTTCCTCGAGCGGTGTTTTCGGGTCGAACCGGTGGGAATAAAAGATATCGACATAGTCGAGCCCCATCCGTTTCAAGCTTTGGTCACAAGAGGCGATCAAGTATTTTCGGCTGCCCCATTCGCCGTAGGGGCCGGGCCACATCCCATACCCGGCCTTGGATGAGATGACCAATTCATCACGGTATGCGGCGAAATCGGTTTTCAAAATCTCGCCAAACGCCTCTTCGGCGCTGCCTGGCGGCGGGCCATAATTGTTTGCCAGATCGAAATGCGTGATCCCCAGATCAAAGGCCGTGCGGCACAGCTCCTGCTTCAACTGATGGGGGCGATCATGCCCGAAATTATGCCACAACCCCAACGAGATAGCAGGCAGTTTCAGCCCGCTGCTTCCGCAAGAGTTATAAATCATTTTATCGTAGCGGGTGGCACTGGGGACATATGGCATTGGGGAAAATCCTGACGATATAGCAGATCGGAGTTGGCGCTATGATATGGGTCCGGCCCCTTGCCCTCAAATGTCTTTAACCCCATTTAATACAGCGTAATGAACATCAAGGACCACAAGTTTGCCGCGCCCGGACCGAGTTTTCAAAAGCGCCTGCAACGCCATGCTGGACAGGCTGATGGCCGGGGCAGAGGTCACCAATATCTCGCAATTGGCGCGTCATTTGGGGGTCAGCCGCACTACAGTGCGGGCCGTTCTGTCCTATCTGGAAAAAAGGGGTTTGCTTGCCCGACAAGGACGGGGCTATGACGTGCAGCGCCTGCCAGAACAGGCCGATTACTTTTCAGCCGCCCAAACGATGGACACACGCGACGCGCTTGAAGCCGCGTTCATGCAGATGATCCGCAATCAAGATCTGGGCCCCGGAACGCGGCTGAACGAAGGGCAACTGGCGCGGCAGTTGGATGTCTCGGTTCAAACTATCCGCGAGTTTCTGATCGGCCTCAGCCGGTTTGGATTTGTGCGCAAGGATCACCACAGGCGCTGGGTGCTGGAGGGCGTCACCCGCCAATATGCGTTGGAGCTGCACGAGGTTCGCGTCATGTTCGAAAGCCGCGCGGTGGAAAACCTGTGCTGCCTGCCGGAGCAGCATCCGTTCTGGGGTGGTCTGGCACGGTTGCGGCAAGAGCATCAGGCTGTGACCGCCAGCGCCGATCTTTCCACGTTGGATTTCCCGGCATTGGACACCAAGTTTCACCGCTTCCTGAATGATCACGCGGGAAACCGGTTGATCGTCGGCTTTCAGGACGCGATTGCGATGATCTTTAACCACCACTACCTGTGGCCGCTAGAAAACCAGCTCGACCATCACCTGACAGCCACCGCCGATCACCTTGCCATCATCGACAGCATCGAAAGACGGGACAAGCGCAAGGCCCGGGCCGCGATGGCCGCGCATCTGGACACCACCCGCCGCCGCTTTGCCCAAGCGACTGCTAAACCGCCTGATGAACCTCGATGATGTTGCCCTCTGGGTCTTGAAAGAACACCTGGTGCCATTCCTTGGCGAAGGCTGTCCCATAGTCGGAATAGGGGATGCCGTTGTCGTCCAACAATTTCTTGAAAGCCGCAATATCATCGGTTCTGAAGGCAATATGCCCGCGTTCAACCGGATTGATGGACTCACTGTGTTTGAATGCCACACCAAGATCTTTCTCGGCCAGATGCATCTGCATATGACCATCTGTGGCAAAACGGATCTTGCCGCTATAGCCGCTGTCTTCGGTCTCATCAGGTCGGGGGAAGTTCTCGATCGGGATGTCGTCCAGCCCGAGGACGTGCGTGTAGAAATGATGCAGGCGCTCCACGTCCTGCGAGACATAGTTGATGTGGTGGAATTCCAGTTTCATGATCCGTGCGTATCCTGACGTTGATCCGATGGGCTGCAATCATTCGGTTTGCCCCGAAGATTACGCATTCCGCATCGCCGCGAAACCGCAAATTCAAGGATATGTCTTTGCTATTGCGACAAGACCGCCACTTTCCCGTATACTGACCCCTAAGCGCCAGACAGGTGCAGCAGACGGAGGGGGGAATGGAACAGCGGCTCTCGGCTATTCTGGCGGCTGACATGGTCGGGTATTCCCGGCTGATGGAACTGGACGAACTGGGCGTTTTGTCCCGGCAAAAGAAATACCGACGCGAACTGATCGACCCCGAAATCGAGCGCAGCCGCGGCAGCATTGTGAAAACCACTGGCGATGGCATGTTGGCCACCTTCGAATCCGTTCAGGACGCAGTGCGCTGCGCCGTGAACATCCAAAAAGCGATGAACCTGAATGAAACAGATCTTGAAGATGATCAGAGGATCCGCTTCCGCGTCGGCATCAATCTGGGTGATGTGATTTTCGATGAGGGCGACATCTTTGGCGACGGTGTCAACGTCGCCGCAAGACTGGAGGGGCTGGCAGAGCCTGGCGGAGTTTGCGTCTCAGACATTGTGCATCAGGCCGTGCAGGATCGTGTCGATACGCCGTTTCGGGATATGGGCGGGCAGCGCGTCAAGAATATCAGCCGACCGATCCGGGTCTGGCACTGGTCACCGCAGGCCGCCCCCCGGCGCGTGGCACCCGATATCTCGCTGCAACAGCGGGTAAGGTTCTGCAAATCGGCGGACGGGGTCAATCTGGCCTGGGCCTCGACCGGACAAGGGACGCCCGTGCTCAAAGCGCCGAACTGGCTGAACCATATCGAGTATGAATGGACCAGCCCCGTCTGGGGCGATTTCCTGTCCGAGATGTCCAAGCTTTGCCATCTGGTGCGGTTCGATCAGCGCGGCAATGGGCTTTCGGACTGGGATGTGGGTGATATTTCAGAGGATAGGATGATCGACGACATGATCGCCGTCGCCGATGCAGCGGGGCTGGATCAATTCGGCCTGTTCGGGATCAGCCAGGGCTCGGCCTTTTCGATCCGGTTTGCGGCCACATACCCCGATCGCGTCAAGTTTCTGATCCTACTGGGCGGCTATGTCCGGGGTCGCATGATGCGGGGCGACGCCGAAGCCGAACAATTCTATCAGGCCTCCCGCGCGATGGTATCCGCCGGGTGGGGCTCACCCAATCCGGTCTATCGCCATTTCTTCACCTCATCTTATATGCCAGACGCCACTCCGGAAGAAGGTGCAAGCTTTGATGAGATGCAGCGTATCTCGGCCAGCCCCGAAACGGCGCTGCGGATCATGGAGATGAACGCTTATGTGGATGCCCGCGCGGATGCACAACGGCTAAACGTGCCGACATTGGTGTTGCATGTCAGAGATGACATGGCTGCCCCGATCAGCGAAGGCCGCGAAACCGCGCGTGAAGTTCCAACCGCCGAATTCGTCGAACTTCCGGGCGCCAATCACTGCATGATCCGAGGGCACGCGGGCTTTGACGAGTTTTTTCAGGAGATTGGCCCTTTCCTGCGGCAGCATGGCGGCTAACCTGCCCCGCAAAACAGAGATGAAAGAGCGACTATGCGGAAATACACGACGCTGGATGAAATCGGCCCCTTGGAGGTCTGGCCTTTCGACAACCCCAGCAGCGACTACAAGATATTGGAAGGTCAGCCCAAAGCCTCTGGCCGGATGGACGACGGCGGCCCCGGACATGCAACACGCACCGGCATCTGGCGCTGCACCAAAGGCGCGTTTGAATGCACCGAACAGGGGGATGAGCTGATGACTATCCTGTCTGGCCGTTGCCAAATAATCGACCACAGTACAGGACACACCACCGATCTGGATGTAGGAGATAGCTATTTCGTCCGGGACGGCAGCCGCGTGACGTGGAACATCATCGAGGATGTCACCAAGGTCTTCTTCGGGCATAAACCGGGCGGGTTCGACTGACGGAAGCGGGAATGCCGATGGCGAAAATGCCTCCGGCGATTTCCTGTAGGTCTGCGCATAACGCTGCATTGCCGACGTTGGTTTGACTAAAGAAAATCTTGGAACTTTGCGTAAACCTTTACGCGGTATTTGCGCATAGCTTTGTACGATTTGCCCATAAGTTTGCATGCTGCAGAGAACTCATCGAACAAACAGGCTCTCAGGCTTATCTGCAGTGCCTAATTGCAGTTTACTGCCAATCACCAGCCGATGAACGCCACGTCTTAGCTTCCGCATCCCAAACACTGGCTGATGCGCAAGGCGTCGGGTTTATTCCGTCACAATTGCTTCCGTGGACATCCGCAAGGACAATGCGATGACGCCCGAAGTCAACGACCGTCCAGCCTCGGTTAAGCAAGGAGTGAACCTCCTCTTCAATCAAGAAGTGCGACATGCATCCGCCAGTTCCGCAAAAAAGAGATGCGGCGCTCGAGCACGCGAAACCAGATTCGTTCAGAACCCAGTCGCGTTGTAGATCCCCGTCGAGATCCACTCTCTCGACCGCACCCCAATCTAAATCAAACTGACCGTCGTTGAACTCCGCGCAAGCCTGTGCCGCCAGATCAACCTTCGCCTGAAAACCGGGCGGAAGTTGTGAAACATCAGCAGCGACAGCTGGTGAGGTCCAAAATAGGCCCGAAACCAGCACAATCCCTGATGCCAGCCCTTTCAACAGGCGCACTTTTGGGGAAGCAGGTTGGAGGGTGGCGTCAGTTACATTGATCATACCTATAGTCCCCGTACTCCAGCCAGTTTGCCGAGCCTTCGCTAAAAATCAAAAACTCGGACCTGTCTTCCCCAAGCAGGGCAACGACAAATCCGGCCGGCGGCTCAGAGTTTCCGAAGTAACTGTAGGCCGTCATGGCTCTGATCGTCTCGCCGTTAACCGTTACTCGCGCGTCCCACTCTCCGTCCGGGTTGTCCAAAATTACGGGTTCGATCACGCGTTTTATCGCTCCGCCACCACAATAGACGATGCCTTCGGGTGCTTCGTAGGAGGCCTCCTGGCTAACATTCGAGTTGCACGCAGAACGAAGGGATCGAATTGCCGCGCTGGAACCCTTCAAGTCAAAGATTCCATAGCTGACGTCTTGATCAATCATGGACAGATTAACCGATGCATTTGCTGCAAGCTGGTCCAGTACAAAATCATAATCCTGCTGACTGTTGAAACTGGCCTCGACGGGATAGTTGTCGACGATCTGCAAAGCAGCGTTTTCTGCGCCAACCTGAAAAGCCCCAACTTCGGTGGTGCCGCTCTTAAAAAACCGAATGGAAAGCCCTTGCTTCTGCACAATGTCCTGGCTGTCCTCGTATCCAGCCGGAGCAAAGCGGATACGGTCACACTGAAGTTCCAGCGTCATGTTTCCGGTTTGAATAAATGCATTGGGATTAGGCCCGGAACTGAACGACCACTCCGCCGATGCAGTGGTCGCCATTGCCATCATCAACGCTCCAATGGAAATCGTTTTGAAACTCATTTTCACTCTCCATGGTGTTGCGGTTCGGACTTTCACCCAGCAGGGTTCCCGGCTTGTTTCCCGGAAAACAAGGTCAGGAAACAGATTCGCCGTATTCGTTTGCGCCTTCTTGGGAAGGTCGTGTCAGCCACCAGATCATCAGAATGGACAGAACGAACTGAAGGATTGAGACAACAACGATACCGGTCACACCCAAAACTGCCGCAGGTCCTCGCAATGCATCGGGATTTTCGGTCCCTTGCTCCAATACCGAAAAGAACGCCACCCCACCCAGCAAAACAAAAAGCGTTGTAATGCTGAGTGCCATCGGCAACAGCAAGTACCAGCCAGGTCGCCCTGTATCGTGCAGCCTTCTCCAACCGACGGCGAGCATTGGTATTATGACGGCCAGTTGGAAAACTGAGGACAGAACCTGAGAGCCTTGGCCCGTGTCGGGGTTGGTTCCAAAAAGGATCGAATCCAACATTGCTAAAGCGGCACTCACGAGAACCACAAACAAGAAGAACCACCAGTATTCTGAGCGTAAAGCCCGACCGGAAAACTGGAAGTATTTCGAAAAACACGTTTTAACGGATTCACCAAATCCCATTTTTCACTCCCTTTTTGACTTTCATTGCGCCGAAAACGCTTCGCCGCTCAGAATTACTCACGCGCCTCTAAGGATGCGCCCACGAACCTTTTTTATTTGAAGACGAAGGCCTATCGTACGAGAGCGTAAAGAAGTTTACGCGCGGAAAAAATGTTGATTTATTAAAAAATAGATTCAAACATGCGAATTCGACACAACTTTCATTTTACCTCCGTTGTTGTCGTTGTTGCTCGCGATGCCGGGCCCTTCCAGCCGCTAGAGTGAGTGCTGGCGGTTGGAAGACTTTCTAAAGTGATCGTGCTTAGGAGGACGCGATGCTCAATTTCAACAAGAGATCACTCTCTCCAAAGCTCGCTCTAGCTTTTGCCTGTGACGTCATTTGGCCATCATGCGTTGTTGGCCGTCTTGGCAATCAACAAAGTATCGATCCGCTGACCAAGCCAGCAAGCTGCGGGTTTTGGGCAAGGTAGTCACAGGATCAAGGCATGTTTTATTGGCTGTCCAGTCGCCAGAGATTCTAACAAGCGCATCCAATTTCAATAATTTCATGGGAACAAGAGGGAGAAGAAAATGTCCAACAAGATGGTGATGATTGCAGGCGCAACTTGTTTCGCATTGCTTGCAGCCTGCGACGAGACGAGTACATCAAACGCGTCCGCCGAACTCACGCCGGCTCAGCAGGCGTGTTTGCGAGACGTAGCCAGCACAACGAACAATTCGCAAGTCGTGGTGCTCTCATCCGCGTTTAGCGAGGCAGGAACACAGGTCACTGTAGGCGTTGGCGAGGATCGTGCTCCTTGGAATTGCATTGCTTACAGTGATGGCACGACAGCTGGTATCGAGTTCCTGGGCGACGAAGGCGCATTGTGACCTGTCTGCTGCGTAGCTGAAAACGGCTGCGCAGCACTAGCTTGATCTGCTGAGGCTCGACATGCTTTGTAGAACCACCATCATCGTATTCGCGGTCCTGTACCTGTTGGCGATGGTTGCATTTTTGACGGGCACATTTGGCTGGTTGGGACAGGAACGAGACCCTTTGTCCGGAGTGTTCCTGCTACCGTTGGGATTGCCTTGGATACTTGTAGCGGACTTAATTTCGGAGTCCGCCAAGCCGTGGTTCGCGGCGACTGCGCCTGTGCTCAACCTGTTAGCGCTGGTCTTGATTTGTAGATGGGCACGCAGTTTGCGCCAATAGTGAAGACTGAACTCTTTCTCACCAATAGGGAGGAAAACATGGGAAAAGTGATCTTGGGTGTTGTGATCGGGCTCGTCCTCGGCGTGGTTGGGGCTATGACCTTGGGTGGCGGGGCCGCGGTGGGTGTTGGCGTTGCGACAGGCTTGTCCGCCGGTGTCTGCACAACATTGAAAGGAGCACAAGCCGAGAACCTGATCACCGCCGAGCAAGCGGACCAGATCCTCAACCGCGTAAATTCCGAAATGGCGTCACTGCAAGGAATTGAAACGACGGGCGAGATCGTCGGCAGCGCACAGGCATGCGATGAATTTCTGTCAAAGTTAAGAGACGCGAAGTGAGGTTTCGCTTTGCACGGAACAAAACAGTAAGGACAAGCCAACAGGGAACCATCTGATGAAACTCGTTTTACTCAAGCTCCTCACACCCATGTTCGCAATCGCGGGCACAGCTGCTTTTGCAATATCAGAAGCCGACGACGCGTGTATCGACCATTTGCGGCAGGTTGGTGGACCAGACGGTCAATCCGGAACGATTGAAAGCTCTCAGTTCTCGGAAGCTGGTACGCTCGTCATGCTACGAGATGCAGGCGGAACACTTTGGCGCTGCATCGCGTACAAGGATGGTAGCATCGGCGAGATGTCGGTTGTCGAAGCGATGGATGATGGCGGTGGAGCCATGGCAGGCGCCGCCGGGTCTACTGGTAGCCAACGTGTCAAATTCGATGCTGGTTCCACCGGCGCCGAACTCGTTGGTGAACTCGCGCCAGGAGCGTCACAGCAATATGTTCTCGGGGCAAAAAACGAACAGTTTCTTTACGTCCGCGTTGCTCCGCGAAATGGCTCCTTAGACTACGTTATTCGTAACCCCGATGGTTCTGAACTGTTGGGATTAATGTCGGCGGACAAGGAGTATCGAGGGCAGCTTTGGCAATCTGGTGATCATGTTGTGGAGGTTATCAATCGCAGCAACTCTTCCGTCGGCTACAACGTAATTTTCGGAATTGAATAGGTGATCGACCAGAAGCCCTTGAACACGTTCCCAAAACAGCCAGGAAAAACACATGAGAACCAATGTCCTAATGGTGATCGGCGCGGTATGTATTTCTGCACTTGCAGCATGCGAAGAGAGTGGCGGATCGGTGGATGCAAGTGCACCAACTGTGGGCAGCTCTAGCGATCTTTCGCCATTTGAAGGGGCAAGAGCGGGCCAAGCTGAAATGGGCATCCAAAGTCTCGGATTTGAACTCATCCGAAGCGAAGGGCTGACCTCGTACTGGTTTAACAAGGATACAGGTGCATGTGCTCAGATCACGACGTCTGAGGGAAGGTACTCAGATGTAGCTATGCTGCCATCAGGTGACTGCTGACAAATTTCCATCAATCCCAAATCCAAGAGAAGGAGCCCAAACTTGCAATTCGACCTGGCACACGCGGCGGTCATCGTTGTCGCCTTAATCATCACTAACCTGGCATTGAAATCGGCTGGCGTGATCAACGAAGAAAACAAGCACCAATGGAACTGGAAAGTTGTTCTAGCCTACTTCGTAGTCGTCGTTATCATCAATCTCGTGTGGCCCATCTAAAGTTTCACAGCGGAAAGCTATTTGCCCACTTGATATGGTTGTCATGAACTAGCCTTTCCGAGAGACTATCAGGTCGCAAGAGTTTGAGCATTAAAGGTTCAAGAATAGAAAGGATTTGGCATGCGGTTTTTGGCGTCCCTCATATTCATTGGTGTTCTCGCAACCGCTGCGAATTCTGACGTGACCAGTCGAAATGGCGGTCCAAGCAACAGTCAAATGCTTTCAAAGGGTGGTGACGGAGGCATTGATGGTGTCGCTTTCTTTCGCCCAGTCTTAAGCGGAGTGTTGTATCGATCCGGTTTCAAGGGCGGCGACAAGGATCGAACTGGCCTAAGTGAAGGTCAACGCGAAACTCTGTGCGGCGAAGGGTTTTCAACCGGGTTTTACGCCGACTTCGGCAAAAACACTGAATACGGTCGCACCAGCTGCGGAAACGGATCCTTTGACTATCAGAGCGCCAGATCCTCTCGACCCGATGCTGTCATGGCGTCCATACACGAGGTGATTAAAAACCCTGGAAAGGGCCCTGTTCTGGTGCACTGCATGTGGGGCGTTCATTCCTCAGGTGCATTGTCGGCGATGGCGCTCGTTCAGTTTTGCGGTTGGACAGAAGAAAGGGCCAAGGAATATTGGAATGATGCCCGAAACGGAGCCCCTTGTTCAGGCGGGTGCGACCAGTGGATTGACTCAAAATTTTCCAACTTCAGTGTCGACCCAAAATTGAAGATCTCCAACGAGCAACAGGCAGCGATTTGCCCCAAATGATATTGGGAGGACTATCCAAATGAAGTTCAATCTTCTGGGGTCACTTGCTTTAATTGCACCCACTGTCTTGTGGGCGAACGACGATGTTCTCGGTGAAGCCACGACATTTGATAGTCCCAACGGCGTTACTGAACGCTGTATTCGGATCGAAAAAGTTTCAACGGGCGAGTATAAGAAAAGCGATCTTGAGGAAGAAACGGCCTATTGCGAGATCGATTTCTATGCCTCCGAAATTGCTATTTGCCCAAAAACCTGGAGCACCAGCCCAGGAATGGCCGTGTACGATATTTCGGAAGGACCCTACACAGGGAACCGTACTGAGTTCGAGAGAAACGCTTGCAAAGAGGGGAAGGCGGCGAAAGATCTGGCCAAGGACAGGGTGGCCAAATTCAAATCCACCATGAACCAAAAGGGCACCAGTGGAACCTTTTCCACCTCGTCGCTGCTTTACTATCATTTCTCCAGATATTTCGACACGACTGTAAAAGTTCCAGTCGCCGTTTGGCGTAGCATGGACGCCCAGGCGCACTTTTCCGAGGTCGCAGAGCCCGGCCTTGCGATTTCTGGCGGCTCTCATGGTGGGCGCATGAACCACGAAGGCTGGCGGGTCTTCGCGGCTGCGGATGCCGACCCGAACTCGTACCAGCCAACCGACGATCTGTTCACCGCAGATCGAACGCAAATATACGGTGCGCTGCTTGATAGCCCTGGGCATCGATACGGCTCGGAAATCAACGGCACCCGTAAATCTGGTTGGGGGAAAGGTCAGAACCGCGATTTTCAGGAAACTCCTGCTTTCTTGGCTTTGCGTTCTTCAAAACCCTTGCCAGAGGCCATTGTAGAGGGCGTTGGAGAAGGTCGAAGAGACCGGATGATCAACAAGGATCTCGGTCCCGATGTCAGCGACCAACAGATGGCATTTTGGATGCAAGAACTTACCGAGATTGTACTCCTCGATTTCATCTTTAGCCAGCAGGACCGCGTAGGAAACATAGACTTCACACCCTATTGGTATTGGGTCGAAGACGGAAAGCTGAAGCATAAGAAAGCCAAGCACCATGAGCCAAACGATGGAGACGTTCCCGACGACGCATTATTGATCCGTCGCAGCAATCTAAACGACAACGATGCTGGTGGGCGTGTCGAATACGCCAACTTCGCGAAATCTACTCAAATGCTGGAGAAAATTCGCCACTTCTCTCCAAGCACGTATCGGCGCTTGGTTGCATTGAATAGTGACCTTCAATCCCAAGGCCCAGTCTATGACTGGCTATCGCAAAGCTTTGGTTTGTCAGACAGTCAGATTGCACAAGTTGTCAAAAATACTGCGCTGGCAACGTCCATTCTCCAGAGCAATTGCTCAAATGGCGATTTGATGTTCGACTTGGATCCTGTCGCATTCTTTTTGAGAAACGGCACCGAGGTAGAGGCTGTGGACTGTTATGTACCGTAGGTGTTCTGCTCTTATTGCGGTGTGTATTTGGACCGCTCTGCTCGCCTGCAAAGCGGCGGCATTGGATGTCATCGTCATATCGGATCTGAATGGAAGCTATGGTTCGGTAAGATACGATGCCCGCGTCGACAAGGCGATTGAGCGCATAATCGAGTTTGATCCAGATCTGGTTATTTCGACCGGAGATATGGTTGCGGGACAGCGCATTCCCAACTTGTCCGACAAACAGGTCAGGGATATGTGGAATGCGTTTCACGAGGTCGTATCAGATCCATTAGAGGCTGCCGGCATTCCATTTGCGGTCACACCTGGAAACCATGATGCCTCCGCCTACCGAGGGTTCGAGCGTGAAAGGAAAATATACGCAGAGGAATGGACGCCGAGAAAACCAGGCGTCGACTTCCTGGTTTCAGATGACTACCCGTTCTTCTACGCATTTGAGATGCAGGGCATTACGTTTGCGTCTTTGGATGCAACGACCCTAGGACCCCTATCCGGTGACCAGCAGGACCGGTTACAGGAATTGGGTGCAGACGGAGACCCGATTGTCACTTTCAGTCACCTCCCACTTTGGCCGTTCGCGATCCAGCGCGAACGCGAAATCATCGGTGACCCAACACTTGAAAAAATCTATCTGGAAAGCGGTGTTGTTCTGCATCTTTCAGGCCACCATCATGCCTTCTACCCCGGTTGGAAAGACGGTGTGGCTTATGTCTCTCAAGCTTGTTTGGGAGGTGGTCCGCGGCGGCTTATTGGCGATAGCGCCAGATCACCTCACAGCTTCACTCATGTTACGTTCCAGCCGAACGGAGAGTTTGAGATAGCCGTATATCGAGGCCCTGACTTCGAAAGGTCGGTAAACTTCAAGTCGCTCCCGAAAGAGATCAGATCCCCGAATGCGGTGTTGAAACGCTTAGACCTTGTGAAATGACTAGAGGTTGAGTTTCAGTTCGACTTTTTCAGGGACCAGATCATTTATCATCTCTTCGATCCGGGCTTCCGTCAGTCCACCCGAGGTGATGAAAAGCAATGAAACCCGAGATTTTCCGGGGACGTGGTGTTTTCTGACCAGCTTCCAGCCAGCCTCTGTGGCCATGGCTTCAATGGCTCCGGTGACTTTCAATGAGTGCTCTTCGTCCGAAGCTTTGAGCGAAATTTCCACACCCTTGTTTCGCCCTCCGAGCCAAATGAAACACCAACAAACAACCGCCACTAGTGTGGCCATCAGCGGCAAGCCCAAACCGACCGCAAGACCAAGAACAGTCACGATTATCATTTCGACAGTGTCCACCGGATCATCGAGATTGGAGCGGAACCTGAGCAACGCTCCGATACCAAAGATAACGAAACCGATCATTGACCCGTGCTGAACCACCAGGAAACCAACCGCCATGCCGATAAGCGCATACAGGAAGAAAAGCCTTGGCATAACTATGTCGCGGACGCTTCTACGGGCTTTACGTCTCACCGGATGATATACGATCAAGCCAGCCAGAATGATCGTGACGATCACATCGAGAGTAAAGAAATACAGTTCCTGTTTGCCACGAAACTGCGTCCACCGGCGTTCGATAACGATTTCCGACCCCGAAGCCCCGGCCAGCATCGTCGCAGGGTCGACTTGTGACACCGCAGCACCTGGCAACAGCAGCATCAACAACACGGTCACAAATGTGAGGGTCGTATTCAACTTGTCTTCCTCCCTGCTCACGCCAAAGGCTTACGCTTAACCAAAGGCACATCGTGCCCTATTCAATTCAATCGCAACAGGCGGGATCAGGTAAAGAGATTACAGTGCATTCTTCGGACATCGTATCCGGACTGTGATACGAACGCTGATACAGGGATGTGGTCCAAGCGCGAGAGAATCCAATGACAGAAAACAGAGTGTTTTCGTCAAAAGCTGAAATTTCACGGTGTTTCTGCAAACTTAGACGACTCGCTTTTACGGCCAGCTCGGTTGCGGCAGCCTTCTTGCCTTGGACCAATTTTGCCTACGCCGAAAGTGCTGGTTTGGTTCTGGTCGATAAATTCAAGGTGGCAGACAAATCAGAGGGATTTTCAGAGCCTTCCGGTTTGGCAATGTCTAACGCTGAAGGCTTCTTGTGGTCTGTAAGTGATGCCGAACCTAAACTGCACCTACTCAGAGTCGACGGGGTATTAGGAAACTCTTTCAAGTTGCCAGCATTGGCAGGATCAGATTTGGAGGGTGTTGCACCTCGAAAGGATGGGTCTGTTTTGGTGCTTCAGGAAACTGACCGATCAATTCTAGTCGTTCACCCAACCGAACCCATTCAATTGACAACAATACCTCTCACATCTCTTAAAGGTTACTCGGCCGCCGCTGAATTACTCGTTGGCAACCCATTAAACAAGGGACCCGAAGGTATCGCTGTTGACCCGGAATCGGGGCGGGTCTTCATTGGCATTGAAGGACAACCAAGGTTGTTAATGGTCGTATCACCAGCGCTAGACGAAATTGTTGAGATCATTCCTTTAGCCCGCGATGCAGGTTTTATCTCCGAGCGTGTAGATGATGATGAACTGGATTTGAGCGGCCTAGCATGGTCCCCGTCCTCACGTTCTCTTTGGATTGTAAGTGACAAAGGCCGTCAAATCTTCGTCTACAATCCAGAGTCCAAGTCCGTAAAGTCTATCAGTTTGACGTTCACAGAAGATGGCAAACAAAAGGAAGTTAAACATCCCGAAGGAATCGCTCTCGATGAGACCAAAGGGCTTCTCTATGTCCTAACAGACGATGCCAAGAAATCGCGGCTTTATGTTTTTGAGCAACCGGAATTGTGAGGACTGTCCTACTAGTTCTCTACTCTAACTTGTTGAAAAGCCGGTTTGTGTAATTCAGCGCCGTCGTATGTGCGGCGTAATAAGTAAATCTGCGTTCTGTTCACTGTGTTTCTTAAAAACATCACCCATCAATACATTCGAGTAGCGTCAGGTTCACACATGCGAACCACATAATAACATTGGACTTCAACATGCTCAGTCACTTTAAGGTTGTCAAAAATGCGCGTATTCAGATCAGTTGTTTTTGCGATCATTTGCACTCTTGTGGCCACTGCATCAGTTCCAAGAAGTAGCATTGCCCAAACCTGGGACATCGCATCCCAGCACTCGGTCAGCGGCGTAACGGTGTATGATGCGGATGAGCTGTTAACTTTTGCCGGTCAGTTGGCCTTTGATCGATCAGGGCGCATTACAGCGGTGGAGGTCGCATCAACGATCACTCAGATCTACCGAGAAGACGGCTACTTCTTGGCTGAGGCGTGGCCTGGTCCCGATGGGCAGAGCATAGTTGTTGATGAAGGGCGCATTCAAACCATCGAAATTGAAGGCGTAGATACTCGCACGTTCAAAACACTAGAGAAGATTTTTCAGCCCCTCACCACCGCATATCCAATAACTCTCAAACGATTTGAGCGGGCGGTTATGCTAACCGAGGACATACCCGATTTGGACGTGTCGACCGAACTTGATTACCCGGATCAGGCTGGTGCTCGGCTGAGGGTATTGGGAGAACCACTGCGCAAACAAGCCGGTAGTGCGACACTCGACAACCCTCCGCGTGAGCTTGGAGAAGCGCTCAGCTTCTATGTCGTACAAGAGTTTTATTCAACGCTGACCGTCGGGGATTTGCTGCGATTTGAGGGATCAGGCAATTACAATTGGGACAAAGACGATGAACACTCTTTATGGGGCGCTCTTACCTATCGCACGCCGCTGAACAGCAATGGTCTGTACGGTGAGATCTTCTACGGGAACATAAACGCAAAACGTGACCTCTCGGGGGACTTTGCGAGAACAGATATTGACGGCGAGAACTTCACAGTCGCGATGGGTTACCCCGTGATCCGCGATGTGGCCCGTTATGGGTATCTTCTGTTGGACTATCGCCTTTCAAAAGCGGACTCAGTCAGTGGTGGCGTTCCACTATCCAGTGACGCGAGTGTCGTTGGCCTTACATATCTTTACGGGCAAAACTATCCAAAGGGACAAGCTCTGGAAGCGGGGCTAACCTTATCTTTTGGTGACAATGACAACGACACGACAGACGCGAATTTTGACGACGGGGACTCTTCGTTCTGGCATCTACGAGGCGGCGTCGGATACGAAAGCCCGCTAACGGGCTTGTCTCCCAACACAGCTTGGCGAACCGAGATCTGGGGGCAGTACACAACAGACCGGCTGCCCTCGGTCGAAGAGTACTTCCTTGGTGATCGTTATGCTTTGCGCGGATATCGTTTTGACGAAGTGGATGGCGATTCCGGGATTTCCGCGATTTTCGAAGTGTCTCATTCCTACTTCCCCAGTTCCCAGAGCATACATCGCTTAACGCCCTTTGCCTTTTTCGACGTGGGTTACATCTCGAACAATGACCCTGCGAGTTTCGAAGTTGATAATGCTACACTGGCGTCGACAGGTCTGGGTTTGGACATTGAGTTTAAGAAAAATCTATTTCTGTCCGGATATGTCGGTGTCCCTTTGAGAGACGGCCCTTTGACCGACTCTGGCGATCCTGGCGCGTATCTTGCTCTGACAACAAGTTGGTGAGAATGTTATGAAACTGAACCGAATTGCTGTACTTACCGCAACTTGTCTAATTACAGAACTGGCCGTTACTCAGGTCTTTGCCCGCGGAAATCACTACGGGTGGTGCCGAGGTGTAGGGAACCCACACCAGTCGAGCCAAGGGTGCGGGCAGGCTGGTGGGCAAGGGGCAGGTAATCAAGTTACTGGCCCAACTCAGCCGGTGGCAAATCAGTTGCCGCCTAAGGGAACGCAGCAAACGCCCACGTCCGTTACTGTTCCAGTCCTTGCGCCGGGCGCGGTCCCGAACGCAATTCCCGGTCAGGTTCCTATTGCGACACCGATAGCGGTTCCTGGTCAGGTTCCCACGCCGGTAGTAGCGCCAACTCTAGCTCCGCCTTTGGCACCAAACGCGACACCAAACCGGGTTCCGACAGCCGTTCCCAATCAGGTTCCACCATTGGTCGCCGGTCCTACCGCGGTGCCGTCGCAAGTTCCGACTGCAACTCCCAATCAAGTTCCGGTCGCTACCCCTGGCCAGGTTCCGCCTCAACCCACCGGCCCAACAGCGGTGCCGCCACTTGTGCCCACCGCAACACCAAACCAAATACCAGTCGCAGTTCCTGGTCAGGTCCCACCTCAGCCCACTGGACAAACTGCTGTGCCACCGCTCGTCCCAACTGCAACACCAAACCAGATTCCGGTCGCAGTGCCCGGCCGTGTTCCGCAACTCAGCGGTACTACGGCGACACCACCGCTTGTCCCAACCGCAACCCCCAATCAGGTTCCCACGGCGGTTCCTGGCCAGGTTCCACAGTTGACACCAAAACCGACGGCAACTCACGTGGCAGTCCCAGGGCATCCGAAGCCACAAGGCGTCGTGACAATCATGCGCCCTAAGCCGAGGCCGACAACCGGTACTGTCCAGCAACCTGGCACAACACAAGTGACCCACCATCTAACGCACCAAAGCAATGCGAAGAAACACGATCACGTCGCAGCAACACCTGGACGACATGACCCGCACGACCTACCGAGATTCCGCAACGCGGCGGCCAAGGAAGACTGGGAATGCGTTGCCAGCGGATTTGGACAGCGCCGTTATGATGCTGGGCGAGGCGTGTTGCTGAACAACGGAGCGTTACGGCACCTGGGAAACGTGGACGCAATGGCACGGGATGTGCCTGCAAGGCATCCAAAACATTCTGGATGCATTATTTCGGTCAAACGAAAGCAGCGCTGAAGCTCGCATGGTAGGTTTTGCTCGGACAATGAGATTAGTCGACCAATAGTTCGTCAATTGTCATCTGGATAATTGGATTTCGTATTGCCCATATTCCCTGGCGTTTACGTTGGCTGACGTAGCCCAAAAATGCTCTGTACCTAAATTTGCCTCAATTAGGACAACAATCTAAAGTGCCGCACTTCCAAGAAGAGCCTCCGACCATCTGGGACGGTCAGGTCGGGCAAGCGAAACGTTGAACGGCAACTTTGCAAAGTCAGCTTTCTGCGCATTGCAGACCTTCGCGCACGGCATAACACCCAACATTAGAGAGTGCATCATCCCAGAACTTTTAGATCTTTTGGTGCGAGCCGACTTTTCTCCGGCAATGTCCCAAATTTAATTCCTTCGATTTCGAGTTTGTCTCGTATCGCTACAAGTTCACCCAGTTTGTACTCAGATTGCTCAGGAACAACGTATAGTACTTGAGGAACCTTTCTCAAAAGAAGTGCTGCTCTTGCCAGTTGGTCAATCAAGTAGCCAGGATCAATTCTATTCCTCGGGCCTTTGATCTCAATCGCCGCAAAAGGCTCCGAGCCTTTGTATACGATTAAGTCTGTGGCAAGAGGCTCGAACGTTCTGCCTTCTCGAACAGTCAAATTTTCCACATTGAAGATGTCACTAGTGTTCTGTTTGAAAAGCATTTTTGCGTTTACTTCGAAGTCTCGGGCTCTTCGCTGGCCGCCAAAACCACCTCTAGCAATCACGACCGCAGGCTTCTCCGCCAATCGAACTTCATCAAGAATAGACTTAGTTTCCGCCTGAGATAACTCCCCTGAAAGAACGGCATCAGCTATCTCTTTGGATTTCCTAGGGTCATACCGATCTATCCTTGAAAGCAAAATAACTTGCATCATGGCCAGCCAGTCGGGCTTTGATTCAAAAAGATCGGGTCGGTTCTGTTCTAACCATTTCGCCGCGGACATCGGATTGCGAAGGCTTGCAGGCTTTGTGCCTCTAATAGCGGCAACGCTTTGGAGTGCATCGTCCGGAAACGCGTACCCGCAGGCTTGGCTGTCTTGGACAACGCGATTCAGCCACGCTCCGAGGGCAATCCAGTTTTCAGTTTTGGCCAAATCTTGAAATTCGTCTTCAGTCATCATCGGTCGCAATCATTTTATTCGCATCGAGCCCATTGCCAATGCGAATGGATGCATGTATAGAGCCCGTATGAGGATAGATCGACACGCACCCCCGACGGCCCGACGCGTTCACAAGCGCGGAATGAAAAAACGCGCTGGCAAAATGTCTGGCGTCAAGTTCCCAGGCGTCATTCAGCTCGAAAGCCAAATGGAAGCAGCACTGGTTCGTTGCATGCAGGTCGACCCTCGTGTGGTCTCGCTTAAGCCACAGCCTTGCACAATCGACATGGGAACCGGAAGAGCATTTGCAAACAAAGAAGCGGCGCTAGAGGCTTATGAAGGGCGTCGGTACAGGCCTAAGCTTTATACACCAGACCTAGAAGTCACACTTGTCGACGGCCGTTTGTTCTACTTGGACGCCAAGCACAGCGCTCACATAGATAAGAAACCTGAGTACCTGGACTATCCTTCACTTCTTGCCGAAGTCGGAATCTCGCTTGTCATTGTAACTGAGTCCTTATTGCAGGGGCCGATTGATCGAAATGCTTGGCTGCTATTGCAAGGACAAGCCGAAGAGACCGCCCCTAAACTTGCAAGCAAAATAGCGTGTCTCAAACAGCAACGTGTGACGTTCAAAGAACTAAGAGAGAACATTGGCATCCCCCAAGCGAAGATTCTTCGCCTTATTCTTGATGGCTATCTGGTGTTCGATTTTTCATGTGAAGCTCTTGGGCCATCCACGAACCTGAATACTGCGAACCGCGACCAAAGACATCTGGAGGTAATCGAATTTTGAAGCAGATTGTCAAAAGGCGGCACCAGAGAACCATCAAATATAGGGGAGAAACCTATGCTGTCGATGGAGCGATAGCTGGGCGGGATGCATATCAGATATCGAACTCCCAAGTTGATCCTTTTGAGATATCTGGACAAGAATATCGAGACCATGTGCACGATGGGCTAGTGAAGGAAGAAGGCTTCGACAAACGTCCTCGTAATGTAACCGCTAAAGATGCACGTGAAGCTCAGCTCAGACTACGCATTGTGGAAAATGCACTAAAGCTTGGGGAGGAAGGCGTTCATTGGGCAAAACGCATACCGATACTTCAACGCGAGTTCGCCGAAGAACCCACCTTCAAAATCAAGGGTAACCGTTTTCCGAGGCAATCGACTGTTCAGAATTGGGTCAAATTGTATCGGCGCGGCGGGCCGGACGCGCTTTTGCCCAAGCACAGCAATTCAGGAAATCGTATGCCAAGGTTTGACAGCGTTTTCCACGAGATAGTGCTCGATCTATTGGAAATGCAATATACGTCGTCGGACAGACAAAATCTAACAAGTCTGTCTAGCGACGCTTATAATCAATACCAGTTGGTTTGCCATGAGAATGGCATAAAACCTGGGTGCTGCGGACGCAAGGCAGTCGAAGCGATTGTGCACACAATCCCTCATTTTGACGTTCTAAAGTGGCAACTGGGCAGTAACGAGGCGCGCCAACACATGCGAATTGCCCAAAAATACTATGATATAACAGCACCTTACGATCAAATAGAATTGGACTGCACAAAAGCTGACATAATGCTGGTTGATGATAGCGGGGAGGTAATAGGTCGGCCGTGGATTTGTGCAGCGATTGACTGTGCTACTAGTTGGATTGTCGCATTTCAGGTCTTCCTACCAGATCCATCATCAGAACATGTGGCCAAAGCTCTAAAGGAGATGATTAGCTACCCAGAGGAAGACTTTTTCGAACAGCACGAAATTGTAAACAGGAAAAAAATCGCCGCACTGCCGAAAGTGGTTGTAATGGATCAGGGTTCAGAGAACGTGGGCGAACCCATCGATGCTTTTATCGAAGTTGCTGGTGTCCATGGCCATTGGGCGCAACCTCGAAAACCCCAGGAAAAGCCGTTTATCGAAAACTTGTTCGGGGCAGTACGAAGCAAAGTCAGCCAGCTTCCGGGTGCGACTAAGTCAAAGGCATATCCCGACCGGGATCGAACCAAAAAAGCAATGGATGAAGCCCGCCTGACGCTAAGAGTGTTCAATTCAATAATGCAACGCTGGCGCTACGACGAATATGGAAGAACTCCGAGGAGAAAAGTCCAAGACATCTTTAAACGGGGTGAAACACCTAGCGCCGCTTGGGACAGATTGGCAGATGAACACATAGTGCCAGAACCCCCGTCTTTGGACGAGCATCACGCAGCGCTGATGATCCAATCCGAATCTCGAACTCTGTGGCACTACGGTATCGAATTCGAGAGTATGCAATACAACTCTGAAGACTTGGCAAGGCTGTACCGACGACTAGGCCCGCGCCAGCGTGTTGAAATACGCTATGCTCCACTTGATGCTAGGGAAATTTTGGTCGTGGATCCGCATACAGGCGAGTTGGTGCGCGCGTCCAACAAAGCAAAAGACTTGGCAGCACTTTCTTATCGTGAGCTAAGAGAATGCCGGTCACCCAAGGCGAAACACAACGGACCAATCAAAACGGCTTTGGAGATCCACAAAGATATCCAAGCGCGCAGGACGTATAAGCAGGGCAAAAAAACTAAACTGCAAAGGAACCGCTCTGCGGAAATCGACAAGTTGCGGGCCGCTGATATGCAGAACAGAAGTTTGAAAGAACCACAACTAATTGACCAAATACGGTCAGAGGTTGGTCACAACAAGCTCGCAGTTACGAGATCAAAGAACTTGCCAAGGGTCGAAAGAAAAGATGCTGGACCAAACAACTAGTAGAGCTCTGCAAGGTGCATTCATCCGACATAGCCGCCACGAATGGGCTGTCTCGGAGATAAAACGTCTTTTGAATATTGCAGCAACCGAGGGTGGACGGATCATACCAATCTTGGGGCCGACGAGATGTGGAAAGACAGAACTGACAAAGGACTTGAAGGCACAAGTTGAAAATGACCGCCACGGCCCAAGTGCTATTCTGGTATCATCAGATGTCATTCTGGGCCGACTTGCGCCACGGCCTTCCGAGCGGGATTATTACGGTTCCTGCTTGCGAAGCATGGGCTTTGATTTCGTAGAACGAGAGCGACCTGCCCAAATTCGAGAACGTCTCTTTCGGCTCGTAGCTGAGCACGGCATTCAAACAATCATTATCGACGAAGTGAACCATTGCGCCGAAACTCTGACTAGGCACTCGCGTCGACAAGCCGCTGATCACTTCAAGACTATTGTTGATGAAACCTCAGTCACTCTGATTTTAGCTGGGTTGCCAATGTTCGAAGCGGTTATGGACAGCAACGAGCAGTTTGCGGGACGCTGTTTGAACACCATTCGAATGAACCCCTATTGGTGGAGCGTTGAGGCTGATCGTATCGCGTTCTGCGATGCAATCTTTGCTGCCTTCTATTGTCTTGAGGAGTCCGGCATCCTTTTGGAGTTTGACCAAGACGATATGGTACGGCGATTGTACGGTGTTTCCGGCGGACGTGTGCCAGTGGCGTTGGAAGTGCTGCGCGCGCCCCTGGCATTGGGTGCCCAAAATTCACAATACAGCACCAAAACGATTGCCAGGGCAGCGACGGATTCAGGCCTGGAGCGAGATCCGTATCAGTCGTTTTTTCAAGAAGAACCACCATCGGATACTGAGCTGATCAGGTCATACATCAGAGTCATGGCAGATGCTGGTCTCGAAGTAGAGCCTATGACGTCGCATGAGCTTGCGATTATGCGAGGTGTTTGAGGTGCCGGGTTTGTTTGCAGTACCACCATTGAAAGGCGAGAGCCTTATCGGATACTTGCGTCGTCTAGCCCATGTAAATGGATACAGAGATGTCTCTGAATTTTTGACACGGTTCCGGCGGAAGTATGGGCGAATTCTAGTCGAGAACATCGAGCACTTTGAGCAAGAGATGGGCTTAGAGAAAGGTTTGTTGGTTGCTATCTCCCCTTCTGCCAAACCTGAGTCACCCAGCTTAAACTGGCGTTTCGAGCGGCATCATAGCGATCCGATTTGCCCTTCATGTCTTGCCGATGGCTTACCCTTTCAACAAACTTGGCGTCATTACTTGGTGACAACCTGTCACCATCACAAAACGCGTCTTCAAGATGTTTGCCCTGTCTGCAAAACCACATTGCGTCCGACGTCCGGCGGCTTTGATAAATGCAGATGTGGCTTTAGCTACTCCAATTTCCCACGGGTGGCAGCAAAGGACCACGAAGTGATCATTTCCGCCTTGATTGCGGGAGATTCAACGGTTGGCAAGCGGTTTCTTGACCTTGCAGAAGGGCGTCAGGTCCCAAAAGACATTGGCGCTTTTATTAATTTCCTAGCGAGTGGTTTCGCTCAGAACCGCACGGGCAAGTCTGGGAAAACACAAACACCCAAAAGCGTTGCAGATTCGTTGGAACTGATTGAGCCGTTGGCAACTGTATTTGACCATTGGCCAAATGGGTTCGAAGAACACGTTCGAGGGTTGATACTGGCAGGAAATTCAGAATCCAACTCTGTGCCGTCCATGCTCGGAAGCTGGTATCAAAGACTTATGAAGTTCGAAGATGATGCGTACCAGCCTTTCAGAGATGCAGTGTCGCGTGCTGCTTCAACCGAGTTCAAGGGAACCTACCTGGGAAAGCTAACGCCGTTGCAAGCTCGGGAATGGGTCTCGGCTAAACAAGCAGCCAAGGAACTGGGAATTTCTGCACAGCGCTTGGTGGCTGAGGTTCAGTCAGGTCAAATTGCCGGAAAGCAAGCCCGTAGCGGGTATGGGCACAGGCATACGATGATTCCACGCTTCGAAATTTCGAACATCTATCTGGATAGGAAGCGGTATTGGGATGGGTTGCAGGCCAGAGACTACCTTGGTGTTACAAGAAAGCAATTTGATCTGCTTCGCGCGTCAGAATTGATCCACGAGGTTGCTGCTGAATACCGTCCTCCACTTGTTGATGGCTGCATTGACGGTGAAAGCCTAAAAGAGCTCACAACAAACATTCGAAACTGCACTAAAGTTCAAGCGGGAGAAACTATTCCGTTCAATCAGCTCAACCTGAGGCGCACAACTGATCGAGCTGCTTTGATGCATGTTCTTCAGAAAATCTCCACAGGCGTTATCAAACCTGTTGTTGCGGAAGAAAACATGCGACTTGGTGAGTTTCATTTTTCAGTTTCCGACATCGACCGCGAACTTGGGACGCAGCGGTTGTCAAAAGACTGGACCGCAAATGATGTCGCAAAGTTGACGGGTTGGAAGGCTCAGGCGGTGACACATTGGTGCAAGCTGGGCCTGCTCGGATCTCGCAAAGTTCCGCACGGCCCAAGCGAGTCTTTCTTGGTCAGACCACAGCAGCTTGCGATCTTTCAAAGCGAGTACATGCCCGTCGCGACACTGGCGAGGTCAAGAGGTACAACATCCCGAAAGCTACTGTCCGATTTTGAGAGCAAAGGGATTGAGACACATGGCGCGCAAATTGAAGGTAAGACGATGCGAGGGCACCTAGTAAAACTAAGTGACCTGGCTTCGCTGCTGTCTGAGGCCGCCTAGTGCTCGCCTGCACCATCCGAAAAGAACACCACTGAAATGCGCTGTCCAATTGCAGGTTCATGGTCGCGTGAAACCTGTTCAGCTTCCTCGATGACCCGGACCATCTTCTCATGGATCTCTGCGGACGCCTGATGATCGCTTTCGAGCTTTTCCAGGATAACTTGAAGCGCGATGTACCCCTTGGGAAGACCCTCATAGGCGAAGCTGTCACGCACTTCGTGTTTCGCTTTTTCCCAGAAGGGATCAAGCTCACGGCTCCACGCCTCGCACACCATTTCCACGGCAGGCAGTGACATATGGCCAAACAATTCTTGATCACTGAGTTCGACACCACCTTTGCGTCCCATGAACTCGGCGCAAGCTTTCATGAGACTCTCAACGCGAGCGGGGCGCAAGTCCCACTCGGTCAGCTTGCCAATTTGCTCTGAAATCGTCTCTAGCGCTTCAGAGAGATCTTCCAGTGACATGTGGGCGTGCTCCATGCCAAGGCTTCTGGTCCGTTCGTATGCAGTCTCCAGCGATTGGACGCAGGCTAGCTGGTCGCGTTCCAGTATAAGGCCCGGCGCAGTATCCTTAAGAAGCAGCAGGCGAGGCGGAAAGAAGCTATTGCTCTTGCTAAGTCCTTTGAGATGTAGCGCCGTGAATTTCTCACGGGCCGATAGGAGCGCCAACTCGGCGCCCCAGGTGCCTTGGATTTTAGCCTTGTCGATGAGTTTGTAGCGGTCTTCGGGGATTGTTTGCTTGGTGCGTTCCAGCACGTCGTGAAAGTTATTGTCGCGAAGCCGCCGCGGGGATCGCAGATATTCAACAACGCTATCGAGGATCAGTTCTGCGTCTTCGGTGCTTTCTTCTAAGACGGCGTCGATTAGCGCCTCCCCAGCCAAAGTTTTATAGTTCTCTATGCGCTGGGCGATTTTTTCATCGGACGCAAATTGCCCGACGGGTACGTCAACCAGATGGTAATTTACGATCCCAAATTCGCTGTCGATCCTGTCGATCCGACCCAGACCTTGGATGAGCTCTTTCAAGTTTGAGGTCAGGCCAAGCAACACCAACGTATCTGATGACTGTAGGTTGATGCCCTCCGCCATTTTGTAAGTCAGAAAGACCGACGCCGGTCCATCTGGAGCGTTTTTTCCTCCTGGCCGGAAATAAGACTCTACAGACTTGCCTTGTGTGATGCGTTCAAAGGTGTCCGGTCCCTCACCAAAGATTGCCTTCACGGCGCGATCTTCACCCTTGGTTTGGTTCCCCACGACATAGTTGATATGGTGACCTTTGCGCGACAGTGCCTCTGCGAAAATCTCAAGCGTGTCTGTTCGCTCCGCGAGAAACACAACCCGGTCTTTTTCACTTTGAATTCTCAGGCAGGCCTCGTACCGCTTTTCGTCGAGTTCTTTTAAGACGCTCAGTCCAAGCTTCTGGATTAGCGCGTCACATTTCTTTGCGGGTGCGGGCTCGTCAATTCCTAGTGCGGCGAACATGTTTGATTGTTTGCCTTGGAGCACCTTTTTCTTCGATTTTACTCCGCGTTCGAAGTCGCGGAGGGAGTTGCCAATGGCTCCGTGCGACATCTCCCAATGGGCTTGGGCGGCATTCACACGCAGGATGTTCAATAGGTTGCGGATATAGAGTTGATCTTGCGTGCTTTGTTGCGTGCTCACATGCCCGAAGCGGCTTTTCTCGACCGCGGTCACCCTACCACCTGGTGCAAGTTCTTTGCAGAGGGCCACAATCTCATCCAGGCGCGTTTGCTGAGGTTTTGTCGCCTTAAGTTTCTTCGGGCGGCCGTGGTTTTCAAGTCTCGGGTAGCTGTGCTTGCTCGGATCTTTGTCTTCGCCAATGCATCGCCTTTGTCTGCGTGTCAAAAACGGCGCAACGAGCTGAGCGAGTTCGGTGCGAGCCTCTTGCGTCAGCGTCGTGTCAGGCTCTGATAGGACGGCCAGTTGCGCATCCTGGTTGAAGATATCCTTAGGAACTTGGGTTTCGCGCTCGAACAACTCGCCCATGGCCTGAATGAAAGTCGGCGTCATGAAAATGGACGCGCGTTTCTCCTGCATATGGGTCAACCAATCGACATCGCGGTTCCCAAGTAGGGTTGCGGACAGGCAAACATTCCAGCTCGGCGGGGCAAGCTCAATAGCGGATGCCATTTGAGATGCCTGCTCAAAGCCCGGTGTAACAGTATGGCTCTCATCAATGATCAGAATGCCATATTGTTCGAGCCTGAGCCCGGGTTCCTTGTCATCCCCAGCGCCTCGCAGGTTCTGTTTTGCCAACTTGGTATTCGGCTTCGCGTCCAGAGATGGAGTTGAGTATTTTTCCCAACTTGGGATGACCTTAGGGGGTGCAATCACCACCGCATTATTGCGCGCGACACCATGCACCGGAGAGCTGGGCACGACCTTTGAGTAGGTCTTCGTCAAAGCTTCTCCCAAGTGACATCCGATCTCGGTTTTGCCCGAGCCGGTTGGCGCTTCTACGAAAGCGATACCATGGTCATAGACGATGGAACACGCCTCATAGGTCAGGTCCTGTTGATACCCAAACAGGGTATGACCCGTGATCTCTTTTCGATCACCGGTGAGCCAGGGTTCAAACCCCTTTTGCTCCGAGATAGTTCGCGCTATCGCATCTTCAGCGGTCACCGGTTTGATGAGTTTTTCGAGTATCTCCAGCGCTTCGGTATTCCAATCGACAGATACATCCCAAGCCTGCTCAGCTGCTTCTGTGCGTTCGACCTGAAGTTCATGAGTGCCCGCATCCAGGTCATCGGCGTACTCGATGTTTCTGTAGAGCCCTGAGTAGGAAAAGTTTGCGGATCCGGCGACGGCACCTTTTGGCGAGCTGACGATTTTTGAGTGTAGCCGCCGATCCCCAGATATCCCCAACTTGCGTTTTGCGAGTTTCGGATCGAAGACACGCAAATCTATTTTCCCGGTTTTGATGGCGTGTTTTGCTAGCACCGCGATAAGATCGTGGTCCTCTTCCACTTGAAGCCCGGAGCGCTCCAGCCAGTAGAGTTTCATTTCTTCGGTGACTGGTGTGGGGTTGGTCAGCCTTTTGGTATTCGCTGTGTCGATCCCGAACGATATCCGTATCCGGATATCGCTGTCGTTTTCCAGAACCCGCAGTTCGGGCAATTCTTTCATCAAAATCGACAGCGAAGACAAGAAATCCTGATACCCGGTGACAATCAGACAATCCCCGGAGGTGATATGGGGTCGATAAAGATTGATGACGGGCCGGTCGATATTGGTGCCGACCTTCGCAACCGGTTCGGCATCAAGCTCGCTTGCGGACTTTTGATTTGCTTCGGTGAGCTGCTGTGGCTTGGAACGCAGCCAATCAGGGAGTGAAAACAATGAACAAGACTTAGTTTTAGGACGCTTAGTCTAATAGTGATACTGCGGGCATCGTCCTTCAAGACATCACCGGAAGAAACATTCGTTTTCCTGAAACTGTCGAAAACGCGCACCGGTTTTGTGGCAGAAAGCCGGGAGTTCGAGATTTAACATAAGTCGCAATTATGCAGCCTTTGCAGTCTCGCGATCCGAAGCGGCAATTCGTTCAGAAAGCGACACATGTTCGGATTGAGCCCATTCCTAAAGAGTGCTGCATCATAGCCTATAGGCAGCAATATCGTTGACTCTGCGCTCTTGGGTGCCTTATCGCTGACCTCATGGTGAAATCGTTCTTCGCATCGCAGGACTATTATCCTCAGCTTCGATAGCTGCGGGCAATTTATCATTGGTTTTCCGCTGCCCCTGACAGCGGTCAACATGCAAACGACCTTGTGCCGGGCGGCAAATTCAAAGGTCGCAAAATGAACAACAACAGCAGTAGTCAAAATACGTCGCTAGGCATCGTGGGGTTTGGTGCGTTCGGACAACTTGCAGCACTTCATCTCGGACAGCACTTCGAGATATCGGCCTACGATCCGTCGCCGGACCTTGCCAAGATCGCAAAGAAACTCGGCGTGCGTCTATCATCCTTGCACTCAGTATCGCAGGCTGATGTGATCCTCATTGCGGCACCAGTGTCCTCTTTCGAGCCGGTTGTCAGAGAGATCGCGGTTGCTTGTAAACCCGGCGCGCTGATTGTCGATGTTGGCTCAGTTAAAGTAATTCCCGCAGAAATCATGCGGCGGCTGATGCCGAACCATGTAGACATCGTCGCAACCCACCCCTTGTTTGGTCCTCAAAGTGCCGCGACAGGTATTGAGGGTCTAAAGATCGCGGTCTGCCCCATTCAGGGAAACCGGCATACAAGGCTGGCTGCGTTTTTACGCAAAGCGCTCGGACTGACCGTCATCATGACAACACCAGAAGATCACGACCAAGAAGCAGCAGTTGTCCAGGGACTCACGCACCTCATTGCCAAAGTGCTACTGAGAATGGGACCGCTGCCAACGCGCATGACAACGAAAAGCTTTGACTTGTTATCTGAAGCGATTTCCATGGTTCAACACGATGCGCCTGAAGTATTCGAAGCGATTGAGAAGGCCAATCCTTACGCCGAGACCGTGCGACGACAGTTTTTCGATTTGGCCGCAAGTTTGAGTGTCGAGCTGGATACAGCATCGACGACGCTACCGCACACCGAAAACGGAAATTGATGGAGCAGCATCGAAGGGCAGGTTTGTCCGCGTCTTATCAGTTCATGCCGCGTGCAGCGAACGTCGATCCTTATCAGACCGGCCCTTGGCGCAGATCGCGGCGAAGGTGCCAGGAGAGTCCGAAAGGGCTCAATGCTGCGCGTTCAACGAAGGTCAGCTTGACGAAGCAAAGCGCCAATACGTTTGCCAGACGAAATTTGAACATAGGCGCGAAGCCATCCTCATGCTAATTTTAGAGAGGATTTGTAGGGCGGGAAGCTGTTGGATCGCCAGCACACAAAAGAGATTGACCGTGTCTTAAGCGGGTTCGATACAGGGAGAGACCGGCTTGTCGCGGACAGCTGGCAGCGCTGCGTTGAAACCTATGGTATGGATCCCTCACGGCAGGAACCCGCGCATATCCTGCCTGACACCAAATTCCGTGAACATCTGGAGCAATCGGAACGTCTGATCACAACAGCGCGCTCGGGGCTGCAATCTTTGTTTGCGCAGGTTGCAGGGCAGAACTACGTCCTGCTGCTTGCTGATGCGGATGGCGTCTGCGTCGATTTCTTTGGCGACCGGAACTTTGAGGACGAACTCAGAACTGCCGGTCTTCATCTGGGATTCAAGTGGACGGAAGAGTTGGCAGGAACGAACGGGGTAGGGTCGTGCATCGTTACAGGTCAGCCGGTGACGATCCATCAGGGGGATCATTTTTCGATCACGCATACGCCGCTGTCTTGTACGGCAGCGCCTATTTTCGATACCAAAGGTGGTCTAGCGGCTGTTCTGGATGTTTCGTTGTTGCGTGGCCCTTCGCCTAAGGCGTCGCAGAATCTGGCCATGACATTGGTGACGAATTCCGCCCGTCGCGTCGAGATGGCAAACCTGATGGCATCGACCAGGCGCGATTGGGTCCTGCGCTTTTCAGCTAGCCCCGAATTTCTTGAGGTCGATCCTGAAGCGGCGGTTGCAGTGGACGGAAGCGGCAAGATCATTGGTATGACCTCGGGGGCCCGACGCGCACTGGACCCGGACGGTTCGGGCCACCTGATCGGGTCGCAATTGCAGGACTGGCTTGAAATCAGTGTTGATGACATGCCCGAATTCATGCGCGGCAGGCCCTCAGAAGACCGGGTATTGCGCCTCAAGGACGGGCGCGCGCTCTATGGTCATGCCGTTGCGCCACAGACGTCGCAGATGACAGCGGCCCTGCGCAAGCGAGAACAGGTTCTGCCCGGAGCCCTTGGCAGTTTTGCTGGGCCGGATGCAGACCTTCAGCAGCTTTTGAACAATGCTGCACGTCTTGCACCGACCAGCCTGCCGCTTTTGCTGACTGGTGAAAGCGGCACGGGCAAGACCAAACTGGCGCGTGCGATCCACATGGCCGATCCTGCGAGACAGGATTTCCACACAGTGATCTGCTGCGATACCGAGACATTCGATTTCTGCCAAACCATCGACCCCGGCACGCTGTACCTGCGCGGTGTTGAAGACCTGAGCGAGCCTGCACAGGCCTCTCTTTTAGCAGTGCTTGAGCGGCGGGCTGATCTGAGGATCATTGCCTCATGTCGGCAGCCCCCGGCGGGATTGCAGGGCGGTCTGCGTGAAGATCTGCTGCACCGGATTGCGGGGGCCACATTTTCTCTGCCGCCTTTGCGCCACCGAGCGGATCTGGATTGGCTAATTGATCGCCTGCTTCGACGGTTTGCAAGCCATGATATTCACCTGTCGACAGTCGCGCGCGCCGATCTGAAATCACGACTATGGAGCGGCAATATTCGTGAACTGGAACATCTGCTGCACAGCGCGGTCGCCCTGTGTCAGGACAACATCATCGACTTGACGGATTTGCCAGCCCCGGCGCTCGCCCCTGCGCAAAAGCTGGACTCAGATGATCTGGAAGCACTGCTGCGTGCTTGCGATTGGAATATGTCTCAAGTGGCGCGACGCCTTGGCGTGAACCGGTCGACAATCCTGCGCCGTGTGCGAAAGGCCGGGCTTATTCCACCTGCATAAACGCACATGCCTTCGTGTTGCGCCCTTGTTGCGCGCGCAACAAGTCTTGGGTTTTTTGGCCGAAGTCAAGCGTTGAGCCGCCAAATCGACTTGCCCGAAGGGACGCGGATTTGTCAGCCTTTTGCTCCGTGGAGATAGGGAGGATGACATGCTCGACACAACACTCTCGGATCAGGTGCAGGGGTTCCTGGATGACTTCGGTGCGGCTTTATCCCAAGGCGATATCGATGCCGCCTGCGATATGTTCCAGGACGATTGCTATTGGCGCGATCTGGTCAGCTTTACCTGGAATATCAAAACGGTCGAAGGCAAGGCGCAGGTGGCAGATATGCTCGCGCACCAGTTGGCCACAACAAAGCCGAGCGGTTGGAAAATAGCTGAAAGTGAAGTGCCCACTGAAGATGGCGGAATAACCACCGCATGGATCAAGTTCGAAACCGAAGTGGCACGCGGCTTTGGGTTAATCCGCCTCAAGGATGGCAAGATATGGACCTTGCTGACCACGATGGTCGAGCTGAAAGGTCATGAAGAGCCCAAAGGGTTCAACCGCCCACTTGGGGCCAAGCATGGTGCGGGTAAACACAGGACCACATGGGCGGAAGAACGGGCCCAAGAAGAGGCTGAACTGGGTTACAAAACACAGCCCTACTGCGTCATCATCGGCGGTGGTCAGGGTGGGATCGCCATGGGCGCGCGGCTGCGACAGCTCGGCGTTCCGACAATCATCGTTGAACGGAATGACCGGCCTGGCGACAGTTGGCGCAATCGCTACAAATCCCTCTGCCTGCATGATCCGGTCTGGTATGACCATCTGCCTTACATCAAGTTCCCGGAAAACTGGCCCGTCTTCTCGCCCAAGGACAAGATCGGTGACTGGCTTGAGATGTACACCAAGGTGATGGAGCTGAACTATTGGACGCGAACGACGGCCAAATCCGCCACGTTTGATGAAGACAAGGGCGAGTGGACCATCACGGTGGACCGGGACGGCGAAGAGGTTGTACTGCGGCCCAAGCATTTGATCATGGCGACCGGGATGTCCGGCAAGAAACGCATGCCTGATTTTCCGGGTATGGATGTTTTCAAAGGCGAGCAGGTGCATTCCTCGGAACATGAAGGTCCCGACAAATGGGCCGGTAAGAAGGTCGTTGTGGTGGGGTCCAACAACTCGGCCCACGACATCTGCGCGGCGCTTTGGGAAAACGATGCCGATGTAACAATGGTGCAGCGGTCATCAACACATATCGTCCGCTCGGACACCCTCATGGAAATCGGACTGGGCGATCTCTATTCTGAACGTGCGGTGCGTTCTGGTATGACAACCGAAAAGGCCGATCTGATTTTTGCATCGCTGCCCTATCGCATTCTGCACGAATTCCAGATTCCGGCCTATGCCGCGATGAAAGAACAGGACAAAGAGTTCTATGATGGGTTGGAAAAGGCCGGGTTCTGGCTGGATTGGGGCGACGACGACAGCGGGCTGTTCATGAAATACCTGCGCCGCGGATCAGGCTATTACATCGACATTGGGGCCAGCCAGTTGATCATTGATGGTGAGATCAAGCTGAAACGCGGTCAGGTCACTGCGCTTGATGAAACCGGAGTTATCCTTGATGACGGAACGCATCTGGATGCTGATCTGGTGGTCTATGCGACCGGGTATAATTCGATGAACGGCTGGGTTGCTGACCTGATGGGTCAGGACATGGCGGATCGGCTTGGGAAGTGTTGGGGTCTGGGCTCTGACACAACCAAGGACCCGGGGCCTTGGGAAGGCGAGCAACGCAATATGTGGAAGCCGACACAGCTTCCAAACCTCTGGATGCATGGTGGTAACCTGCATCAGTCCCGACATTATTCACAATTCCTGTCGCTGCAAATAAAGGCCCGAATGGAGGGTGTACCAACGCCGGTCTACGGCATGCAAGAAGTGCATCACCTCAGTTAAAGCATGTGCCGCGACCGAGAAGCAGACTTTCAATTTATTCGACTGAAAGTCTGCTTTGGCCGCATCTTGCCAGTTCGTGCGCCACGCCGCGAAAGGCGCTCCTTCCCGAAGCCGTCGTTCATGGATCTCGCGGCGAATGTGCCGGGAGAGCCCAAAGCGGGCGTGCTCGCGCGGTGTCTATCTCACCAAGTGTTTGACTGCTTTCGCTCTAAGTTTTGGCCCCGCCAAAAGGCACGGTCTTAAGTCCGGTGACTGCTCCACGTCGCGAGCAGTTGCGGTGCCATGCGTCGTAAAGTGTAGTGTCGAGAGGAAAATATGTTCAGAAAGAAGGTCTTTTCGTGCGAGCATTGTCATCAAATGATCGCTTGAAATCAGGCTAGGGTTAAAATGAACGGCGCTCAATCACTCGTAAAAACCCTTTTGAACAATGGCGTGGATACAGTCTTCGCAAATCCCGGCACCTCTGAAATGCACTTTGTCGCTGCCTTGGATGAACACCCGGAGATGAATTGCGTTCTTTGCCTGTTCGAAGGAGGAACGACAGGGGCGGCGGACGGATATTTTCGCATGAAACGTGATGTTGCGGGCACGCTGCTGCATCTTGCACCAGGCTTTGGCAACGCATTTGCTAATCTGCACAATGCCAGAAAAGCAGGGTCCGGGATCGTTAACATCGTGGGCGATCATGCAACGCAACATCTGCGCTACGAAAGCCCTTTGAAGGGAGACATCCTCGGTATCAGCCAAGCGGTCAGTCAGTGGACGCGAGTATCGTCTAATGCCACCGACGTAGCTACGGATGGAGCGGCAGGGGTTCAAGCAGCCCGCGCGCAAAACGGCCAGATCGCGACCCTTGTCCTGCCTGCCGACACAGCTTGGAACGAAGCGAACGCAGCGGCAAACCGTTTGGACAACAGAGAAAGACTCCATCGACCGTCAATAGGCGAGATAGAGGCCGCGGCAGCCCGTCTTGTAACGCCGAACGCCGCGCTGATGATTGGCGGATCAGCCCTGTTTGGACCACAGCGTGAACTAGCGGGACAAATTGCTGCCGCGACGGGGTGCCGGTTGTTGGCCGATACTCTGATACCGCGCATTTCCAAAGGCGCAGGAACAGCAAAGCTAGACCAACTGGCCTATCCGATATCGCCCAAGATCGCTCAGCTTGAAGCAACGTCTTCGATCACTCTGCTTGGCACAGACAGGCCAGTCGCCTTTTTTGCTTATCCCGGGAAACCAAGCGTACCCGAACCTCCGTATTGCCCCATTACCGACTTGTGTACGCCCACAGATGATATCGAGTGGACGCTGCAAGCGCTCGCCGACGCGGTCGGGGTCACAAGCAAAACGGTGGCAAAAACCCATCCGCTCGATCTGCCGGACATTCCCAGCGGGCAGTTGACCCTCGAAAAAGTTGGTTTGGCGTTGGCAGCACTGATCCCGGAAAACGCGACCATCTGTAATGAGTCCGTGACGTCCGGGTTTCACGTCATTCCACCGACAGCCACCGCTCGACCGCATGACCTACTCGCAGGCACCGGCGGCGCGATTGGGTTGTGTTTGCCTTGTGCGACGGGTGCGGCTATCGCCTGCCCCGACCGAAAAGTCATCGCACTAACCGGCGACGGGTCCGCCATGTATACTCTTCAATCATTGTGGACCATGGCCCGCGAAAATCTGGACGTGACAATCGTTGTGTTTGCGAACCGCGGTTATCAAATCCTGCGCGATGAACTCACAAATGTCGGTGTGGCGAGCTATGGCCAGAATGCTCAAGCTATGTTTGACGTGGATAACCCGACACTGGACTGGGTATCTCTGGCGAAGGGCCATGGTGTTCCGGGGACACGCGCAGATGACATGGACAGCTTTGCGAAGGCGCTCTCTGCCGGTCTCTCCAGCGACGGGCCATCTCTGATCGAAGTTGTGTGTCCCACGCCAGTATGAGTATTGTAACACGGAACCTGAAGAGCAGATGAGACTAGGGGTGCAAATTGCGGATCAGTTTAATGTGATACTGTGAAATGACTTTGCGATGGACCGAACGGCGGTCAAATTACCGCTTTCTACACAATGCAGTCAATCACACACCGCACAGCGAACGACTGGAACGAGCCCATTCCTCCCACAAACGCGTGTCGCGGCGAAAGACTGCATTGAAACACGCCGCCTCCCCAAAAAAGGCCGCCGTCCATATTGACGCGACTCGTTTGAATGCCTATTTGACCGTCTCGTCTGAGGCGTAGCGCCTCGCATTATGGAGATTTTATGAAAGAGTCCCGGGCCTAACGCCCGTTCCTGGCGAAGCAAATTCAGGAACACCAACATTGATAGGCACACTCAAGCGCAACGCTGAGTGCCCTGTTTCTGTACTTTCGTAAAATCGAGACATCCCAATGAACATCTCAAAGCACGAGCAACGTGTTTTGCATGAACTCGCCCTTGGCGGGTCCATCCAATTTGAACGCCAGCCGAACGGCAAAGTACATGATGTCACCTGCTATACGCGCAGCGGTCATGTGTTGTCTGACTGCACCCTCAATATCTTTCAGCGCCTTCTTAAAAAGCGCCTGATCCGCTCGAAAAACGGTGCCCCCTATCGCGCGTCTGCGCTGGGGATCAAATCCGTACGAGCCCAAATGAATCAACGATAGGAGAACACTATGAAACAAACAGACATCAACGCCATTCTGGGCATCCACCGACAGGCCTTTGGTCAAGCGGATGGAGAAGCTGAGGGAGAGGCGATTGCACAGCTTGCCAAAGCCTTTCTCGACAATCCAGACACAATCTCGATCAGTGTTGAACGAGAGGGGAAACTAGCGGGCAACGTGCTGTTCACGCCATTTGTCTTTACGGACCACCGCGACACCAAATGCTACCTTCTGGCCCCGTGCGGCGTGTCACCACACCATCAGGGTACAGGTGTCGGGAAAGAATTGATGGAGACCAGCATCGGGCACCTAAAGTCTATCGGGGCTGACGCCGTGTTCGTGTTGGGTGTCCCGACCTTCTATCCCCGCTACGGGTTTGTCCCAACCGACAAGCATACGCCTTACCCCGATCTGTTGACGGCACCCGAGGCATGGATGGCGCTTGAGTTGACTGAAGGCACCGTCGGGAAACTGAGCGGTAAAACGCAGGCGATCCCGCAGTTCATGGATGCGCATTGGTGGGATACGTCGCAGCACGACTGATCGAATAGCGTATACTCAACGCAAAAACTGAACCAGACATTCGCCTCGATTGGAGAATGTCTGGTTTGGTCCGCTATTCAGCCACTGCCGCGACCGAGGCGATCCATGCATTTGGCACAAAGGCATCATCCAACGCGGTTTCCGCCACATGGTTCGTATAGTTCGACAGGGTTTTCAACGCTGTGCCGAGGATGACTTCCAGCATAGATCGGCGTGTGTAACCAGCCGTCAGAAACGCCTCG
Organism: Ruegeria lacuscaerulensis; assembly: GCF_013034745.1. NCBI lineage: Bacteria > Pseudomonadati > Pseudomonadota > Alphaproteobacteria > Rhodobacterales > Roseobacteraceae > Ruegeria > Ruegeria lacuscaerulensis. The sequence goes on along the minus strand of NZ_WQGP01000007.1, from coordinate 269,099 downwards.
ACCTGTGCGTCGCTGGGCCAGCCTCGGCTTTCGTTGATCACGATGGCGAATTTGCGCAGCGCTTCCAATTTGGGGTCGGCGATAGGGCTGCCATCGCGTAACGCTGCGATCACGTCTTCGGGGACACCGGCCATCTGTGAAAGAGTGGTATGGGCGGCCATGCAGTACTTGCACCCGTTCAACCGGTTGTTAGTCATAAGGATGATCTGGCGCTCAGTCTCTGACAGGCTGGTCTTTCCAAAGATGCTGGAAAGTGTCGTATAGCCTTCCAAAATTGCGGGCGCTTCGGCCATGGCCGCATAAAGGTTGGGTACAAAACCATATCCTTTCAGCGATGCTTCCAGAATTGGTTTCGCGGCATCAGGGGCTGAGGCGATTGTATATGTCTCAAAATCAGTCATGTCTGGTTTCCTTTGGGAAGAGTTTTCGACACACGAGAATTGTCATTGCGGACAGGGTGTCTTGGAGAAATGCCGGCCTTTTGGGGAGGGGAGAGGCAGCGGTGGCTCCGACCGGCAAAAGCCACCAAATTCCTCGATCAAAGGCTGCCGACAGGCGTGTGGTGGATGTCTGCCCACTTGGCATGGGCGCCTTGGATCACGGTCTCTTTGTCCTCAAGGTACTTCTTGAAGATTTCCTCATTCACAAAGAGATAGAGCTTGTCGTCCACGATATCGGCATACCGAACATCGCCATCAAGCTTCTTGCCTACATAGACGCCAAAGGCGCAGAACCCGCCGAATTGAGGCAGATGTGCCGTCGGATCCGCCTCGAATGTGGCTTTCGCTGCCTGCGACGCAAAATAGTAGTCCACTCCATCATGGGCCGATGTAAAAGTGGCGTTGCCCATTTCGGGTATTTCGGCTTCAAACATCGATACAGGATCGACGCCATGCATGCCGAGGGGCTGCCCAGTCAAGGTAAGACTGTTCGAAACGTTGTATTCATCGTCAGCCAATGCCGCCGCCGCCAGGGCGAGAGTCAACGCTGTTGTAAGCGCGGGAAATGTAAAGATGCGTGTCATGATATGTCCTTTCAGGATGCTAGGATCAAATTTGAAGATCGATTTGGGTCAGGCCGATTGGCCAATGCGCTCAACCGCGTCGTCGGTCCACCAGACGCCGTTGGCGACCATGCGGAAGTTGATGATGGCGGCGAGATACCCGTCACCTTCAGGCACCTTGGCCCCGGCTGTGGCATCGCGAACGACAGCGACTTCGTAGCCCAGCTCCAGCAGCTCGTAGAGATGCGCCTGCGTACACAGGTTCGCCGACATCCCCGCGAGGATCACCTTGTCGATCTTGCGTTTACGCAATTGCAGGTTCAGGTCATTCTGAGCAGGGCTGTAAACCTTGTGTGGCGAGCAAATGATGGTTTCGCCATCCTCGATGTACTTCTTGTATTGCGGCATCCAGTCGGCACCTGAGCCCTCGAAGTTGTCCAAATTGAGCGGTCCCAGGCGGTCAAACATGCCGATGCTGTGCATCGTCGCTTCCAGAGTGCCCTCGAACTCCCACTTGTGGTCATGTGGGTAGTAATAGTGGGGCGAGATGAAGACCGGCATCCCCGCAGCCTTGGCGGCAATGAAAAGCCGTTCGATATTGTCGACCGTGTCCTGTTCGGTCACGCTTTCGCCAACGACGCCCCACGTCACACCGTCCTCTGACAAAAAATCAATCTGGGGGTCGGTCACCACAAGCGCAGTACGCCCCGGCTCGATGGTCATGTCGATTTGGGGAAGGCCTGGATTTTCCGGGTCAGCATAGTAGGCGCGTGCTTCGCCGGTCGCGGCAAGGGCCTGCCCGCCAGCCACTATTGTTGTACCTGCCGCGGCCGCACCGGCGGCTTGTTGCAAGAGTCGCCGGCGCGCCATATCAACGCGTTCGGGCGTGACGTCGCAAGCGCAGCTTGCTCCATGTTTGTGGTCATGATTGCTCATTGCAAATTTCCTTTGTCTGAGAGGGGCAAATGGGTTTGCTTTACTCGGCGGCGCCCCAGGTGGATCTGACAAAGAAGAAGTTATGCACCACATCGATTGAGGTATCGGCCCGCCCTGCCAAGGTTTTGGCCGAACCTGCCATGTGGTCTTGAGGTGTGTGCCTAGTCGGAGGTCGCTTGCTGCCTGAATCGTGCCGGAGCCTGGCCAACCCAGCGCTTGAAGGCGCGGCTGAACGTGCTCTGTTCCGAAAACCCGGTCATAAAGGCGATCTCGGCTATGGAAGCCTTACCGTCACGGAGCAGGTCACGAGCAAGTGCAACTTGTGCCTGACCAAGAACGTCGCGATAGGTCAGCCCTTCCTCGGCCAACCTGCGGTAAAGCGTGCGCTCGCTCATTCCCATCTCTTGTGCGACATGCGCTGCTTGCGGCGCGCCGTTACTCAGGGCCGGTGTAAGCCGGTGGACAATTGCTTGGCTCAGTGAGGTGTCGTCATCGCGAGAGTTGAACTCCTCATCCAGGTGCTTCGTCATGAAATCTGACAACCCCGGATCGCCAAGACGATTTTCGCTTTCCAGCATAGCAGGGCGCATAGCAATGGCGTTGTGGGTGCTCCCAAATCGAACCGGGCACCCGAAATATTCGGCGTAACGTTCTGGTTCTTGTCTGCATGGATGCTGAAACGAGACATATGCGAGCGACAACCCATCACCCACAAACCGATGCATGTTCCTCGCAAAGGCCGCAAGCGCGCATTCGTTGCGCAGCTCCAAGGCAGCGCGATGTGATGTTTGTCCCTCAAAAATCCAAAGGACCGGATCGCTGGTTTCATCAAGTCTGTAAACTGCGGTGTCCGTTACGAGACGAAAATAACGCTCGATCCGTTGCAAAGATTGCCGCAAGGTCGGAGCTGTCTTTACAGCTAGGCCAAGGACGCCGAGATCATCGGTCCCAATCGCGTTCGCATAGGCCTCAACCAACGCGGCCTCGTCCGCTTGTTGCGCACGAATCCAATCGATCAGATCGAAATACGCATCATCCGCCAATTGGCCGTCTTGAGCTTCTGGTAGACGCAGCACGACAGCGCCATTCGAAATCAGGGCGCCATCGTCGTTTAGCGTCATCCCGGCGGCGTTGGCCATCGCGCGGGCGAATGCGTAAGTTACACTTGCCATACAGTGAGATTAGCACTGGAAAGCTCTTTCACGCCAGATCGTCCAACCCTGTGATAGGTATAATAAATAGAGACAGCCTCGATCTTTGGGCGCTTGAGGATAAATGCGCCAAACTGATAACACTCGTCATCAGGTTTTCTGAACGGTATCGTCCGAAAGCGTGCGGAAGCATGCAGCCATAGAGGTCATGGTAGATGGGCGAAATTTTCATATCTGTGCTGCTGCCGCTCGCAGTTGTTGTCATCATGTTCTGCCTTGGCCTCGGACTCACAGCGGCTGACTTTCAACGCATCGGACGACGTCCACGGGCCTTTTGCGTCGGCGCTCTCAACCAGATCATTTTGCTGCCTTGCATCGCTTTGATGGTGACTTTTATCTTTGGGATTTCCGCTGAGGCAGCCGTTGGCATCATGATTTTAGCGGCCTGTCCGGGCGGGGCGATCAGTAACATCGTGACCAAGCTTTCGAATTGGGATGTCGCTTTGTCCGTTACTCTTACAGCAGTCTTCAGTCTGACTTGTGTCGTTACCGTACCGCTCATCCTGGGGTTTTCGATGCAGATGTTCATGGGGGCAACTGCGCCCGCTATCGACATTTCTTCGACGGCTTTAGCAATGTTTTTTTTAACAGCTTCACCGATCCTAGCCGGGGTGATCGCGCGATCCTTGGCGCCGCGAATTGTAGCTGCGGTCGAACCAATCTTTAGCAAGGTCTCTACGCTACTTTTTGCGATGGTCATCGGAGGCGCTATCATTTCAAACTGGGTGGTGGTCGCGGATAACTACCTTAGGCTTGGACCCGCACTTTTTGTTGTAGGTGCGTCACTCACGTTTATTGGCATCATGAGTTCAGGGATGCTCGGATGCACAGACATCGAGGCGAAGACGATTTCAATTGAGACCGGCGTTCAAAACGGAGCTTTGGGAATCGCAATTGCCACTTTGCTGTTGCCTAACACCAATGGGTTAAGCGAATATGCCATACCATCCGCAATTTATAGCGTGGTCTGGATCGTAACAATGTTGCCTGTCTTCGCCCTACTTGCGCGAAGAAGCCCAATTTCATGATCCTGACGCCTATTCTCTAGCTTTGGTTATGCGCTGAGCCAAGCCCCTTCGTTTCCATGCCAGAGCGCCGTCTGGTCAAAGAGCGATCAAGGAGCTCCAAAGCCCGTTGTGGAACGGCCGCTTTGGCGATTTTCCCTGTTGAAGGGAAGAGCTGTTGCTGCCAGTGCGGTGGATCCTGCGTCAGCGAAGGTGTAGACGCCAAGGTCAGTTTTGTCCGCAAGTCGGAATTGCAAAGTCTTGGATTAAGTGTCCGGATTGGGCTGGACCTGCCAAACATGCAAGCCGCGGAGAATGGCCGCATCGAGCCCACTTTGGCCGATGCCGCGCGTTGCCCGAATTACAGAAATGCGCAGAACGCGGACTTTGCAAAATTCGAAGAACGATCATTGCGAGTCTTTGCCGAGACCTTTTGGAGCAACCGCTATTGGGAACTAGCTGGACAGGCTATTGATCATAACTTGTTGTTCTGTCGAAATCTCGCGCCAGTTGCAGGTCGCGTTGATTTCTAAGTCAGGTGAAGGTTACTGTCCCGAATTGGTTTTCGCGATACTGCAAAGCAGATCAACATGTTGATCCAACCAGTCTTCGTCCAGGGCCTCGTGACGTATGAGCTTGCGAAAATAAGGGGCAGCGACTGCTAGTTCTATAAGCTGTTCAACCGGAACATCCGCGGCGATCTCACCGCGGTCTATTGCGGCTGCAAACACTGCTTCAACACTTGCGAACCTGTCTTTCATGAATTCAGTGATCACCAACCGCGCTTCTTCGTCGGTGGACGCAGCAGCGGCCACCTGAGGCGCGATTTGGCCCCATGGTGTGTCATTCAAGGCTCCCATCAGTACGCCGAGTAAACAGCGCAGGTCAGATCGCAGCGGGCCATCGGTTTTGGGCGGTATGTTCGGCGGTGTTGCGACGCGCCTGAATGCTGCATCACGCAGACTGCGCGCATCTGGCCAGTGCCTGTAAAGTGTGCTCCGCGAAATACCCGTTGCCTTTGAAACCGCGCCATGAGTTACGTGCAGTACGCCCTCATCCCTCAGTATCCTTTGCGCCGCATCAAGCGCGGCCTGCCGTGTGGCGATCAGCCTGGGATCTTCTTTCAATCGCCCCTCCTGTAGAACACTTTGTTGCGCTATAGAACATTTTGTTCTATTAATATGATCAGCTAAAAACTAAAGCTCAATACTCAATTCCGCAAACACGTCTTGTCAAAATGGGAGCGTATCAATGTTCAATGTGGCAGCAACCCCGCTGGCGGTACTCTTATCGATGGGCGCGACAACCGCATTGTCCGAGAGTGGCACCTACGAGCTGGATCCTGGACACAGCCAGGTATTGTTCAGCTACGACCACATCGGGTTCTCAGAAACATTTGGAATGTTCTCAGGTTTTAGTGGCGAGATAGAGTTCAACGAAGATGATCCGTCTGCGTCATCTGTCACAGTGTCTATGCCTGTAAAATCCATGATCACGGGCTGGGATGCCCGTTTGCAACACTTCATGTCCGATGACTTTTTCAGCGCGAGTGACGGTGACGTGGTCACATTCGCCTCAACCAGCATTGAAGTGACCGGGGAAAACACCGCGGATATTTCTGGCGACCTGACCATGAATGGCGTCACCAAACCTGTTGTTCTGGAAACAACGCTTAACAAGTCAGCGCCATACCCTTTTGGCGAAAAGGAGGGTACGCCGACCTTGGGGCTGGCTGCCACGGCGACTATCGCGCGGTCTGAATTCGGACTTGGGGCATTTGCGCCAGCGGTGAGCGACGAAATAGAGCTTTTGATCAATATCGAAGCATTAAAGGCTGAGTAATGTGTGCAAGGGCGCTGATACTGCGCTGAGCGCTCATTCTAAACTTTTGACGGGCTGGCAACAAAATGAATGTGTTCTTTAGACTACTGGCAGTCGCTACAACAGCAGTTACATTGACCTGCCCGTTGGCATTCGCACAAGAGCCCTACTTGCCGGAGCGTACCTCACCCCGTCCTGCAACGACAAGCGGCGTACCGCATACTCAGATCGGTGTCGAAATTGATGCCGAGTTAGCCCAGCTATTGCTGGAGCGTGTTGCGCAATTCCCAGGGGTCGCGCTTGGCCCGACACGCATATCGCTTCCTGGGACAATTGGTTTTCAGCTTGATCCCGACATGTTGTTGTCTCAACCGAGCTCTATCGTCGGTGGGTTTGAATTTGCGCATATGCATCCTGATGGCAGCTTGCACGCTTCGCTGCACCCCGCAATGGCGCGACGGGCAATTGAGGCTGGTTGGGCCGTTGCACACCCTTGGGCCAAGCAACGTCCTGGGTGGAGTGGCTTTGTCATGATATACACACCGACCACACCAGAAGAGTTGGATGTCGTCATCGATTTGGTCGAAAGCTCGTACACCTTCATCACCGGAAACACCTTGGACTAAGCTCGAATTGCGCGAAAGTGTGCGGGGACGCCTGTTTTCTGTCTGAGAGCAGTTTCAGCCACCTTGTTTCTCGCAGTCATTTTTTTCTTAAATTGTCGCCGTGGCGAATGCTCGATACCTTCAAGCCATTCACACTAATGGTAGCTGCCGTCCGCTTGTTAGATTTTGCAAAGCTCGGAGTCGAAGTTCCGCTTCGGGCTGCCATCGGTCACAGATGAGAAGAACTACGGACTGATACCATTAGATTGGATATTTCGAAGTGAACCTTCGTTAGCGACGTGAAATGCGTTAATCATTCACCTTAATTCTAGGTTTCGCCAGCCAGTAAGACGTTTTGCTCGGCTTTGTGTTTCAGCGCAAGTTTGGGAACTTGCAGGCTTAGCAAAATGCCCAGGCACAAGTTTTGGTCACAAAAATCTATTCGTCTGTTAATTTTGGTTCAGAGGAATTGGTTTAGCTAAAAGGATCACATCGACTGATGAAGCGGAAAATTGCTGCGATCCTAAGCCTCGATGTCGTCGATTATACCAAGCGCATGTCAGAGGATGCTGAGACCACGCTGAACACTCTACAACGCATTTTGGACGATGTGATCAGACCGTTGGTCCATGAAAACAAAGGACGAATATTCAAGCTGATGGGAGATGGTGCTTTGGTTGAGTTTGTTGCAGCCACAGACGCAATTAATGCTGCCAGCCAGATTTTCAATCAGATGAGAGATGAAGACGTAACACTTCGAGGAGTGGATGGCCTGATTTGACTGGTCCGACTTGATTGTTAGTGCATGACTGGCCTCGGGTCCATCTGGACGATGGTTTCAGGAGCTGGTGGCCGATAGCCGAGAGCGCTGTGGGGCCGCTTAGTGTTGTAGTGTTTCCGCCAGCCTTCGATGATAATCTGAGCCTCCCTCAGCGAGTAGAAGATCTCTCGGTTCAGAAGTTCATCGCGGAACCTGGCATTGAAGCTCTCCACATAGCCGTTCTCCCAAGGGCTGCCCGGTTCGATGAAGGCCGTCCTGGCTCCCACGGCTTCGATCCATGCCCGGACGTCTTTGGCAACGAACTCGGGGCCATTGTCGCTGCGCACAAATGCCGGCGGCCCTCTCAGGATGAAGAGATCGGTGAGAGCGTCGATCACGTCGGTCGAGTTTAGCTTCCGCTTCACTGTGATTGACAGGCATTCCCGGCTGAACTCATCGAGGATGTTCAAGGTACGGAACGCCTTGCCGTCGTCAGTGCGGCAATGCACGAAGTCGTAGCTCCAGACATGGTTGCGGTGCTCAGGCTTCAGGCGGATGCATGATCCGTCGTTCAGCCAGAGACGGCTCTTCTTTGGTTGCTTGCGTGGCACCTTCAGCCCCTCCCGCTTCCATAGCCGCTCAACACGGCCGACGCTGACCTGCCAGCCCGCATCTCTCAGCAGAACGGCGACGCGGCGGTAACCGTAGCTGCCGTATTGCCGGGCCAGTTCAATCATGTCCGCGACAAGCCGGTCTTCGTTTTCCCGGCCTCGGGGAGAGTACCTTTGCGTCGATCGATGCTGCCCCAGCACCCGGCAGATCCTGCGTTCTGAAACCTTCATCCTACTTCGGATCAGGTCGATGCAGGCACGCCGGCGGGCGGGGCTCAGAAGTTTCCCCGGGCTGCTTCCTTAAGGATTAGCTTGTCCAGGGTCAGATCCGACACGGCTTTCCGAAGCCGTTCATTCTCTTTCTGGAGCCGTTTGAGTTCCTTAAGTTGGTCGGTTCCCATACCGCCATACTGCTTGCGCCATCGGTAATAGGTCTGCTCGGTAATGCGCACTTCGCGGATCGCATCCACGCGCTGCATACCCTGGCCGACAAGCACATCAACCTGCCGTAACTTCTGAACTATCTCCTCGGGCTTGTGCCGCTTGTTTGCCATTCTCTGTCCTCCGTTCACTATACATAACGGTGGACCTAGTCAGATGAGGCATTCCATGGTCAGTTTAGTCCCGAAGGCGCATAGGCCAAAACAATGCTTCAGGATCAACAACAAAGCTTGACCGTAGAACTCATATGGGGTATTATATTACCACTTTTGTCAAGAAAGATCGTCACAACCAAACGATGCAAAGCGTGACGCTGGAAATTGAGAAGAAGTCCGACAAACTGAAAATACTAGCGTGAATACTGAACGCCCCATCGAGATGATGACGGCTTTTCCAGAATAGGATTCTGCTATGAAAATCCCGACTGAAATTAAGCCCCCCTTCGATGAAGGTGTGCAAACCACAAATGAACTACGTGACAGAGCTCAAGAATTCAAACCGACAGCTCCCGCCCCAGAAACCAAACTAACCCGCCTCAGTATGAATTGTGACGCAACTCACGTCGGGCACGCCGAAGCGATGGTGGTTAACTTGTCCAGCCGAAGCACGGCGACTTCATTCCATGGCTTCGACTTAAGGGGGGGGGGCGGTTCATTCTTTGAGGCTTTTAGGCCGCATACCGACCACCCCGGCTTTTGTTCACATCCCCATTTGAGAAATCAGAGGCAGACATGGCACGACGCAAGAACCCGATAGAGAAAGCTAGGCTTACAGGCGCTCTGCAGAAGCACCCTGAACGCTATAAGGACGTGTTCACCCCAAAGGGCTTGGATAAAGTCGGTGATCCCCCTGAGTGGCTTACAGAAGCCCAAAAGGAGTCATGGGCGATATTTGTTGATGAGTTGCCCTGGCTGGTAGCCTCTGATCGGGCCCTGTTGGAGTCGGCCTGTATTCTTCGTTCTGGGGTATTGTCTGGGGCTGATCTGACAGCCGCGCATATTCGCGAATTGCGGATGCATCTGACCGCGATGGGAGCGACGCCAACAAGTCGCCACGGGGTTCACCACACAGAAGAAGGGGACGACAGCGACCCGTTCGCTAAGTTTGCGAGGGCGCACTAGTGGGTAAAACACAATATTCACTATACGCCTTTGAAATCGATTATCGCTTCCAGAACCCACTTCGCCGGGGCTGCGGACTTTCCTGCATTGTGACAATGTCTTCGTGAAGTTTTTCGACCTGCTTAGAAAGCGACACGGCGAGTTTTAGCAGAGCATCTTCTCGATCAATGGCATTAAGCGTCCTTGCCTCGTCAATCTCCTTTTGAGTAGGCATTTCGAATTCGTATTTCGCGCACCGAGCAACCGTTTTAAATACTTCCTCATCATATCTGCTAGTGTGATCGATAACGACGGGACTTATGCTGGCGGCGTCACTACCATTCTTAAGGTAGCGGCTGAGATGGCTGAGTCGCGGGAAAGCAAGCTGGACAGCGTAAACCTGCCAGAGTTGGCATCATAACCGAGACCCGATCAGTTCATGATTGCGCACGGCCCAGTTAGGACGAATCGTTACCCTGTGCACATTTCCCCGTCTTTCAGGTGGGGATTTTTCGTCTAAGCTATTGATTTTCTGGTGCCCCCACACGGACTCGAACCGCGGACCTACTGATTACAAATCAGTTGCTCTACCAGCTGAGCTATAGGGGCACTGGGTGTCGATTACTTTCTCTGCCGCGCGACTGCAAGCCCGAAATTTCACCGCAACTTAGGGAAATTCTTGTTTCGTCGTTGGCGAGGCAAGCGAAGGGTTAGTTGAGGCGGGTTTGACTGCGCGGGTTGCAACCTGTAACCCGACAAACGAGGCAAGAAGATGCAGGGACGAGAGCCGGATATGCAGTTTGCGATCCACGCTGGGGCCGCTTTTACGGATCAGGGGCGGCTGCAAAGGTCGCTTCAGGCGAATGGTGCGTTGCTCAGCGAGTGTGGCGCGCGGTTCTTTGGCCCTCGTCGGTATCGTCAGTATTTCAAACCGAATTTCGGCGGGCCGGATATTCGAACTCTGTCACCTGACGCAATCAAGAAAATGCGACTGGCCTTGCCTGTGGACGCGGCGACCAAGCGTGCCATTTTCCTGAACGACAATTTCGTGGGTGATCAGGGGAATCTTCTGCGCGACGGCCAACTTTATCCCGATGCCGGGCGCAGGATGGCGCTGTTGCAGCAGGCCTTTCCAGAAGAACCTATAAATCTGTATTTCGCCCTTAGAAATCCGGGCAGTTTCATCCCGAAACTGCTGATGGCCCTGCCCGACCCAGATCGGGAAGAGATTCTGCGCACAACAGATCTAAGCTGTCTGAGCTGGATTGGCATGATCGAGGATATTCGTGATCTCGCCCCGGATGTGAAGATTACGCTTTGGTGCAACGAAGACACCCCCCTCATCTGGGGCAATGTTGTGCGCCAAGTCAGCGGGATACCAGAAACCGCAGCCCTGACCGGAGAATATGACCTGATCTTGTCGTTGTTGACTGCAGAGGGGCAAGTTCTGGCGCAGGCAGCCTTGGACACCGAAGCCAACGATCCTGAAGCCCTTCAGGTCCAGTTGTTCCACATTTTTGAGGAACACGCCGAAACGGACAGGCTTGAAGAGGAGCTTGAGCTTCCCGGATGGAACGCAGAAATCGTTGATGCATTCTCGGAGCTGTACGAACAGGACGTAGCTCGGTTGGCAAATATGAGCGGTGTTCAGGTTCTGAGCCCGCGCAACGCGCCCCTCTAGGTACAGAGGGATGGGCAAACGCCGGGTGTGGGCGTTTGCAAAGGGCCTTTAGCTCATGCCAAGCGCTTCTTTGTACATTTCAAGGACCGCCTCTTCCTCGGCGATGTCGTCCTTGTCGCGTTTACGTAGGGCAATGACCTTGCGCATCACCTTGGTGTCGTAGCCGCGGGCCTTGGCTTCGGCCATAACCTCTTTCTGCTGCTCTGCGATGTCTTTTTTCTCGGCATCCAGACGCTCGAACCGCTCGATAAATTGGCGCAGTTCTCCGGCGGTCACGCGGTAATTGGCGGTGGCCTGGTCTTCGGTCATATCTTCCATCTACGTCTCTCCCAGAGGTTGCGGTCCGGCCGCGGTGGCAGCGGCAATATGCCGGATACATCGCACCCGCCGGCGCCGCAAGCGGTCAATCGCAGGCCGGGCTTGTGCGCCACAATGCGATCCGGTAAGCGCAATGCGCATCAGCAAAAGATTGCGAGGCCAAATGTTCGAACTCATCACCTGGGGCGGAGCCGCCCTGTCGCTTGCCGGTCTCCTGGGGCTGGTCTGGTGTATCCTGCGCGTGATGAAGGCCCGCAAATCGGGCCTGTCTGACGATGAACTGCGCGCCGTTGTTCAGGGGGTTCTGCCGTGGAATCTGGCATCCCTGTTTTTGTCGGTCCTGGGCCTGATGCTGGTGATCCTGGGAATTTCGTTCAGCTAAACCTGTACGTCATACTGGCAAGTTGTCGAACTGCGCTTCCATTGCATCTTCGCAAAGGGCCGCATCCAGGCGACGCAGCCGCGATGGCACGTGAACGCCCTGCTGGCGCATCCGATCGATTACCTTTGTAACGCTAGGCTGCAAGGCCAGACGAGTTTCCAGACAGGCACCCTGCAACTTTTCTTCCAGTTGCGCGGCTTCGGAATACAAATTGCTTGTAGACATCGTCATCCTCCCAAATGCTGTCTGACTACACCCATATAGGTAACTGTTTTAAGACTAGCTGATCCACGCCCGCGGTCGCGCATAAACTTGCCGTTACGTAAGGCAAAATCGGCGGCGAATTGCGGAACGGTTAAAGTCTAGTCGATTTCCGGCTAATCTGCCTTGACAGGCATCAAGTCACGCAAGCTTGATTGCGATATATTCCAGACTTACTATATAAAGAGAAAGACAAGCGGAGGGCAAGATGACACCCAAGGTCAAGGCATTTTTCGACACCGATACATTCACGGTGTCTTATCTGGTGCAAGAACCCGAAGGCACAGCCTGCGCGATTATCGACAGCGTTCTGGATTTCGACCATGCCTCGGGTCGCACGAGCACCAGTTCAGCCGACGCGATCATCAGCCATGTCCGCGCCAACGGGCTGAAGGTCGAATGGATTTTGGAAAGTCATGTCCATGCCGACCACCTGTCGGCTGCGCCTTACCTTCAGCAGGAACTGGGTGGGAAAATTGGCATCGGCGACCAGATCGTCACCATTCAGGAAACCTTCGGCAAAATCTTCAACGAAGGGACCGAGTTTCAGCGCGATGGCAGCCAATTCGACGCCCTGTTCCGCCAAGGCGACAGTTTTCACATCGGCCAGATGCGGGGTGATGTCCTGCATACGCCCGGCCACACTCCGGCTTGCATGACCTATGTGATCGGCGATGCGGCTTTTGTCGGCGATACCCTGTTCATGCCCGATTTCGGAACCGCGCGCTGTGACTTTCCCGGTGGGTCCTCGGAGGTCTTATATGACTCGATTCAAAAGATCCTTTCCCTGCCCGACGAGACTCGGATCTTTGTTGGTCACGACTACAAAGCCCCCGGCCGCGATGAGTTCGCGTGGGAAACCACCGTGGGCGAACAAAAGGCGCTGAACGTGCATATCGGTCAGGGCCGCCCGATCGAAGAATTCGTCGAGATGCGGGATGCGCGCGATGCGACCCTGGGAATGCCGCGTCTGATCCTTCCTTCCCTTCAAGTCAACATGCGGGCCGGCCAGATGCCACCAGCGGACGAAAAAGGCGATGTTTTTCTGAAGGTTCCACTGAACAAGCTGTAACGATCCGTCGAAAGGGCAAACAATGCAAACGGAATGGATTTGGGGATTCGGCGGCGGCCTGATGATCGGGTTGGGCGCTGCCATTTACCTGTTGGGTAACGGTCGCATCATGGGGGCCAGCGGTATTTTAGGCGGGCTGATCGACGGCTCGGACCGTACAAAGGAGCGATTGGCCTTTATCGCAGGACTTGTCGGAATGCCCCTGATTCTCAGCCTGCTTCTATCTCCCGCGCCCGCGACACATCTGACAGGCAATCTCTCGGTCGTCATTATTGCGGGCCTGCTGGTTGGGGTCGGCACTCGGATCGCCAATGGCTGCACGTCGGGGCATGGGGTTTGCGGCATCTCCCGGTTTTCGCTGCGCGGCATCGTGGCGACGGTAATTTATATTGGCGCCGGTGCCGTAATCTTGGTGTTCCTGCGCCACCTGCTGGGGTTGATCTGATGCGTATGGTGATTTCCCTCCTTGCAGGGTCCCTTTTCGGCGCGGGGCTGCTTTTGTCGGGCATGACCGACACCACCAAAGTTCAGGGTTGGTTGGACATTTTCGGAAATTGGGACCCGACGCTGGCCTTTGTGATGGGCGGCGCGATCGTGCCCATGTTCTTTGCCTGGCGACTGGCCGAGCACCGCCGCCCGTTGACTGGCGGGACGTTTCCGGCCCCATCCGCTCCCGAGCTTGACCGCAACCTGATCATCGGCTCGGTTATGTTCGGGATGGGTTGGGGGCTGTCGGGCCTGTGCCCTGGACCGGCCATTGCGTCGATCTCATATGGGGGAGTTGGCGGGATTGTGTTCCTTCTTGCGATGATTGCGGGGATGTATGCGGCCCCTGCGGTGGGGTCGAAACTGGACAGGGCGGCCAACGCGGCCTAATCAAACAGGATGGAGATTCGCCCCATCACCCCCCGCTACGCCGTCTCGCCGCAAATCACGGTCGAGGATGTCCCAGCCATTGTCGATGCAGGTTTCGTGAAGGTTATCTGCAACCGCCCGAATACTGAGGTGCCGGTCGATATGCAGTCTGACGCAATCGGTCAGGCTGTTCGGGCGGCAGGGCTGGAATATGAGGTTCTGGAACTGACCCACCAGACGATGACGCCGGAAAACGTGACCCGTCAGCGTGACCTTGCCGAAAACTGCACCGGGCCGGTTCTGGCCTATTGCGCCTCTGGCACGCGATGCTCGGTTGTCTGGGCCTTGGGACAATGTGACCGGATGAGCACCGATGACATTCTAGAGGCCACAACCAAGGCGGGTTACGCACTGGAGAACCTGCGCCCGACGCTGGACCAAATTCGCGGCTCGACAGACTGATCTACCGCTTTACCCAAATGCATCCGGGTTGTTTTCCAAACCAGCGAGTTTGGAAATTTCGGCGGCGATCTGATCAGAGTCGTTGAATTCCAGTGTCTCTGCTGTCAGATCGGGCGCCTTTATCGAGGGCTGACCTTCTTGCCTCGCTGTTTCTGTGTGGTGAGGTTGCTCGGTGGCCAACCGGGCTTCCAGAAACTCTTCGGTATTGGCCAGTGCTGGCAGTGGCGCATATTCATTTAACCGCACTGCTCGCATCCCGCCACATTGGCCCAATCGTCCGACCGCGGCACGGGTGCGATCTATGGTCAGAACCTCGGCCCGATCCAACCGGGAGCCGGTAAGCGGCAATACATCGCCCGCCGAGAGCCCCGACAATGCAGCCAGCGGCAGGGTCATTCGGCAAATCACCGTGTTCAATTCGGCCCGCACAACCCCGGTTGCCTGCTCCAGGCTCGGCCCCGAGGGGTCTTCGGGCACAATTTCAGCATCCGTGCCCGCCCGCTCGGGCAAAAGCAGTGCAATATGGCCCTGACGCAACCCGCCACTCAATTCGACCGTCAGATCAAAGGTCAAATATGCGTCCTCAACCATGGCCAGGGACAACGATCGCATATCAGCAAGACGGGCTTTGAATTCATAACCGGTTAGGCCAGGCTGGCCGCCAGTGGGATCGGCTAAAGCATCGGCGCGACGCAGTGCCTCTTCGACCATTGGCGCGACCATGGCGGCATCCGTGTCTGTGAACGAACGACCGGAAGGAGGGTCAGGCATGACCTCTCCGATCGTTTGCACCTGAAGGATGGCCGATACCACCCCGATATCCATACATACCGCTGCCGCGACCCCATCGGGATCTGAGAAGCGCAACAACAACCAATCGTCGCCTGCAAAATCGCCCAGTACATCCGGAGATCTTGCTGACTGCTTCGCCCCGATGACTGAAAGAGGTAAGTTCAACCGATCCCCCGCGGCGCGGGCAAACCCCAGCCGAAAAGCGCGCAGGGCAGAACGAGGGCCATCCCCCTGCCCTTCTTGCCCGACCGAGAGTTTGCGCGCCAACACCGCGTTGACCGGTTGTGCCATAGCCTAAACCGCCAAATTACTTCATCTTCTCTGGTCTAACCCAGCGGCGGTTACCAATGTCTTTACAAAAAAGCTATTGCGCGGCCTGCCGATAGGCCAACGGCACGCGAACGCGGAACGCTGCGCCGCCTTGACCGGGCAAGTAGGTAATCTCTCCGCCAAGGCGCTGCATGATTTCCCGGCAGATCGCCAGACCCAATCCCGCCCCGCCGGCTTTGTCACCGCCGATCCGAGCGAATTTCTCGAACACCATCGACTGCGCCTCGGGAGGAATGCCGCTGCCGTTATCGGTGAAATCGACCACGACTTGTCCCCCTACATCATGGGCGGAAATCGTCAGAACCGGCTCATCCGCGTCGCAATACTTCTGGGCGTTCGTGATCAGATTGATGAAGACCTGCCCCAGACGATCAAGATCGGTATGGAGCGGCAGGCGTTCAGACGCGATTGAACGCCGAACGGTCAAAGTATGGCTTCCTCCGGCCAAAGCGCTGGAAACAGCCCGATCCAGCACGGACCGCAGCGTATCGCCACCCATGTTCAAACTGACCCGACCGCTTTCCAGAACGCTGAGGTCCAACAAATCGTCCAGCAGCCGCGTCAGGCGCAGCGCCTCGTCATGGATGATGGCGGCATAGCGCGTCTGTTCCTGAACGCTCAGCCCGTCCGTGTCGCGCATGATCTCGGAAAACGCCCGGATCGAGGTCATGGGGGTGCGCAATTCATGGCTGACCTGGCTGAGGAAACTGTCTTTCTGCTCTGAGATTTGGGTCAGCTTGGTATTGGCCTCGCGCAGTTGCCGTGCAGTGCGGCTGAGTTCGGCTGACTTCACCTCAAGCTGGCTGGAATATTCCAACAATTGCGCCGATTCGTCGGCCACCGCCAGCAGGTCTTCGACCGAAACCGACGAGCCTCCCACGATCTGACCGATCATCGCGTGGGCCGTCGCCGCCCCGACCGAACCGCTAAGTTCCCGTTCCAGCCGCTCCAGAAAGGCAGGTGTCGGCTCGGGTAGGCGCGTGCGGCCACCCTGTTGCTGGGCTTCGGCCTGAAAGAATTCCTGCGCAGGACCGGCCCCCAGAATCCGCTGGGTCATGATCATCAGGTCTTCGCTTTGTGCGACCGATCCACTCCAGCCACGTGGGGCAACGGAATGGTCAAATACATTGACGAATTGCGCGCCCTGCAACCGTTCCAGCGGGCTGGGAAAGCTCAGCAGCGAAGCCACGCAGAACGCCACCGTGTTCAACGACAGCGACCACATCACCGCGTGGACCATTGGATCCATGCCCTCGATCCCGAACAGCGCCTGCGGGCGTAACCAGCCCAGCCCGAAAGGTCCGTGCTGCAAGACGCTGTCGGTCATCAGGACACCGCCCATTCCGGGCAGCAACAACGTATATATCCAAAGCAGAAACCCGGTCGTCAGCCCCACAAGCGCGCCCGTCCGCGTGGCCCCTCTCCAGAACAACCCGCCGACCAAAGCGGGTAAGATTTGCGAAATTCCGGCAAAAGCCACCAACCCGATTGACGCAAGCGCCGCTCCTCCTCCTGACAATCGGTAATAATAGTACCCAAACGCCATGATCACCGCGATAGACACGCGTCGCGCCATCAAAACAACGTTGCGCACATCGCCCGAGACAGGTCCGCCCCCTTCCTGCGTGCTAAGCCAAATGGGCATGACCAAATGGTTCGACACCATAGTCGACAGCGCCATGGCGGTGACGATCACCATGGATGTGGCCGACGAAAATCCTCCGATAAATGACAGCATGGCCAGCCATTCATTGCCCTGCGACAGCGGCACCGTCAGCACAAACAGATCGGGGTTCGAGCCGTCGGGCAACAGGTCAAGCCCGACCACGGCGATCGGCACCACGAACAGGCTCATCAACAGAAGATACAGCGGAAAGGCCCAGGCGGCAGTCCTCAGATGCGCTTCATCTGCGTTCTCAACGACCATGACCTGAAACATGCGGGGCAGACAAACAAAGGCCGCGGCGGACAGAAAGACAAAGGTTGTCCAGCGACCGGCATCGACGTTCCACTGACCTATCTCCGAGGCATCAATACGGTCCATCATTGGCGCGACACCGCCGGCAATGCCCCAGACAACAAAGATGCCCACCGCCAGAAGCGCAAAAAGTTTGACGACGGATTCAACCGCAATTGCAGTGACCACGCCGTGGTGGCGCTCGTTGGCGTCCAGATTTCGCGTTCCAAACAAAATGGCGAAAACAGCCAGCCCTGCCGCAACCCAAAACACGCTTGATCCTTCGCGGTAAAGCCCTGTGGGGTCGGCCTCGGCAAAGATCGAAAAGGACAGTGTGATGGATTGCAGTTGCAGCGCGATATAAGGCGTGCCGCCTAGCACAGCCAGTATGGTCACGCCGATTGCCAGCGTGTTCGACTTGCCATACCGGGACGAGATCAGGTCGGCGATTGACGTCACCCGCTGACTGCGCCCCACCCGCACCAGTTTGCGTAAACCCCACCACCAGCTGATCATCACCAGCGTGGGGCCAAGATAGATCGTAACGAATTCCAGCCCCGAGCGGGCAGCATTGCCTACAGCGCCGTAAAAAGTCCAGGCAGTACAATAGATTGACAGAGACAGCGTATAGATCAGAGGTGAGCGCAACCACGCACCCTTGCCTGCCGCCGCCAACCGGTCCGCCGCAAAAGCGACGCCAAACAACAGCACGACATAGCCCAGACAAACAAGGATTAGAACGTTCAGCGTTGCCATTTGTCCGCATCCGATTCGGCGTCATCTCGGCTAGCGCTGCGCCTAGCTGCGAAGCCAAAGATCAAGCTGACCCCGATCAGCAGGCCCCAGCAAATGAAAATGTAGAACATGGCCGAGGACAGGGGCACACCGTTGTCGCCTTCGGATTCCGGCCAAAGCAACGGAATGGCGATCAGCGCGGCCCCCAGAATCGGAAGCAGTCGCGCGGCGTCCATCAGCCGGCGGCGGCGGTAACTCTGGCGTTCCAGAAATAGCGAAGGCCGAACGCCCGGAGGCTGTCGATCCCCGCCGTTGCTCATGATTGCGTGGCCTGAGCGTGCAAGTCGCGTACGGCTGTCAGCACCTCGGCATTGGAAAACGGCTTAGTCATAAAGCGGCTGACCCCAGCATTTTCAGCCATCTCGCGGTCGCGCGATTGCCCGCGTGCGGTCAGCATCAAAACCGGCAAGCTGCGCATATCGTCCAGTTCGCGCAGGTCACGCAGAATGTCCATGCCACTTTTGCCCGGCAACATGACATCAAGAATCACCAGATCAGGCTGTGCGCCCTGGATCACCTCGATAGCGTCCGTCCCTTCCGAGTGCGTTTCGACCTGCCAACCCTCACGCGTCAACAGGAACCGAATGGCCTCGGCAATGTTGGGCTCATCCTCAATCAACAGAACCTTGCGGCTCATTTGTCGTATTCCTCCCCGAGACGGATCATCCATCCACAAACCGTCAGCGCCAGCTTACGCCGTCTGTCGGGAAACTGTCAAAAACCTTCGCTCAGAATCGATGGTTCGCGGCGCGACGCGCAATCATCGTTGGGGCACACCCGGCAACTGGGACCTACACGTGCGACGGCCTGATCACTGGGCTGACCCTCTTCAACCGACCGGACCAACATGACCGAATGGTAAACAGGCGCATCATCGTAGCCTGCGACCCCTTGCGGCCACGCGTAGGCAAAGCAATCGAACTCGGCAGCCGAGCGACCAAGCTGCACGATCCGGCGACGGATCGGAACCAGAGGGCGATTCAGCGCCTGAAACAGGGGCCAAAGGGGGCAGGCCTCGCCAAATCGGGGCATTGCGAAGCCCGGAACGGATTTGGTGAACAGGATGCTGCCGGATGCATCGCAAATAACCAGCCCTGTCGGTCGCCGCAGCACGCCTTCGGGCAAAGCCGCAAGTCGCCGCAGGACGGTCGCGATATCCACGTTGAATTGAGCAGCCAGTTTCAGCGGGTCTGGCTCTGCACCGTCCAGCACCGCTTTCACCGCGTCCAAAGGCATAGCACGTGCATCGGTTGCATAGACGTCCAGAAACCCGCGGGTCACAGTCCGGGCCGCCGTCGAATCAAAACCGCTCAGGTCCAAGTCTGCAGGGTCCGCACCAGCCTCGATCTCGGGGAAATGATGGTCGTGACGTTCAAAGAACGCCTCAACATCTTCCAGCGGCACCCCGCTCCGATCATCGGTGGTTTCGGTGTCGTCCAGGTAAGCCACCAGCGATTTGGAGCTATCTGCCAACCTCTCCGCATCCTGGTGAAGGTTGCGGTGGAATCGATCCTGCCATTCAGGCTCAATCTCATGTGTTTCAGCCAGAATGGCGGCTGTGGACCGAATCGCGGCGGCGGTCGACAGCACCTCGTGCATCGACGCCGCCAAATGCGGGTCATGGGTCAGACGGTCGGACAGGGTTTCAACGGTGCGTTCCAGCGAAACCACCCGGCGGTGCATCTGCGCCAGAACCCCCGCCCAACCGGGAAACCGCCCAGCAAATTCCTCAAGCGCATCAACCTCAGTCTGCTGACCAACTGCGTCTACTGCAGCCTCACGCAGGGCCGAGATTAGGGTGGCTTCGATCCCCTGCGTCAAGACCGAAGGCTCAACCGACAGAGCCGCCGCAATATCGACCAGCAATTTCCCCCCGATCCGGCGGCGATTATGTTCGATCAGGTTCAGGTAAGAAGCCGAAATACCCACACGGCGCGCCAGTTCGGCCTGACGTAGACCAGCGATCTGACGCCTTTCGCGG
This sequence comes from Ruegeria lacuscaerulensis, assembly GCF_013034745.1. Classification (NCBI taxonomy): domain Bacteria; kingdom Pseudomonadati; phylum Pseudomonadota; class Alphaproteobacteria; order Rhodobacterales; family Roseobacteraceae; genus Ruegeria; species Ruegeria lacuscaerulensis. Next base: position 248,721 of record NZ_WQGP01000007.1, on the reverse strand, counting down.
ATTCGACTTCCTGTCAGCGCGTCCCTCATAGCTGCACTTTCCCTGTCATTGTCCGTGGAATTTTCGGAACTCTTGATATATTTCTATTACTTATAGTCAAATTTTCCCACCATCTTTACAACCTTAACAAAATCACAGGTCAAGCCAGGAACATATTCCCGGCCTTCCCCCTTCTCATCCCACTAAAATCCCGGCACCATAGCGGGATGAGCGACCCCGCCTTCGAATATGCCCCAATCGGCCTTGTCGAGCTGGAGAACCGGATCATCCGACGGTGCAACTTGCAATTCGCCCGCACCTTTGGCGGGGAAGAATTCGAGTACCGCAATATGCCTCTGCTGCACCTTTACCCCTCGGTCGCGGATTGGGAACGGATTGGCGCGCGCAGCCTTCAAGTGATGCGTGACACAGGATATTACACGGACGAACGGGTCATGCGGCGGCGCAATGGCGACCTGTTCTGGTGCCGTGCACGCGGTCGGTCCCTAACGCCGGACGACCCATTCCGGCATGGAATCTGGAGTTTTTCCGACATCTCGGAAGAACGCCCCTTGGTCGAGTTGACCACGCGCGAGCGCGAGGTCGCGATCCTGTCCTGCCGTGGCCTGTCGGCCAAGGAAATCGGCGTGGAACTGGGCCTGAGTTACCGCACCATCGAGGCCTACCGTGCCCGGCTGCTGGAGAAATTCGGAGCGCGAAAACTACCGGAATTGGTAGCGAAACTTTCTGGAATGCCGCTCTAGGTTTATTTCCCTACCGAAAACTTAACCAAACCCGGTTCAGACAGGCCGAGACGCGCTTTTCATGGCTGGACGCATAGATTATAACGCTGCGTAATCAGATCAAAGCCCGCAACTCACAGACGGGCCAAGGGGAACCGTCGAGGACACTCATGACAGACACTAAACACGAAGCGGATGTGGCATTCATCAAGGCTCTTGCCGAATTGCTACGCGAAAACGACCTGACCGAGTTGCAGGTCAAACGCGAATATGGCGAAGAAGACAGCCTGAACGTGCGCGTCAGCCGCATGAACCAAGCCGCAGCCGCTCCTGTTCAGGTTGCCGTCCCGGCAGCAGCCCCCGCTGCTGCCCCAGCAGCCGCACCTGCTGCTGCTCCGGCCGAAGCCCCTGCGGCAGCCGAAGACCCCGCTAGCCACCCCGGTGCCGTAACCTCGCCTATGGTGGGCACCGTTTACATGCAGCCCGAACCGGGCGCGCCTGCCTTTATCTCGGTCGGTGCGTCGGTGTCCGAGGGCGACACGCTGCTAATCGTGGAAGCGATGAAAACCATGAACCACATCCATGCGCCGAAATCCGGCACCATCAAGCGTATTTTGGTGGGCGACGGCGACGCTGTGGAATTCGGCACGCCTCTGGTCATCGTTGAGTAAGGCGGGCCCATGTTCGACAAAATCCTGATTGCCAATCGAGGCGAGATCGCCCTGCGCGTCATCCGCGCCGCGCGCGAGATGGGGATTAAGACGGTCGCCGTGCATTCGACAGCCGACAGCGACGCGATGCATGTGCGCATGGCGGACGAGTCGGTTTGCATCGGCCCTCCGCCCAGCCCGCAAAGCTATCTGTCCGTGCCCGCTATCATCTCAGCCTGCGAGATCACCGGCGCGCAGGCGATCCATCCCGGCTATGGCTTCCTTTCCGAGAATGCCGAGTTCGTGCAGATCGTAGAAGATCATGGCATAACTTTCATCGGCCCGACCGCCGAACATATCCGCGTCATGGGTGACAAGATCACCGCCAAGGACACGATGAAAGAACTGGGCGTGCCTTGCGTTCCGGGTTCCGACGGCGGCGTCCCCACGCTGGAAGACGCCAAACGTATCGGCGAAGAATTCGGCTATCCCGTCATCATCAAAGCCACCGCCGGTGGCGGCGGACGCGGCATGAAAGTCGCGATGAACGCGGATGAGATGGAAAGCGCCTTCATGACCGCGCGTGCCGAAGGCAAGGCTGCCTTTGGCAATGACGAGGTCTATATCGAGAAATACCTTACCACGCCCCGCCATATCGAGATTCAGGTCTTTGGTGATGGCAAGGGCAATGCCGTCCATCTGGGCGAACGCGATTGTTCCCTGCAGCGCCGCCACCAGAAAGTGTTTGAAGAGGCCCCCGGGCCATGCATCACCCCCGAGGAACGCGCCAAGATCGGCAAGGTCTGCGCGGACGCGGTGGCCAAGATCAACTATATCGGCGCTGGTACAATCGAGTTCCTGTACGAAAACGGCGAGTTCTATTTCATCGAAATGAACACCCGCCTGCAGGTGGAACACCCGGTGACCGAGGGCATTTTCGGCGTCGATCTGGTGCGCGAGCAAATCCGCGTGGCGGCCGGCGAAGACATGTCGTTTGGTCAAGACGATCTGGAGATCAATGGCCACGCCATCGAAGTTCGGATCAACGCGGAAAAGCTGCCCAACTTCTCGCCCTGCCCCGGCAAGATCACAGCGTATCACGCGCCGGGTGGTCTGGGCGTACGGATGGATTCGGCGCTCTATGACGGCTATTCGATCCCGCCCTACTACGACTCGTTGATTGCCAAGCTGATCGTACAGGGCCGCGACCGGGCCGAGGCGCTAGCGCGTCTGGAACGTGCCTTGGGCGAGCTGATCGTGGACGGGATCGACACCACCGTGCCTCTGTTCCACGCCTTGCTGCAAGAGCCTGATCTTCACAGCGGTGACTACAACATCCACTGGCTGGAGCACTGGCTTGCGGAGAACATGGCCGATTAACACAACCCGGTCGAAGGGCCTTGGCCTTTCGACCGCGGGACGTCCTGCATGAGCCTCTCGCCGGAACTTTTACTACATGGCTATTCCGTCGGCATTTTTCCGATGGCCGAGCACCGCGACGACCCGGAGTTGTTCTGGGTCGATCCCAAGATTCGCGGCGTGTTTCCGCTGGACGGGTTTCACATTTCTCGCAGTCTGGCGCGGCGGATGCGCAAATGCGGATTCTCGATCAGCATCAATCAAGACTTCGCTTCGGTGGTCGATGGCTGTGCCGACCGCGCAGATACGTGGATCAATAGCGAATTGCACCGGCTCTACCAACAGCTTCACCGCTCGGGCCATGCGCATTCACTGGAGGTGTGGGACGAATCCGCGTTGGTTGGCGGCGTCTATGGCGTGACCCTTGGCGCAGCTTTCTTTGGTGAGAGCATGTTTTCCCGCCGTACGGATGCGTCGAAAATCGCGTTGGCCTATCTGATTGACCGGCTGCGAAGAACCGGATTCCAGCTATTCGACACGCAGTTTTTGACAGCGCACTTGGCCTCTCTGGGCGCGATTGAGATACCGCGCGTGCAATACCGGCAGGAACTGGAAGAGGCAATCAAACTTGAGGCTGACTTTGTCGCGGCTTTGGATCAATCCGCCGAAGGCGTGATACAACGGATGACCCAGACGTCATAGCGCGCGTGATCCAGGGCGTTCAACGCCGGAGCCGTTGCAATCATCCAACCGTCAAACAGTTGATCTGTCTTACCATTTTCCCAAATCGTCAGATAGGCAAAAGCGTCACCGGTCGGGTTCTCGGCCGGATATCGGCAGTCGCCCAAGGCAACATCCAAACCAAAGATTGCCTCGGTCTGACCATTTTGCATCTGGATATCCACGGTCTGGCCGCTGACTTTGTCCAACCCGCGCAACATCGCGCCCGGCCCGGATTGGACCTTTTGCTGGGCCGAAACGCCCGTTGCGGTCAACAATGCCGCGACAAGGGCTGCGCGTCGCATCAGCTGCCGTCCCCGGCAACGAATTTGACCAGCAAAGAGATCAGGCTGACCGCGCCCTGCGTGTCGGTAACTTCGTCACCCGGCTCAAAATAAAAGGGCGAACCACCAGGCATTACCTCAACGAAGTTGCCGCCCAGCAGCCCTTCGGAGGAAATCACGATCGCGCTGTCATCAGGCACCAGAATGCCGTCCGATATCGAAAAGGTTGTATCTGCGCGGTAGGTATCGGAATTTAGGGTTACCCCCGTCACAGTTCCGATTTTAACCCCGGCAAGGCGCACATCTGTCCCTACGCCCACGCCCTCCAGCGACCGGAACGAGGCCCCCAGTTCGTACCCTGTACCGCCCTGCGACAGGCCGGTGGATTGACTGGCATAGATGCCAAACGCAACGGCACAGGCTAAAACAGCGCCGCCAACTAGGACTTCGGTTACGTTATAGCTCGACATAAATTGCCTCGTTTATTCGGGGCTCCAGGCCTCGTAATCGGAACGTTCAATCGGGTCCGGGCGGCGCAGCGACCCAGCCGGTGCATATGCCAGCGCCGAGCCCGTCAGGTTTTCCTGATGCGGTTTTTCCCATGATTTATGCGCCAGCGGCTTGTCGGTCGGTGGTTCATCCCACGTGCGGTGCAGCCAACCGTGCCAGTCAGGATCAATGCGGCTGGCTTCGGCCTCACCATTGAAGATCACCCAGCGCTTGCTGTCATCGGCGTTGCGATAAAAGACGTTACCCTGGTCATCTTCGCCAACCTTCTCACCCTTGCGTGCAGTATAGATCTGCGTGTTCAAGGTCGCCCCGTTCCACCAAGTCACGGCTCGCAAGAGATTGTTCAGGATACCCATGGGCTGCCTCCGGCAATTCTGTTTCCGCAGATATGGACCAAAGGCGCGCCAAGGTCCAGTCTCACAAGGATCACACCTGTCATTCCGGCAGATATGCGGTCACTTCGATTTCAATCCGGTATTTCGGGTCAATCAACCCACATTCGATCATCGTTGCCGCCGGTGGGTTCGCGCCGAATGTCTCGCTCAGGATTGGCCAGCAGGGTTCGAACTCGGCCTTGTCAGGCAACATGTACGTCACGCGGACCACGTCAGCAAACCCAGCTCCGGCCTCAGCCAGCGCCTTTTCAATGATCGTCAACGCCGAACGGCACTGCTCGACCACGTCATTGCCTTGCCCGACTGTGCCCGCAACATGGACCCAGCCACCTGCAACAACAGCCCGGCAATATCCGAGTTTGGCTTCAAACTCACCACCGGACGAAATACGTTTGATCATTCCTGCGCCTCACAAGAAAACGGCGCGGAAAACCGCGCCGTATGTGTTTGAAATTAAGCGGTTTACCCGGCTGACGCAGATTCCGCTGCATCCGCATAGATGATGAGCGGTTGCGACTCTGAGGTCACGGCCTCTTCGTTGACCACAACTTCGGTCACGTTTTTAAGACCTGGAAGTTCGAACATCGTATCCAGCAGGATATCTTCCAGGATCGAGCGCAGACCACGTGCCCCGGTTTTCCGTTCGATCGCCTTCTTGGCAATCGCCTTAAGTGCGTCATCGGTAAAGGCCAGCTCGGCATCTTCCAGCTCGAACAGACGCTGGTATTGCTTGACCAGCGCGTTCTTGGGCTTGGTCAGGATCGTAACCAGAGCATCCTCGTCCAGATCCTCAAGCGTTGCCAGAACCGGCAGACGGCCAACGAATTCCGGGATCAAGCCGAATTTCAACAGATCTTCGGGCTCAAGATCTTTGAAGATCTCGCCCACGCCCCGGTCATCATTGTCACGCACATCAGCACCAAAGCCCATGGCCGAACCTTTGCCGCGCTGCGCGATGATCTTGTCCAGACCCGCAAATGCGCCACCGCAGATGAACAGGATATTCGTGGTGTCCACCTGCAGGAATTCCTGCTGCGGATGCTTGCGTCCGCCCTGCGGCGGAACGCTGGCCACTGTGCCTTCCATCAGTTTCAGAAGCGCTTGCTGCACGCCCTCACCCGATACGTCGCGGGTGATCGAGGGGTTTTCGGACTTGCGCGTGATCTTGTCGACTTCGTCAATATAGACGATGCCGCGTTGCGCACGCTCGACATTGTATTCCGACGCTTGCAGCAGTTTCAGAATGATGTTCTCGACATCCTCGCCCACATACCCGGCTTCGGTCAGGGTCGTCGCATCCGCCATGGTGAAGGGCACATCCAGAATACGCGCCAGCGTCTGGGCCAGCAGCGTCTTGCCGCAGCCGGTCGGGCCGATCAGCAGAATGTTGGACTTCGCCAGCTCAATATCGCTGCCCGTTTTCTGAGCATGGTTTAGACGTTTGTAGTGATTGTGAACCGCAACCGACAGAACGCGCTTGGCGGTGGCCTGACCGATCACGTAATCGTCTAGAACCTCGCAGATATCCTTGGGCGTCGGCACCCCGTCGCTGGACTTCAGGCCACTGGCCTTGGTCTCTTCGCGGATGATGTCCATGCACAGTTCGACGCATTCGTCACAGATGAATACTGTGGGTCCGGCAATCAGCTTGCGCACCTCATGCTGGCTCTTGCCGCAAAAGCTGCAATAGAGCGTATTTTTGCCGTCGCCGCCTGAATTCGTCGCCATGTTATACCTTTCGGGCTTCGTCTCTGCGGCCCCGCCCGGGGCCGCGTTTGCCGCTTGTTGGTGCAGCTTAGGCCACCACCGGGGCGGCTACAATCTCAAAAATGTACCCAACGTGGTCAACACGGGCACAGATTCCTACGCGTCGTCCCCGTCCATTTTTGCACGATTTTCGACGATTTCGTCGATATGGCCCCATTCTTTTGCTTCTTCCGGGCTCATGAAATTGTCACGGTCCAGCGCCTTTTCAACCGCCTTTTTTGTCTGTCCTGTATGGCGCACGTAAATGTCATACAGACGATCCTTCAGCTTTTGCGTCTCGGCCGCGTGGATCATGATATCGCTGGCCTGACCCTGATAACCACCGCTGGGCTGGTGCACCATGATCCGGCTGTTGGGCAGCGAAAAGCGCATCCCCTTCTCGCCCCCGGCCAGCAGAACCGACCCCATCGAGGCCGCCTGACCGATCACCAATGTCGAACATTTCGGCTTGATATACTGCATTGTGTCGTAGATCGACAAACCGCTGGTCACAACGCCGCCGGGCGAATTAATGTAGATCGAGATTTCCTTGTTCGGGTTCTCGGCCTCAAGATGCAGCAACTGGGCCACGATCAAATGGCTCATCCCGTCATGGATCGGGCCGTTGATGAAAATGATCCGCTCTTTCAGAAGGCGCGAGAAAATATCATAGGCGCGTTCACCACGGCTTGTCTGTTCGACCACCATGGGGACGAGCGTATTCATATAGGTATCAACGGGATCGAACATACGGAACCTGCCTGCTTTGCTATGGATCGGGACAATACCCGAAGAAACGTTACCCGAGTCTTAGTGCTGCCACTGAGGGGCTGCAAGGGGGGCCAAAGACTTCTGTATCTTCTTGTGCAAATGAGACCGTTCGGACTCGAAAAACACGCATCTTGCACACAGAGCCTCACAATAATGTGCAAGCATTATCCCATCACGTCATTTTGATTCATGCATATGGGGGCAATTGGTCAAAATACAGGCAGACGGCCTCCGCACAGCGGAGATCATTGAAAATCGAAAACACTCGCCCGTCGACCGGGCCCTCAAGGAAAATATAAATGGCACTGCCCCAGATTTCACAGGATATGTCACCTCAGAACCTCGAACAGATCGCGGGGAACGCAACGGACGCGTCGAACTTCCTGAAAGCCATTAGCCACGAAGGGCGGCTGATGATCTTGTGCCATTTGGTCTCTGGCGAAAAATCGGTCACCGAACTGGAAGAACTTTTGTCGGCGCGACAAGCCGCAGTGTCCCAACAACTGTCTCGCCTGCGTCTTGAGGGGCTGGTCGCGCCCCGACGCGAGGGCAAGGCGATCTTCTACCGTTTGGCAGATGATCGCCCCCGCCGGATGCTGGAACTTGTTTACGAGCTGTTTTGCACCGAAGAAGCAGCCTAAGCGCGGCTCAGGACCCGCTGGCACAATTCACGTAACCCTGTGCCATCCCCAATAGCATCGCCGAGTAATGATCGGTTCCGGGGGTGACGTCGACGCCAAGCGGGTCCAATTCATAAACTCCGGCCCCAGAACCTTCGATCGCTGTCTCGACAAGGCGCGTGTCGTATTGAGGTTCGGCGAAGGCACATTGGATTGAATCCTCTGCTACCTTCTCTTGCAGCGCGGCCAGTCGCGCAGGCCCAGGGTTGGACGCGTCGCCGAGACTTACGGAGCCAGATGTTTGCAGTCCAAAGCGGTTTTCGAAATACTGATAGGCGTCGTGGAACGTAATAAACCGGTGATCCTGCATCCCAGCGATTTTTGTAGCGATCTGGGCTTCCAACTCAAGCAGCTCCGCATTGGCGCGCTCTGCATTTTCCCTGTAAATGGCGGCGTTCTCCGGGTCTGACGCGGCCAGCGTCTCAGCAATGACATGGACCCAAACACGCCCGTTTGCAGGGTCGAGCCAGGCATGCGGGTCGACGCCGTCATGATCATGACCATGGTCATCGTGGTCTGCGTGGTCGTCATGATCATCGTCGTGGCTGGCGTGATCATCATGATCCTCGTGCGCCGCGTGCTCATCATCTTTGTCATGACCGTCATGATCGTCATGTCCCGCATGTTCTTCATGATCTTTGTGATCGTCATGCCCGGCGTGATCGTCATGTTCTTCGTGTTCATCATGCGAATCGTGACCATCGTGGTCTTCATGTTCGTCATGATCGTGATGGTCATCTGCAACCACGTCGCGGAATTCATACAGCACCGTACCTTCCGCATCCAACAAAGTGACGAGGCGCGCATCGCCAGACAGTGCATCCAGCGGCTTCTCCATCCATGGCGTTAGCTCTTCGCCGACCCAGAACACGACATCGGCAGATTGCAGCGCCCGCGCTTCGGATGGGCGCATGGCGTGGTCATGCGGCGAAGATCCGGCCGGGATGATCAACGCGGGCTCTCCAACACCGGTCATGACCTGCGCGACCAACGAATGAACAGGCGCAATATCCGCCGCCACTTTGGGCGGTTCGGCGACCGCCTGACTTGCCAACACAGAGCCCACAGCACAAAGAACTGACCGTCGCATAATTACCCTCGAATGATATGTTATTACATTTCTAGGTCGCTTGATATGCCCGACGTTATAACATATCAAGCCAAAAATAATTCGGAGCACCGGATGAGCACCGTCGGTTTCAGACAGCACGATCACGCCCATTGCGTACATACCGCCCTCGCCCAAGCCGAGGCGAAATGCAAAGCAAAACGTTTGCAATTTACGCCAGTTCGACGGCGTGTTCTTGAGATTTTGCTGGAAAAACACAAGGCTATGGGGGCTTATGACATCCTGGCCGTGCTGGCCGCAGAAGGCATGGGGTCACAACCCCCCGTGGCCTATCGGGCACTTGATTTTCTGGTGCAACACGGCTTTGTCCACCGCATTGAGCAGCTCAATGCCTATGCAGCATGCGCGCACCCCACCCATGAACACGTACCCGCCTTTCTGATTTGTCGGTCTTGCAAAGCGGTCGCCGAAACCGAAACCGAACTAACGCAGGGCCGTCTGGGCGTTGCCGCAAACACATCCGGCTTTCAAATCGAACGCGTCGTAGTCGAGGCAGAGGGCCTGTGCCCGGAATGTATTGGAACACAGGCGTGACGACCCCTCTGATCACTCTAAAAGACCTGACGATCCGGGTGGATGGGCGCACAATTCTGGAAAACGTCAACGCATCGGTGTCCGAGGCTGAGATCGTGACGATTGTCGGCCCGAACGGATCGGGCAAGTCAACCTTGTTGCGCGCCATGATCGGTGCGATCCCGCCAGCAGAAGGAACAGTCCACCGTGCGCCAAACCTGCGCATTGGATATGTCCCTCAGAAATTGGCTTTGGATGCGGCCCTGCCGATGACCGTTCAGCGTTTCCTCGGCCTACCCCGACGGGTCTCGGCACAAGAGGCCGTTCAGGCCCTTGAATTGGCTGGTGTACCGGATCTCAGAAACCGGCAAATGACCAAACTGTCCGGCGGGCAGTTCCAGCGTGTCCTTCTGGCCCGCGCCCTTTTGGAGAAACCCCAAGTGCTTCTGCTGGATGAGGCCACGCAAGGGTTGGATCAACCGGGCGCCGCGGCCTTTTACCAAAGGATCGAGCAGGTGCGCCGCGATATCGGCTGCGCAGTCGTCATGGTCAGTCACGATCTGCACGTGGTCATGGCGGCTTCGGACCGGGTTCTGTGCCTGAACGGACATATCTGCTGTGAAGGGTCGCCGCGAACGGTTGCTGATGCGCCTGAATACCGTGCGCTGTTCGGCAGTGGCACCAAGGGGACCATGGCGCTCTACCAGCATCAGCACAGCCATTCGCATGACCATGATCACTCGCATGATGAGGCACATTGATGCTGGATGACTTCATGGTGCGCGCAGCGCTGGCTGGTGTTGGCGTGGCGATTGCCGCGGCCCCTTTGGGTTGTTTCGTCGTTTGGCGCCGAATGGCTTATATGGGAGAAGCCACGGCCCATGCGTCGGTCCTTGGGGTCGCGCTGTCGCTAGCTTTCTCGCTTCCGCTTCTGCCCGCGATCCTGGCCTCGGCCCTTACCATGGGTTTGGCCGTAACGTTGTTGCGCGGCAAAGGTTTTGCCATGGACACTTTGCTGGGCGTCATCGCACATACCGCGCTGGCGGCAGGTCTGGTGACGGTGGCGCTGTTGTCAGATGTACGTCTTGACCTGAACGCTTTTCTGTTTGGCGACATTCTGGCCGTGACCAAAGGGGACCTTGCCACCATCTGGATCGGAGGAGCGCTGATCCTGACAGTGATGACACTCAGGTGGTCTGCTTTGCTGGTCGCCACGCTGAACCCCGATCTGGCCTATGCATCAGGCATCGACCCCAAACGCGAGGAGCTTTGGCTGACCCTCGCCATGGCGCTGGCCGTTGCAGTCGCAATCAAAGTGGTTGGCATCCTGCTGATCGCCGCACTGTTGGTCATTCCGGCAGCCGGGGCGCGGTCGCTGGTCAAAACCCCGGAAAGCATGGCTGTTTTCGCCGCCGTGATCGGGTCCCTCGCCGCTTTGGGTGGGCTCGGCGGTGCCTATCTGGCCGACACACCGGCGGGTCCCAGCATCGTCTGTGCCGCCGCTATAATCTTCCTGCTGACCGCGCTTTTTGGCCCTTTCATCCGCAAGGACTGATTCCGCTGCAAAACGCTGGTTTCGCTTTTGAAAAACTGCTAGGCACGGCATAGCAAACACCTATGGAGACACAGATGATCCGCACCGCTCTGATTGGACTGACCCTGCTGGCCCTGACCGCCTGCGAAACTGCAAAAGGCGTTGGTCGGGATATCGAGAAAGCTGGGGACGCAATTACCAACACGGCAAGCGACGTTCAGGAAAACATCTGATCCCCTCCATTTTGGGGCAAGAACTTTGCCGCCCTCAATATATTGTTGAATGATCCAGCATATCGTGGCTATAATAGATCCACAGGTGCATAGACGCGGCATTGCATATCTGACACGACGTTGGGGTTCTTGTGGTCACACAAGAACCCCTTCTCGCATTTGGCGAAAGGTAAGTGGCAGCCTGATTGCCCAATAGCCTGGGAAAAGGAAAAGGCGTCAGGTGCGCAGACGCGGTCTTTGCATGTGCCCTTGCGGAACACTCCTGACGCCTTGCCGGTTCGGCACACCCGAGGGACGCACCGTTCCAGTTGTCTCGGCCCCCGCAGGAACCGCGACCACCGTGCCACGCTCGTGAAAGCGCGTCACAGCCCGCATCAACCATCTGATAAGGTTTCGAAACGGTCCGGCCATGATGCCCGGACCACCTTGAAACCAGCCGGTAACCCGCTGCGATCACAGAAAAACCCGAAAGTTCCCCATCATCCGCGTAGCCCCTTTGGCCTTTGCGTCCCGCCGTGACCCCTAAAGGCCTTGGCGATAACGAAACTGTTACATCCGATCCGCAGTCCGGCAAGAAAATAGCACCGCAGCATGAAAATTAGCCGTGGATAAAGTGTTGATATCCGCAGGGATGAATTTGTGGACAAGTCTGGAAACCCAGCCGCGAGGGGCTGTTGAGTACGGAAAACTCCCGTTTGTGAAAAATGGCCTCCTTCGCACCCGTTTCTGCACCCGCAAATGGGTTTCCTGAAGGTGCAGAGGCAGAATCACGTTGCCAATCCGAATCAAACCGCGCAATTCGACCTGAAAAACCAGAGAGCTCGGGCGACAGCATCGAACCACTGCAACACCGCGCTGAAGGTCGCGGGCCCAATCCCCTGCCGCCAAGAGACGCTGCGTATCTGGCGGAAAGGAGCAAAAGCCTGTTGCATGTGGGGCGCGCCGCCGCCCGAACCGCCTCCTCCCTGCGGAGACGGGTAGTCCTGAGAAGCGCCCTGACCCGGCCGGAATTACCTACTACGCCGCGGCATACCTTAGCAGCCGGTACCCCCTACAGCCCGTCCGAGTCAGGGTCGCTTCAGTTCACCTGCCGTTCCAGAACGGTGCTGTAGGTCGTTCCACGACGCAGGCTACGGAAATCCGCGTAAATTTTGCCGTCCTCATACCGGGCATCAATAAGCGCATTCACACCGATCTCGGGGTTGGCCGAGCTTTCGACGATGCTGATCCGGGTCGGGTCATCCAGACTGATGGTGCCAGTCGCGTCCATCACCCGCCAGGTCTGAGCCGCATTCGGACGCCACTTACTGGGCCCCCAAAACACATTGTCCTGCTGCTTTTGGATATCCAGAACCCACTCGGCGTTGTTGAACCGAGGCGCGTCCCCGGTCGAGGTCCGGTTCGGCCCGACGGCGGTATAGCTGCCCGTCCACGTCCCGCGCAGGTCCGGCGTATCGGCTGCGGCTGCGGTGGCAAGGCTGAGGCTCGTGGCCAAAGCGGCTGCTCCGGCAGTCATAAATCTGGTCATGGTCTCTCCTCCGTTTGTGTCCGGGCCGATGCTGGCCTGCTCAACAGATTGGGAGGAGGCGGACACGTTACAACATTTGTGAAGGAAGCTTCATGAAGGGTTTAGATTGCGGTTAATCAGGCCCACGCCAAGGCGGTTCCGGCGACAACCAAAGCAATCCCGATTCCTTCGCGCATCGAGAAATTTTCACCGAACAGGAAGAACGAGGCGATGGCGATCAGCACAACCTCGGCCCCCAGAATGCCGGTATAGATGATGCCCAACCGCTCCTCGCGCAGCGCGGCAAGCTCCAGCGTTGCGGCGGCCAGCAGGGTTGCCACGATCAACAGGCTAAGGCCGAGGCCGGGGATTTTCCACCAGAACTTCATCGAGATCATGGCAATGGAATAGAGACCTGCCGATCCGAGGGCGATTATGGGGACCATGGACATAGGGGCCTCCTGCCGAAGTTGCCGCTAGGTCAACACTAACAAGTTTTAAAAAGTTGGGCTGTGAGCTGGATCACAGATTCGGATATCCTGTTTGGATTTCAAGTGATTTTACTCAGCCCTCAAGCTTGAAGTGCATAACGGTCCCGCTGAATATTCATATATTCTGATTCGAATTTTCAGGGAGGGGAGCCATGACGACGTTTCACGAAATCGGTCTAACCGGGGTGCGAATTCCTCGAATTGGTTTTGGGTCAACAGGGATAGGTAGCATTCCGCAAATTTATGGCTACGAAGTTGATGAGAATAGGGCGCGAGAAACCTTGCGTACAATACTTACCCGCCCCGACGGGTTTATCGATACCGCCCGCGGCTATGCCATGGGCCGGAGTGAAGACCGCATTGGGAGCGTAATTCGTGAACTCGGTGGTTTGCCAGAAGGCTGTGTATTGTCCACGAAAATCGACCGCGACATGGAGACGAGCGTGTTCGACGCTACCCAAGCTAGGCGATCGCTAGAGCAAAGCTTAATGGCACTCGGCGTAGACAGCGTCGACATCCTTCACCTGCACGACCCGGAATACGCTGGTGATATGTCAGAGATCACGCGCAGCGGAGGTGCGCTGGACGAATTGTTCAAAATCAAAGAGGAAGGCCTTGCAACTGCCGTTGGTTTGGCCGGCGGACGGCTGGACGTCCTGTCGCCTATGTTGCGCGACTGGGACTTCGATGTCGTGATGACGCATAACCGGCACACACTTGTAAACGTGAATGCTTCGCCCCTAATCGAACAAGCCGTTTCCAAGGGTGTCACCGTCTTAAATGCAGCACCCTACGCGGGAGGAATTCTGGCAAGAGGTAGCGCGGTTCACCACTTTTACGTTTACCGGCCAGCAACAGAAGAAATGCTCGCGCCTGTGCGCGCGGTCGAAGATATCTGTGCCCGATACGACATTCCAATGGGCGCGCTGGCGCTGCAATTCTCGCTTCGAGATGCAAACATTGCTTCAACAGTTTGCGGGGTGACGTGGCCCCAGCATGTAAACCAAACGCTTGAGTGGGCCGATTGGGACATACCTGAGGCGGTCTGGACTGAACTCACCGACCTCGGACAATCGGACGCCGATCCAGAATCCGCGTAAACTTAGACAAACCAAGAGGAAGAAATGGACAGCCTTAGCTGTCCATCTTCAACGCCGAAATAAACGCCTCTTGCGGGATATCGACCTTCCCGAATTGGCGCATTTTTTTCTTTCCCGCCTTCTGCTTGTCCAGCAGTTTGCGTTTCCGGGTGGCGTCGCCTCCGTAACACTTGGCGGTCACGTCCTTGCGCAGGGCCGAGAGGGTCTCGCGGGCGATGACCTTGCCTCCGATGGCGGCCTGGATCGGGATTTTGAACATGTGGCGTGGGATCAGGTCTTTGAGCTTTTCGCACATCGCCCGGCCCCGCATCTCGGCCCGGTCGCGGTGAACCATGGTTGACAGTGCATCGACCGGCTCGTCATTCACCAACACCGACATCTTGACCAGATTGTCCTCTGTATAGCCGGTCATCTGGTAGTCGAAGGATGCGTAGCCCTTGGTCACCGATTTCAGACGGTCGTAGAAGTCAAAGACGACCTCGTTCAGCGGCAGGTCATAGACGACCATCGCGCGGCTACCTGCATAAGTCAGGTCCAGCTGGATACCACGGCGGTCCTGGCACAGTTTCAGCACGTCGCCGAGGTATTCGTCGGGCACCAGAATGGTCGCCTTGATGCGCGGTTCCTCGATATGGTCGACCTTGGAGGGGTCGGGCATGTCGGCAGGGTTGTGCAGCTCGATCATCTCGCCGTCTTTCATGTAGACGTGATAGATCACCGACGGCGCGGTGGTGATGAGCTCGATATCGTATTCACGTTCGATCCGGTCGCGAATGACCTCAAGGTGCAACAGCCCAAGGAAGCCGCAGCGGAAGCCAAAGCCCAGCGCGGCCGAGGTCTCCATTTCGAACGAGAACGAAGCGTCGTTCAGCGCCAGCTTGTCGATCGCATCGCGCAGGTCTTCGAATTCGGAACTGTCGACGGGGAAGAGGCCGCAGAACACCACCGGCTGCGCGGGTTTGAAGCCGTCCAGCGCGTCCTCAGTCCCGTTGCGGTCATTGGTGATGGTATCCCCGACGCGGGTGTCGCGGACCTGTTTGATCGAAGCGGTTAGAAAGCCGATCTCACCGGGGCCGAGGCTGTCGACCATCTCCATCTCGGGGCGGAAGACGCCGACGCGGTCCACATGATGGAGTGTCCCGTTCGACATGAACTTGACCCGCATCCCCTTTTTCAGCGTGCCGTCCATGATGCGGACCAGAACGATGACGCCGAGATAGGCGTCGTACCAAGAATCCACCAGCATCGCCTTGAGCGGCGCGTCCAGATTGCCCTGCGGCGCGGGCAGTTGCTGCACGATGGCCTCAAGCGTCTCGTGGATGCCCTGCCCCGTCTTGGCGCTGACCTGAATGGCGTCTGTTGCGTCGATGCCGATTACATCCTCGATCTGTTCGGCCACGCGGTCACAATCGGACGCGGGCAGGTCGATCTTGTTCAGCACCGGCACGATCTCATGATCGGCGTCGATGGCTTGGTACACATTCGCCAGCGTCTGCGCCTCGACCCCTTGGGTCGAGTCCACAACCAGCAGCGAGCCCTCGACCGCGCGCATCGAGCGGCTGACCTCATAGGCGAAATCCACGTGGCCGGGCGTGTCGATCAGGTTCAGCACATATGCCTCGCCATTGTCGGCGGTATAGTCGATGCGGACCGTGTTGGCCTTGATGGTGATGCCACGCTCGCGCTCGATATCCATGCTGTCGAGCAGCTGTTCCTTCATGTCGCGATCCTTGACCGTTCCGGTCTCTTGGATGAGCCGGTCAGCAAGGGTGGATTTGCCATGGTCGATATGCGCGACGATGGAGAAATTGCGGATATGAGCGAGGTCTGTCATAGCGACGGGATATGGTTCGAAAACGGGCGCTGGTCAAGGTGGGACAGCCCCCTTCGAACGCCTTTGTTTGCCGGGCTTGCAGCTTGTCAGGCTAGCTCGTTTTTGACCAGTTTGGCATTCATCCAATGCGTGTCACTTTGCACATGATCTTCGCGCACGTATTTGCCTAGGTGGGTTGGCGTATCCTGTTCCGCAAATGCAGCCGTATCACGAACCACGAAACCCTCTTGCCTATCAAGATCAAGTTCGGAAAGAACCGTACTGACAACCTGATCCGAAAACGGACCGCGATACAATTCCGGTACGGGAGCGATCCCAAGCTCGACAAAGCGCAAAAGGGTCGCATCCCAGGCCTGAACTTCCTCCTGCTTGATCCACGCAAAACCAAGAAAATAGGATGGTAACGCGCCATACGCGATAGAGTGGCGCGCAAAGAGATATTCGCCAATTATGCGCTCGTCCCCGGCCAGTTGAGGCGAGATACCAGCCGCAAAAGCTTTCATCCAATCGCGCGACGGATGATACCGGGCATCGAGGCTGCGGGGATGGCAACCCTGGTTGTGAATAGTCGTATTCTCACCGTCCATTTTCTCGGTGAATACAACCTCATTTGCGGCGCCCAGCCCGTCGACCTGCGCATGATTTTGTCATCGCTGGTGGCTCCGGGGGATTGCGGCAGGTGGAATGTACGGCCGTATTTCTTAAGCATTGTGTTCTCAAATCCGATGGCTTGCCTTAGCAAATGCGACTTCGTTCCCCTGCGCAATCACAATTTTGAAACGCCCGATTGATCCCGAATCCAGTTTGATTCATACTCCGCCAAAGGCCGAGAGGGGCGCAAGATCCCTCCGGGCAGGCAAAAACGAGGCTCGAGCATGAAAAAGTTCCTCCTGATCGCATTCTGCGCTGCATCTGTGGCAACCACTCCGCTGGCCGTCGGGGCCGCTCAGATCAAACAGGCATGTCTGGCATCCGACCGTTCGGCAGCGACACGCGACCGATGCAGTTGCATTCAGCGCGTGGCCGATCAGGCGTTGACCCGCAGCGACCAAAAGACCGTGTCGAAATGGTTCGCTGATCCCCATAAGGCGCAGGAGTTGAAGATGTCGCGCAGCGCGCGCGATGATGCGCTTTGGGATCGGTATCAGAATTTCGGCCAGATGGCGCAGGCGATCTGTAGCTAAACACCTCAGCATCCTTGACCTGACCCGTCCTGCGCCGCAGAAAAGGCGCAGTGAAAGGGGTGTGCGATGGTGATAAAAGGGCTGACTTTGCGGGGCCTTGAAGTGTTCGAGGCCTTGGCGCGCACCGGTTCGGTGGCGCAGGCGGCCGAGATCACCGGGCTCAGCCAGCCATCGGTCAGCCAGCAATTGCGCAATCTGGAAAACGCATTGGGCACCGAACTGGTCGACCACGGACGCCGACCAATGCGGCTGACGCAGGCCGGGCGCAGCTTTCTGGCCCGCGCCGAGACCGTTCTGGCCGAATTGCAAATGGCCCAGAGCGAATTGACCGTGATGGATCTGGGCCATCTGACCACCCTCTCCATCGGGTTGATCGACGATTTCGACAATGACCTGACGCCCCGGCTGGCGACATTGCTGGCCGACAGCCTGACGCGTTCGAAATTCAAGCTGATCACCCTGCCAAGCCTTGATCTGTTTGCCGAGCTCGAGGCACAGCGCCTGCACCTGGCCGTCTCGGCCCATTCCGGTGAAGTGCTTGAGGGCGTGGCCGAATACCCGCTGGTGCAGGATCCGTTCATTCTGGTCACTCCCAAAGGAGCGCAGGATGCGGTGCAGACGCTTCCGTTTCTGCGCTACGCCCGTGAACAGCTTATCAGCCGCCAGATCGAGGCACATCTGGCCCGCCAGAAGCTAGAGTTCGAGGAACGGTTCGAGATCGGCTCGCATCTTGCGCTGATGGCAATGGTCGCGCGTGGCCTCGGCTGGGCCATCACCACGCCCTTGGGGTTCATGCGCGCCGCCCGGTTCCATGAAGGGCTTGAGGCGCACCCTGCCCCGTTTGGGGATTTCTCGCGGATGATTTCCCTGTTCACCCGCACTGACTGGTCCGATCAGGTCCCGCAAGAGGTGGCCGACATGATGCGCCGCCTGATGCGCAGCCAGATCGTGGACCCGGCGCTATCGCAACTGCCATGGCTGGAGAGCCGGCTAAAGGTGATGGGCTAAGCGCGCAGATGCGTCTCAAGGCCTACGACGGCCGCTTCGATCAGGTCCAGCGCTCCGTCGAAATCGCGGGTATAGTAAGGATCGGGCACATGGTCCGCACCAGATTGCGGTGCAAAATCGGTCAGCAAACGAACCGGGGTGTCGTTGCCCGCAGGCCGCAGATCCTCGATATTCGCGATGTTGTCGGCATCCATCCCGATGATCAGATCGAACCGGTGGAAATCCTCGGCCACGAATTGCCGCGCCCGTAGATCGTCCAGCTTAATCCCGCGCGCCCGCGCCGCTTTTTGCATCGGCCCATAAGGCGAATCACCGATATGCCAGCCCGAGGTCCCGGCACTGTCGGTGACAAAATGGGGCGCACGGGTACGAAAAGCACCTTCGGCGGCAGGAGAACGGCAGATATTGCCCAGACAGACAAACAGGATACGGTGGCTCATGAGGCAAGGTGTAGCGCGTGAGGCAAAGATGGGAAAGATCGTCATTCTGACAGGTGCCGGGATTTCCGCCGAAAGCGGTTTGGGCACATTTCGCGACGAAGGCGGTCTGTGGTCCCAGCACCGGATCGAAGACGTCGCCACGCCCGAGGGCTTTGCACGTGATCCAGCGTTGGTTCACGGCTTTTACAACGCCCGCCGTATTCAGGCTGCCAAAGCGCAGCCCAACGCCGCCCATCTGGCGCTCGCCCGCCTGCAACGCGACTTTCCGTCGGAGGTTGTGATCGTCACCCAGAATGTTGACAACCTGCACGAGGCTGGCGGGGCCGAAAACGTCCTGCACATGCACGGCACGCTTGCAGGAGCACTCTGTGCCACTTGCGATCATCGCTGGACTGCCCCACCCGAGATGTCCGTGGGCGAGGTTTGCCCGGCCTGCACCGCCCCCTCTGCCCGACCCGACGTGGTCTGGTTCGGCGAGATGCCGTATCACATGGACCTCATTTACGACCACTTGGCAGGGGCGACCGTTTTTGCATCAATCGGCACGTCGGGCCAGGTCTACCCGGCAGCTGCATTCGTACACGAAGCTGCCTTGGCCGGAGCGCGAACGGTTGAACTAAACCTTGATCCCTCGGATGGCGCCTCGCGGTATGATGAAGTCATTCTGGGCCCAGCCACTCAGATCGTGCCGCAGTGGGTCGACGGATTGCTGACACATTCCTAACCTGCGGTTGAAAAACGATTTATTTTGGGGCTGAATAACCTTGCCAATACCGGAGGCCCCAATGACCGACCCGAACAACCCGCAGCCAGAGATCCTTGAGGCACACAGCATGGACAGCCGCGATGCGCTGGGCGATCAACTGGCCAATCTGTGGTGGACCTTCCTGCTGCGCGGCCTTCTGGCAGGCGCGCTGGGAATTGCAGCGCTGTTCTGGCCCACGGGTAGTATCGCACTGCTGCTGCGGCTGGTGGGGGTGTTGCTGGTATTGGATGGCGGCCTCACCCTGCTGGGGTTCGGGCGGCGCGGCCTGATCGGCGGTGTTGGCGTCGGCGCGCTGCTGATCGGTCTGGTACTACTGATCTGGCCCGAAGGCGTCGCGCGCTTGACCTTTTTCCTGCTAGGCGCATGGGCGCTGATCGTGGGGATCGGCGCGCTGATGGCGTGGCGACAAATGCCCGAACGCAACCCAGATGCGGGGACTGTTCGCAATTCGGGGATCGTTGCCCTAATCATCGGGCTGGTCCTGTTGTTTTGGCCCGGTAGTGGTATGGTCGCGCTTGGCTGGGCGATCGCCTTCTCAGCCCTGGCCTTCTCTGCCGTCATGTTCTTTCTGGCAGCGCGCTTCAAACGCGCCCATGACCGGGTCGCCCCGCGTGTCGTTAACCGCTAAGGCGCAAACAGGCCGGGTTTTACCCGGCCTGACGCATGGATGACGGCCGCATCGCGGCCCGAAGACAGGCGTAGGCCTAGTTAGAATGCGACCCTTGGCCGCCCGTATCGTGACGTTCCAAATCGACGGGAACCTCGATCACGACCTCACCGGCTTTTTCGAAGATCAGCGTCACAGGAACCGTCTCACCTTGTTCGAACGGAGCGGCAAGTCCCATGAACATCACATGGTCGCCGCCGCGTTTCAGCATATGCGACTCGCCCGCCGAGATCACAAAGCCTTCCTCAACATGGATCATCTTGGCAACGCCGTTTGCATCGATCTCGTGGGTATGCAACTCGACCCGCGCCGCCGCGTCGGATTGCACACCGATCAGCCGGTCCTCGGCATCGCCACTGTTTTTAATCACCATAAAGGCCGCCCCGGCCTTGGCTGCTTTGCCAGCCGAACGCGCATAGGCATCCTCGACCGAGATAGTTTCCTGCGCCATAGCCACGGAAGCAAAGGTAACGGCGGCCAGCACCGCCGTGAATTTGGATGAAAAGGGCATTGCGCCTCTCCTGACTTGAGAATTTGAACGAACTGATTTTGCGATCAAATACCGGCCGGAGGCGCGCGCGCCGGATGACGTGGACGGGGTGCCGCGATCAGATTTCCGCGCGTGCGTGCCGGCACGGCAACCTTGGGGCGCGGCGCAGGCGGAACGTCCACATGCGGCGCGTCAATCGCCCCCAGCAATGTCAGCGCATAGTCCGGACAATAGTGCGGCGGTTGCGTCGGTTGTCCTTCGGCGTCCATATAGACGACCACCGGCCCTGTGCCCGTACACAGCACCATCTGCCCTACAGCGGCGTCCACCCCGCGCGAGGCCGCAACGCTCTGACCGGTCAGGACAACCAGCAGCGATAGCATGTAAGGCAAGAGATATTTCAGAACGGGTCTCACTCTGACCCACGGTATAAGCCCGAGGGAAAGCGGGCTTCAAGCACAATCGGCAGCGCTAGAAGCCCTTGGTTTAAAATGAACCGTCAACGGTCCAGTTCCGGTCGTTTTACGGACCCTTTGGTCAAGCTCGTATGCAGCCGGTTCACCTGACGTTGCATCCGAAAACCTGTCCCAAAGGTATTGCCGAAAAAACCGGTCAACAGGGCAAGAAAATCGTAGGATTTGAAAGACATGAGAGTGAACTCCGCCAGATGAATATGACTTAACTTAACCCTACGTCAGCCAACTGTATGTGAACATTGTCACGCTGGAAGTGCTTTTCTCATAATGTCTTGACTGTAAACGAAAAGACCCCGCACCGGACAGGTGCAGGGTCAAAATTCGCAGATAGGAAAAAGCTTAGGCGGAGGCCTGTGCCTTAGCGATTTCTTTTTTCACTTTCAGCGCGTTGGCCGACAGCTCTTCGTCCTTGGCTTTGGCCAGGAACGCGTCCAGACCACCGCGGTGGTCGACCGAGCGCAGCGCAGCCGCCGAGATGCGCAGCTTAACGCCGCGGCCCAGAGCTTCGGACTGCAAGGTGACGTCGTTCAGGTTGGGCAGGAAACGACGACGAGTTCTGTTTTTGGCGTGGCTGACATTGTTGCCAGTCATCGGGCCTTTTCCGGTCAGTTCGCAACGGCGCGACATGGTTTCTTCCTTTGTTTCTGGAGGCCAGGCAAAACGCCCTCGGCCAAATCACAAGGGGCACAACCCGAAGTCGCGCCCGAAAACTGGTTGGATGCGTTTAGTGGGAATCGCCGAGAGGGTCAAGACGGATCAACGGAATTCTTTGACTTTGCTGCATGACGCCGGGGCGCTCCAGTCACATCATGGTTTTGTCAGGAAAATTCGCAAAAAGAACACCCCACTGATAGCCCCCTAAACCAGATGAGACAGCATCTGTTGCGCAGCAGCAGCCGGGCTGAGCACCCCTTGCGCGACTTTGGCATTCAACGATGCCATTTCAGCTTTGGCCTCGGGCGTTTCCAGCCTGGCCAGCAGGGCATGGCGCACCTCCTGATCGAACCAGAAACAGGCTTGATCGGACCGGTTCGCTGCCCATTGACCTGTTTCACGGCGCCATTGGCTAAGCGCCTGCATCTCGACCCAAGCCTGTTCCAACCCGTGTTCTTCGACGGCTGAAACCGTCATTGCCTTGGGAAAGCCCTCAGGGTCCTGCGGGCGCTTGCGCAACAGCCGCAATGCTCCCGCATAATCTGCGCAGGTACGGGTTGCAGTAGCCTTGAGGTCCCCATCCGCCTTGTTGACCAGAATCATATCCGCCATTTCCATGATGCCGCGCTTGACCCCCTGCAACTCGTCCCCGCCCGCCGGTGCAAGCAAGAGCAGGAACAAGTCCGACATCTCGGACACCACGGTTTCGGATTGCCCCACGCCAACGGTCTCAATCAGAACCACGTCGAACCCTGCGGCCTCGCACAGGGCGATGGCCTCGCGGGTGCGACGGGCCACACCACCCAGATGGCTTTGGCTTGGGGACGGGCGGATAAAGGCGGCGCGTTCGCGGCTCAGACGCTCCATCCGGGTCTTGTCGCCTAAAATGGACCCGCCGGACCGGGCCGAGCTGGGATCGACCGCAAGAACAGCAACGCGCAGCCCCTGCCCGATCAACATCATGCCGAA
The DNA here is from genome assembly GCF_013034745.1 of Ruegeria lacuscaerulensis. Lineage (NCBI taxonomy): Bacteria > Pseudomonadati > Pseudomonadota > Alphaproteobacteria > Rhodobacterales > Roseobacteraceae > Ruegeria > Ruegeria lacuscaerulensis. The sequence continues at coordinate 225,889 of NZ_WQGP01000007.1, read as the reverse complement.
GCTTTCGATAAATGTGGACTTGCCAACGCCCGGCGTGCCCGACAGCCCGATGCGCAGCGCCTGCCGCCCGGAATTGGCCAGACGCGCCAATAGTTCACCCGCCTGCGCCCGGTGGTCAGCACGGCCGCTTTCGACCAAAGTGATCGCGCGGGCCAGCGCACGCCGGTCCCCGTCCAAAATCCTGTCACTCAGGTTGTCTATGTCCATTTTCGTCCCAACCTCCTGCGGCTCCACTAATTGCCGTCGCCACAGCCGATTTGTCCAGACCGGACTGTGCGAAGACCCCGCTGGATGCCAACAAACTGCGCTGTTTTTGTGACCCTGGCGTCTAGTTTCTGTCCCCTTCACCGTCGCTGCTCAGGCCCAGCGTGCGGACCCGCTTTGGGTAAAGGCGTGCGAGATAGGCCTCTCCTCTGACGAAACCGGTGCAGAGGAACTGGACGCCGCCCGGCGCTTGGCGGATAAAGCCTGCATGACTCGACTGCCAATCGACGACGCCATTCCTGAACTGCTGGCTGCCCTAAAATCCGCAGGGCGGGCCGTACTGCAAGCGCCTCCGGGCGCGGGTAAGACGACACGGGTCCCTCTGGCGATGCTCGAGGCGGGGTTGTGTGGCGGCAAGATCGTGATGCTGGAACCGCGCCGTCTGGCCGCCCGTGCGGCAGCGGAACGCATGGCCGAAACGCTGGGCGAACGTGCGGGGCAGACGGTGGGCTACCGGGTACGGGGCGAAGCGAAGGTGTCGGCCAACACCCGGATCGAGGTCGTGACCGAAGGCATCCTGACCAGGATGCTACAATCCGAACCCGACCTGCCCGGCGTTGGCGCGGTGATCTTTGACGAATTCCACGAACGGTCCCTTAATGCCGATTTGGGACTGGCGCTGTGCCTTGAGGTGACAAGCGCGTTGCGCGACGATCTGATCCTTTTGGCCATGTCTGCCACGTTGGACGCCGAACCTGTCGGGCGGTTGATGAACGCGCCACTAATAACCTCGTCCGGCCGCAGCTTTCCGGTTGAAACACGCTGGCTGGACCATCCTTTGGGCACGAAGGCGCGACGGCTGGATGCTCTGGTCGATCTGGTGGTGCAGGCCGAACGCGAAACAACCGGCGGGATGTTGGTTTTCCTGCCAGGCGAGGGCGAGATTCGCCGCGCCGAAAACGCCTTGGCCTGGCGCTTGCCCGATGTGTGTGTTGTGCGCCCCCTATTCGGCGCGATGCCCTTCGCCGCCCAACGCATGGCGATTGGTCCGGTCGAGACGGGGCGCAAGGTCGTTCTGGCCACGTCGATTGCCGAAACCTCTCTAACCATTCCCGACATCCGCGTTGTGGTCGATATGGGACAGGCACGGCGGGCGCGGTTTGATCCGGGATCAGGCATGTCGCGGCTGGTAACGGAACGGGTCACACGCGCCGAGGCAACCCAACGCACGGGCCGTGCCGGACGCGTGGCTGAAGGCGTTTGCTATCGCCTGTGGTCTAAGGGCGAAGACGGCGCGCTGGCCGCTTACCCACCGGCCGAGATCGAGGCAGCCGACCTGACCTGTCTGGCGCTGGAACTGGCGCTTTGGGGGGCGGAACCGGGCGATCTGGCCTTTCTGACCCCTCCGCCCGAAGGCACGATGTCTGAGGCCCGCGCCTTGCTGACCATGCTGGGCGCACTGGACCGCAAGGGGCGGATCACCGATCACGGTCGCGCGCTGGCCGCCCTGCCCCTGCACCCAAGGCTGGGACATATGCTGGAACGTGCCGGGCCGGACGCCGCCGCTCTGGCCGCGTTGATGGCCGAGCGCGACCCGCTGCTTGGCGCGCCTGTTGATATGTTGTTGCGGCTTGAGGCCTTGCGCGACCCGCGCGCATTTCAACGCAACCGCGTCTGGCAAGTAAATACGGGTGCGCTTGATCGCATCAAGGCCGAGGCCAAGCGGCTGCGCAGCAAGGGCAGCCCATCCGACCTGAGCCCCGCCGCCATGGCCGCGCTGGCCTATCCCGACCGCATCGGCCAACGCCGCAAAGGCGATGAGCCGCGCTATGTCTTGTCGGGTGGCAAGGGAGTGGTGCTGGACAGCACGGACACCCTGGCCGCAGCCCCCTATCTGGTTGTCACCGACACCGACGGCAATCCGCGCGAGGCGCGCGTGCGCATGGCTGCGCAGATCTCGGAACGTGAAATCCGTGATCTCTTCGCGGATCAGATCGCCTGGGTCGAAAGTTGTGCGTGGTCCAAACGCGACCGCCGCGTCATCGCCCGCAGGCAGGAACGGCTGGGCGCGATTACCTTGGATGACCGTATCTGGAAGGACGTGCCCGACGAAACCTTGGCACTGGCGATGTTGGACGGTGTCCGCGACCTCGGACTGCGGCTCGAAGGGGCCTCCGCCCGGCTGGCGGCGCGGGTCGAACTTGTCCGCGCCGAAGGTGCCAACCTGCCCGATTTCTCACCCGAGGGGTTGATGAAAACTCTAGAAGACTGGCTGCTGCCCATGCTGTCAGGCGTGCGTTCGGCCGAGGACTGGAAGCGGTTTGATCTGCTGCCTGCCCTGCGTGTACGGCTAGACTGGACCCAGACGCAGGAACTGGACCGACGTGCGCCGGGCGCGTTTCAGACGCCGTTGGGCCGCAAGGTACCGATTGATTATGGCGGGGCGATCCCGGAAATCTCGGTCCGGTTACAGGAACTGTTCGGTGTCACGCGCCATCCGGTTGTCGGAGGCGAACCGCTGAAGATCACCCTGCTGTCCCCGGCCCAACGCCCCATTCAGATCACACGCGACCTGCCGGGGTTCTGGGCGGGCTCCTACGCTGATGTCCGAAAGGACATGCGCGCGCAATACCCCAAACACCCCTGGCCCGAAGACCCCACACAGGCCGACCCAACCTTGCGTGCGAAACGACGCAATTAGGCCTGCCCCTCCGGTTTATTGAATATATCTTCTTTCGTTGTTATTTGACCGCTTGAGGAGGCGCTCGGGCAGGCCGGCGTAAAAAATACATGTCACATTGGTTGCGAAATACCTGGGAGGAGATCCTTCGCCCCCTGTTCCTGCGTCCCCGCAGGGTGCAGGTCGCAGCGTTGTGCACGCGCCAAACCGATAGTGGGATCGAGGTGCTACTGATCACCAGCCGCGACACCGGTCGCTGGATCATCCCAAAGGGCTGGCCCATGGATGGCAAAGACGGTGCGGAAACGGCTGCGCAAGAGGCATGGGAAGAGGCCGGCGTTCAGGCCGCACATATCCACCGGGACCCGGTGGGGCGCTATACATATGACAAAAAGCTAAACGACGGATCTTTGCTTCCGGTTCTGACCAGCGTGTACCGAATTGAGGTAGAGGAGTTGGCGGACGAGTTCCCGGAGCTCGGCCAGCGCGAGCGGCACTGGGTTCGCCCGTCCGAGGCGGCAGAGCGGGTGAACGAGCCCGAATTGCGTGCGCTTCTTCGTCGGTATTAACACATTCGCAAGCCCTGAAAGGGCAGAAGGTTGAATAGCAAGCCCGAACCTTGTATCGGCCTGCGCTAGCCCGCAACCACTTGCAAAACCCAATGACTGAAATCCACACCAACAGCCGATGGAAGGCGCTGGACAGCGACCTGCACCGCATTTCGCGTATTGAACACGCGAATGCGTTCGTTGCGCGCCCGCTGCTGGCCTCCGGCGTTGCGTTGGCCTTTGTGGTGTTGGCGGGATTGACCGCTGCAGTGTTGTTTGGGCAGGCCGACGGGCGTCTGGTTGTGGTCGCGGCCGCCGTATTCGGCGCCTATATGGCGATCAATGTGGGCGCCAACGATGTCGCCAACAACATGGGCCCCGCCGTGGGCGCCAACGCGTTGCCGATGGGTGTCGCCATCACAATCGCCGCCATCGCCGAAAGCGCAGGTGCGCTGCTGGCCGGGGGTGATGTCGTGACGACTATTTCGCGCGATATCGTACATCCGGATTCGGTCACAACAGAAGCGCACTTTATCTGGGCCATGTTGGCGGCCCTGATGTCGGCGGCGTTGTGGGTCAATATCGCCACTTGGGTGAGGGCCCCGGTTTCGACCACGCATTCGGTCGTTGGGGGCGTGGTCGGCGCAGGCGTCGCAGCCGCAGGTCTGAGCGCCGTGAACTGGAGCACCGTCGGCACCATAGCACTCAGTTGGATGGTCTCGCCCGTGATTGGCGGCGCGGTCGCCGCCATGTTCCTGGCTTTTATCCGCGCGCGCATTCTGCGCCAGGACAACAAAATCACCGCCGCGCGCCGCTGGGTTCCTATTTTGGTGGGGCTGATGGCAGGTGCTTTTGCGACCTATATGGCGGTAAAAGGGTTAGAGCGGGTCGTCCAAGTTGATCCTGTCATCGCATTGAGCACCGGTGGAGGTTTGGGGCTTGTTTTCTGGCGACTTACGATCCCATGGGTGCACAGGCGGACCCGCAACATAGAGAACCGCCGCCGGGCGATGAAATCTCTGTTTGGCCTTCCCCTGATCATCGCTGCCATTTTCCTCAGCTTCGCGCATGGGGCAAATGACGTGGCGAACGCGATTGGCCCTTTGGCCGGGATCGTCCACGTGTCTGAATTCCACGACCTTGCCGCCACGGTAGCCGTGCCGCAATGGATCATGCTGATCGGCGCGTTTGGGATCTCTTTCGGTTTATTCCTGTTTGGTCCGCGCCTGATCCGCATGGTGGGTACCCAGATCACGAAACTGAACTCGATGCGTGCCTTTTGCATCGCCCTCGCCACAGCTCTGACCGTCATTCTGGCCAGTTGGCTGGGCTTACCCGTGAGCACCACCCATATCGCTATCGGCGCAGTATTCGGGGTGGGTTTCTTCCGCGAATGGGAGACAGATCGCCGCTGGAAAAAGTCCAACCAACAGCGCCCGCCTGAACAACGACGTGCCCGCGAGGAACGCCAACGCCGCAAGCTTGTCCGCCGGTCGCATTTCATGACGATCCTTGGGGCATGGATGGTGACAGTACCCGCCTCGGCCGTCATGTCGGCGATGATCTTCGGCCTTCTGACGGCCTTCCACTAATCCACAGCGCGCCTGACCTGATCAACGGATAAAGGCTGATCCTGCGCCTCTTCGATCAAAGCCTGCACACCCGCGCAATAAGGCGTCGCCACGCCATGCTGCACTCCGAGGCGGATAATCTCGCCTTGCAGGCTGTCGATCTCGGTAACGCGCCCGGCCATCAGGTCATATGCCATAGAGGTGCGCGCATTAGGATCTATCGTCAGCATCCGCGCCGCAATTTTTGAAAACAACGGCGTCGGCAGGCGAAGAACATGCGGAATAGCCCAAGCAGGCAACGGTGTGGTCGATGCAACGGGATGATCCGCAGCCCTGAGAACAGCCAGAGCCTCGGCCATTTGGTCGGCCATGAGCTGACGCCAGTTCCGGTCCATCAACTGCTGTTTCAACGTCATCCCGGACAAGGCGTTCAGCGCATTGTTGAGGTTGATGACCAGCTTGCCCCACTGAACGGCCTCGATCCTGTCGTTTTCGACAACAGGCAATTCCGCAGATCCCAGCGCCTGCCCCAAACCTCCTGCGCCGGATTGGATGACAATCTCGCCCGAGGTGGCCCGGTGAAACCGCCCGCCCTCCATAGGAACAACGTTGAACGGCACCATTCCGGCGCGGACATCCTGATCGGGCAAGGCAGCGCGCAGTACACGCGCATTCTCGATCCCGTTTTGCCAGGACAGCACTACCGACTGCGGCGCATATTGCCCAATCAGCGCAGCCATATCTGCCGTCGCTCCGGATTTGACGGTGACGATGACCACCTCGGCATCTGCCATGCACACCGGATCCTCGGCTAGGGTCAAAGTGTCAATGTGCCGGTTCTGCCCGGCAAAATCCGTCAGGGTCAGGCCATGTTGCCGGATCGGGTCCAAAACGCGGGCACGCCCCAACAGAGTGACCTCGTGACCGGCACTAGCAAGCAACCCGCCGCAATAACACCCGATACTGCCTGCACCCGCTATGGCGATTTTCATGGCGCCCTCCCCTTCAGACAAGAATTGCCGGGATAGGCCACTGGGGCAAGGTCACGTGACGTTCCGTCACCGCGCCAATCTGGGCTTCGTGCGTACAAGCTGTTTAGAAATCTCGATATATTCGGCGTCATCTCCGGGGGGCAGTTGAAAAGCACCCTTCGCCCAATCGGCGGCCTGCCATTCCCGCGTGGCGGTCTCGATCTTTTCCTTCGAGGATGAGACAAAATTCCACCAGATATACCGATCTTGCCCCAATGTTGCGCCCCCTAACAGCATCAGCCGCGCCCCTGTTGGTCCTGCCCTGACCGAAAGGCGATCGCCTGGCCGGAACACCATCATGCGGCCGGCTTCGAAAACGTCGCCTGCAACCTCGACCGAGCCCTGTGTCACGTAGACGCCCCTATCCTCGTGATCGTCGGGCAAGGGAATGGCCGCGCCGGGGTCAAGTTGAACATCCAGATAAAAGGTTTCGGACAGCATGTTTACGGGGCTGGACGCGCCATAGGCCGATCCAAGGATGAGCCTCGCACTGACCCCTGTGTCCTGAATATGCTGCAACGCACATTGCTTGTGATGTTCGAAATCGGGGGCCATATCCTCGTGCTGTTCCGGCAGTGCGATCCAGGTCTGGATGCCGAACAGGCTGTGCTTTTTGCCGCGTGTTTCGGCGCTTGTGCGTTCCGAATGGGTCACACCGCGCCCCGCCACCATCCAGTTCACCTCGCCTGGATAGATCATCTGATGGGTGCCCAGACTGTCGCGATGTTCGAATTCACCCTGATACAGGTAAGTCACGGTACCCAGCCCAATATGCGGGTGCGGGCGCACGTCAATGCCACCATCGGTGATAAATTCCGCCGGGCCCATCTGGTCGAAGAAAATAAATGGTCCGACAAGCTGACGTTTTACCGAAGGCAGCGCCCGTCGCACCTCAAACCCGCCGAGATCGCGAGCCCGAGGAATGATCAGTGTTTCAAGCGCGGCGCTCTCAGACAGGCATTCGGGGCTGTGGGTGGGGTTCCAACTCATTCCGGTGTCCTCAGTTGCAAACGTAGGTTCTGTTCGTGGATGCAGCATATACCCCAAAAAACATCATTAATACTGCAATTTTTGCACATAACTAGTGCGCATTGCGAGTTACATCATTTCATTGCAATTATGTTATCACATACCATTCGTTTAGTCGCAGCAAAGAAACCCTGCTCCGAACGCCCAGAGGTGGCCCCCGCATCCTCGAGCCACTTCACAATTCGCATATCCTCCTCGGAATAAGCTGAGATCGTGCTAATTTATATCTAGCGTCAAACCGCAGGAGGATTGCATGACCGGTTCGCCCCTCAATCGTCGCTCTCTGATCGCAGGAGGCGGGGCTGTGTTGGCCTCGGGCCTTTTGGTTCCTGCTCGCGCCAAAGGGTTGGCGCCGACGCCGTCGATGCGCGGAGGATCGAACAACTATCGCCCCGGCGCTCCTGTGGTCGAACGGATTGGTGGCGGCGGGTTCTGGATGACGGGTACCGTGCGCCGCGCAGGTGACGGTGCCCCTCTGCCCGGTCAACGCATTCAAATCTGGGCGCACACAACCGAAGGTCATGAGCGCGACCCCCAAAGCCACGGCGCAACCTTAACCGACGCGGAAGGTGCGTTCCGGCTGGAGATGCCGCAGATCGTGCCTGCTTTTGGGCAACCGCATGGGCATCTGGCCTATGATAGCGGCGAATTTGAGACGGTTTTCCTACGCCCTGTGATGTCCAGTGCACGGGACAAAACCCTTGCGGCGCATTTCGTGTTGCAACCTATCTAAGTGGCTCGTCGCACCGCATTGGTCTGGGTGGCCTTGTTTGTTGCGCTTTTGGTGCCAGTCATTGCTGCTGGCTTCAGCCCCTATCTGGCCTGGCGAAGTCCTATCTACATCGTTGCAGGTTTCGCGGGGGTGCTGTCGCTGAGCTTATTGTTGTTGCAGCCGCTATTGGCCTCAAAAGCTCTACCGGGAGTAACGCCACTTCTCAGCCGCCGCCTGCACCGCTGGGTTGGCCTGATTTTGATCGGTGCCATCATCATCCACGTCGCCGGGTTGTGGATCACCAGCCCGCCGGATGTTGTAGATGCTTTGACCTTCACATCACCCACTCCATTCTCAGTGTGGGGCGTCATCGCCATGTGGACTGCATTCGTGGCTTGTGGGTTGGGCGTTTTGAGGCAGCGGCTGGCCCTGCGGTTTCGCATCTGGCGGCTTTTGCACACCGTTTTAGCCTCTGTGACAATTGCCGGGACCGTCGCTCATGCGCTCCTGATTGAAGGCACGATGGAGGTTGTGACCAAAGCCGCCCTATGTGGTTTGGTTCTGGTGACGAGCGTTTGGACGCTCGCCAGATTGCGAGTATGGGACCTGCGCAGGCGTTAGACGCCCAGACACCAGCGCATCACAGCCTTTTGCGCGTGCAGACGGTTTTCGGCCTCGTCAAAGATCACCGAGTTCGGGCCGTCCATGACCTCGGATGTCGCCTCTTCTTCGCGGTGGGCCGGCAGGCAATGCATGAACAGCGCGTCCGGCTTAGCATGTGACATCAGTTCGGTATTGACCTGATAGGGGCGCAGAAGGTTGTGGCGGCGTTCCTTGGCAGACTGGCTGTCATGCATCGAGACCCACGTGTCGGCTACCACCAGATCGGCGCCTTGGACGGCTTTGAACGGATCACGCTCGATCACGATCTGCGACCCTTTTTGGCGGGCGAATCCCATGAACTCTTCTTCGGGGTCAAGCTGTGGAGGGCCTGTGAATGTGAAGTCGAAGTCAAATTGACCGGCCGCATGAAGAAAGGATGCGCAGACATTGTTGCCGTCGCCGGTCCAGACCACCTTTTTGCCTGCGATCGGCCCGCGATGTTCTTCAAATGTCAGGACATCGGCCATGATCTGACAGGGATGGGTGCGGTCGGTCAGGCCGTTGATGACCGGCACGTCCGAGAATTCGGCCATTTCCGTAAGGATCGTCTCGTCAAAGGTGCGGATCATGATCATGTCGACATAGCGCGACAGCACGCGCGCGGTGTCGGCGATGGTTTCTCCGTGACCCAGTTGCATGTCTTTGCCGGACAGCACCATCGTTTGCCCGCCCATTTGGCGCACGCCGACATCGAAAGACACGCGCGTCCGGGTCGAGGGTTTTTCGAAGATCAGAGCAACCATCCGATCCTTGAGGGGTTGTTCATCATCAACGGCGGCTTTGGGGCGGCCAAGGCGCGCCTGTTTCATTGCGCCGGCTTGGTCGATCATAGCCCGCAGGTCGCTTGCTTCGGTTTTGTGAATGTCGAGAAAATGGTTCATTTCGTTTCGCTTTTGGCTTTTGGTTGCCGGGGGCGCTGCCCGTCGTCATTGGATCTTGAACCAATGGCGCCCGAATGGCGGCCCCCGAGGTATTTTTGAACATAAGAAGGATCAGGCAGTGGTCAGATTGGCCTGGACCTGCTGCGCTGCTTTTTCCAGGCGGATCATGGCTTGCGCGATATCGTCCTCGGTCAGGGTCAGCGGTGGCAACAGGCGGATCACATTGTCGGCAGCAGGGACGGTGATGACCTCATTGTCATAGCCCGCATTCACCACGTCGATATTGGTGGGCTTACATTTCAGGCCCAGCATCAGACCAGTGCCGCGCACCTCTTCGAAAACATCCGGGTGGTCGGCAATCAGCCCTTCGAGTTTCTGACGCAGAAGGCCCGCCTTGCGGTTCACACCTTCGAGGAAGGCAGGGGTTGCCACTTGGTCAATCACTGCGCAGCCCACGGCGCAGCCCAGCGGGTTGCCGCCATAGGTCGATCCATGCGTGCCCGCCGTCATGCCGTTGGCGGCATCCTCGGTGGCCAGAACAGCGCCCAGGGGGAACCCTCCGCCTATGCCTTTGGCAACCATCATGATATCGGGCGTGATCCCGGCCCATTCGTGGGCGAAGAGCTTGCCGGTTCGGCCCACGCCGCATTGCACTTCGTCAAGGATCAACAGCAGGCCATTGTCGTCGCAGATCTGGCGCAGCGCTTTCATTTCCGCATCGGGGACAGGGCGGATACCGCCCTCACCCTGCACCGGTTCGATCAGAATCGCGGCGGTTTTCTCGGTGACGGCGTTGGTCACACCGTCCAGATCGCCAAATGTCAGGTGCACGAAGCCAGGCAGCAGCGGGCCAAAGCCCTTGGTCATCTTCTCGGACCCTGCAGCGGCGATACCTGCCGAGGAGCGACCGTGGAACGAGCCGTCGAATGTGATGATCTCGACCCGTTCTGGCTGACCTTTGTCATAGAAATGCTTGCGGGCCATTTTCACGGCCAGTTCACAGGATTCCGTTCCGGAATTGGTGAAAAACACCGTATCGGCAAAGGTATGTTCCACCAGCTTGTCGGCCAAGGCCTGCTGCTGGGGAATGTGATAGAGGTTCGACACGTGCCACAGCGCATGCGCCTGTTCGGACAACGCGTTCACCAGCGCCGGATGCGCATGGCCCAGCGCGTTCACGGCGATCCCGGCGCCGAGATCAAGGAAACGTCGGCCATCCGCCTCGGTCAGCCAGGCGCCCTCACCTTTCACAAAGGTCAAAGGCGCGCGATTATAGGTCGGCAGAACGGACGGGATCATGGGATCATCCTTTTTGGATCAATTGAGCCTCGTGAGTGAAACACGAAGGCCCTATTCGTCAACAGATTTGGTGGAGTTTGCGCAGAATTACAGTGCGCAATAGATCAAACAGGCCGGTTACGCAGTGATGCGTCGACGTCGGAGGCGCAGGATATGTGCAGTCTTGATCATGCAAGCGCGTATAGCGAGGTCTGCACCAACTGGGAACCCCGAAATGAACGCGTGGTCGAATTTCCGTCCAAGGGTGAACTTGTCCCTTGCTATTTGAAGCTCCTTGGCGCACCGCTGGCCCATGACACCCGCCCGCCATAACCCGCCGCTCGCGGCCTTGCTGATCATTGCAGCCAGCGCGCTTCTTGCCGGGACAACCCTGCTGGCCAAGGCGTTGGGAACAGATGAGTTGGGCCCAGCCCTGCACCCGATGCAGATCAGCCACGGGCGGTTTATGTTCGCGTTTATGGTCATTGTCAGCGCAGTTGGCATTCTGCGCCCGCGCCTGAGCCGCCCGCATTGGGGGCTGCATATCGGGCGCACCAGCTTTGGCTGGTTGGGGATCACACTGATGTTCGCTTCGGTCGCGTTTATCCCGCTCGCCGATGCCACTGCGATATCCTTCCTGAACCCGGTTTTCGCCATGGTGCTAGCAATTCCATTGCTACGGGAAACCATCGGCCCGTGGCGCTGGCTTGCAGCAGCGGTCGCTTTGGCCGGAGCTTTGATCTTGCTGCGCCCCACCCCCGACAGCTTTCAACCCGCCGCGTTGCTGGCGCTGACAGCTGCCGTGGTGATCGGGATGGAGCTGATTTTCATCAAGAAGCTCTCGGGCCGAGAGATTCCCATCCAGATTCTGCTGATCAACAATGCGATGGGCCTGACTATCGCCTCGGTCGCGGTCAGCTTCGTGTTCCAGATGCCCACCCCACAGCAATGGGCGGCACTGGCCGGAATCGGAGTGCTGATGGCCTGTGCACAGGCGTGTTTCGTCAACGGAATGGCGCGGGCGGACGCATCATTTGTTGCACCGATCAGCTATGTCACGCTCATCTTTGCCGCGTTCTATGATTTCGCCATTTTCCGCGTTGTGCCTGATTGGATTAGCACGCTGGGCGCCACGATCATCCTGACCGGAGGTCTGATCCTCGTCTGGCGCGAAGGACGGCAGCGTCAGGCCTTGAGCCGATAACCTGTTCGCAACATCTGCCAGGTCGCCGCGCCTACCAAAAGGGTTGCGCCTGCGCAGATAACCATCCCCAGCCACGCAGAGCTATCGGACACCCCGATCATCCCATATCGCAGCCCGTCGATCAGATAGAAAACCGGGTTCACGTGGCTCAGGCGGTTCAATACGGGTGGTAGAGCCTCTACCGAGTAAAATGTGCCCGACAGGAACGCCAATGGTGTGACGATAAAATTGGTAATCGCCGCCATCTGGTCGAATTTATTGGCGAAAATCCCGGCGAACAGGCCAAGTGCACCCATGAAAGCCCCGCCCAGTACCACAAAAATCAACGCGATAAGTGGGTTTTGCGGCACGATACCCAACACCAGGGCCAAAGCTATGGCGACCACCAGCGCGATCAGAACGCCCCGCGCAATCCCGCCTGCCAGATAACCCAACAGGATCTCCAGCGGCGACAAGGGCGGCATCAGCGTATCGACAATGTTGCCCTGCACCTTGGCGATCACCATCGACGAAGACGTATTGGCAAAAGCGTTCTGGATCACGGTCATCATCATGATCCCGGGCGCTAGAAAGGTCAGGAAAGGCACGCCCATAACGTCCGAACGGCTGGGGCCGATGGCGATGTTGAAGATCAGCAGAAACAAGCCCGCCGTTACCAAAGGGGCTAAAAGGGTCTGTGTCCACACCCCCATGAACCGAAGCGTTTCGCGTTGCGCCAGGGTGAAAAGGCCCATCCAATTCACCGCGCCAAAGCGGCGCGCGTCCTGTTCGATCAGATTCTGCATGACCCACCCCATAGCTGATTCGAGAACCGCTTGTAACTCGGGCGGCAGTGATTAGAATAGGGCGCTGAGATGATTTCCCAAGGCGGCCCGAATCCGGGGCCGCTTTCCGCTTTTGAAAGGCAAATGATGTCCTGGACTGACGAGCGTGTAGAGCTGCTGAAAAAGATGTGGGGCGAGGGCCAGTCGGCCAGCCAGATCGCCAAGGAACTGGGCGGCGTGACCCGCAATGCGGTGATCGGCAAGGTTCACCGTCTGGGCCTGTCGAACCGCGCAACCGGCGCGACCCCGGCCAAGGCCGAACCGAAGGAAAAACCGGCCCCCGCTGCGCCCAAGGCCGAGGCCAAACCGAAACCCGCGCCCAAGACCGAACCCGCGCGCCCCGCACCCGCTCCGACGGCCGAGGCGAAGCCCGCCGTGCCCGCCCGCCGCCAGATCATCCCGGCAGGTCAACCGCTGCCGCCGCAGCCTTCGGCCAACGAAATCAGCCCCGAGGCTCTGGCCAAGGTCAACGAGGTCGAGAAAAAGGCCAAGAAGCTGACGCTGATGGAACTGACTGAGAAAACCTGCAAATGGCCCGTCGGCGACCCCGCAACCGAGGATTTCTGGTTCTGCGGCCTGCCGGTTGAGGCCGGTAAGCCTTATTGCGAGGCGCATGTGGGCGTGGCCTTCCAACCCATGAGCTCGCGCCGCGATCGTAGGCGGTGATTGGGAACACCGGAACCTAAATAGACATTGTAGAGCTTGAAAAGAGTGGAGGCGTTTCGTGAAGCCTCCTACTGGAAGTGTTGTAAATTCAAGAACTACGCAAGGCGCAACGAGCCCTCACAAGGAAAACACCCTCGCTGAAAGCTGCGAGGGTGATTTGGGTCCGAGCGTCGGCTGGGCGGACAAAGCCGTCACTCAGTCGTTGGGTGGTTCATAGGGATCCGGCGTTCCCGGGGGGATCGGAGGAAACTTCTCGAATGTAGCGAGGTGCTCCTGTAACTGTGGCAGAGCCTTTTCAGCCGCCCATGTGTGCGGAAAGAGTACGCTTTCACGCTCGTGTGGGTCATTCAAAAGGTTATAGAGCCTTGGTGTGTCGAAAGACTCCGTTGCACCAAAAGCCGTCGTATTCTCTTTGAAAAGAACTTTCCAATCCTTCCATTTTACGCCGAATATCTGCTCACCCATGTAGACGATCACGCCTTCTCGGTTTGAGTTTGGTTGGTCACCAAGAAAGAACTTTGACTGGTCGACACCATCAAAGGCTCTGTCATCAGGTACCTTGCCCCCTGCGAAAGCCGCAAGTGTCGGATAGAGATCCATTGAGTGGACAACATCGTTGCTTTCAGAACCGGCAGGGATCTTTCCCGGCCACTTGATTGCAAAGGGTACACGCATACTTCCTTCGAGGCTGGTGAATAGAGTACCGCGCCAAGGTCCGGCCGTACCATGTACCGCAGGAACTGGCGAGACGTTGGCGTTCCCAACCGGAAGAGCTTCGGGGCCGTTGTCAGCAGTAAATATCACCACGGTGTCGTCGGAAACGCCTGCTGCCTCAATCGCATCAACAATGCGCCCGATATAGCTATCTGTTTGAAACAGAATGTCGGCCCAGACGCCGTTTCCAGTGGCGCCTTCGAACTCCTCGGACACGATGTTTGGATAGTGGGTCTGAGTATAAGCAAGATAGATGAAAAACGGCCCGTCTTCGGTACTCTTTGCTTCGACAAATTCGATGGCTTTTTTCGTCAGGTCGCCATCTATTTCGCCGCGATAGTCCAGATCGTAGTCTTGAGCGATGGTTGCTGGCTCGCCAGCAACACCTTGCATCACAACCGGCTCTTCCATGTTGGCATCGGCAAAACCCGGAAGCGTGCGCCAGACTGTTACGTCAGTGGTCTCAACGCCGTAAAACTCATCGAATCCTTGATTCGTTGGATAGCGCCCTTCGGTCCATCCAAGGTGCCATTTCCCGTACATGGCCGTGCTGTATCCTACATCCTTCAGCATCTCGGCCATCGTGATTTCCCATTGGGTCAGACCGTAAACGCCACCTCCCAGTGGGACCGTATGGTTGCCGCTCCGGATGCCGTACCGTCCAGTCATGGTCGCTGCGCGGGACGGCGTGCACTGGCTTTCCACGTTGAAGTTCGTGAGTCGTAGTCCTTCCGCAGCGAGGGCGTCCATCTCGGGAGTCGCAGTACCACGGATTATGCCACCTCCATTGAACCCGGGTTCGCCCCACCCAAAATTATCTAAAAATATGAATACGATGTTAGGCTTTTCTTGAGCCGAAGCGGCCTCGGCAAATAGAAGAGATAAGGACAGTAGGAATGTGCGGGACAACCACTTCATAACAACATCTCCAAATTAGGCTCACGGACTCAAGACTGTCGAACGAAGCTGCCAGTCGTCAAGAACGGCCACTCGTTGCGGTATTTTCTCACAGTGGTAGAGCGTCAGAATTGCGGGCGAAGCTGCGGTCCGGTTTTGGTCGAATCTCCCTCAGGCTCTCTTTTGCTCAACAAAGAAAAACCGTTGTTTTCCTTGACGAACAACCGACTCAGATGTTGCCATAAGCTGGCATTCAGCTCGGCTGGGAGGTTCATATGAAGTTTTTTCTAACGACATCGACAGCAATAGTTTCCGCAGCATTCATAACAAGCTCTTCACATGCTCAAGAGGCCGCACAAGGTGGGCTAGTCGGAGAGATGACCATATCGGTTGATGATATGCGTGAACCCGCACCCGCCGATTTCTCACCCTATGCAGGTCGAGACTTTCCTACACGCCCGCTGTGGGGTGACACTCACCTGCACACATCAAATTCACTCGATGCCCGCGGATTTGGCGTCATTCTGAGCCCCGACGATGCCTATAGGTTTGCACGTGGTGAGGAAGTCACCACATCACATGGCCTCCGTGTGAAGTTGTCGCGTCCGCTCGACTGGCTTGTTGTATCCGATCATTCTGACGCCATGGGTGCAATGAATGAAATCATCGCGGGAAACTCCACACTGATGCGCGATGCAACGCTCAGAGACTGGAGCGAACGGCTTAACGCGGGCGGAGACGTTGCACTTGGCGCCACTATGGAAGTTATTGAAACCTTTGCTGGCATCACGGGCGAGGCACTTCCCGAGGCTGTTGCAGATCGAAGGTTTGTGCAATCCGTATGGGACGAGTTCACGCAAACTGCGGATCATCACAATGACCCTGGCACATTCACTGCGTTCATCGGATACGAGTGGACATCTACCGAAGCTGGCAACAACCTCCACCGCAATGTGATCTACCGGGATGATGCCATTCGCGCTCGGCAAATGTTGCCCTTCACAACTGCGGAAACATTTAATCCGGAACGGCTTTGGGACTGGATGGAAACTTATGAACTAGAGACTGGTGGTCGTGTACTGGCCCTTGCCCACAACGGCAACGTCTCCAACGGTTTGATGTTTCCGGTCGAGACAAACCCTGAAACGGGTGAGCCTTTGACAGAAGACTACGCAGAGCGGCGTGCCAAGTGGGAGCCGATGTATGAGATTACCCAGATCAAAGGTGATGGAGAAACTCACCCGTTTCTCAGCCCGAACGATGAGTTCGCTGACTATGAAACCTGGGACAAATCCAATCTGGGTCCGACACTCAAAGAAGACTGGATGCTTCAGTACGAATACGCCCGCGAGGCCTTGAAGAACGGTCTCAAGCTAGAAGCTCAGCTCGGCACCAATCCATACAAGTTCGGAGTAGTGGGCTCGACCGACAGCCATACTGCTTTGGCAACGGCGGAAGAAGACAATTTCTTTGGCAAACACTCTGGCGTCGAGCCGGAACCTGGCCGTTGGCAGCATGTCGTTGGCGAGTTCGATGCCTTGAGGATTCTCGGGTGGGAAATGGCAGCCTCAGGCTATGCAGCGGTTTGGGCTCAGGACAACACACGCGAAGCCATCTTCGACGCGATGGAACGGAAGGAAGTTTACGGGACAACCGGTAGTCGCATCGCGGTTCGTTTCTTTGGTGGTTGGGATTTTACGGAAGCTGACGCAAGATCTAGATTGCCCGCAGAAATAGGATATGAAAAAGGCGTTCCGATGGGTGGGGACCTCGCGGACGCGACGCAAGGCGCGGACGCCCCAACCTTCCTGGTTGCTGCGCTGAAAGATCCGTTCTCCGGCAATCTCGACCGTGTTCAGATTGTGAAAGGTTGGCTAAATTCCAGCGGCGAAACTGAAGAGCGGGTCTATGACGTGGCTTGGTCGGGAGACCGAGAACGCGATGCGGACGGCAACCTGCCAGCGGTGGGGAACACCGTGGATGTTGCAACGGGTACGTTTACGAATTCAATAGGTTCCCCGGAACTGATCACCGTTTGGAAAGACCCGGATTTCGATCCTTCTATGAGCGCTTTCTACTATGCCCGTGTCTTGGAAATTCCCACACCGAGATGGACAATTTACGATGCTGTTCGGTTCGGAGACGAACTGCCTGCCGAGGTGCCCACGTCAACTCAGGAACGTGCTTACACTTCGCCAATTTGGTATACTCCCGGGGGCTGAAATATACCTAAGCTGTCATCGTTACGGCAAAAGCCCGGCAGTTCCTGTCGCAGCAACACTAGGCTAGTGCGTTCATGCGAACGTCCGCTTAAGACGCGACACGGCCATTCGTTGCGTAGTACATCAGAAACTGCTTAGCGGACAAAGCGCCTGCTGTTTATGGAACGCGGTCGCTCTTGACTGTTCGCTTTGCAAAGTCATTCAATACTTATTGGCCAAATGCGTGAAACGGGATGTTATAGATGCCACGTGATACGAAATTAATCCTATGCCCGCTAAACCTTCGTCACGTCAGGTTGGACTACAGCGCCTACGAAGAAGCAATCGCAATGGCCAGGCGCAGAGAAGCGCGGCTTCTCGTGGTGACAGTTGCGCCAGAAATGGAGCGAAACTTGAATATTCGCGACTCTGTTGGCTATTGGAGCGAGCAATTGGAGAAGTTTGTGAAAGATCACCCGGCGGAAGGCGTCGAATTAGAAACTGTTGTTCGAACCGGTGCTGTGCATCGGCAAATCGTAAAGCTCGCCGATGAACGCAACGTGGATATGATCGTGATGGAGGCGGCCAACCCAAAGATTCAGGATTACCTCCTGGGAACGACCGCCAGCCACGTAGTGACACATGCCAGTTGCTCGGTTTTTGTTGTTCGGCACTAGTCGATTCAAAAACCTCGGCAACCCGATGTGATGGCTCCCTTATTTTGGGAAGCCATCATTGATTTTGTCCGCTTGCTACAGCTTTTTGTACTCGGATCGCAGAGCCAACCACAGACAGTAGCACATAATGAGGATCACCAGTGTAAATGGAATCCCCATTGACACGGCAGCACCTTGGAGGGCGTTCAATCCACCGCCTAGAAGAAGCGCAATTGCAACCAAACCTTCCAAAGTGCACCACCAAACACGCTGAACAACGGGCGCATCCAGTTTACCACCTGCGGTGATAGTATCGATAACCAACGACCCTGAATCAGATGACGTGACAAAGAAGATCACAATCAAAATCAGCGAGATCGGGGCGACGATATTGTACAGAGGCAACTCCTTGAGGAAGCCAAACAGGGCGCCCTCTGGCGCATAACTGTCGATGACGGTTGCTTTGACGCCTTCAGCGCTACCTGCGTTCAGCATGTCAATCGCAGCCCCTCCAAAAGTGGACATCCACAATGCGCAGACCGCCGTAGGAGCAATAAGGGCACAAAGAACAAACTCACGCACCGTACGACCCCGTGAGATCCGGGCAATGAACATTCCCACGAAAGGAGACCATGCAATCCACCATGCCCAGTAGAACGTAGTCCACCCATGGAAAAAGCTGGTATCCTCTCTGCCAAAGGGATTGGAGAGCGCAGGTAGCAGCGTGACATAGTCTACCATGACTGAAACGTAACGAGCAATTGCGGCCGCCACCCCGGTCATTGCGATCACAAAAATAAACAGCCCCACAGCCATGATCATGTTGATCTCAGATAGCCGTTTCACACCGGCATCCATTCCCAACAAAACAGAACCAAGCGCAATAAGCGTGATCGCGACAATGATGATGACGGTCAATGTGGGCGAAGGCGTGATGCCAAACACTTCATTCAAACCTGCGGCAACCTGTTGCGCACCGAGGCCCAACGAGGTGGTTAGTCCGAAGAGGGTCGCAAACACGGCCAGCGTGTCGATGACATGCCCCCAGAAGCCCCAGACACGTTCACCGAGTAGCGGAAAGAACGCCGACCTAAGCGTCAGCGGCAGGTTCAAGTTGTATGCAAAAATCGCCAGTGCCAGTCCCACTGCAGCGTACACAGCCCAACCTTCGAGACCCCAGTGATGGATCGTACCAACAACACCGATATACTCATTGCCGGGCTCGGTGATGTCGATGTTTAAGGGGCGCGCATTCCCATCTTCCGAGAAGTTGTAGTACACGGGCTCCAATACACCGAAGAACAGTAGACCGATCCCGATTCCTGCGGCAAACATCATTGCGATCCAACCCGCATACGAGTAGTCGGGTTTCGCATCTTTTCCGCCAATTCTGACCTTTCCGACCGGCAAGACAATGAGCGCCAGGCAGAACAAGGTGATCGCATTCACCGACAACACAAGAAACCAATCAAAGGTGCTAGTCAGCCACGGCCGAAGCCAGCCAAAAAATGCAGCGGCCGCTTCCTGATTGGCCAATGCCACGATCACGAAGCCTAGGATCAGCAAACCAGAAACGATGAAGACAGGGTTATGGATGTCTAACCCGAGGGGTCTGATGTTGTCCTGTCCGAGTTCATATTCAGTCTCGAAATCCCAGACGCGAGGGTCTGGGTCGAGCATCTTTTTTTGACTTGTATCTGACATTTTACCTCCCTAAGCGCATGTGTCATGCTCCTTAGCGTTGCACAACCTGCGGCAATCTGTCCAACATTCAGTCAGACGCAGCTGCCACGATTGACGGTGTTACAAGGGCCAACACAGCAGAGATTTCGAACGGGACCGGTCAAATCGGCTTACAAATGCGAAAAATTCAACAGGATCAACTTGCCGCGCACCGACCCAGACGTTCGCGCGAAAACGCCGAGACCTGCAAGACTTTATGACATTGTTTTCTGTGGCCCGTATAGCCAGATCAACTGCAACGCAGCCCCCCACTTAGGTTAAGTCCACTTCTGGCTGAAAGCCCCTGCATCTTCGCCGCTGGCTCGATTGCCTCGGGCAGCCCAACTGTCGGTTGGGCAGTTTTGGCGAATTAATGTAGCTTGCTTTTGGCGTTGCCACGAAAACTCCAATTCTGCTTCCCTAAGATGTCTGTTTTGGGCTCGAACCGGACTTTGAAGTGTTGGTGATCATTGGAGCCGTTAGCAAATCGTCAGCCCTTCACTGCGCCGGATGTGATGGCAAATCCGGCATCGGTACCCAGCCCGGCAGATCATCCGGCGAGACCGAGACGTGCAGCCTCTCGGATCGGTCCTTGCCCACTTTCCGGTGCTTGCGCAGCAGGAAAATCTTACCCCAGCCGCGCCATGTGCCCACTGACCGCGCAGCGGTATCGGTAGGGAAGCGGTCGCGCCATCCGTCAGGCAGTGGCAGGCCGTGCATCTCGGCCTTGTCCAGCATCCAGATCAGAGAGATGTTGCTGAGTGGGCGCGCCTCTTCGAACCCGTTCAATTGACCGCCGACATCCCCATGCGTTCCCCGGAACCAGACTTGTTCCACATGGCCCTTGAAATCAGGGGTACATTTCCACAAGACCGGCTCGAACACTTCGCGGGTCTCGTCAAGCGCCATGGCGTGATAGCCGTGGCGGGTGGCCGGGCCCAGCTGGTGGTTGTGAAAGGCGTGGCGTTCTTCGGCCCAGCGCCACAGTAGTGGAAGACGTAGGCCCAGCGCTTTTACCGTGTCCCAGACGCCGACCATCTCAATCGCCACATCCTCGTGGCAGAAGGCTTGCCGGAATTCAGCCGCGGCCTTGCCGTTAGCGTTGCACTCATAGTGACGATAGGCCTGCTTGATGTTCCGCTCGGTCGCGTGTTCGGCCTTGAGCAACCCGATCAAGTCGATCACCCCGGCAAGGCTGCGCACCCCGTAGGCTCCACGCGAATAGCCGATGAAGTAAATCCTGTCGCCGGGTTTGTAGCGCGACGCCAGATAGCCGTAAGCACGCCTGATCTGGCGGTTGATCCCCCGCCCCATCATCACGTCCAGCGAGGACTTCCAGTTGTCCCACTGTACCCCAGCTTCGTAAAATACCGAGACCTTGCTGCCCATCTCGCAACACAGACGCAGAGTTTGGCCTGCGTGGGTCTCTCGGCCCGGTTCCAGCGTCGACATGGTCCCGTCGAGGATAATCACATGGCTGATCGGTTCACGGTGGCGCGACTCGGCTGAGTGTTCGGACCGCAGAGGCCGTCCGAGCCATCCCAGTACCTTTCTACTCAGCCGCGACAGATCCATGCGTCAGCAACTCCCATACTCTTTGAGGTGTGAAAGGCATATCCGCCTGTCGCACCCCGTGATCCCAGAGCGCATCCTGAACCGCATTTGCCACTGCGGCCAGCGCGCCCACGGTGCCTGCCTCACCGCATCCCTTCATCCCCATCGGGTTTGAAGTTGACGGAACCGGCGCCGAGGTAAACTTAATCATGGGTATCTCGGCGGCGCGCGGCAAGGCATAGTCCATCAACGAAGCCGTGAGCAGTTGCCCCTGCGCATCATGCACAACACGCTCGGTTAGCGCCTGTCCGATCCCTTGGACCACACCGCCATGTACTTGCCCTTCGGCCAGCATCGGATTGATAAGGTTACCAAAATCATCGACCACTGTATAGCGGTCGACCCAGGTTTCTCCGGTGTAAGAATCAATGACGATTTCGGCAACATGTGCGCCATTGGGATAGCTGCGCGCATCCAGGTTGGCGCGCGCGTGATGTTGCAGCAGATCAGTACGGCCATCGGCGCGGGCCATATCCGCGGCCTCGGTCAGGGTGGGCGTCAGGTTCGACCCCGCCGCGCGAAAGGTTTCGTGATCGAATGTCACATCGCTTTCCTCCACCCTCATCTTATCAGCCAGATAGGGCGTGAATGCAGCGATCATGACGTCGATTGTCGCCAGTGTGGCTGTGCTTTGCACCGTAACGGACCGAGACCCACCAGTGCCGCCACCATGAGGAAGTTGATCGCTGTCGCCCTGCACCACATTGATCCGGTCCACCGGAATCCCGGTCTGATCTGACAGGAAATGGGCATAAACCGTCTCATGCCCCTGCCCGTTCGATTGGGTGCCGACATAGAGGTTCACGGTGCCATCCTCGCAGAACTCCACTTTCGCGTTCTCGGAAGGGTCCCCCAAAATACTTTCGATATAGTAACATAGGCCCTGCCCGCGGATCAGGCCGCGTTCGGCATCGGCGGCCTTGCGGGCGGCAAACCCCGCAGTCTGTTCGCCCGCGCGGGACAGGATCATGTTGAAGTCGCCCACATCATAGGTCTCGCCGGTGGCCGAGGTGTAGGGAAACGCCTCGGGGCGGATGAAATTCTTGCGGCGCAGCTCCCACGGGTCCACGCCCAGTTCGCGCGCGGCGCGGTCCATGACGCGCTCTAGCACATAAATCGCCTCGGGGCGGCCCGCACCGCGATAGGCATCGACCTGTGTGGTGTTGGTAAAGAACCCTTCGACCCGCAGATAGGTCGTCTGGACGTCGTAAACGCCCATCAAAACTTTGCTAAACAGGCTAGTCTGAATCGCCTGCCCGAAATGACTGTTATAGGCACCCAGATTGATCTTGCTGTGAACGCGATAGGCCGTGATCCGGTGATCGGCATCAAAGGCCAGTTCGGCCAGCGAGGTCAGGTCGCGGCCATGATGGTCGGACAGCATCGCCTCGGACCGGTCGGACATCCAGTGCACGGGTTTGCCCAGCTTCTTCGCTGCAACGGCAGTGCAGAAATATTCCGGGTAGGGCATCACCTTCATACCAAAGCCGCCACCTACATCCGGAGTGGTGACGCGGATGTCTTCAGGCTCAACCCGCAGCTTTTGCGCCAGTTGAGCGCGCATGGCCCAAACCCCCTGTCCGCCATAAGCAAAATGCAGGCGACCATCGACCCAGTTGGCCTGACAGCCGCGCGGCTCGATCGAGGCAATGATGACCCGATTATCCACCACATTGAGCGATACAGTATGCGCCGCAGCCTGAAACGCGGCCTCGGTCGCGGCCTCGTTGCCCAGACCCCAGTCAAATGCGCGATTATTCGGCGCTTCGGGGTGCAAGGTCTCTCCGCCCGCATCCACGTCCAGCTTGGCGGGGCGTTCGTCAATCTCGACCAAGACCAGTTCGGCGGCGTCACGGGCCTGGGCTTGAGTGTCAGCAATAACCACCGCGATCGGTTCGCCAACAAAGCGCACCCGGTCGGTCGACAGCATGTGACGCGCAGGCGCTGCTGCGGGCGATCCGTCCCGGTTCTTGACCGTCGCCGCATTGATCACGGTGTCGATCTCGGCCTCTTTCAAATCCTCCAGCGTCATCACCAACCGAACCCCATCAGCTGCGCGCGCCGCGTCCAGATCAAGCGCCGTGATCACCCCATGCGCCACCTGCGAGCGGACAAACACGGCGTGCAGGGCACCTTCTGGTACAACGTCATCCATGTAGTGCCCCTGCCCGGTCAGAAACCTCTGATCCTCGGTCCGTTTGACGGGCTGGCTTCTGCCGAATTTTTCCATGGGGCGACCCTCCTGCGCGGTTCCGAAGGCGACCCTAGCCCGAGTGTGGGCGATGTCCAGAAAAAGACAGGGGTTTGGACTTTAAGTTCTGCGGGATTCCGATAGCCTCAGACCCCATGACCTGGACACATGATACCGTTTTCCCTTTCTCTGCCGCGATGACGAGCGGCAAGACCGCAACCCATGACGTTTATGCCGGGGGCGAAGGCCCACCCATCCTGATCCTGCAGGAATTGCCCGGGATTGGGCCGGAAACGCTGGATCTGGCCAAACGCCTGAACGGGGCGGGGTTTCGTGTCTACCTGCCGCATATGTTCGGCACCTATGGCAAAGTCACGATGGGCCGCAACATGGCCCGACTGTTCTGCGTCCAGCGCGAGTTCAACATGTTCCTCAAAGGCCGTCAGAGCCCCATTGCGGGCTGGATGCGATCGCTGGCGGCCGAAATCAAGTCCCGCGACAACGCAGCAGGCGTGGGCGTCATCGGTATGTGCCTGACCGGAAGCTTTGCCCTGACCATGATGGCTGAGGACGCGGTTCTGGGCGGCGTCGCCAGCCAGCCCGCTCTGCCGATCTTCGGCGGCGATGAACTGCACATGAGCCCCAATGATGTCGCACAAGCCCGTGCTGGTATGGCGACTAAAGGTCCGGGGCTGGCGATGCGTTATGCGGGTGACAAGCTGGCCCCGAAACGGCTGATGTGCGCGCTACAAGACGCCTTTGGTGATGACCTTGAAACGCAGGAATATGAGGGCAAGGATCACTCTCTGCTGACGTTGGATTTCCACGAACCGGCTTATCAGAGGGTGCAGGATTACTTCCGCGCCCGATTTGCCCAGGCCGGATAGCACACGCACCCTTCCCCTTCTTGCGCGCATTCGCTATTGCAATCGCTGACCCGAGATTGATGACGCAGGACGCACCCCATGGCGATGGAAAAGACATTCAACGCGGCCGAGGCCGAGGCCCGCATCTACGAGGCCTGGGAACAGGCCGGAGCCTTCAAGGCAGGCGCGAACCGTTCGCGCGACGAAAGCTTTACCATCATGATCCCGCCGCCCAACGTGACGGGCGCGCTTCATGTGGGGCACGCGTTTAACAACACGCTGCAGGATATCCTGACCCGCTGGCACCGGATGCGCGGCTTCGACACGCTGTGGCAGCCCGGACAGGACCACGCCGGTATCGCCACCCAGATGCAGGTGGAAAAGATGCTGGCCAATACCCAGCAACCCGGACGACGTGAGCTGGGGCGCGAGGCGTTTCTGGACAAGGTCTGGGAATGGAAAGGCGAATACGGCGGCACCATCATCGAACAGCTTAAACGGCTGGGCTCCAGCTGTGACTGGTCGCGCAATGCGTTTACCATGGCGGGCGCACCGCGCGACCCGCGCACCGGCCACGAAAATTCTGCGAATTTTCACGACGCGGTCATCAAGGTTTTCGTCGATATGTACGAAAAGGGCCTGATCTATCGCGGCAAGCGTCTGGTCAACTGGGACCCGCATTTCGAGACGGCGATCTCGGATTTGGAAGTCGAGAACATCGAAACGCCCGGCCATATGTGGCACTTCAAATACCCGCTGGCCGGCGGCGAAACCTATACCTATGTCGAAAAGGACGAGGACGGGAACGTCGTGCTTGAGGAAGAGCGCGACTATATCTCGATCGCCACGACCCGCCCCGAAACCATGCTGGGAGACGGCGCGGTTGCGGTTCATCCGTCGGATGAGCGTTACGCCCCAATCATCGGGAAACTCTGCGAAATCCCGGTTGGTCCGAAAGAACATCGCCGCCAGATTCCGATCATCACCGATGAGTATCCCGATCCCGATTTCGGCTCGGGCGCGGTGAAGATCACCGGCGCGCATGACTTCAACGACAATATGGTCGCCAAGCGCGGCGGCATTCCGATGTACCGCCTGATGGACACCAAAGGCGCAATGCGGGCGGATGGCGCGCCTTACGCCGAAGAGGCCGACAAAGCGCAGGAATACGCGCGTGGGCGCGAATTCACAGAGAACGAGATCGACGCGATCAACCTGATCCCCGATCACCTGCGCGGCCTCGACCGGTTCGAGGCGCGCGCGAAGGTGGTCGAAGAGATCACTGCCGACGGTCTGGCCGTAATGACCCGCGCCGATGATGCGCGTCTGGGCACCAAGCTGGGCGAGGATGACGACCCGGCGGCGTTGGTCCCGCTGGTCGAGAGCAAACCGATCATGCAGCCCTTCGGCGATCGTTCGAAGGTGGTGATTGAGCCGATGTTCACTGACCAGTGGTTCGTCGACGCCGAAAAGGTCGTCGGCCCTGCGCTGGATGCGGTCAAGGACGGCACGGTCAAGATCATCCCGGAGTCGGGCGAGAAGACCTATTACCACTGGCTGGAAAACATCGAGCCCTGGTGCATCTCGCGTCAGCTGTGGTGGGGCCATCAGATTCCAGTTTGGTATGGGCTCGATCTGTCGGCCGAGAACTTCAAGGATGACGAAAACGACGGCAACCTTGATCTGGTCGAATTGGGCCGTTTGCTGAACGAAGGCGGCATGCTGCATCGTGGCAATGTCATGGAATGTGCCGCAAGCCTTGAGGCCGTCACTGAAAAATTCCTCGACGATAACGCTGACATTCCTAGCCCTTTGAGCCACGCGACGGTCATCGAAGTCGCAGACAAGCATGAAGCGATCCATCAGTTCGCTGAAAGCCTTGCCCATTACGCGGTCGAACAAGACCCGACCAAGCTGGTCTATCCGGTGTGGCGCGACCCCGACGTCCTCGACACGTGGTTCTCCTCCGGCCTCTGGCCCATCGGCACGCTGGGCTGGCCCGAGCAGACCGAGGAACTGGAGCGCTACTTCCCCACCGATGTTCTGATCACCGGCTTTGACATCCTGTTCTTCTGGGTCGCCCGGATGATGATGATGCAACTGGCCGTGGTCGATCAGATCCCGTTTCACACTGTCTACCTGCACCAGCTCGTCCGCGACGAGAAGGGCAAGAAGATGTCCAAGACCACCGGCAACGTCATCGACCCGCTGGAGATCGTGGACGAATTCGGCGCCGACGCCCTGCGCTTTACCAACGCCTCGATGGCGGCGATTGGCGGCGTGCTGAAACTGTCCCGCGAGCGCATCACCGGCTATCGGAACTTCGGCACCAAACTGTGGAACGCCGTCCGCTTTGCCGAGATGAACGAGGTTTTCACCGACGCCGTGCCGCAACTGGACGTGGCCGACCTGAAGCCCAAAGCCGCCGTAAACCGCTGGATCATCGGCGAAACCGCCCGCGTGCGGGCCGAGGTCGACGCGGCGCTGGAAAGCTATCGCTTCAACGACGCGGCCAACGGGCTCTATGCCTTTGTCTGGGGCAAGGTCTGCGACTGGTATGTGGAATTGTCGAAACCCCTGCTGCAAGGCGATGACGCCGAGGCGCAGGCCGAAACCCGCGCCACCATGCGCTGGGTTCTGGATCAGTGCATGGTCCTGCTGCACCCGATCATGCCCTTCATCACCGAGGAACTCTGGGGCCTGACCGGCGACCGCGCGAAAATGGTCGTCCACGCCGACTGGCCGACATATGGCACCGAACTGGTCGATGCCGATGCGGATCGTGAGATGAACTGGGTGATCTCGGTCATCGAAAACACCCGCTCGGCCCGTGCCCAGATGCGGGTTCCAGCGGGGCTCTACGTGCCGATGCTGGTGACAGAAATCGACGCCCACGGCCAAGCCGCATGGGACCGCAACGAGGCGCTGATCAAGCGATTGGCGCGCATCGACAGCCTGACCAAAGCGGATGAACTGCCCAAAGGCACCATCTCAATCGCCGCCCCCGGCGCGTCCTTCGGCCTGCCGCTGGCCGATATCATCGACATCGGTGCCGAAAAGGAACGGCTGGAAAAAGCCAAAGGCAAGCTGGCCAAGGAACTGGGCGGTCTGCGCGGGCGTCTGAACAACCCCAAATTCGTGGCCTCGGCCCCGGAAGAGGTTGTCGAAGAAGCCAAAGCCAACCTCGCCGCCCGCGAAGAAGAAGAGGCTAAACTGAACGAGGCGCTGGCCCGTTTGGAAGAAATAGCCTGATCTTTTTCTCGTTCCATATACGGAAATCCCAAACCTCGCCGCACCACCCGTGGCGGGGTTTTCAGTTTCAGAGACAGCCTTTAGAATAGTGCCATGTTCGGGTCGCTAGCAAAACTCATCGAACGCCAGATCCAAAAGGCGCAAGCCGAGGGGCAGCTAGAGGGCCTTGAAGGCGAAGGCCGCCCCCTGCCCGACCGATCCGGCGAAGCGCAAACCGATCCTGCTTTGGCCGCCGGGCATCGGATCATGGCGCAGGCCGGTGTTTTGCCCGAAGAATTCACGATCAAGAAACAACTCGACGCTGCCAGGCAGGACTATGCCACACTGAGCGATCCGCAAGCGCGCAAACGGGCGATGGCGCGCATCGCCGATCTTGAGATGCGCTATAACATGGCCCGCGACGCCCGCCGCGCATTTATGCGCTGATCACTTGAAGACGGGCTTGCGACCTTGCATTTGGGCCGCGATGACCTCCATCTGCTCGGGCTTGCCAATCAACTCAACCTGTTCGGCGGATTCGGCCATCAGCACCTCGGCGCGAGGCTGAGTTTCGGCCAGATCGATCAGCCGCTTGGCCGCGCGGATGGCCGACGGGCTGCGGCCCCCGATGTCTTCGGCAAGCGCTATGGCCTCGGTCAGTGGATCGTCAGAGAGTTTGGTCACCAAACCCCAATCCGCCGCCTGCGACGCACCGATAGGCCGCGCCGTATAAGTCAACAGACGCAGAACGTCCGAGCGGACCAGCTTGGGCAGCAACACCATACCGCCCATATCGGGGATGATGCCCCACTTCATCTCCATCACGGCCAGTTTGGTGTCAGGATGCGCGATGCGCACATCCGCACCCAAGGCGATCTGCAACCCGCCGCCATAGGCCACGCCCTGAATTGCGCAAATTACCGGCATGGGTATGCGTCGCCAGATCAAAGCCAGTTCCTGCATCTCGTTGGCATCTTCGTGACTGCGGGCCATCAGCCATTCGCGCGGGTCGATATGGGCCATCTTGGCAAAGCTCGCCATATCCAGACCAGCGCAGAAACTCTTACCTTCGCCCGACAACACCACCGCTCGCGCGTCCGAAGCCGCCACTTCTTGCCCCGCAGACAAAATCGCCTTGATCATCGCGTCATCCAACGCGTTCATCTTGTCGCCGCGCGTCAGCGTGACATGAGCGATGTGATCTTTGTATTCGACGGATACGCGTGACATGCGGACCTCCCATTACCGGTTGAGGCAAGCATGCCTGCAAGTGCCACCAAGTTCCAGATCAACGTTAGGGCAGCTTTTCGGCAGGCATTCGGCCGAACCACGGCGAATCCAGTGTCATGACATAGAAGTCATCACCTACAATCCGCCCTGCGGTCGTGATGCCCAAACGTCCAGCGGGGTCTTGCAGATTTTGCAGGATCGTCCCGTCGCCGTCGAAGCGGATCACCATACCCCGATGGATCGGGGCAGGCCGGACCATCGGCCCCAACCGCCAGATCACCTTGCGCAGAAACGGATAGGGCATCAGCGCCTCGGTCGGTACGCGCGGGCTGGCGAAGGCCAGCCAATAGGTGCCGTCGCCCTGGGCTTTGATATTGTCCGGATAGCCCGGCAGGTTGTCCAGAAACACCTCTTGTGTTCCCGCTTTGGGTCCAGCCAGCCACAGCCTGTGCACTCGTGCGCGCCCGGTCTCAGCAATCAGCAGAAAATCTTCGTCAGGCGACAGCGCGACCCCATTGGTATAAACGAAACCTTCGGCGATCTTTTCGACGGCTCCCTCCGGGGAATAGCGGGCGACATAGCCAGTGGGCGATTGCTCCCAAATCGTCAGAACCGAAGTGGGTTTGGTACCCCCCATGGTCTCGGGGTCGAAACGGTCAGACGAGTTCGAGAAATAAACCGTGCCATCACGCCCGACATCCAGATTGTTGGCGTAGATGACCGGTGCGCCGTCAATTTCAGAGACCAGCGTTTCCAAACTCCCCGGCCCTGTCCAGCGCATCAGTCCGCGATAGCTGTCCGAGATATAGAGGGCTCCGTCAGGAGCGGCCTTCAGGCCCAACGGCCGGCCGCCAAGATCGTCGACCTTCTGCGGCGCATCCTGATCAATGCGATAGAGCGCTCCGGACTGTGTGGTCGTAAAGACTGTGCCATCAGGCAGATCAGCAATGTCTTCAGGGCCCTCCTCGCCGTCGGGCAGGGAGATCAGTTCAAGCCGATCCAGCGCGTTGTTTTCGGCGAATTCGCCCGTAAAACCAGGGGCCTTTGGGGCGTCCCAGACGACGGGCTCAACTGCGACCGGCCAAAAAAGCAGATAGGCGAGACCAATTAGGATCAGACCGATTGCGATGCGCATGTGCGCTCCTTCCGTTGTGGCTTGGCGCAAGGGTGCGGGTGTTTTGCCCGCAGCGCAAGCTTGCCTGACGGATGACCTTACGTTTATCTGCCTTCATGACAGAGTTCCGCTTTACCCCCCTTGCCCAATCCCTGCCCGCCACCGTGCCTTTTATCGGCCCTGAAACGCAGGAGCGGCAGCGCGGTGCGCCTTTTCTGGCGCGATTGGGCGCCAATGAAAGCGTCTTTGGCCCCTCCCCGCGTGCGATCGAGGCGATGGTGCGGACCGGGATCTGGATGTATGGCGATCCCGAAAACCACGACTTGCGCCATGCTTTGGCGGATCACCATGACGTTTCGCCTGAAAATATCGTTGTGGGCGAGGGTATTGACGGGCTGCTGGGGTATCTGGTGCGCCTATTTGTCGGGCCGGGCGATGCTGTTGTGACTTCGGACGGGGCATATCCTACCTTCAACTACCACGTGGCCGGGTTCGGAGGGGTGCTGCACAAGGTGCCCTATAGAGATGACCATGAGGACCCTCTGGCGCTGTTTGCCAAGGCGGCCGAGGTAGGTGCCAAGCTGGTTTATCTGGCCAACCCGGACAATCCGATGGGCAGTTGGCACAGGGGTTCGGATATAGTCGCCGCGATGGACAAGCTACCCTCAGGCTGCGTGCTGGTTCTTGACGAGGCTTATGTAGAATGCGCCCCCGAGGGCACCGCCGCCCCGGTTGATGCAGACGACCCGCGTCTGATCCGGATGCGTACCTTTTCCAAAGTTCACGGCATGGCAGGCGCGCGGGTTGGATATGGGATCGGGGCACCGGCGTTGATTTCAGCATTCAACAAGGTGCGTAATCATTTCGGAATGAACCGCGCGGCGCAGGCGGGGGCCTTGGCGGCGTTGCAGGATGATGAATGGCTGGCCCATGTTCAGCAACGCATTGCGGCAGCGCGGGACCGCATTGGTGTCATCGCGCGGGATCACGGGTTGGAGCCCCTGCCCTCGGCCACCAATTTCGTTGCCATTGATTGCGGGCGTGACGGGGAGTTTGCCAAGGCGGTGCTGGACGCGCTGGTTGCGCAGGGCATTTTCGTGCGGATGCCGTTTGCCGCGCCTCAGAACCGATGCGTTCGGATCAGTTGCGGTGCAGAGAAGGATCTGGATGCGTTTGCATCAGCTTTGCCCAAGGCGCTGGCTGAGGCGCTGGCGCGTTTTCCCTGAGCTGGGCTCGTGTGGTGAGCGAGCGGGGGGCTGTCTGCCCCCCATCGCGCTTGGGCGCGATTCCCCCCGAGGATATTTTTAGCCAGATGAAGGGCGGAACTGCGCTTTAGGCCGCGAGAGTGGCTGCGGCGGCTTCGAGCGCGCCTTTACCGCGGGGGATTTTCAGCGCTGCGAGCGCGGTTTCGACCCCGCCCAGCATCGCCATCACCATTTGGGCGTTGACGTGGCCCATGTGGCCGACGCGGAAGCAGCCGTCCCAGTCCTCCATCCCCAAGCCGATGCCTAGGGTTAGGCCGAGTTGGGTCTCGGTGAAATGGCGCAGCGGAGTGCCCTGTCCGTCTGATAGGCGCAGCGCTGTGACTGCGTGACTGCGATGCGCGCGGTCGGCTACATTCAGGTGCAGCGCGCCGCCTTCTGCCCATGTCTCGCAGGCGGTCCAGATGGCGGTGGCAAGGCGCTCGTGGCGCGCCCAAACATGTTCGAGCCCTTCGGCGTGGATCAGGTCGAGCGCGGCGCGCAAGCCGTAGAGATGATGGGTCGGCGCGGTACCGTCGAAATACTGATAGAACAGGTCAGGCTGGGCGCGCGGCACCCAATCCCAGTATTGCGAAACGCGGGGCATGGTGGCGCGTTTGGCGGCGGCTTTTTCGTTGAAAAAGACAAAGCCCACTCCTGCCGGGGTCATCAGCCCTTTCTGGCAGGCGGTGACCATGACATCGACGCCCCATGCATCCATCTCGAACCGGTCGCACCCGAGCGATGCGATGCAATCGGCCATTAGTAGAGCGGGATGGCTTAAGTCATCCAGCAGGGCACGCAATGCCGGAATGTCGTTGCGCACGGAAGTCGACGTATCCACATGCACTGCCAAAACGGCTTTGATGTCATGTGCTTCGTCGGCGCGTAATGCTTCAGCGATGAGGTCAAAATGCCAAGGCGAAGAGGTCCCAAAATCAATCAACTGCGGCTTGGCGCCTATGCCTTCGGCCATCTCGGCCCAACCATAGGTGAAGCGGCCAGACGCTGGGGCTAGAACCACCTCACCCGGAGCGATCACGTTGGACAGTGCCGCCTCCCACGTGCCGTGACCGTTGGCGATGTAGATCGCCACGTTGTGTTCGGTTCGCGCCACGCGCTTGAGGTCGCGGGTCAGGTCGGGCATCATCTCGATCAGTGCGCCATCATAGATATTGGGCGACGGCCGATGCATCGCTTGCAGCACGGCGTCAGGCATAACTGATGGGCCCGGAATGGCCAGATACTCGCGCCCTTGCGCGAGAGAGATGTGGTTTGTCATGGGGTCAACCTGTCTGAATTGACGCCCAATTTAGTGACGTCCCGCGCGGCGTCAATCCATCAGCTGCGACGCCTCACGTGCAAGTTTTTCGATGCCGGTCCAGTCGCCGTCCATGACCATCTGTTTGGGCGCGACCCAGCTACCGCCTGCGCAAACAACATTCGACAAAGACAGGTAATCGCGTGCATTTGACGGCGACACACCACCCGTTGGGCAGAATGTGATTTGCGGCAGCGGCGCGCCGATCGCTTTGAGCGCGGGGGCACCACCGGACGCTTCGGCCGGGAAGAATTTCAGCATGTCATAGCCCTGCTCAAACAGGCGCATCGCCTCAGAGGCAGTGGCCGCACCCGGCAGCAGGGGTAAGCCTTCGGCTTCACATGCGGCGATCAAAGCGTCGGTTGCACCCGGTGAGACACCAAATTGCGCACCCGCCTCTTTCGCTGCGCGGACGTCTTCTGGGGTGATCAGCGTACCAGCACCAACCACACCACCCGGCACCTGAGCCATGGCGCGGATCGCGCTGAGCGCCGAAGGCGTGCGCAGGGTGACCTCAAGCGCGGGGAGGCCTCCTGCGACCAAAGCCTCGGCCAGAGGCCGTGCTTGAGCCGCGTCATCGACGACCAGAACCGGCACGATTGGGGCCAGTGCGCAAATCTCGCGGGTGCGTTGGGTTTTGGACATGGTTTACACTCCGAAAATGCTGGCGCCAGTGTCAGCGGACCCGACATTCTGGCGGAAGGCTCCGAACAGGTCGCGCCCCACGCCGCGCTGATTGGCGCTGAGGTCGGCGGTGGCGGGTCTACGATCCAGCACGCCGGGCGTCAGGATCTCCAAATCGCCTTTTACTGCGTCGACCCGCAGGATATCGCCGTCTTGCAGGCAGGCGATGGGGCCGCTATCCAGCGCCTCGGGGACCACATGGATCGCAGCGGGGACCTTGCCGGAAGCGCCCGACATGCGGCCGTCGGTGACAAGCGCGACCTTGTGACCCCTGCCCTGCAAGATCGACAACATGGGTGTCAGCGAGTGCAGTTCGGGCATCCCGTTGGCCTTTGGTCCCTGAAAGCGGACGACGACGATGACATCGCCAGTGAACTCTCCGGCCTTGAACGCGGCTTTCACCTCGTCTTGGTCGTGGAACACGCGGACCGGAGCCTCGACTTGCCTGTGTTCAGGCGCGACAGCCGAGACCTTCATGACGCCCGTTCCCAGATTGCCCGTCAGGCGTGACAGGCCACCGGTGGGTTGGAACGGGTCGCTGGCCGGACGGAGGATCTTGTCGTTCAGGCTGTGTCCTGCACCTTCTTCCCAGACCAACTCGCCATCTTTCAGCTTGGGTTCTTTGGTGTAATTGTTCAGCCCCTGCCCTGCGACTGTCAGCGTATCGGGGTGCAGGAGCCCGTCTTCCAGCAAAGTGCCGATACAATAGCCCAGCCCGCCCGCAGCATGGAAATGGTTCACATCGGCCAGACCGTTGGGATAGACCCGCGCGACCAGAGGCACCACGGCGGAAATGTCAGAGAAATCCTCCCAATCCAACACGATACCCCCTGCCCGCGCCATGGCGATCAGGTGGATCAGCAGGTTGGTGGAGCCCCCCGTAGCCATCAAGCCGACAATCCCGTTCACAAAAGCGCGTTCGTCGAGGATCTGGCATACGGGCGTATAGTGGTTGCCCAGCGCGCTGAGCGACAGGGCGCGGCGCGCGCCTTCCTCGGTCAGCGCATCACGCAGGGGGGTGTTGGGGTTGACGAAGCTAGAGCCCGGCAGGTGCAGGCCCATGAACTCCATCAGCATCTGGTTGGTGTTGGCAGTACCGTAGAAGGTACAAGTGCCAGGGCCATGATAGGCCGCCATTTCAGCCTTCATCAACTCGTCGCGACCGACTTCTCCGGCGGCGAATTTCTGGCGGACCTTGGCCTTTTCGTCGTTTGGCAGGCCGCTGGTCATAGGACCGGCGGGTAGGAAGACGGCGGGCAGATGGCCAAACGCCTGCGCCCCAATGATCAGGCCGGGGACGATCTTGTCGCAGACGCCTAGGAAAACGGCAGCGTCATAGGTGTCGTGACTGAGGGCCACGCCGGTCGCCAGCGCGATCACATCGCGCGAGAACAAAGACAACTCCATCCCCGCTTCGCCTTGCGTAACGCCGTCGCACATGGCAGGCACGCCGCCCGCGACCTGCGCCGTGCCGCCTGCCGCGCGGATCGCATCGCGGATCAGGGCGGGGTAGCGTTCGAACGGCTGGTGGGCCGAAAGCATGTCGTTATAGGCGGTGACGATGCCCAGATTGCCTGCCGTGCCGGTGGCCATGGACTGCTGATCCTCGCCCGCACCGGCATAGGCATGGGCCTGTCCACTGCAGGACAGGTGCGCGCGAGCGGGGCCTTTGGATTTGGCCTGCTCCATCCGTTCCAGATGCGGGTCCCGCAGATCGGCGCTGCGCGTGATAATGCGCTGAGTGACGTCGGTGATGACGGAATGAACCATGATTACCCTCCGATCTGACGCCAGCGGCGTCCGTCCCGATGCATCAGCATCAGGGCTTCCTCTGGGCCAGAACTACCCTGATCGTATTTAGCGGGCCGGTCACCACGCTGTTCCCAGCCGCTTATGATAGGATCGACCCAGGCCCAGGCGGCCTCGGCCTCATCGCCGCGCATGAACAGGGTCTGGTCGCCGCGAATGACGTCCATGACCAGTCGCTCATAGGCGTCCTGTGCCCGCGCATCTGCGCCCAGCGCCTCAGCAAAGCTCATATCCAGCGCCACATCAGACAGACGGAAGCCGCCCGGGCCGGGGTCTTTTATCGTAGTGCGCAGGGTAATGCCTTCGTCGGGTTGAAGGCGGATCACCAGCACGTTGCCATGCAGAGGGCCAACATTCGGGAAAATCGTATGCGGCGGGTCGCGGAAGAAAACCGCAATCTCGGATTCACGGGCTCGCAGGCGCTTGCCCGTGCGCAGATAAAACGGCACCCCGGCCCAGCGCCAGTTGCCAATATGCGCCTTGAGCGCAATGTAGCTTTCGGTGCGGCTGGCCGGATCTCCTACATGGTCCAGATAGCCGTCGCCACCCTTGTCGGTACGGTACTGACCTCGGGCGATATCCCTTGCGTCGACCGGTTCTAAAGCTTCGATCACTTTCACCTTTTCATCGCGCACCGCGTTGGGCGCGAATTTCGACGGAGGCTCCATCGCCGTCAGACATAGAAGTTGTACCAGATGGTTCTGGATCATATCCCGCATCGCGCCGGATTGGTCGTAGTAGGCCCCGCGCCCTTCGACCCCGACGGTTTCAGCGACGGTGATCTGAACGTGGTCGACATGAGTGGCGTTCCACAGCGGCTCGAACAGGGAATTGGCAAAGCGCAAGGCCATCAGGTTCTGCACCGTTTCCTTGCCCAAATAATGGTCGATACGGTAAATCTGATGTTCCTCGAAACAGGCGCGCAGCCCTTCGTTTAGCGCCTTGGCCGAGGCCAGATCGTGCCCGAACGGCTTTTCCACGACGATCCGGCTGTCAGGCGTTGCCACGCCGTGGTCGTTCAGGCGTTGTGCAATCCCGGAAAACAGGCTGGGACCGACCGACAGGTAAAAGGCGCGCACCACGTCCGGGCGCAGCATTTTGGCTAGCTCTGGCCAGCCTTTGTTCCCCAGTGCATCCACCGAGACATATTCGACCTGTGCCAGAAACCGATCCAGCACATCCTTTTTGAACTCCGGCGCGAATTCCTTCATCGACGCGCGGACCTGATCTCGGAACGCGGCGCTGTCGATATCCGAGCGCGCGGTGCCGATCACCCGGGCCTCGGGCGGCATCTGGCCGACCTCGAAGCGATGATACAGGCCGGGCAGGATCTTGCGCTGCGCCAGATCTCCGGTCGCGCCAAACAGCACCAGATCGAAGGGATTAACCGGGATTACGCGTGAAACCATCGACAGGCTCCTTCAGAACTCACTGGACTTACCAGCTATGTTATCGCTAACATTCACCGCCGACCTAATGAAATCCGACGCATAAATCAACACCGGATTTGAAATTAGTTTCAAAAACCCTGCCCGCTTAGCCCTGATTGCGCAGCCACTCCATGACGGCGGGGCGCACGGATTGTTCGCCCCGGTGCCGCGCATCTGCGATGATCTTGCGCAGAGATTGCAGATCAGCCCGTAACAGAACGCTTTTCACCGGCCCGATTGAGGCCGGCCGCATCGACAGCGACCGGATGCCCATCGCAGCAAGGCAAAGCGCTTCGACCGGTCGGCCGGCATCCTCACCGCAGAACGACAGTGGCGTGTTCGAGATGTTGCAGCGTTCAACGATGCGTTCAATGAAGCTGAGGAAGCTGACATTCAGCGTATCATAGCGGCGGCGCACCAGTTCGTTCTCGCGGTCAGCTGCAAAGAAGAACTGTTTCAGGTCATTGCCTCCGATCGAGACAAAATCCACCTCATCAAAGAACTTCTGCGGCGCAAAAGCCAGCGAGGGCGTTTCCAGCATCGCTCCAACTTCGATCTTTTCCGGCAGGACGTGACCCAGACGCTTTTCGCGTTCAATGGTCTTGTTGACCTCCCATCTGGCATCACGGAATTCGTCAGCTTGTGCCACAAATGGGAACATGATCGTCAGCGGGCGGCCATTGGCAGCGCGCATCAAAGCCTGCAACTGCATCCGCATCACGCCGCGCTTGTCCAGCCCCACCCGAATTGCGCGCCAACCCAGCGCGGGGTTGGGTTCTTCCACGTGTTTCATGTAGGGCAGAACCTTGTCCGAACCGATGTCCAGCGTCCGGAACACCACGCGCATTTCGCCCGCCGCGTCCAGAACCCGCTGATACTGCGTCACAAGCTCGGACCGTTTCGGCATCTGATTGCGGATCAGGAATTGCAACTCGGTCCGAAACAGGCCTACGCCCTCGGCCCCCGAATTGCCCAGCGAGGGCAAATCCGCCATCAGACCCGCATTCATCACCAGATTAATCCGCTCGCCATCACGGGTCACACAAGGCGTTTCGCGGATCGAGGCATATCTCTCTTGCGCCTGCGCCTGCATGGCGATCTTGTCGCGGAAGGCAGTGACGACGGAATCTTCGGGGCGCAGATGGACGCTGCCGTTGTCACCGTCAACAAGGATGTGATCCCCGTTCAACGCCTCGGTCGTAATTCGGCCCACATGCACAACCAGCGGAATCGCCAAGGCCCGCGCCACAATCGTTGCGTGGCTTCCGACCGAGCCTTCTTCCAGCACAATCCCTTTCAACGACCTGCCATATTCCAGCAAGTCTCCGGGCCCGATATTCCGAGCGATCAGGATCGGGTCAGGCGGCAAATCCGCGCCATTGGTGTTGCCTTGCCCGGTGAGAATACGCAGCAGACGGTTGCTAAGGTCGTCCAGATCAGCCAAACGTTCGCGCAGGTAGGGATCCGTTACTTGCCCCATCCGCACCCGGGCCTGCGATTGCTCCTTTTCGACAGCCGCCTCGGCGCTCAAGCCGCGAGCGATGTCTTCCTCCATCCGGCGCATCCAGCCCTTGGAATTCGCGAACATCCGGTAGGCTTCCAGCACCTGCAACTGCTCGGTATCGCCATCCTTTGATATCTCGAGCATCTTGTCGACGCCGACCCGCAATTCATCGACAGCCTCGGTCAGCCGCTCACGTTCGCGATGAGGGTCTTCGGCAATGGGGTTGGTGACCACCACGCGCGGCTCGTGCAACCAGACATGGCCCTCGGCCGAGCCTTCCTGCGCCGGGCCGCCGCTCAGCTGTACCGATTGCTGGTGTCGTGGCGACAGAGCCGCACCCTCACCCACAAAGGCACCCAGTTCGGTCATCTCGGCCAGCACCATGGCGACTACTTCCAGCGCATAGACCTCGTCCGCCGAGTATTCCCGCGCGTCGCGGGATTGGACCACCAGAACACCAAGTTTTTCACCCAGACGTTGGATCGGCACACCCAGGAAAGACGAGAATCTCTCTTCCCCGGTTTCAGGCATATAACGGAAACCCTTGGCGGCAGGCGCATTCGGTGTATTCACGATTTTGCCGAACTTAGCTACACGACCCACAAGCCCCTCACCCATGCGCATTCGGGTCTTATGAACAGCCTCGGGTGACAACCCTTCGGTCGCGCAGAGCTCCAATGTGTCTTCATCGCGAAACAGATAGATCGAGCACACTTCGGCCCGGATACTATCGGCGATCAGGTGGGTGATCCGGTCAAGACGTTCCTGACCGGCGGCCTCGCTCGCCATCTCTTCGCGCAGCCGCCCAAGCAGCTTGCGGGATTCAGTTTCGGTACCGTCCGCCATGGCCCACCCAAATTAGTGCGTCAGGCAAGACCTTTGGCTGAAACGCTCAGGCCGCCTTGTCCAGTTCAAAGGCATCATGCAGTGCCTGAACCGCAAGTTCCATGTATTTCCTGTCCACAAGGACGGAAATTTTAATCTCGGAGGTTGTGATGACCTTGATGTTGATCCCCTCATCCGAGAGAATTTTGAACATCTTGGCCGCAACACCCGATTGCGACCGCATGCCGATGCCAACCACCGAAACCTTGCAGACGTCTTCGTCGGCGACCAGTTCGGCATAGTTCAACTCACCCGCATCCTTGATCGCCAGCAATGCCTTTTCGGCGCGTGCCACCTGATCGGTCGGGCACGAGAACGTCATGTCGGTGCGTCCCTCGTCCGAGATGTTCTGCACGATCATGTCCACATTTACGCCCTCATCGCTGAGCGCGGTAAAGATGATCGAGGCGATGCCGGGGCGGTCTGCCACGGACACGACGGTCATCTTAGCTTCGTCGCGGGAATAGGCCACACCGGCCACAACATTGGATTCCATGATATCCTCCTCATCGACGACCAGCGTACCGGCCTCGTCGGATTGTTCTTCGAAACTTGAGAGAACGCGCAGTTTCACCTTGTAGCGCATCGCCAGCTCGACCGAGCGGGTTTGCAGCACCTTGGCCCCCAGCGAGGCCAATTCGAGCATTTCCTCGAACGAAATCTTGTCCAGCTTGCGCGCCTTTTCACAGATGCGCGGGTCGGTGGTATAGACGCCGTCCACATCCGTATAGATGTCGCAGCGCTCCGCACCAAAAGCTGCGGCAAAGGCCACCGCCGTCGTGTCCGATCCACCGCGACCCAGCGTGGTGATGCGGCCTTCGGGGCTGATGCCCTGGAACCCGGCGACGACGGCAACGCGCATGCCTTCGCCGAATTTCTGGTTCAGGTTCTCGGTCGGGATTTCCTCGATCCGGGCCTGGCTGTGGGCGCTGGTGGTCATCAGCGGCACCTGCCAGCCCTGCCAGCTGCGGGCGGGGATATCCATTTCCTGAAGCGTCAGCGCCATCAAGCCGGCGGTCACATTCTCGCCCGAGGACACAACAGCATCATATTCGCGCGCATCAAACAACGGAGAGGTTTCGTTCACCCAGCCTACCAACTCATTGGTTTTGCCGGACATGGCCGAGACGATGACAATGACGTCATAGCCCTTTGCCACCTCGACGCCGATACGTTTCGCAGCGCGACGGATGCGGTCCAGGTTGGCGACAGATGTGCCGCCGAATTTCATCACGAGTACGGGCATGGGGGCTGGTGTCTCCGCGCCTTGGAATTCAGATCCCGAGCGTCTTATGTCAGGGGGGCCGCAAGGGCAAGTGTTCAAAACCTTTTCCACTGCGGTCTAACGGGTGCTTTACATCCCCCCACCACGGTGTCAGCTTGGCCCCGTTCCATTTGTGAAGAGGTTCCCCATGCCCCGCCTAGCCCTTGCTTTTGTCTTGTTGTCCGCACCCGCTTTGGCTCAGCAAGCCTCGCTTGCCGCAACAGATGGGCAGAACGCGCTTGGAACCGTACCCTGTGCCACCAATGCGGGTGAACCGCTGCGCAGCTGCAACGCCGAGCTGCGCCATCGCGACGATGGACGGATAACTCTGGCAGTTGGCATGGGCAATGGCGAGGTACGCAACATCTATTTCGCCGACGGCATCCCAGAATCCACCGATTCCGCCGCGCGCCTCAGCTATGAGACGCAGGGAAACGTCATGGTGATCTTCGTTGACCCCGGCGAGGTCTACGAAATCCCCACGGCGGCGTTGGCCCCTCGGTAAACTTAGGATCAGTTGCTTTTGCGGCTGGGGATAAAGGGCAAGGGCGCGACAGGAACGCCGTCCTCAATCAGGGCCTTGGCCTCTTCGGGTTTGGCTTCACCATAGATAGCCCGTTCTGGGGCATCGCCCAAATGCATCTTGCGTGCCTCGGACGCGAAATCCTTACCCACGTAGTCCGAGTTTTCCTCGACCTTGCGCCGCAACTCGGACAGCGCCTTCTCAAGCTCGGCGGGTGGAACCGACATCTCGACCGGGTTTTCTTCCTTGGCAGGTGTTTCGTTGCGCGCCTCGACCTTTCGGGCTGGGCGCACACGCGGGGTCATGATCGCCTTTTCAACGCAAGCGTCGCCACAGATGGCACAGACCACCATGCCTGCCCCGGCAAGCTTGTCGTAAGCGGCGGCCGATTGGAACCAACTGTCAAACGCGTGGCCCTGGCTGCATTTCAAGGCGTATTGAATCATGATCCGTCCAGATTGCGATTGCCGAATAGATACTGACCATCAAAACAATGACAAGCCCCAGTCTGCAGATCAATGCGACTGCGTTGCCACCTGCCGTAACATTTGGGCGAGTTCAGGCTGATCCACCCGCGCTGCCGCTTCCTGCATCGAAAACCATGCGCGCTCACGATCACCGCATTCGGGATAGCGCTCCGATAAGGACACTACTATCAGCGGAAATACATCCACCAGGCAAAGGACCGCTCCTTTTTTGCGCCGTTGTTTTATGTGCGTGTACCGCCCGATCATCTCAGCCGAACAGACCCCACGCACGCCCGCTTCTTCCCAGGCTTCCTGCCGCGCTGCCTCGGACGAAGACATCCCCTTGATCAATCCGCCCTTGGGAATAATCCA
The DNA here is from genome assembly GCF_013034745.1 of Ruegeria lacuscaerulensis. Lineage (NCBI taxonomy): Bacteria > Pseudomonadati > Pseudomonadota > Alphaproteobacteria > Rhodobacterales > Roseobacteraceae > Ruegeria > Ruegeria lacuscaerulensis. The sequence goes on along the minus strand of NZ_WQGP01000007.1, from coordinate 184,662 downwards.
GCGGCCCGACCTACGAGTTGTGATCAGCAAAACTTCGGGGGCGCCCGCACGTAAACGGTAACACAATGCGGCGGATTGTTGTAGAACCGGAATCCTGTCCGATTCCGGCGGTTGATACCGCCATAGCCTGCTCATGCCCTGTGCCCCTTTCAACGCCTGCGACGCCCAAAGCTTTGGTTTTTGTACTTATTTAGAGGGTCGTCGCAGAACCACTACCATACTTGGCGAACTCCACCAAGCGTCACATGCGTGCGGCCAGTTTTCGCACAAGATCGTCATGCGGGATATCGGCATCACTGGCCAATCGGCGCAAACCGAAATGCACGCGGGCGATACGCTGGTAATAGCGTGTGTAGACATAATTCGTCCCACCCCCAGCAAGCGCCCCCAAAACAGGTACGGATTGCGCGGCGAGTTTTTGCCCCAGCACCACCGCCAGTTTCGGCGCGACGGTGGCGATCAGCTTTTGAAGGGCCGGTCCGGTCAACGTCATCCGAGCTGAAAAAAACCCGAAATCCGCACCATCGTCGAAGGACAGCGGACCCGCCGCGGACAGAACCTGCACACAATCGAATTTCACACCGTCTTCCGATGGGTCAAACCCTTCTCGTGCCGCAGCACCTTGTATGGCGCGCAACAGCATCGTGGTCGTTGCGGGCAATTCCACCAAAGAGGTCGACACTCCGCCCACACCGCCTGCTGCGCCCATGGCCGTGGTCACAGCCGTATTCACCCAAGGTCGTTGATCCGGCACCGCCCTGCGCGACCCTTCGGCGGCATGCATGGCCAGCCAAAGCGCCTGCTCGGTTGCGCCAGTCAACGCCTCTCGCACTGACGGGGGCAGTTGATCCAGCAAGGTTTCCGCAGATCCGCCCAGACTGTTGAGCAACCGAACACCCGGCCCACCCGCCGAGCGGTAGTACCCGGCCAGCCGGTCCAACTCTGCCTCGGCATCCAGTTTTTCGACAAGAACAACGTTCTGCATGCGTGCCCTCCTGTCCTAAAAAGATCGGCACTATGCCCCGTTTTTTCAATAGCTCATCGGTCCCAACGCGTTACAGGACCTTTGACATCCGTCCACGCGTCCAAGGCAAGCTCAGCACCCAGAACCCGTTCGGGATTGGTGGGCGGCGGCATCTCAACTCCGGTCAGGCGGGCGAAGCCGAAACGACTGTAATAAGGTGCATCGCCCACCAGCATCACCCGCTCCCATCCTCTGGTAAGACCTGCCTGCAAGCCCTCGTGTATGAGGAAACCGCCCAAGCCCTCCCCCTGATGGGTGGGGTGCACGGCCACCGGCCCCAGCAACAACGCATCGAAGGTCCCCACATGAACGGGCCAGAACCGGATCGCCCCCGCCAAAATGCCCTCACCATCTCGGGCCACTAGAGACAAGCCCTCAACCGGCGGAACATCATCGCGCAACCGGTACGAGGACAGCGCCTCGCGCCCAGGCGCAAAGCACAGGTCGTACAAAGCCTCGACCTCCCACCAATCGTCCGGGTCCTCCGGCTTGATCGTGAATTGCTGCACCCCTGCCCTCTTTTCCTTGCTGGAATTCGCCCTAGCACTTCGTTACGCCTTGGGCAAACGCTTGGAGTTCATATGTTCTATCGCCCCGAAGACGGCCACGGCCTGCCGCATAACCCTTTCAACGCCATCATAACCCCGCGCCCGATTGGCTGGATCTCTTCCCGCGACGGCGATGGGATCAACAATCTGGCACCGTACTCCTTCTTCAACGGGGTCGCGTATACACCGCCACAGGTGATGTTTGCCACGACCGGGACGAAACCCGACCAAGACGGCGGCAAAGACAGTCTCGCCAATATCGAAGCAACAGGCGTTTTCTGCGTCAACGTTGTCGCCCATGCGCATCGTGATGCGATGAACGCCAGCTCTGCCGGGTTACCAAAACATGTGGATGAATTCGGCCACGCAGGTTTGACTGCAGTGGAGTGCGAGACGATCCCATGTGCTAGGGTTCAGGACGCGCCCGCCGCCCTGGAATGCAAGCTGACCCAGATCGTCACACTGCCCGGCGCGGCGAACCGCGTTGTTTTCGGCGAAGTCACCGGTGTCCACCTGCGCGATGACTGTTTGAAGGATGGCAAGTTCGACGTCACGGCGTTTCAGCCACTGGCGCGGCTCGGATACCGCGACTATTCGGTGGTTACTGAACTGTTCTCACTCAACCGCCCGGATGACTGAGCGTATAGGGGGCGCTGCCCCCGCCGCCTATTCGGCGACTCCCCCGGGATATTTATAGCCAGATGAAGCAGGGGATCCTCCGTTCATCTGGCCCCAAATATCCCGGAGCGCGAGGCGGAGCCTCGCTAAATCCTCAGTGACCGCCCAGAATGCCGGTGCGAACTGAATAATCGACCGCGATTTCATAATCAGGGTCATCGTCGCTATCGACCATAAGGTGACCGGCTTTGTTCAGCAGCTTGTGGCAATCTCGACTCAGGTGGCGCAGCATCACGCGTTTACCGGCCGCTTCGTATTTGCCAGCGATGTTTTCGATCGCCTGAAGGGCAGATTGATCGACCACACGGCTTTCGGCGAAATCCACTATGACGGTCTCGGGATCATTCGGGACATCGAAAAGTTCGACAAATCCGTCAGAAGAACCAAAGAACAGAGGGCCTTGGATTTCATAGACTTTCGCACCTTTCTCTGTTTCAGAATCCCGCGTAATCGCATGGATGCGCTTGGCGTTGTTCCAGGCATAGGCCAGAGCCGAGACGATGACGCCGACGACAACTGCAACCGCAAGGTCCTCCATCACCGTAACAACCGTCACCAGCACGATGACGAACGCATCCATCAGGGGCACTTTGCGCATGATGTTGAACGAGTTCCAAGCGAAGGTACCGATGACCACCATGAACATCACGCCGACCAATGCGGCCAGCGGAATCTGCTCGATCAGCGGGGACGCGAAAAGGATGAAAATCAACAAAAACAAGGCTGCCGCGATGCCAGCGATTCGAGTTCGACCACCGGATTTCACGTTGATCATCGACTGGCCGATCATCGCGCAGCCGCCCATGCCACCGAAGAACCCGGTAGCGACGTTGGACACGCCTTGCGCGATGCATTCCTGTGACGCTCCGCCCCGTTTGCCCGTGATTTCACCCACAAGATTAAGGGTCAGCAGCGATTCAATCAGGCCGATGGCGGCCAGAATGACGGCGTAGGGCAGGATGATTTCAATGGTTTCCCAGGTCAGCGGCACCATCGGAATGTGGAAAGGCGGCAGGCCGCCTTCGATCGAGGCCAGATCGCCTACGCGCGGTACATCCAGGCCAAAGCCGATCACCAGCGCGGCAACAACGACAATCCCGGCCAGAGGGGCCGGAACAACACGCGTGATGCGCGGCATGACCCAAATCACCGCCATGGTCAGCGCGACCAGGCCCAACATGGTGTAAAGCTGCAGACCCGAAAGCCACTCACCTCCGCCCATGCCGTGGCCGGTGTTCTCCATTGTGCCCGGAACCTTGAACTGCCCAAGCTGCGCCAGAAAGATCACGATCGCCAGCCCGTTTACAAAGCCCAACATCACCGGATGCGGCACCAAGCGGATAAACCGGCCCCAATGCATGGCCCCGGCAATCACTTGCAGGATGCCCATCAGAACCACGGTCGCAAACAGGTATTCCACGCCATGCTCCGCCACCAGCGCCACCATCACAACCGCCAAGGCCCCGGTCGCACCCGAGATCATGCCCGGACGCCCGCCGATCAGCGCCGTGATCAGGCCGACCATGAAGGCAGCATAGAGGCCAACCAACGGATGCACGCCTGCGACAAAGGCAAATGCCACCGCTTCGGGCACCAGCGCAAGGGCCACGGTCAGGCCAGACAGCAGTTCGATCCGCAAACGGGACGGTGTCAGCCCTTCATCCGGCACCCAACGCAGGTCGGGTTTGGCAATACGGTTGGCAAAGCTTGCCAGCATGGCTCGGGGCATGGAATGTCCTGTCGGTTGATCTGCGCGCGAAAGGGGCCTTCTACCTGTCATCCGCTCTCTGAGCCACCGCATCAAGCGGGAGGCTGCTATGCACGGGGCGCATAGCCGGTATCTCACAAAGTCGTGAGTTGAACCTGCCACACCGGGGGCACACCTTTGCGCCATGCTATGGCTGATCTTGTTTATTCTGACCCCTATTGCTGCCTTGGCGCAGGATTTGCAGGGCAATGACACTGCCAGCAACTGGCGTGTGACCCATTATGAAACCTACGGGGTCTGGAACTCCATCTGCGATGAGCGCGAGGAATACGGCGCGCTCAAGCAACGCTGTTACATTCGCCGGGCCGAGGTGTTTTCGCTGCGCCCGAAATTTGGAGCACAGTTCATCTTTATCACCCCTGCCCCGGATGGCGTGGAGATCGAGTTCGGTATCGAGCCCGGCACGTTGTTCTGGCCATCCGGCTTTCGGATCGATGGAAAGGACGGAGCGGTTTGGCGCACGCGCAGACCTGGATGTCTGACCGGGTTGAACTGCACGTTTGACGGCGTCGGTGCGGATGAGATCGTTGAAGCCATGCTGAAGGGCGAGGCCTATCGGTTCGAATTCCGCGACAGGCATGGGCAGGCACAGGACCTAACATGGCCATTGCAGGAATTCAGCCCCGCTTGGGCGGATTTCCAACAACAGGCGCAGGCGCGCAATCTGTTGACGTCACAATAAGCCGCATTGCCCCTTGTCAGCCGTCGTCGCTCGGCGCACAAATCCTTCAACTCGCACAACAACTCGGAGAAAGCACGTGACCCAGACCAAGATAGCCGTCATCGGCGGATCAGGCATCTACGACATTGACGGGTTGGAAAATGCAGAATGGATCACTGTCGAGACGCCCTGGGGAGACCCTTCAGACCAGATCCTGACCGGGTCATTGGACGGTGTTGCAATGGCGTTCCTGCCCCGCCATGGGCGCGGCCACGTGCACTCTCCGACCGAGGTACCCTATCGCGCCAATATCGACGCGTTGAAACGGCTGGGTGTCACCGATGTGATCTCGGTCTCTGCCTGCGGGTCGTTTCGCGATCATATGGCACCGGGGGACTTCGTGATCGTAGATCAGTTCATCGACCGGACCTTTGCGCGCGAGAAAAGCTTTTTCGGCACCGGTTGCGTGGCGCATGTCAGCGTGGCCCATCCAACCTGCCCGCGCCTGTCGGATGCGTGTGAAACCGCAGGCAAGGCCGCCGGGATCAATATCCACCGCGGTGGCACCTATCTGGCGATGGAAGGCCCGCAATTCTCATCGCTGGCGGAATCCAAAATGTACCGCGAACACTGGGGCTGTGACGTGATCGGCATGACCAACATGCCTGAGGCCAAGCTCGCCCGCGAGGCCGAGCTGTGCTACGCCTCAATCGCGATGGTCACGGATTACGACAGTTGGCACCCTGACCACGGCGAGGTTGACGTCACCGCCATTATCGCCACCCTGACCGGCAACGCGGAAAAAGGCAGGGCCCTGGTCAAAGGGTTGCCCGTGCTTTTGGGGGCAGACCGTGCCCCCTGCCCGCATGGATGTGACCGTGCGTTGGAATACGCCATTCTGACAGCACCGGAAAAACGTGACCCGGCCCTGCTGGCCAAACTGGATGCGGTGGCCGGGCGGATCCTTTGACCGCTAATTGATCAGCGCCTGTTGTACTTGATCCCATAGGCCGTAGGACCAGAGGTCGTTATGCATACCGTCGGGAATGATGAAAAGCTGCGCGTTGTCTCCGGCCATTTCGGCCAGAGACTGCCCGTGGTGGACCGGGATGGTCGTGTCCGCCGTGCCGTGGAAGATCAGCGTTGGCACGCTGACTTGATCAATCAGGTCGCGGGTTGCGAATTGGTCCTTCATAAGGGCTGAGACCGGCAGGAACGGATAACGTTCAGCTGCGACATCGACCGTTGCGGTGAACGGTGCCTCCAACACCAACAGGCGTGCATCAGGGCGCTGCGCGGCCACGGCGGCGGCAACGCCGGTCCCAAGGCTTTGCCCATGCAGAACGACCGAGTGACCCGCCGCAGCAAGGCGGTCATACATCTGGATCCCATCGCCGATCAGCGCCGGTTCAGAGGGCGTGCCCTCACTACCCGGAAAGCCGCGATAGCTGGGGGCGAACAGGCCGAAACCACTGTTGAGGATTTCACGCATCCGATCTGCGCGATCCCCCAGGCTGCCGGATTGACCATGGAAAAACAGCACTGTAGGCGCGCCTTCTGTGGCCGGAGGAGCCGTCCAAACAGCCAGCTGGGTACCATCGGCCATGGGCAGTGAAAGCACCTCGACATCCGCCAGACCGACCGTAGCCGGCGCAGGTAGCGTCTCGCCCGGTTTGAACAACAGCGATTGTTGGTTGGCGTACATATACCCAAGGATCGCGGCATAGACAGCAGCACAGATCGCAACCAACAGGATCAGCGCCCTTTTGAGCCGCGCGCTTGTGAGTACATGCCCCGTGTTGTGCGGATGATCCGTTTGCACCTGTGCCATAGGCCTCCTCCCGGTTGAAATCTGCCTGTTCATAGACTGGGAACCCTGCCCTGTGTTTCAAGGCGCGACCGCGCGGTTTAATGCAATCTTCAGACTGTTGCGGAAATACCGCCCTGTGCGCGGGTTGGATAGGGTCAAGGTTGAAAACAGGCGCAGCCGCTCGCGATTTGTTTACAGGGTGCAGCCGCACTTGCGCCACAAAGACCCAGCAGAACCGCAGGCGACAACTATGAGGACAAGCATGAAACGGTTAGAGGCACTGGACGCAGCCCGGTTTTTGGCGTTCTGCGGTATGGTGTTGGTTAATTTCCGGATCGCGGCGCAGGTTGCGCCAGATGGCGGCTGGGCGACGGCTCTGGTCGATGCGCTGGAGGGGCGTGCAGCGGCCTTGTTCGTGATCCTGGCCGGGATCGGCATCAGCCTGTCACACATCGCGGCCCCTCTGCTGCTGCGGCGTGCTTTGTTCCTTTTTGGATTGGGGCTGATCAACATGAACGTGTTTGACGCCGACATCCTGCATTTCTACGCATTGTATTTTGTGGTCGGCGCAGCGTTTTTGACCGCCTCGGCGCGAAGCCTTTGGTTGGGCGCTCTGGGTATCGTCGGGTTGGCTGTACTGGCCAATCTGACCTTCGACTACAGCAATGGATGGAACTGGGCGACCCTGACGTATAACGACCTCTGGACTTTACCCGGTTTTCTGCGCAACGCGGTCTTCAACGGCTGGCATCCGGTTTTGCCATGGGCTGCGTTCCTGCTGATTGGCATGGCAATTGGGCGGTCAGAACTCCACACGATCTGTATCCAACACCGCCTGATCATGTGGGGGTTCGGCGCAGCCGTGCTTGCAATGTTTCCTTCGATGCTGGTCAAGGACCCTGACCTGGTCGCTTACCTGGGCACCGAATCCATTCCGCCCGGACCATTCTATATCCTCGCCGGAACCGGATCGGCCTGCGTGGTGATCGGGCTGCTGCTGAAACTGTGGCCAAAGCTCAAACGCTTGGGCGTCGCATCAGCTTTGACAGCGCCGGGGCGGATCAGCCTGACACTGTATGTCGCGCATATCCTGATCGGTATGGGCGCGCTAGAGGAAGCAGATCTGCTGGACGGCTCTCTCTCCCCCGCTCAGATTGTCTTCTATGCGCTGGGCTTTTGCATACTGTCTTCACTGGCGGGCCTGCTTTGGTCGCGTTGGTTCACGCGTGGACCGCTTGAGGGCCTGATGCGTCGCATGACTCAGCCACGTGCGGCTTGACCTTCTCGGTATCGCAGGGCTTTCTGGCGGTACTATTCTGACAGGAGCCCCCATGTCCCTTGATCTCTGGCTGGCCTTTGTGGCTGCCTCGACTGCACTGTTGCTGATTCCCGGGCCGACCGTCCTGCTGGTGCTAAGTTATGCTCTGTCGAAAGGACGCAGCGTTGCCGTGGCCTCGGCCACTGGCGTTGCCGTCGGAGATCTGATCGCCATGACCGCGTCTTTGCTGGGCTTAGGCGCACTGGTGCTGGCCTCGGCCACCTTGTTTTCGGTCCTGAAATGGGTGGGGGCAGCCTATCTGATCTGGCTTGGCATCAAATTGCTGCGCAGCGCCCCATCCGGTGGGTTGAGCACCGTCGAGACCAGCCGGGACGTCACTGCCCGCAGCGTGTTCGGTCACGCAGCAGCCGTGACGGCGCTAAACCCGAAATCCATTGCATTTTTCATTGCGTTCGTGCCGCAATTCCTGCGCCCCTCGGACCCTCTGGGCCCGCAATTCATCATCCTGATCGCCACATTCGTCGGACTCGCTTGGCTGAACGCGCTAGCCTATGCGCTGCTGGCAGATCGGCTGCGGGTGATGATCGGACGAGCGGGCGTGATCACTGCCATGACCCGGTTCGGAGGGCTGGCCCTGATCGGAATGGGTGTCGCGACTGCGGTTTTGCGCCGTCCAGCCTAGTCTTCGGCGTTTTCCTTCATGAAGCCGCGTATGAACCGCCGAATTTCGCGGGCGGCCGAAGTGTCCAACTCTTTGCACAGTTCGACAAAAGCGTCCCGCTCATCCTTGTCCAGACGCAGGACCAACTGACTGTTTTTCTTGGTAGAACCCTTACCGTCTTTCTTGGCCACGCTGCACATCCCTGACAAAGTCTTGATTCTTCCCGAGATGCATTGTATATACATCGCATAGAAATTGTAGTTATCGAGCACCTAACAATAAATAAGGAATATGGCAATGAACCTTCATGCTGCTCAGGCATTTCTTTTGCAAGACCAGCGCAACTGGCGCAAACCTCACCTAGCTTGGCTGCCCTCGGCGCTGTATCGCTATAAAAGCTTCCCGACCATTCTTGCGGGACGTCATAAATAAACACTCGCAATCAATCCTTGCATGACCGACCCCAATGGGCCAAACAGCCCAGCGTGTTTTGACGCCAAAGGGGTCCTTCCATGTCCAGAAACAAAACGGTCAAGGATTACATCCGAACCATCGTCGATTTCCCCCATGAAGGGATCATGTTCCGGGACGTGACAACGCTGTTCGCCGACCCGCGCGGGTTTCGCATGGCGATTGATCAGATGCTGCACCCTTATGCTGGCGAGCGGATTGACAAGGTTGTGGGGCTTGAGGCCCGCGGCTTCATTCTGGGCGGCGCGATTGCCCACCAACTGAGTGTCGGGTTCGTCCCGATCCGCAAAAAGGGCAAGCTACCCGGCACGACGATCAGCCAAGACTACAAGCTGGAATATGGTGAGGCTATCGTTGAGATCCACGACGACGCGATCCAGCCCGGCGAAAAAATCCTGGTGGTCGATGATCTGCTGGCCACCGGGGGCACAGCTGCCGCCGGGATCAAACTGATCGAAAGATTGGGCGGTGAGATCATCTCTTGCGCGTTCATCATCGACCTACCCGACCTTGGCGGTCGCAAATTGCTGGAGGAGATGGACATGGATGTGCATGTCCTGTGCGAATTCGAAGGTCTCTGACTGCAAACTGATCACAAAGCTGTGAGTTGAAAATTCGTTCTACGCTGGCTTAGCGCAGAGTTTGGCGGCTTCAAGTCAAAGTCATCAACATATTCAGTGATCCTGTTTTGAATAGCGCGCGTACCCCTGTTGATGCCACCAAGGGCATCCCAACAAGGGAACCTTTTATCATGTTTCGCAAATTCGCAATTGCCGGCGTGTCCGGCGCCCTGATCGCCACCGCTGCTTTAGCCGGAGCCAAGAAAGACATAGTGGATACCGCTGTCGGCGCGGGCAGCTTTGAGACTCTGGTCGCTGCTGTTCAGGCCGCCGAGTTGGTGGATACTTTGAAAGGTGAAGGTCCATTTACGGTCTTCGCCCCGACTGACGAAGCCTTCGCAGCCCTGCCTGAAGGGACCGTTGAGTCTCTGCTCAAGCCCGAAAATAAAGATCAACTGGTCGCTGTTCTGACCTATCACGTGGTACCGGGCAAAGTGATGTCGGGTGATCTGTCCGACGATATGAAGGCTGCGACCGTGCAAGGCGGCGACGTGACAATCGATCTGGACAACGGCGTGATGGTAAATGACGCCTCAGTCGTTCAGGCCGATATCGAAACGACGAATGGCGTGATCCACGTTATCGACAAAGTGATCCTGCCATCCTCGTAAAACGGCGCGCGGCTCGGGGGTACCCGGGCCGCACTTATACCGACAAAACAGCCCCGGGGTTCATGATCCCCTTGGGATCAAGCACAGACTTGATCGCCCGCATTGCAGCCAGCTTGGCCGGATCGCCGTAGCGTTCCAGATCATCTGTCTTCAGCCGTCCAATCCCATGCTCTGCGCTGACCGATCCACCGAACTTGTGCACAAGATCGTGGATGGCACGCTTGATCGGGGCCCGCTGCACATCGAAATCAGAGCGATTACGCCCTGCCGGGGGAAACACGTTGTAGTGAAGATTACCGTCCCCCAGATGACCGAAACAGTTGATGCGAAACGGCCCCAACGTGGCAACAACCTCTGCCCCCTGTCGGATAAACGCGGGGATTTCCGAGATCGGCACTGAGATATCATGGCTCGAAACTGAGCCGATCAGCCGGTTCGCCTCGGGGATTCGCTCGCGCACAGCCCAAAGATCAGCCCGCTGCGCCTCGCTTTGCGCGATCACGGCATCCCGGACCAAACCCCTTGCCTCAGACGCTGAATAGAGCGTCTCAAGTGCCTCCTGAGGTGCGATATCGCCGAACAACCCAATCTCGATCAATACGGACCATTCCGGCGGGGATGCAAATGGCTGACGTACACCCGGCAGCACCTCGGACAGAAAGTGCAGCCCCTGCCTGTGGATCAGTTCGAACGTGCTGACACAGTCCCCCAGCTGATCCCGCGCCAGGGCCAACAAATCAATGGCAGCTTCGGGCGACGGGACCTGCACCATCGCCGTTCCAACCCCAGCAGGACACGGCGACAGCTTAAGCGATGCCGCGGTGATGATCCCCAACGTTCCCTCAGACCCGATCAGCAAATTGCGCAGGTCATAACCGGTATTGTCCTTGCGCAACCGGCTGAGCCCATGCCAGATCTCCCCATTGGGCAGAACCGCCTCAAGCCCCAGGCAAAGATCGCGTGCATTGCCATAGCGCAGGACGTTGACCCCACCCGCATTGGTCGCAAGGTTGCCGCCAATCCGGCACGACCCTTCCGCGGCCAGAGACAGAGGAAACAAGCGGATTGCTTGCCGGGCAGCCGCTTGAATATCAGCCAGAACGGCTCCGGCCTCGGCAATCAGAATATTCTCGGTCGGATAAACCGCGCGGATAGCTGTCATCCGCTCCAACGAGATCAACAGCGGCGCAGGCCCATCAGGCATCACCTGCCCACCGACCAGCCCGGTTCCGCCCCCATAAGGCACAACCGGTATCGACGCCGCAGACGCCAACCGTATCAGCGCCGCGACCTCTTCCGTTCGACGCGGGGCCGCGACAAGACCGACCTGTCCTGAAAATCTGCGGCGCGGCTCCTCTGCATATCGCAGCTCGGGAACACGTAAAACGTCATCGCCCAGAGAGTCGCGGATGGATTGAGCAAAGGTTTGGTTAGCAGGATTCAGTCTCATAGGCATTCCTTGACCAACTCCGCCGGACCCGGCAAGCCCTATTCAAGCTCGATCAGATATTGAGGCTCCAGCACCACCACCGTCGGCCGATCCGGCAATGTGCGCAGCGACACAGTCAATTCCGAGATACCATCCCGCTCAACCGGGAACTCATCCCGGATATCGACCAGAAACCGGTCCAGCGAAAAGCCCGAAAACCAATGCATCGGAATAATGACCGAGCTTTTCAACCGCTTCAGCACCTCAATCATCTCGGGCAGAGGCATGGTCGTGCCCCCATCTACCGCGGCCATGACCACGTCCAGCCGCCCCAAGGCTGCGAATTGTTCGTCCGACGGGACATGATGCAAATGCCCCAGATGGCCAATGCACAGCCCCTCGATTTCGAAAACAAAGATAGAGTTTCCGCGCTCCTCAACCCCGCCATAGACCGAACGAATGTCGGTCGAGACATTGCGCACCAGCATCTCACCCAAATCCAGATGATGCTCGATCCCCTGCCCGAACTCCCCCCAACCGGGCAAGACATGCGGAATCGCCGGGTCGGGATGCGCCGTCCAATGGGTGCTATGAGCATGGTTCATCGTGACCACATCCGGGATCAGATCGGCACTGCCAATAAACCCTGTGAAATCCGTCACCGCATTCAACCCGCCCCGCGTCTGAATCAGAAACGAGGCATGGGCGACATAGCTGATCCGCACCGAAAACTCCGGCACCGGGTCCGTCCAGGCGGCTTTGTGAACATACTCAATTCCAGGTGCGGCATCCGCAATGGCAATACAATGGCTTGGCCGCCGCTCCTGCGCCGCAGCCCCACCCGAAATCACCAACAATATCGCAACCACCCAGCGCATAACCCGATACTAGCGCAGATGCGCCGCAAGTCATGCCCCTTGTTCTTCTGTTCAAAAATACCTCGGGGGAGGCGCGGCTTGCCGCGACGGGGGCAGAGCCCCCTAGCCCGCGTCGGTCCTGCCGCGACGGTCCGACCGCAGGCACGCATACAGAACATGCGTCCGCCAACGTCCATTGATCTGCAAATAGGATTGCGCCACGCCCTCATATTTGAAGGCTGACCGCTCCAGCAACCCGCGCGAGGGCTTGTTTTCGGGCAAACACGCCGCCTCGATCCGGCTCAGATCCAAGCGCGTAAAGGCATGATGCACAACTGCCCCGATCGCCTCGCGCATATAGCCGTTCCGCGCATAGGCCTGCCCGGTCCAATACCCCAGTGTTCCCGCCTGCGCAGGACCCCGCCGAATATTGTCCAGCGTGATCGCGCCGACCAGCCGGTCATCCTCGCGCCGGAACAGAAACAGCGGTATCGCCGTCCCGCTCGCGACCGAGCGCTGCGCCCAATAAACCCGGTTGGTAAAAGACTTGCGGCTTAGGTGGTCCTTGGCCCAGATCGGCTCCCACGGAGTGAGAAACTCTTTTGAGGCCCGCCGCAGCGCCGCCCAGTCGTTGAAATCGGAATGCACCGGCGGGCGCAGGCTGAGGCGCGCTGTCTCAAGTTTCAGCTTGCGTCGGCCCAGAAGCATCACGCCGCGCGCCTCTCCTGCAATTCCGCCAATGTGGGCGCGCCCGAGACCGGACCATACAGCGCCAGCGCCGCCGGGGCCTGTATCGCCATGGTTTCGGCAAAGGCACGCACGTCCTCGGTGCTGACCGCATCAATCTTGGCCACGGTATCTTCAAGCGAGGGCACCCGGCCCCAAATCTGCACCAACCGCGCCAGACGCTCAGCCCGGTTCGAGGGGCTTTCAAGCCCCATCAGCATTCCGGCCTTCATCTGCGCACGCGCACGGGCGACCTCTTCGGGGCTCATATCTTCGGCAGCGCGCTTCATCTCGTCGATTGTGATCGTCGCCAGCTCGCCTATCTGATCGGCTGACGTACCTGCATAGATCGTGGTCGTTCCGGTATCCGCATAGGCCCCGGTTTGCGCAAAGATCGTATAGCAGAGCCCGCGTGTCTCGCGCACCTCCTGGAACAAGCGCGATGACATACCCCCACCCAAAGCGGTCGAGTAAATCTGCGCGGTATAGATCGCATCATCACGGTAGCCGGGGCTTTCCAACGCCAGCGCAAAATGCGCCTGTTCTAGCTCTTTCTCCTGTCGCGCTTCGCCGCCGGTGAACTTCGCGGCTTCTGCAATCAACCCCTTGCGCGGTTGCAGATGGCCAAACATCTCTTCGGCCATTTTCATCAGCGCGTCATGATCCACGGCGCCAGCCGCAGATAGGATCATCTGCTCAGGGCCATAGTGTTCAGCCACGAAACCCGACAAGTCCTCGCGCGAAAACGCGCTGACCCGTTCGGACGGTCCCAGAATGGTACGGCCCAGAGGTTGGTCGTGATAGCTCTGCTCTTGCAGCCAATCGAAAATCACGTCGTCGGGCGTGTCATAAGCCTGACCGATCTCTTGCAGGATCACGCCGCGCTCGACCTCGATCTCGCGCGGGTCGAAGATGGGGTTCAGAACGATGTCGCCGATCACGTCCATCGCCAGCGCTACGTCATCTTGCAGAACACGCGCATAATAGGCCGTCACCTCGCGCGAGGTGTAGGCGTTGATATAGCCGCCCACATCCTCGATCGCCTCGGCGATTTGCAAAGCCGAACGTCGCTCGGTTCCCTTGAACGCCATATGCTCAAGGAAATGCGCAATGCCGTTCTGTTCGATCCGCTCGTTCCGCGCACCCGCGGTCACCCAGATGCCGATGGCCGCAGATTGCAGCCCCGGCATGTTCTCACTGACGATCCGAAATCCGTTCTTCAGCTGGTCTTGTCTGACAGTCACTCGGCGATATGCCCTTTGATATGATCCTCGAGGGCACCCAGATCATTTGCAATCCGTGTCACCCGTTCCGGACGTTCATACAGATCAGACATGCGGGATGGAAGAGGCGGATGTTCCCCGCTTGCCTTCTCGACCGCTGCCGGGAATTTCGCCGGGTGGGCGGTGGCCAGAGTGATCATCGGAACCGCCACTGCGCGTTGTTCTTCGGCGACCTTAATTCCAACGGCAGTGTGCGGGCAGACCAGTTCGGCACTGTGGGCCAGCGTGTGTTTGATTGTCGTCAGCGTTTCATCCTCGGACACACGTCCCGAGTCGAAGCTTTCGCGCAGGGCCTCCATCGCGCCCTGACTGACGTTGAAACCCCCGCGTTTCAACTCATCCATCAACTGCGCCACGGCGCTGCCATCCTCGCCATATGCGTAGTAAAGCGCCCGTTCAAAGTTCGAGCTGACCTGAATGTCCATCGACGGGCTGATCGACGGGATAGTGTCGCCCTTGAAATACCCCTCGCCCGACAGGCAGCGATGCAGGATGTCGTTCTGGTTGGTCGCCACAACCAGACGATCAATGGGCAGCCCCATGCGTTTGGCCAGATAGCCCGCGAAGATATCGCCAAAATTGCCGGTGGGCACGGTAAAGCTGACCTTGCGATGCGGTGCCCCCACACTGACAGCCGCCGAGAAGTAATACACGATCTGCGCCAGCACCCGCGCAAAGTTGATCGAGTTCACCCCGGCCAGCTTCACCCCGTCGCGGAAATCGAAATCGTTGAACATATCTTTCAGCGCGGCCTGACAATCGTCAAAATCGCCATCCACGGCCAGCGCATGCACGTTGCTGTCGGCGGGCGTCGTCATCTGACGGCGCTGCACCTCAGAGACACGACCATGGGGGAACAGAATGAACACATCCACCGCGTCCAGCCCCCGGAACGCCTCAATCGCGGCCGAGCCTGTATCGCCACTGGTCGCCCCCACGATGGTCACACGATCATTGCGCCGCTTCAGCGCAACCTGGAACAGCTGGCCGATCAGCTGCATGGCAAAGTCCTTGAAGGCCAGCGTAGGGCCATGGAACAGTTCCAGCAGGAAGTGGTTCTCGTTCAGCTGCTTCAAGGGCGCGCGGGCGTCATGGCCGAAGCCTTCGTAAGCACGGGTGATGATGTCCTTGAACTCCTGCTCGGTGAACGAGCCGCTGACATAGGGCCACATCACACGGAACGCGATCTCTTCATAGGGCAGACCGGCCAGAGCGGCGATCTCATTATGGCTCATCACCGGAATCTCAGCGGGCAGGTACAAGCCGCCATCGCGGGCAAGGCCGGTCAGCATCGCCTCTTCAAAGGTCAGTTCCGGCGCTTGGCCACGGGTCGAGATATATTTCATTGCTCTTCACTCTGTGCAGGGGCGCGGTTGCGCCACAGGAAATAACCGGTCATTGCGGCCCAGACCAGAGCCAGACCAAACCATGTGATTGCATATTGTAGGTGATCGTTTGGAATTCCCGCTGTATCGACCGGCAGAGGCGTGATGCCGGGGTCGGTTTCCGACCGCGCGATCAGCAGGATCGGTTCGGCTCCAAGCACGGCGGCCAGATTGGGCACATCGCGGGCAAACCAGATGTTGTCGTCAATATCGGGTTCGGGCGTGTAGCTGTCGATCTCATCCGGCCAATGCAGGTTGCCGGTTACGGTCATTGGCCCGGTCAGTCGCTCGACCAGTTTCGCCGTGGTGGGCACAAAGCCGCGATCCACCAAAACAGTCCGATCCTCGGTGCTGAACGACTGGATGATCCGATAGCCCGCCCCGACCTGCTTGACCGAGACCAGAACGTGGATCTCCCCCGGCTCCATATCGCCCGAGATTGTCACCGGCAGGTATTTGTCGGTGTCTTCGGAAACGCTCGGCGGCAGGTCCACAGGATCTGCTGCTATGCGCGAGTCGATCTCGGCCAGAACGCCTTCTTTCCAGGCCAAACGCTGCACCTGCCAGACGCCCAGCGACAGCAGCACGCCCAGACCGGCAAGCCCGAAGATCAGCAGGAACAAAATGCGGCGCATAGTCAGGTGAAACCTTGTTACAGAAACCGGCGTCTTGTTAAGGGCAGCGTAATCCCGATTGCAACCACGCAATTGTATGGGGCGCAATCTTGCGCCCCCGATCGAGAAAAAGCCGCCCCTCGGGGCGGCTTTTGCAATCTACCTATCTGAGCGCATCAGAACAGCGGAGCCTGACCCCAGATATAAACGGCAAAGAAAAGGAACAGCCAGACGACGTCCACAAAGTGCCAGTACCAAGCGGCGGCCTCAAATCCCACGTGCTTTTCAGGTGTGAAATCGCCCTTCAGTGCTCGGATCAGGCAGACACTCAAGAAGATCGTCCCGATGATCACATGCGCGCCGTGGAAACCGGTTGCCATGAAGAAGTTCGAATAGAACTGGTCGCCACCGAATTCCCAGCCTTCATGCGCCAGCAGCTCATAATACTCGAACGCCTGCAAGCCGGTGAACGCAATACCCAGCACAATACCGATAGCCAGACCCTGCACCAACGCCTTGCGGTCGTTGTTGTGAACCAGAGCGTGGTGCGCCCATGTGATCGCACAACCCGACAGCAACAGGACCAAGGTGTTGATCAGCGGCAGGTGGAACGGGTCAACCGCATGGATATCGGGCTGGATGTACTCGGTTCCGGCATAGTCGTACATCGGATACATGCGATGTTTGAAGAACGACCAGAACCAGGCAAAAAAGAACATCACTTCGGACATCACGAACAGGATGAAGCCATAGCGCAGGCCGATGCGCACCACCGGCGTGTGGTCGCCCGCGCGGCTTTCGGCCACCACTTCGGACCACCAGGCGAACATGGTGTATAGAACGGCAACCAGACCCATCCAGAACATGAACGACGTGACGCCGTGCATCCACAGGACGGCTCCGAACAGCATCACAAAGCCGCCAACGGCGCCGATCAGCGGCCAGATCGACGGGGCCAGAATGTGATAATCGTGGTTTTTAGCGTGTGCCATCAGCGTCCCTCACCTAAAGGCATTAGTTCGTGTTTGTATCAGCCTGCGCATCAAGGGCGGCATAGCCCTCGGGCAGGTCAATTTCGTAGAATGTATACGACAGCGTGATCGTATGCACATATTTCGCTTCCAGATCCTCGACCATCTCAGGATCGACGAAAAAGCTTACCGGCATCTGAACCCGCTCGCCGGGCTGCAGGACCTGTTCTTCAAAGCAGAAACAGGCGATTTTCTGGAAATAGCCGCCGGCCGAATAGGGCGCGACATTGTAGGATGCTTGCCCCGCAATTGGTCGGTCCGTCGGGTTATAAGCCTCGTAAAAGGCCAACCCGTTCTCACCGATGCGTACTTCCATCTCACGTTCGACCGGTTTGAACTCCCACGCCATGTCCTTGGCCTTTGACGCGTCGAAGCGGACGGTGACGGTGCGGTCGAGAATATCCTCGGGCGCGGCTTCAGCCACACCTGTGGTGCCGCCAAACCCGGTGACGCGGCAGAACCAGTCATAAAACGGCACCGCAGCCCAGGCGAGGCTGCCCATCAGCACCACGACGCCCACAGTTTGAACAACCGTCTTTTGAGGACCAGACAGCGCCATCAGTTCTGTACCTCTTGCGTCGCCATGTTGAAATCGGTGCCCGAGACTTTGACGATCGTCAGACCGAAAATGATCACGATGAACGCCGCCAGCGTCAGGCCTACGCCCAAATTGCGACTAAAACGACGTTCGTGCAGTTCGTGGCTTTTGCGCAGGCTCATGACCAGCCTCCCAGCCCATAGGGTTTCAGCAACGCTTCGACCAGAATCGCGCCGAAGTGCAGGAAAAGGTACAGCAGGGACAGTTTGAAGAACGACCGCTCGACCTTGAAATTATCTGCTTCCGAGTCGTCCTCGGTCCGGCGCGCAATTGCCCATGCACCGCGCAGGAACAAGGCGTTCATCACTATAGCGACGGTCAGATAGACCGGACCACCAATGCCCGAGAATGCCGTTCCAACAGCCAGCAGCGCCAGAAGGCCCGTGTAAACCAGGATATGCCTGCGCGTCGCGCGGCGGCCATGAGTCACGGTCAGCATCGGCACGCCTGCGTCGTCATAGTCCGAGCGCATGAACAGCGCCAACGCCCAGAAATGCGGCGGGGTCCACATGAAGGTCAGGGTGAACATCAGCCAAGGCTCAATCGACATCGTGCCCGTGGCCGCGACCCACCCGATTACCGGCGGGAAGGCCCCTGCTGCGCCACCGATCACAATGTTCTGAGGCGTCGAGCGTTTCAGCCACATCGTATAGACGACGACGTAGAAGAAGATGGTGAACGCCAGAAACGCACCAGCAAACCAGTTGGTCGCCAGCCCCAGCATGATCACCGACAGGCCCGACAGCGCCAATCCCAACGACAGCGCTTCGCCTTCCTGCACTTTACCTGCCGGAATCGGTCGACCCTTGGTGCGTTTCATCACCCGATCAATATCCGCATCCCACCACATGTTCAGCGCGCCAGACGCGCCGCCGCCGATGGCGATGAAAAGAATGGCACAGAACCCGACAAAAGGATGCACCGGCACCGGTGCTGCCAGCAGACCCACCAAGGCCGTGAACACGACCAGTGTCATCACGCGCGGCTTCAGCAGGGCGAAATAATCGCCAAAGCTGGCCTCATCCGCGTGCGCCGAGGCGGTCACTTGGCTTGCATTGATGCTTGCGTCGCTCATGTCCGGTCCTTTGGGGGCAAAAGCTGCGCGATCCCCGCGCAGCCCACTTGTTAAAACCTAGGCCGCAAAGGGCTTAGTTCGAGGCAACCTGATAGGTGTCAGGCTGACCTGCATACTCTTCCAGAGCACCCTGCAGCCATTCCTCATAAGCTTCTTCGCTGACCACTTTGACGGTGATCGGCATATAGGCATGGTCCTTGCCACACAGTTCCGAACACTGTCCGAAGTACACACCTTCCTTGTCGGCCTGGAACCACAGCTCGGCCAGACGACCGGGCACACCGTCCTGCTTCACGCCAAAGGACGGGATGGTCCACGAATGGATCACGTCGGACGCAGTGACCTGCATTACGATGACCTTGCCCACGGGCACGACAACAGCGGTGTCGGTGGCCAGCAGCCACTCATCATCGCTGTAACCGGCATCTGCCAGCTTGGCGCGCATTGCATCATCCAGAACAAACGGGGTCACATCGGCATCCGCCGGGCGTGCACCTTCGTCCAGCGTGGCCGGATGGCCCAGCAGGTAGCTGTCGAATGCAAAGTCGTGGTCGACGTATTCATAGGTCCAGTACCATTGGTTGCCGACAACCTTGATCACCACGTCGCCTTCGGGAATTTCCTGCTGTTTGAACAGAACCGGCAGCGAGAATGCACCGATAAAGACCAGAATCAGGATCGGGCCCAGCGTCCACGCGATCTCAACCGGGGTATAGTGCGAGAACCGCGCAGGTTCAGGGTTCGAGCGTTCATTGTAGCGCACGATGCAATAGATCAGCAGACCAGCCACGAACAGACAGATCGCGGTAATGATCACCAGAATCATCCCGTCCAGCCGCTGAATTCCGGTGGCCAGCTCGGTCACGGCGGGCTGGAAGCCCATACCACCATCAACCGGTTTGCCAATAATCTCAAGCTCCTGAGCCATGGCCGGAAGGCTGGAGAGGGCTGTCATAAAGCCCGAAAGCATCAAAGCATTCTTCATGTTCTGTCCTGATCGTTTGATCTTTGCGTCCCTGGCGAAAAGGTGTGAATCGGTCGCACCTCTCCCGTTGTCTTTAGCCGCGTTAAAAACCATATTCCTGCGGGTAGATAAAGCAAAATGCTTGCGTCAAACAGACGCTATTTTTGATCTGGATCAAACCCGAAAGGTCCCAAGTGATGCCCAACGACCCGTTTCGCCCGTTTGAAAGCGTTCTTCCACAGGACGAAGCCCTTGCGGTCCTTCAATCTGCCACCGCCGGGGCCGAGGACGGAGAGCTGTTTGTCGAGCGTCGCAAATCCGAAGCGTTGGTCTTTGATGACGGTCGGCTAAAGACTGCGTCTTATGACGCGTCCGAAGGGTTCGGCCTGCGGGCGGTGCAAGGCGAAGTGGCTGGGTACGCGCATTCCACCGATGTTTCGATCGGCGCTTTGAAACGAGCCGCCGAAACCGCGCGTTTGGCGGTTGGGGATGGCGGAGGAACGCTGGCGGACGCTCCGCGCGCTACGAACAAGCGGCTTTATACGGATGAGGACCCAATAGAATCCGCCAGTTTTCCGGTCAAAATCGAAACCCTGCGCGAGATTGATGCCTTTGCCCGCGATCTGGACCCTCGGGTCGTACAAGTCAGCGCAACCATCGCTGCCGCTGTGCAGGAGGTTGAGATTCTCCGCCCCGATGGCGTGCTGGTACGCGATGTGCGACCGATGACGCGGCTGAACATCTCGGTGATTGTCGAGCAGAACGGTCGCCGCGAAAGCGGCTCGGCCGGAGGGGGCGGTCGTGTTGGGTTGGACGGGCTGATCGACCCGGCAGACTGGCAGGACAAGGCGCGAGAGGCATTGAGGATCGCGCTGGTCAACCTCGACGCCATCCCCGCCCCGGCCGGTGTGATGGAGGTCGCGCTTGGCCCTGGCTGGCCCGGCATTCTGCTGCACGAAGCCATCGGTCATGGGTTGGAGGGCGACTTCAACCGCAAGGGCAGTTCCGCCTTTGCCGGGCTCATGGGGCAGCGAATCGCATCCAAAGGCGTGACCGTGGTAGATGATGGCACGATCCCGGATCGGCGCGGCTCGATCTCGGTCGATGATGAGGGCACGCCCAGTTCGCGCACGGTTTTGATCGAGGATGGCATCCTGACCGGCTACATGCAGGACCGCCAGAACGCGCGTCTTATGGGGGTTGCCCCTACCGGGAATGGCCGTCGTCAAAGCTATGCTCACAAACCAATGCCGCGCATGACTAATACTGTTATGCTGGGTGGCGACGCCGACCCGGCATCCTTAGTCGC
This sequence comes from Ruegeria lacuscaerulensis, assembly GCF_013034745.1. Classification (NCBI taxonomy): domain Bacteria; kingdom Pseudomonadati; phylum Pseudomonadota; class Alphaproteobacteria; order Rhodobacterales; family Roseobacteraceae; genus Ruegeria; species Ruegeria lacuscaerulensis. The sequence goes on along the minus strand of NZ_WQGP01000007.1, from coordinate 163,260 downwards.
TGACATCAAGGACGGTATCTGGGCGGTCGGGTTTGGCGGTGGTCAGGTGGACATCACCAATGGCAAATTCGTCTTCTCGTGCACCGAGGCTTACCGTGTCGAAAACGGCAAAATCGGCGCACCGGTGAAGGGGGCCACGTTGATTGGCGATGGCCCGTCCGCGCTGAACCGTATTCGTGGCGTTGGCAATGACATGGCGCTGGATCCCGGCATGGGCACGTGCGGCAAGGACGGTCAATGGGTGCCCGTTGGCGTTGGCCAACCTACCGTTCTGATGGACGGCCTGACCGTGGGCGGATCGGCGGCCTAGGTTAGAATCGTGGCTCGTCTGTTGGGGCGCAGGGTTAACACTGCGCCCCAAATCCTGCGCATAGATTTGGGCAATATCTGGTGGCCCTATTGTTGCGGAAAATATTTTCGTTATTTTTCAGAACGCTAGACATTGTCACGAGATCAAATCGCAAAAATACCGGAAAAATTTGAGGGGATTCAGAAGCTGTTAACCCCTACAGTCGTAAACCAGTTCTGCAATCAGGCGGAGCAACGGATGACCGAAGAGCAGCTTTCTTCCTATCACCCCACACTCCCACCCACCACGGAAGAGGATCGGTTTTCCTGGCTTCGTCTGTTGCGCTCTCGCAAGGTTGGTCCGGCAACGTTTCGTCGGCTGCTGCGGGAACATGGCTCAGCGCAGAATGCGCTGGCCGCGCTGCCCGAAATGGCACGCGCTGCCGGTATTGAAGGGTATGAAACGTGCCCGCCCGGCGTGATTGAGGCGGAACTCAAGGCCGCAAAAGCTGCCAAAGCGCAGCTTTTGTGCCTTGGGTCCGCCGATTTTCCTGACGCTTTGAACGATCTTAACGATGCCCCGCCGATGCTGTGGGCCATCGGCGACGTGTCGATCATTCACCACCCTACGGTGGCGATGGTTGGCGCGCGCAATTGCTCGTCACTCGGCGCGCGGATGGCGCGGGGGCTGGCGACGGATCTTGGCAAACAGGGACATGTCATCGTCTCGGGCCTGGCACGCGGGATCGACACCGCAGCGCATATGGCCGCGTTGGACACAGGTACTGTTGCTGTGATGGCCGGTGGCGTAGATGTGATCTATCCCGCCGAGAATACTGATCTCGCTCATAAAATCGCCGAATCCGGGTTGCGTGTATCGGAACAGCCCATGGGCGTGACACCGCAAGCCCGGCATTTTCCGCGCCGCAACCGGATCATATCGGGGCTGGCGCAGGCGGTTGTCGTGGTCGAGGCCGCCGCCAAATCCGGCAGCCTGATCACTGCGCGGGATGCACTGGATCAGGGACGTGAAGTTCTGGCCGTTCCCGGCCATCCCTTTGATGCCCGCGCCGCAGGATGCAACCTGTTGATCCGCGACGGGGCGACTTTGGTGCGTTCGGCAGAAGACGTGATCGAAGCCCTGCCCCAGCACGACCTGTTCACAGCTACTCGATCGCAGGAAACCTCAACAATCACAAAGCCCACCCCGCCTGCCACGTTGCACCAGGCGATTCTGACCCGCCTCGGTCCCTCACCAATTGCCGAGGATCAGTTGATCCGTGACATCGCCGCCTCCGCTGGCGAAATCGGCCCTGCACTTGTGGATCTTGAGCTGGAAGGGCGTATCCAACGTCAACCGGGCGGGTTGCTGTCTCTTTCGGCTTAAAGGCCTGATTTTCGCCTGTATCGCTTTGAAATCACCTCTAAATTCCAATGAGCAAAGGAACGCATTGACAATTCGCTCTTGCCCTACACATTTTGCACCATCATAGAAGGCGCCAAATTCGTCGAGCGAGGTTTTCCCCTAAATGCCTGTAGTTGTTGTAGAATCCCCTGCCAAGGCCAAAACGATCAACAAATACCTTGGCCCCGACTACACGGTTCTGGCGTCTTATGGCCATGTGCGCGACCTGCCACCCAAGGACGGATCGGTCGATCCCGAACATGAATTCGAGATGAAATGGGAAGTCGGCACCGACAGCCGCAAGCATGTCAAAGCCATCGCCGACGCCTTGAAAGAAGACAACGCCCTCATCCTCGCCACTGACCCCGATCGCGAGGGCGAGGCGATCAGCTGGCACCTGCAAGAGGCGCTGACCAAGCGCCGCTCGATCAAGAAGGACACGCCCGTCAGCCGCGTGACCTTCAACGCCATCACCAAGGACGCCGTGACCGAGGCGATGCAGAACCCACGTCAGGTCGATATGCCTCTCGTAGAAGCCTATCTGGCCCGCCGCGCGCTGGACTATCTGGTGGGGTTCAACTTGTCCCCCGTCCTGTGGCGCAAGCTGCCCGGGGCGAAGTCGGCAGGCCGCGTGCAATCGGTCTGTCTGCGCCTGATCGTCGAGCGCGAGATGGAGATAGAGGCATTCAAGCCGATCGAATACTGGTCGGTCAAAGCGCTGTTCGAGACCCCGCGCGGCCAAACTTATGAGGCGCGTCTGGTCACTCTGGCTGGAAACAAGCTGGACAAGCACGACCTGAAAAACGCCACGCAGGCAGAACTGGCTGTGCAGGCGATCACCAGCCGCGCACTCAGCGTTACCTCCGTCGAGGCGAAGCCTGCGGCGCGCAACCCGTCGGCCCCGTTCATGACCTCGACCCTGCAGCAGGAGGCCAGCCGCAAGTTCGGCATGGGCGCGCGCCATGCAATGCAGGTGGCGCAGCGACTGTATGAAGCGGGCTACATCACCTATATGCGGACCGACGGTATCGACATGGCCCCCGAGGCCGTGGCCGCCACTCGCGATGCCATCTCTGACCGCTATGGCAAGGAATACGTGCCGGACAGCCCGCGCATCTACAAGAACAAGGCCAAAAACGCGCAGGAGGCCCACGAGTGTATCCGTCCCACGGATATGTCGCGCGATGCCAGCGACCTGAAGGTCACGGATGAGGATCAGCGCAAGCTGTATGACCTGATCTGGAAGCGCACGATTGCCTGTCAGATGGCCGCGGCACGGCTGGAACGCACCACGGTCGAGATCGGCAGCGATGACGGCCAAGTCGGTTTGCGTGCCACCGGTCAGGTGGTCATGTTCGACGGCTTCATGCGCGTCTATGAAGAAGGCCGCGACGACGTTGCCGATGACGACGATAAACGCCTGCCGCAGATCATGCAGGGCGATCCGGCGCGGTTCGCCAAGACCTCGCTTAAGGATCAGTTCTCGAAAGCCGAGGACAAGGCCGCAGTTCTGTCCGACAATGAGGCCGTTCTGGCCCTGCAACACCATACCCAACCACCCCCACGCTATACCGAGGCCACGCTGGTCAAACGCATGGAAGAGCTAGGGATCGGGCGTCCGTCAACCTATGCCTCGATCGTGACCACGATTCAGGACCGCGAATATGTGCGCAAGGATAAGAACAGGCTGATCCCCGAAGAAAAAGGCCGGATTGTCACGATCTTTTTGCTGAACTTCTTCCGTCAGTACGTGGGCTATGAGTTCACCGCCAATCTGGAAGGCGAGTTGGACGATGTCAGCGCTGGCGAACGCGACTACAAAGACCTGTTGGGCAAGTTCTGGCGCGATTTTTCAGCCGCGATTGGCGAGACGTCCGATCTGCGGATTTCCGAAGTGCTGGACAAGCTGGATGAAGCGCTGGCACCCCAGCTGTATCCGCCGCGCGAAGACGGCTCCGACCCCCGCGTTTGCCCGAAATGCGGCTTGGGGCAACTGCACTTGAAAACCTCGCGTACCGGCGGGTTTGTCGGCTGCGGCAACTACCCCGAATGCACCTATACCCGCCCCATCGCGGGTGAAGGGGCCGAAGGCGACGAACGTCTGTTGGGCGAAGATGCAGGCGATGAGATTTGGCTGAAATCCGGCCGGTTCGGGCCTTACGTCCAGCGCGGCGAGCCAACGCCCGAGAACAAGAAACCCCCGCGTGCGTCCCTCCCCCGTGGCTGGAGCAAGGATGACATGGATCTGGACAAGGCGCTGACGCTGCTGTCCTTGCCCCGCCAGATCGGCGAACACCCCGAGGGCGGCATGATCAGCACGAATTTCGGACGGTTCGGGCCCTATATCATGCACCAGATGCCGGAAGAGGCGAAGCCGGTATATGCCAACCTCAAAGACCCCAATGACGTCTTTGAAATCGGCATGAACCGCGCGGTTGAAATGCTGGCCGAAAAGCGCGCCAATCCGGGCCGTGGGCGTCGGGCGGCGGCAAAACCGCTCAAGGAATTGGGCGATCACCCTGATGGCGGCGTGATGCAGGTGCTGGACGGGCGTTATGGGCCATATGTCAAATGGGAAAAGGTCAACGCGACCATCCCCAAGGATATCAAGCCCGAGGACGTGACGCAGGAAATGGCCATCGAACTGGTCAACGAACGCGCTACCAAGAAAGGCACCAAAAAGAAAGCTGCCCCCAAGAAGAAAGCCGCAGCGAAGAAGACAGCCAAAAAGGCGGCCTCATAGGTAGAAATACCACCACCCTGTTGGATTCGTTGACTTCCCCGTGACGTGGCGGCACAACCTGCCCATCACCATGTCATTGGGGGAGTTTTTTCATGAAAAAAATCTATGCAAACGCGGCCGAGGCGCTGGACGGGCTGCTGCATGACGACATGTTCATCGCTGCAGGCGGATTTGGCCTCTGCGGTATTCCGGAACTGTTGCTTGAGGCCATCAAGGAGGCAGGTACGCAGAACCTGACCTTTGCGTCGAACAACGCAGGCGTCGACGATTTCGGCATCGGCATTCTGTTGCAGACCAAGCAGGTCAAGAAGATGATCAGCTCGTATGTTGGCGAAAACGCCGAATTCATGCGTCAGTACCTGGCCGGCGAACTCGAGCTAGAGTTCAACCCGCAAGGTACTCTTGCCGAACGTATGCGCGCCGGTGGCGCAGGTATCCCCGGTTTCTATACCAAGACCGGCGTGGGCACCGTGATCGCCGAAGGTAAAGAGCACAAGGACTTCAACGGCGAGACTTACATAATGGAGGAAGGCATTTTTGCCGACCTCGCGATCGTCAAAGCGTGGAAGGCCGACGACACCGGCAATCTGGTGTTCCGTAAGACTGCCCGGAACTTCAACGTGCCCGCTGCGACCTGCGGCAAGGTCTGCGTGGCCGAGGTTGAGGAAATCGTGCCTCGTGGCTCGCTGGACCCCGACGCGATCCACCTGCCCGGCATCTATGTGCATCGCATTATTCAAGGCAGCCACGAAAAGCGCATCGAACAACGCACCACCCGCAGGAAGGAGGACGCATAATGCCCTGGGACCGCAATCAAATGGCCGCCCGCGCAGCGCAAGAGTTGGAAGACGGCATGTATGTGAACCTCGGCATCGGTATTCCGACGCTGGTGGCGAATTATGTGGGCGACAAGGACATCACTCTGCAATCCGAGAACGGAATGCTGGGCATGGGCCCCTTCCCTTTCGAGGGCGAGGAAGACCCCGACCTGATCAACGCGGGCAAGCAAACGATTACCGAGCTATCTCGTACGTCCTATTTCGACAGTGCCACGTCCTTTGGCATGATCCGGGGCGGCAAGATCGCCGCCGCTGTTCTGGGCGCGATGGAAGTCGATGAAGAAGGCGATCTGGCCAACTGGATGATCCCCGGCGTGCTGGTCAAAGGCATGGGCGGTGCGATGGATCTGGTGGCAGGTGTGGGCCGCGTGATCGTAGTGATGGATCACACCAACAAGCACGGCAAATCAAAGTTGCTGAAGAAATGCACCCTGCCTTTAACAGGCAAAAAAGTGGTGAACCGCATCATCACCAATCTGGGTGTGATGGACGTGGTCGACGGCGGCCTCAAGATCGTCGAGATCGCCGAGGGCGTGACCGAGGACGAGATTCGTGCCGCCACCGAGGCCAATATCGTCAACTGAGTATCCAATGAAAAGGCCCGCTGGTTCAAGCGGGCCTATTTCAATTCAGCGTCTGAAACACGCAGCCGTCGGAAATGAATTGGGGTGGCGTGGAACAAAGCGCGCGGGCCACCTGAAACGCCGCTAGCACCTTGGGCACATAGTCCCGAGTCTCGGAAAACGGTGGCACCCCGGCATGTTTGCGCACCGACCCCTCGCCTGCGTTGTAGCCCGCCAGCACCAGAATCGGGTCGTTGTCGAACTCGTTCATCAGCCAGTCCAGATATTTCACACCACCCGAGATGTTCTGGCCGGGGTGAAAACTGTCCTCGACGCCAAAGCGCCTGGCAGTGGCAGGCATAAGCTGCATCAACCCCTGTGCACCTGCTGAACTGACCGCGTCAGACCGGCCAGCCGATTCCACCGAGATCACAGCCAAAACCAATGCTGGGGACACATTAGTGCCCACGGTCTGCCGCAGGATCTCAATCCCTTGCTGCTGTGCAATGGTCTGAAGGGTCTGCAGCCGAGGGGAGGCCACGTTGATTGCGATCAGCGCATTCATCGCATCTTCCAACCGGCCAGCCCGGGCCTGCGCCAATTCAGGAGATATCTTGTCCCAGAAGGCTTTGTAGGACCCAACCGGTTTGTCCGATCCGCCCGGCAAGGCCGGAGGTGCGACGCGGGTACGAGCGATTACCTCCGGCACCTCAATCTCTGCCCCGGTACTGGGCGCGGACGGAGCCGCCGCATGTTCCTGAGGTGTTATCTGCACGGTCACGCGTGGGCGCGTCCCCGGCCTTGGCGCTTTGACACGTTTATAGACACCTCTTGGCTCTTGCGTCTGCGCAAGCGCTTGAACAGGAGCCAATATCGTCGCAACCGCCAAGCTGACGCTCAGCATTACATTCCGGAGATTCATTTTGCCCGCCTCACGGATTTCTTTTGGCTGATATGAACCCGGAATCGACGGCTAAGGCCATAAAAACAACGTGAATTGGGGCAGATTCGCCTCATTTGCCGCAATTTTGCATCGCAGATTTCACATCCTCGAGCAAAAGAGAATATTTTAATTGTTTATTCTCAGTGACTTACCGTGAAAGCTATCAAAAAGTTAAACTTAAGCGAAAAAATTTGGGGTTTGGCCCAATTCCTGCCACGCCTGCCCGTCAAACATAATGCCATACCGAGACGGTCGGGAGCGGACTGAGAGAGAAAGCTCTGGAAGACGCCGAGGTTTACTTAACTATTTTGATCCTTAGGAGGGACGTAACATGATCAAGTTCATCAAGAACTTCTGCAAAGACGAAGACGGCGCCGTAACAGTTGACTGGGTCGTTCTGACCGCAGCTATCGTCGGCCTGGCCGCAGTTGCTTACACTCAGATCGGCGACGGCACCGCGACTGTTTCGCGCAACGTCGGTACCGCACTTGGCACGGTTGACACTCCGTCCGACATCAACACTTCGTTTGGTACTACTCCGTAATACCACTCCTGTTGAAAACAAATTCGGTGGGGTCATGCTTAGTTAGGCTTGGCCCCATTTTTTTTAAGCGTCCTTGCCATGGTGCCACATGCTAAAAAGACTTAAACAGTTTTTGGATTGCGAAAATGGAGCAGTCACGGTCGACTGGGTTGTTTTGACCGCCGCGATTGTTGGATTCGCTTCTTTCATCGGCCTTTACATAGCGGAACCAGTAAAAGACTTGGACGCCAGAAACGGCGCCGCGGTCTCGTCTGTAGTTGTGCATGAAATAGACCTGGATTTTTCGGACAGCCCAGATTCTTAAGTTCAGTGTAGGCTTGAGTAAGCTCTGCACAAAAAAACGCAAAAACTATCGGGATTGTCCCTCTTTTCGACACAATTGACCGATACCCAAGGTCGAGCATGGCCGAAATCCAATCGGCGATTAAACGACAACAAAATGATACGAGGGGACACGAATGCGTGCAGTATTTGGACTAGTCCTGATTATAGGGGTGGCTTTGGCCGGTGGCGCTGTTTACTTGGCGCGGGACTATATCGCCCAGACTCAGGCAGAAGTGGAGCGACAGAAACGAGCGGCGGAAGAGGCTTTGGCGAATGTCAAATCCGTGCCGACTGTTGACGTTTTGGTATCAACACGCGCCCTGAAATATGGTGAGCGCATCGCCCAGGAAGATGTGCGCGTCGTGAAATGGCCCGAAGATGCGATTCCCGAAGGCACTTTTTCCGAAATGGCAGCATTTTTTCCAGAAGCAGCAAAGGGCGACCGTTTTGTACTGAGGACAATGGAAAAAGATGAAGCTTTGATGGCCGTCAAAGTGACTGAGCCGGGCGAAGCAGCAGGTCTGACCTCGCGCCTTGCCAAAGGGATGCGTGCGTTCGCAATCCGTGTCGACGTGGCCTCGGGGGTTTCGGGCTTCCTACGCCCCAGCGACAAGGTCGACGTGTATTGGACCGGCTCTCTTAGCGGTGCGATTGCCGGCAACAACGGCGAAATCACTCGTCTGATCCAGACAAATATCGAGTTGATTGCAGTCGATCAAACCGCCGGATCAGATCTGGCTGGCGCAACGATCGCGCGTACTGTTACTGTTGCGGCTACACCTGAACAGATTGCCGCCCTAGCGCAAGCGCAGAACACAGGCCGTTTGTCATTGGCTCTGGTTGGCGTACAAGATGAGACGGTTGCAAGCGCCGTCGAGGTTGACCAACGCAAGTTGTTGGGAATCAAAGAGACCGCTCCTGCGGCACCTGCAGCCGTCGAAGAAGTCTGCACGATTAAGACCCGTCGCGGCGCCGAAATCTTTGATACCGGAATCGTGACACCCTGCACAAACTAGCGCCAAATCAGCGCTTTAGGATGACAGGCCGCGCCTCTGCGCGGCTTGTTTCATTTTGGATGTTGCGAATTGTCCACATAAGGAAAATTCCAGAAACCCTTGATTATTGCAATAAATTCGTAATTCGCGCAGGGTTAACAGGCATAAGGTGCTAAACCTAAAACGAGGCGTGATCGGAGAGGCAGGTCACATGAAAATATATTCTTGGATCAGCGCAACCCTGCTGGGGTTGACGCTTGTTATCAGTTCAATCGGTGAGACCGCCTGGGCTGAAAGTCTTCGCGTGGTAAAGAAGGGAACAGCGGAAACGCTGGATGTCCCGATGAACCGCGCCATTGTTGTTGAGAGTGAGCAGCCGTTCGCCGAGCTCAGCATTGCCAACGCTGGCATCGCTGATATTTCGTCGCTTTCGGATCGCACGATCTATGTATTGGGTAAAGCCCCCGGTCTGACCACTCTGACATTGTTCGACGGTGCAGGTAACTTGCTTGCGAATGTTCGGGTCCGGGTTTCGCCGGATGTATCGGAGTTCAAAGAGCGTCTGCGTCAGATCCTTCCCAATGAGCGGATTGAAGTACGAACTGCCAATGACGGGATCGTATTGTCCGGGACAGTATCCAGTTCCGGCAAACTGGCCCGCGCATTGGAGTTGGCCGAGCGCTACGCGCCCGAACGTGTGTCCAACCTGATGTCGGTCGGTGGTGTTCAACAAGTGATGCTGAAAGTTCGCTTTGCCGAGATGAACCGGTCGGTTGCCAAAAGCCTGACCGCGTCGCTGGGCTTTGCCGGGACTGACACATCAGGTGGTTTCAACACGTTGAACAACCTTCCGGCTCTGACGAATGCGTTGAACAATAACATTCCAGTCGTTCAGACGAATACCGGCGCAATCCTCTTTGGATTTGGCGCAGGGTCTACTCAGGTTCGCCTGCTGCTTGAAGCGTTGGAATCCAAAGGCCTGGCCCGCAGCCTGGCAGAACCGAATCTCTCGGCCCTGTCCGGTCAGGAAGCCACCTTCCTTGCCGGTGGTGAGGTCCCGATTCCTGTGCCACAGGACGATGGCGTCATCGCGATCGAATATCGCGCCTTCGGCGTAGAGATGGACTTTATCCCCCGCGTTCTGGATGACGGCATTATTAATCTTGAAATGGCGGCCTCTGTGTCGGCCATTGACGGAAACTCGGACTTCACAATCCAGGGTGACAATGTTCCCACCTTCATCGTTCGCCAAACCAGCACAACTGTTGAACTGCGCGATGGTGAGAGCTTCGCAATCGCTGGGCTGATTCAGGATGACTTTACCGACATCAACAGCCAGGTTCCCTGGATCGGCGATGTGCCGGTTTTGGGTGCCCTGTTCCGCAGCGCGGAATACCAGCGTGCGCAAAGTGAGTTGGTCATCATTGTGACGGCACACCTGGTGTCGCCCACACGTGGCGAAGCTTTGGCATTGCCGACAGATCGGGTCAAACCACCCAGCGAATTTGATCTGTTTATCAATGGCCGTGTCGCACGAACCGAACCCGCCGGAGCCGGCGCGGCTTCTGAGGTCGCCAAGCAGGACTTCGGTAGCTCTTACGGCTACGTCCTGGATTGATAGGAGGATAGGACCAATGCAAAAGTGGATAATCGCACTGGGTCTTTCGGTCTCTGTCACCGCGTGTACGCGAGAGGCCGGATATGAAATCGACCAAGGCGCATTCGGAAATGCGACACTGCACAACACGCGTGTCCTGAACGGCGACCTGAGCTACGCTCAGATTCTGGGTCAGAGATTCGCCGCCGAGGTGCCGACGCAGATCAACTTTGCCTTCGACAGCGCACAGCTGGATGAATCGGCACGGCGGATTCTGTTGCGGCAAGCGGCTTGGATCAAACAATTCCCAGAAGCGCGCTTCCGGGTTTACGGTCACACCGACGCGGTCGGCTCTCAGGCTTACAACCAAGCCTTGGGTCAACGCCGGGCAAACGCAGCAGTGGCATTCCTGACTCAACAGGGCATTTCACGCTCCCGTCTTGAGGCTGTTGTATCCTTCGGCAAAACGCGTCCGTTAATCGACACGCCGAACAGGGACCGCCGCAACCGCCGGACCGTGACAGAGGTTTCCGGCTTTGTGGACGGTAACCCGCTGATTCTGGACGGTAAATACGCCGAAGTGATCTACCGCGAATATGTCGGAAGCGCGACGTATGAAAGCCAGTTGCGCGCTGAAACGAACCTCGGTGACACCTCCGACGGCGGCGAATAAAACAATAAACTTGAATTGGGCGACATCGTCGCCCAATTCCCTACAATTGGTTCTTTTGCGCCTAAATCTTGCCTAAGTTCCAAGCCACATTTTCAACAATTGGGTGAAGTCGGCCGTAAAAGGTCGCAGCAGGGCAACAGCCAGCCTGATCGAACGATTGCGTTCGCCGGGATGGCTGCCCTCATGATGAGGATTGGGTTAATGACAAGCGCAACGACGCAAGATGATAACACCGCCATTCTGGCCTGCACGATCAGCAGAGATGTCCAGAATTTCGACTTGCTCATCGAAGATATGGAAGCCGCTCTGGGTGAGCGCTGGGGCGATCTGGGATTTGCGGAAGCACTTGCTTTCTTTGGACAGCCCGAGGCGGACAACCTGGAATTCGTCGCATTGGCCATTGACGGCGAAGACGAGGACAACCTGACCCAGATGGGCGAGATCATCTCGCGCGCTAAAGAAAAGAAAATCAAAGTCGTCCTTATTGCCGAAGATGTGACTCCGGCATCGCTGCATCAGTTGCTGCGCAAGGGCGCGGACGAATTTGTTCCCTACCCTCTTCCCGAAGGCGAACTGCAAGAAGCAATCGCGCGCATGAATCAGCCTGACCCCGTCGTTGTCGCACAACAAGCTGCGGTTCAGCTGACGCAGGGCGAGTCGAAAGAAGGTGCTTTGTTCGTTGTGCATGGGCTGGCTGGCGGCGTCGGATCGACGACAATGGCCGTCAACCTTGCCTGGGAATTGGCAACCGCATCGGACAAGGAAACCCCGAAGGTCTGCCTGTTGGATCTGGATTTGCAGTTTGGCACCGTGTCGACCTATCTGGACCTGCCGCGTCGCGAAACGGTGTTCGAGATGCTGTCAGACACGGATTCGATGGATGACGATGTCTTCTCGCAAGCGCTGCAAAGCTACGAAGACAAGATGCAGGTTCTAACGGCCCCTTCGGACATGGTTCCGCTGGATCTGATCACTCCCGAAGACATCCAGCGCGTGATTGATACCGCGCGCAAGCACTTTGACTATGTGATCGTCGATATGCCGAGCACGCTGGTGCAGTGGTCGGAAACCGTTCTTCAGGCCGCGCATGTATATTTCGCCCTGATCGAGCTGGATATGCGCTCGGCCCAAAACGCTCTACGCCTCAAGCGCGCGTTGCAGGCCGAGGAACTGCCCTTCAACAAGCTACGGTTTGCCCTGAACCGGGCCCCGAAATTCACTGATCTAAACGGTAAAAGCCGCGTGAAACGTATGGGCGAAAGCCTGGGTATTTCGATTGATCTGCAACTACCCGACGGCGGCAAGCCGGTGATGCAAAGCGGCGATCACGGTCTACCGCTGGCCAATTCGGCAGCGAAGAACCCATTGCGCAAGGAAATCGCAAAACTGGCAAAGTCACTTCACACCCTTGGCAGCAGCAGCGCCGAGGCCGCGTAACATCATCCCAAAGGGGGATCCGACGTGTTTTCAAGATACAAGAAACAGCCCGCCGGACAGCCGGTCGAAGCAATCAAGGCGCAAGCCGCGACACCTGCCCCGGCGCCGGAAAAAGCAGCTTCGGCGACTGCGGTCGCGCGGCGTCCGCTCAAGAAAAAAACCGCCGAGCCGGTCGCAAGTGACAAGGAACGCAAGCGTAAGGAGCGGTTGGGCGAGATCAAGATCGAGTTGCATCGTGAACTGCTTGAGAACCTGAACCTGGCGGCCCTTGAGAATGCGGGCGAAGCCGAACTGCGGGCCGAGATCAGCTCGATCGCCAGCGAGGTTCTGGAAGACAAGAACATCGTGCTCAACCGCGATGACCGTTCGCAACTGAACAAAGAACTATATGACGAAGTCACCGGGCTTGGGCCGCTGGAAACGTTGCTTCAGGACGATACCGTAAACGATATTCTGGTAAACGGCCCGCAACAGATTTTCGTGGAACGTCATGGTAAGCTGGAAATCAGCGACATCACGTTCAAAGATGAAAAGCACCTGATGCGGATCATCGACAAGATCGTGTCCGCCGTGGGTCGTCGTGTGGATGAATCCAACCCGTATGTTGACGCCCGTCTGGCCGATGGTTCGCGTTTCAACGCCATGGTACCGCCAATTGCGGTGGATGGCTCGCTTGTGTCCATTCGTAAGTTCAAAAAGGATAAGCTGGGCATTGACGACCTGGTCAATTTCGGCGCGTTCACCGAAGAAATGGCGGCCTATTTGCAAGCCGCCGTGTCGACCCGGCTGAACGTGATCGTCTCGGGAGGTACCGGTTCGGGTAAAACGACCACGCTGAACGCCCTGTCCAGCTTTATCGATGACGCCGAGCGTATCCTGACCATCGAGGATACGGCGGAACTCCAGCTGCAACAGACCCATGTGGGCCGGATGGAAAGCCGCCCGCCCAACGTGGAAGGCAAAGGCGAAGTCAGCCCGCGCGACTGTCTGAAAAACGCCCTGCGTATGCGCCCTGACCGCATCATCGTAGGCGAGACGCGTGGCGCCGAGGTGATCGACATGTTGCAGGCCATGAACACCGGTCACGACGGGTCGATGACCACGATCCACGCCAACTCGGCCCGGGACGGGATCTCGCGTTTGGAAAACATGATTGCAATGGCTGGGATCGAAATGCCGATCAAGGCGGTCCGCAGCCAGATCTCAAGCGCTGTGAACCTGATCGTGCAAGCCAGCCGCTTGCAGGATGGCTCGCGCCGAATGACCTCGATCACTGAGATCACAGGCATGGAAGGTGACGTCATATCGATGCAAGAAATCTTTAGATTTCAACGTGTTGGATTGACGCCCGAGAACAAAATCATCGGTCATTTCACCGCCACCGGTGTACGTAGCCACTATTCCGAGCGGTTCCGTCTGTGGGGCTTTGACCTGCCCCCGGCGATCTATGAACCGACGACAATGTAAGGAGTTCCTATCATGCAACTGCCGGTCGAGGCCCTTATTTACGTCGTCATTTTCGTCGCCGTATTGGCACTGGTCGAAGGGATCTATCTGGTCGCCTTTGGCAAATCCATCAGCTTAAACAGCCGCGTCAATCGACGTCTGGACATGCTCGATAAAGGTGTCGGGCGCGAACAGGTTCTGGAACAGCTGCGCAAGGAAATGCAGCAGCACATGAAATCCCAGAGCATCCCGCTCTATTCGCTTCTGGCCGACAAGGCGCAGAAGGCGGCGATTGCGTTTTCGCCGCGGCAACTGATCATGATCATGGTCCTGGTGTCGGGCTTTGCCTTCATGGGGTTGAGCATCGGAACCGCGACAGATGTGGTCCTGCGTATTGCGCTCTCAATCGCTATCGGCGTTGGAGGCGTGTATGCGTGGGTGAATCACAAGGCCGGCAAGCGCATGGCCATGCTGGAAGAACAATTGCCAGATGCTGTGGAACTGATGGTGCGTTCGCTTCGGGTCGGTAACCCGTTCGTATCCACCATCCAGATTGTGGCGAACGAGGTTCAGGATCCACTTGCAACCGAGTTTGGCGTGATTGCGGACGAATGTGCCTATGGCCGCGACGTGGGCGAGGCCCTGAAGGATCTGGCCGAGCGGCTCGACATGCAGGATCTGCGCTTTCTGTCCGTTGCCGTCGGCATTCAGCAACAATCCGGGGGTAACCTGGCCGAGGTTCTTGCTGGTTTGGCGCTTGTCATTCGATCACGGTTCCGTCTGTTCCGTCGTGTAAAAGCCATCACGGCCGAGGCGAAATGGTCCGGTAAGTTCCTGTCCGGCTTCCCCGTCTTTTGCCTGGTCTTCATTCTGGTGAAAGACCCTGGATACTATGACGAGGTTCTGGACCATCCCTGGTTTATCCCGGCATGCTTCTTTGTTGGCATCATGCTCACGGTGAACCTAATCGTCATGCGCATTCTCACAAACATTAAGGTCTGAGGAGGACTCCATGGAATTCCTGACCCATATCAATAACTTGATCACAGAACATCTCGGCGAATTCGGCCCGTTGATCATCGTGGGCGCGCTGGGGGTACTAATGATCCTTGTCGCCATTCCGTTGATGATGAATCAGCGTGAAGATCCGCTGAAAAAGTTGCAGCGTTCGCAAGCGGCACCGAAGAAGAGCAAGAAGGACAAGCGCGACAAACTGCGCACCGCGGGCCGCAACGAACAGCTTGAAAAGTTTTCGAGCTTTCTGGAGCCGAAAAATGAAGAAGAACTCTCTGCAATGCAGCTCAAACTGCGTCAGGCGGGGTATCAGTCCAAGGACGCCGTTCGCTTCTTCCACTTTGCGCAATTCGCTCTGGGCATCGTCGGCCTACTGATCGGTATGTCTTTGGTAACCGTTTTTGCCGGAGACCAGGAGTTCACCTCGCAACAGATGATCATTCGCGTTTTGATCCCTGCGGCCGCTCTCTACTTCCTGCCCCGCTATTGGATCACCAGACGCGTCGCCGAGCGGCAGGGTGCCATTGAAGCCGGCTTCCCTGACACGTTAGACTTGATGCTGGTTTGTGTTGAGGCCGGCCAATCATTGGACCAGGCCATCGTCCGGGTCGCGTCCGAAATGAAAGCCTCCTACCCTGACATCGCGCAGGAGTTCGAGGTCGTCGCCTACGAGCTGAAGGCTGGTAAGGACAAAGACACTGTTCTGCGTGACTTTGGGACGCGATGCGGGGTGCAGGACGTCAACTCGTTCGTGACAGTGATGATCCAGTCGGCCACTTTCGGGACGTCGATCGCAGACGCTCTGCGGGTTTATGCCAGCGAAATGCGTGACAAACGTGTTATGCGGGCCGAAGAGGCCGCTAACAAGTTGCCAACCAAAATGACACTTGCCACAATGATTTTGACGGTGCCGCCGTTGCTGGTCATTTTGGTCGGTCCTTCGGCAAAAGCTATCTCGGATTTCGCAAACACTGGCAGTGGTTAAAAAAACCGATGAAAAACATAAACAGGGGCGTCTCAAACAGGGTGCGCCGCATGCTGCAGGCCATCATGGTTTTTACCATGGTGGCCTCTTGCACGGAAACGACGCAGAGTGACAACCTCACCCCGCCTAGCTTTGATCCGGATGGCGAGGCCGAGGATCCGTTGGTGGTCGCCAATCGCCTGCTGGTATCGGGTGAATATGATCTTGCCTTGGATTCCTTTGCCCGTGCCGCTCTGGATCAGGGTATGACCTCCGAAATCCTGACCGGTATGGGCACTGCAAATCTGGGTCTGAAGCAGTTGAAGCCGGCTGAAACCCTGTTGCGCCGCGCGGTCGAGGAGGACCCTGAATGGTCCGTTGCCTGGAACAATCTGGGCGTTTTGCTGATCGAAAAAGGCGAATATCCTGAGGCCGCTCAGGTCTTTCGGCGCGCCTTCGCGTTGGACAATGGCGAAAGTGACGCAATTCTGGACAATCTGCGCTTAGCTCTCGCAAAAATGGAAAATCCTGTTAATACTACTCCAGAAGAACAAGAATACACACTGGAGCAGCAAGGCGACGGGCAATTTACGCTGCGCAAGCTCCCGGAACCAGAGCCAGAGCAGTAAGGGACGCAAAAATGCGCCAACAATTCTTGATTCCGTCGATGGTTTTGTGTGGGCTGATCCTGTCGGCCTGCGAAAAAGAAACCGAAGAGGAAAAGGTCGAAAAGACGTTTCAGGAAGTAAACGTCATCGACGAGACCAATTTGAACGATGTTCTGCTGACCGCCGCAGACCCGAACGAGGCCGTGACCTATTTCCAGGGCGCAGCCGCAAAGAACCCTGGTCGGATTGATTTGCAGCGCGGTCTGGCCATTTCACTGTCTCGCGCGAAGCGCACCACCGAGGCGAAGGCCGCTTGGAAAAAGGTCACCACTATGAAAGGGTCCGGCAACGTGGACCGTGTGGAGTATGCGGACGCGCTGGTCCGGTCGGGCGATTGGAATCAGGCCAAGACGGTGCTGGACGGTATTTCGCCAACCTATGAGACATTCAAACGGTATCGCCTCGAGGCGGTTGTCGCGGATTCTCAAAAAGATTGGAGCCGCGCGGACCATTTTTATGAAACCGCTGTCGGTTTGACGACCCGTCCCGGAAGCGTGATGAACAATTGGGGCTACTCCAAACTGTCGCGCGGCGATTACGAAGACGCCGAGCGTCTGTTCGCTGAAGCAATTCGTCAGGACCGGACCCTCTTTACCGCCAAGAACAATCTGGTTCTGGCGCGTGCGGCTCAGGGAAACTATGCGATGCCGGTTGTCCCGATGACGCAGGTTGAACGCGCTATGTTGCTGAACACAATGGGGATTTCCGCAGTCAAACAAGGCGATGTTGCCACTGCGAAGAACCTGTTCCGGGAAGCGATTTCCACGCACCCGCAGCACTACGAGGAAGCGGTTCGTTCGCTCCGTGCGCTCGAGGAAGCCTGATTGATGCACATCCCAGCAGAGGCCGCGGCTTGGTTTTTGCCGTTCGTCCTGCCGATCTGTTTTTATGTCGCTTTCACTGACATGCGCGAGATGCTGATCAAGAACCACGCTGTGGTAGCGTTGTTTGGCGTCTTTGTGGTGATCGGTCTGTTTCTACTGCCTCCTTGGTCAATGGAGTGGACGCAGGGGCGGCTGGGGCCAATTGCGATTTCCCTTCCACCTTATATCTGGCAACTTCTGCACGCGCTCGTCTTTCTGGTTTTGGGCATCCTGTTTAATGTCGCCGGGGTCATGGGCGCGGGGGACGCCAAGTTCATTGCGGCGGCTTCTCCGTTTGTGTGGACCGCCGATTTTCGCGCGGTGATCCTGATTTTGATGGCAACTACATTGGCGGCATTTGCCACGCATCGGTTGGCCAAGGCGACCCCCTTAAGGGCCATCGCGCCCGAATGGGAAAGCTGGAACAGGGGCAAGCAATTTCCCATGGGATTTGCGCTTGGCGGTAGCCTCGCCCTTTATCTGATACTGGGAACTGTTTACGGCTCGTAAACTATCATTAACCCGCCTTGTCGATGCCTTGGTACTGCCACAAAGCAAGGCCAGTTTTTCTACCAAGCGGCCCCGTGGGGGCTTTTGGCGTGAATACTGGATAGACGGGCGACGCTCATGAATATGCAGACAACCTCGGTCATGGCCCCTCCTGCCCCCAAAGGGCTGGGTGAAATGCGGCTTCCGATCGTGATGATGCGGGACATTCTGTTGAAAACGATGTTCCGCAAGAACGTAGACACCGTTTCGGAAGTGGCCGAAGCGATTTGCCTGCCCGGTGCGGTAACACAGGAATTGATCGATATCTCACGCGAACAAAAATTGCTTGAGGCGACAGGTACGCTGAACGCCAATAGCGGCAATGAGATGGGTTACCAGTTGACCGATGCCGGTAAGGCGCGGGCGCTGGATGCGCTTAGCCAGTCGGAATACTTTGGCGCGATGCCGGTTCCGCTGGACGTGTACCGCGAACAGGTCAAGCGCCAGTCGATCCGCAATATTCAGGTGACACGCGATCAGCTAACCGGTGCTATGGGCCATCTGGTTCTGCCCGACAGCCTGTTGGATCACCTTGGACCTGCGGTCAGCGCGGGTCGCTCGATCCTGATGTATGGACCGCCGGGCAATGGTAAATCCTCGATTTCGAACGGGATTCGCGATGCGTTGGGGGACAGTGTCTATGTTCCGCGCGCAATCGAATATGCCGGTCAGGTGATCACCGTTTATGACCCGATCGTACACACGGCGATCGAACAAGAGGCTGACGACCCCAACAGCCTTCGCCGCCGCAAACGGTTCGACACCCGCTACGTGCAGTGCGAGCGCCCGACCGTTGTGACCGGTGGTGAACTGTCGCTGAGCATGCTGGACTTGGTCTACAACCCCACCGCACGGACCTATCAGGCCCCGCTGCAGCTGAAATCGACCGGCGGCATCTTTATCGTGGACGACCTTGGCCGTCAGGCCGAGCCACCCCAGGCACTGATCAACCGCTGGATTGTTCCGCTGGAAGAAAGCAAGGATATCCTAGGTCTGCAATCGGGCGAGAAGTTTGAGGTGCCTTTTGACACGCTGGTGATCTTTTCGACCAACTTCCACCCGAATGAGATTTTCGACCAAGCGGCCTTGCGCCGGATCTTCTTTAAGATCAAGATCGACGGCCCGAACCAGGAAAACTTCCTGAAAATCTTCGCCATGGTCGCCCGCAAACGCGGCATGCCGCTGGATGAAGCTGCTTTGGTACATTTGTTGAAGGTCAAATACCCAACCATCAACAATATCTACGCCAATTATCAACCGATCTTCCTGATCGACCAGATGATCTCGATCTGCGAATTCGAAGGCATCCCCTATCAGATGAGCCCCGACCTGATCGACCGCGCCTGGGCGAACATGTTCGTCAAAGAAGAAAAGATCGTTCACTAACCCCTGCCATTCTGACGCCGGGCGGGTCATCATACGGCCATGACGCCGATTCCCGCCCGGATCACCGACTGGTTCACGACCAAAGGCTGGTCGATCCACCCCCACCAACAAGATATGTTCGACCGGGCCATGGACCCGGCAACGTTGCTGATCGCGCCCACGGGTGGCGGCAAGACGATGGCCGGGTTTCTGCCGACATTGGCTGAACTGTCCGAAAGTGCTCCAGAGGGTCTGCATACGATCTATGTCTCGCCGCTCAAGGCGCTGGCGGCGGATATCCGGCGCAACCTGCGGGGCCCAGCGGATGAGATCGGCCTGCCCATCCGTATTGAGGACCGCACAGGTGACACTTCGGCCACGCAGAAGAAACGCCAACGGGTGGACCCTCCGCATATCCTACTAACCACGCCGGAAAGCCTGGCCCTGTTGACCTCATACGAAGACGCGCAACGCATGTTTCACGGGGTACAGCGTGTGATCGTTGATGAGATTCACGCGCTGGCCGAAAGCAAGCGGGGAGATCAGTTGATGCTGGCGCTGGCGCGGCTGCAAACACTCGGCCCGACTATGCGGCGTGTGGGGCTATCTGCTACGGTCGAGGACCCGGACGCCATCGCCCGGTTTCTGGCCCGGCACCCCGACCCCTGCCAAATCGTACAGGCCGACCCCGGACCAGACCCCGACATTCAGATGCTTGAAACCCAGGAGCTGCCGCCGTGGTCCGGCGGCGGGGCCGCCTATGCCATTCCTGCGGTTCTGAAACAGATCAAAGAGCACAAAACAACGCTGATCTTTCACAATACCCGCGCGCAGGCCGAGGTTTTCTTTCATAACCTGTGGCTCGCCAATGACGACGCCCTGCCCATTGGCATCCACCACGGCAGTCTGGATCGGCAACAGCGTGAACGGGTCGAGGCCGCGATGGTGCGAGGAGACTTGCGCGCGATTGTGTGTACCGGTTCTTTGGATCTGGGCATCGACTGGGGCGACGTGGACCTTGTGATCCAGATCGGTGCGCCCAAGAATGTCAAACGTCTGGTTCAGCGGATCGGGCGCGCCAATCACCGCTACAACGCGCCCTCGAAGGCTCTGCTGGTGCCCGCAAACCGGTTCGAGGTGGTGGAATGCGTCGCAGCACTCGAAGCTGCACGAGCCCATGATTTGGACGGGGAACCGCGCGGCGCAGGACCTCGCGATGTGCTGTGTCAGCATATCCTGATCGCGGCGGCGGCAGGCCCGTTTGATGCGGATGCGCTTTATTCGGAAATGGTGGCCGCCGGACCGTTCGCCGATCTGTCCCGCCTGCAATTCAATGATTGTCTGGAGTTCTGCGCCACCGGAGGATACGCCCTGCGCGCTTACGACCGTTGGCAGCGGCTGCAACGACGCCCCGATGGCATGTGGCAGTTGCGCGATCCACGCGCGGCGCAGCGCATCCGCATGAATCTGGGAACGATTCAGGACACCGACACGCTGAAGGTTCGGCTGAAACGCAATCGCGGCGGCAAACCGCTGGGCGAGGTTGAAGAGGCCTTTGCCGCCACGCTCACCCCCGGTGACACGTTTCTGATCGGCGGTCAGATCGTGCGTTACGAAGGCCTGCGCGACATGACGGTTGAGGTCAGCCGACGCGCGGATCGCAAGCCAAAAGTCGCTGTGTTCTCGGGCACGAAGTTTGCCACCTCGACGCAGCTTAGCGACCGTATTCTGCGTATGTTTGCCCAACCGGACTGGCCACAACTGCCCTCGCACACGGCGGACTGGCTAGCCCTGCAACGGCAGGTTTCACGCCTTCCCAGCCGTGAGCGGCTACTGATCGAAAGCTTCCCCTCGGACGGGCGCGAACATCTGTGTGTTTACGGGTTTGCCGGGCGCAATGCGCAGCAAACGCTGGGTTTGTTGCTGACAAAACGGATGGAGGAAACCGGCCTTGCGCCGCTGGGGTTTGTCGCCACCGACTATGCCACCCTGATCTGGGGGTTGGACGCCGTCACCGACCCGCGCCCCCTGTTTCAGGCCGAGACGCTGCGCGATGGAGTGGACACGTGGCTGGCGGGTAATGCCGTGATGAAACGCACCTTCCGCAGCTCGGCGACCATTGCGGGACTGATCGAGCGCAACACCGGCGGGCAGCGCAAAAGCGGGCGGCAGGCGACGTTTTCCTCGGACATTCTGTATGACACGTTGCTAAAATACGACCCCGACCACCTGCTGATGCAGATCACCCGCGAAGAGGCGATGCGCGGTCTGGTCGACTTTGGCCGGATCGAGGACATGATTGCACGGATTGGCAACCGCATCGACCTGTTGCGGTTGGATCGCGTCTCACCGCTGGCCGCGCCCCTGTTTCTTGAGGTCGGCAAAGTCCCCGTCAAGGGCGCTGCCGAGGAGCGGCTGTTGGCCGAAGAAAGCGCGCGGCTGTTGCAAGAAGCAGGGTTGGCACCATAGCGAATCCGCTTGCAGCGCCGCAGAAAACCCGCAAAGAACGTATCATGAACGATCTGACATTCACCTTTGCGGGGCATACGCTGCGCGCTTTGGGGAGCGGGGCGCTTTGGTGGCCCGAACAAAGCCTGCTTTGCGTGTCTGACCTGCATCTGGGCAAGTCAGAGCGTCTGGCGCGCCGATCTGGCCTGACCTTACCGCCCTATGAAAACCGGGACACCTTGGCGCGGCTTTCCTCGGACATCGCCCACACACAGGCCGAGACGGTAATTTGCTTAGGAGACAGCTTTGACGACCTAGACTCGACGCAGGGTCTGAACGAAGCCGAAAGGTTGCAGATCGCAGCCTTGCAAGCCGGTCGCCGCTGGATTTGGATCGAAGGCAATCACGACCCCGGACCGGTCGATCTGGGCGGCGCGCATCTGGCCGAGCATTCAGTTTCGGGCCTGACCTTCCGCCATATCGCGCACCCTGACGGAAAGACCGAAATCTCGGGCCACTACCATCCCAAGGTGCGGCTAAAACTACGAGGACGGTCAATCTCGCGCCCCGCATTTCTGCTGGACAATCGCCGCCTGATCCTGCCCGCCTATGGCACCTATACCGGCGGTCTTCGCAGCACACAGGCTGCTGTGTCCGAACTAATGGGGGTTGACGCAATGGCCATTTTGATCGGGACGCACCCCCAAATGGTCCCTATGCCGAGATAGCGAATTCAGACAATCCCTTGCTCTTCCAGCATGGGCTTGTACTTGCGGCTGATCGGAACCAGGTCGCCATTTTCAAGGCGCAGAAACGTCTTGCCACCATGTTTTTCGACACCAGCAATGGCGCTGCCAACTACCCAATGCGACCGATGGGTACAATACCCAAGGACAGGCTCCATCTCGTCAATCGCATCTGAAAGCCGTGACCGGATGGTAAATGTACCCTCTGATGTCACGACATCCACGGAATGGTCCCGCACCGCCAATCGGTAGATCTGTCCGGTAAACCCCTTGGGCAAGCGTCGGGTCAGACGGGGTTGAACAGCAATCTTTTCCGGCGCTTCGGGCATGGGGCTGCGCGTCATCAAAAGCCCGGTCGCGAACAAAGCCCCATAAGAGGCAACCGGCAAAAATCCGGGCGACTGGGCTCCCTGCGCGGCGAAGAGCAGCCAGACCATCACCCATAAGCAGGGAAGGAACAGCACCAATATTACCGGAATTACCGCCAGATCACGCCGCGACAATTCTAACTTTCTGAACCAGTTGCAGCTGATCCTCCGCGCAGCCCATGTTGCCGCGATGGCCAAAGCCGTGACACCGGACCAGAACACCAGACGCGACAGGAATGGCAGGCTTAGTTCAGGGAAAGGTTGGAGCGCAAAAGCCAACAAAGGCAGAAAAACGAAACCCGCGATCACTCGGCGCAAAGTAAACTCGGCCAGAATTGAGTTCAGTATGGTCTTCATATTGGCTCTGCAAATCCCCCCGGCCCCGGCCAGTCCATCGACCTAGGTCGTAACCAGCTGGGATTACTGATTTATCACCGTTTCCTTCCACGTAAAAGCCTGACCGTGCAAATTTAATATTTCCACAATGAATCGCAAAAGAGGCCGAAGAGTCGATGAACTCCACGGCCTTTTCTATTCGCCCTGAGTAAAAATTCAGGTCAGGCCGTCAGCCCCTCGGGCTCGGGCAGGCCATTCGCGCGGCAGCACGCTGTCAGAGTGTTGGCCAGCAGGCAGGCGATGGTCATCGGACCTACGCCACCCGGAACCGGCGTGATCGCGCCTGCGCGCTCAGCGGCGCTGGCGTAGTCGACGTCTCCGACCAGCTTGTTCTTGCCGTCACGCTCAATGCGGTTGATGCCCACGTCGATGACAGTCGCACCTTCCTTGATCCAGTCGCCCGGCACCATTTCGGGGCGGCCCACAGCGGCGACAACGATGTCGGCGCGGCGCACGACGTCCGGCAGGTCTTTGGTGCGGCTATGCGCGATGGTCACGGTGCAGCTATCGCCCAGCAGCAGTTGCGCCATCGGCTTACCCACGATGTTCGAACGACCGATCACAACAGCGTCCATACCCGACAGAGAGCCGTGGTGGTCGCGCAGCATCATCAGACAGCCCAGCGGCGTGCAAGGCACCATCGACTTCTGGCCGGTGCCCAACAGACCCACGTTCGAGATGTGGAAGCCATCCACATCCTTGGCCGGGTCGATCGAGTTGATCACCAGATCTTCGTTCAGGTGCTTGGGCAGCGGCAGCTGCACCAGAATGCCGTGCACGGCCGGATCGTTGTTTAGCTTGTCGATCAGTGCCAGCAGGTCTTCTTCCGAGGTCTCGGCGTCCAGCTTGTGCTCGTACGAGTTCATGCCGACCTCGACGGTCTGCTTGCCCTTTGAGCGGACATAAACCTGGCTGGCCGGATCCTCGCCCACCAGAACCACGGCCAGACCGGGCGTGATACCGTTTTCCTCTTTCAACTTTGCAACCTGATCAGCCACTTGTGCACGCACATTCGCTGCAAAGGCCTTACCGTCGATAACCTGGGCTACCATCCTGTGATCCCTTCTTTCCAAAAACGGATCGGGCGCAAAGCGCCCGGTCATTCATTCCGGCCCAAGAACGCGCTCCTCACGCGCAATCGACCAGTCAATCAAAATGCGCCACAACTGCTCGGCCAGATCAGGATCCATACCCAACGCATCCGAGCTGTCGCGTACCCGCTGCACCACTTCTTCAACACGATCCGGGATACGGGCTGGCAGCCCTTCGGCCGGTTTAAGCTGCGTGGCGCGGTCGATGTAACCTGCGCGCGTCACCAACATCTCGATCAGTTGGCGGTCCAGCTTATCGATCTGAACCCGCAATTCCTGCATAGAATGACAGACTTGCGGAGGTGTCAGAGTGGGCATAGCGATCTCCTCATGGACCGGGGATATCCCCGGACCATGAGATGGTTCAAAAACCGGCTTAGAACAAGCCTTCGATCTCACCTGCGTCGTTAAGGCAGATGGTTTCCGCAGCAGGTTTACGCGGCAGGCCAGGCATGGTCATGATCTCTCCACAGACAACCACGATGAAGCCGGCACCAGCGGACAGGCGGACTTCACGCACCGGGACCGAGTGGCCGGTGGGCGCACCGCGCAGGGTCGGATCGGTCGAGAACGAGTACTGGGTTTTCGCCATGCAGACCGGCAGGTTGCCATAGCCCGCGTCTTCCCACTCGCGCAGTTGGTTACGGATTTTGTTGTCGGCCAGAACCTCATCGGCGCGGTAGATGCGCTTGGCGATGGTTTCAACCTTCTCGAACAACGGCATGTCATCGGGGTAGATCGGCGCGAAGTTAGCAGTGCCACCTTCGACGATTTCCACGACTTTTTCGGCCAGCGGCGCCGAGCCTTCCGAGCCCAGTTCCCAGTGACGTGACAGAACCGCTTCGACTCCGTGATCGGCGCAATATTTCTTGACCGCATCAACTTCGGCATCGGTGTCGGTGACGAAGTGGTTGATAGCGACAACGACCGGAACACCGAAGGACTTCACGTTCTCGATGTGACGGCCCAGGTTGGCGCAGCCGGACTGAACCGCGTCGACGTTTTCGGCACCCAGATCGGCCTTGGCAACGCCGCCGTTCATCTTCATTGCGCGCACGGTGGCAACCAGCACCACTGCCGACGGAGCAATGCCCGCCTTGCGGCACTTGATGTTCATGAACTTCTCGGCACCCAGGTCGGCTCCAAAGCCTGCTTCGGTCACGACATAGTCAGCAACTTTCAGCGCGGTCTTGGTCGCGATGACCGAGTTACAGCCGTGCGCGATGTTTGCGAACGGGCCGCCATGGACGAAGGCCGGGTTGTTTTCCAGCGTCTGTACCAGGTTCGGCTGCATTGCGTCTTTCAGCAGAACGGTCATTGCGCCTTCGGCTTTGATGTCGCGGCAATAGACCGGGGTCTTGTCGCGGCGGTAAGCAACGATGATGTCGCCCAGGCGCTTTTCCAGGTCTTTCAGGTCGTTGGCCAGGCACAGGATCGCCATAACTTCCGACGCCACGGTGATGTCAAAGCCAGCTTCACGCGGGAAACCGTTCGACACGCCGCCCAGCGAGGCGGTGATCTGACGCAGAGCGCGGTCGTTCATGTCGACCACACGACGCCATGCAACGCGACGGATGTCGATGTCACACTCGTTGCCCCAATAGATGTGGTTGTCGATCATCGCCGACAGCAGCGAGTGGGCCGAGGTGATGGCATGGAAGTCACCGGTGAAGTGAAGGTTCATTTCCTCCATCGGAACAACCTGCGCGTAACCGCCACCTGCAGCGCCGCCCTTCATGCCGAAGTTCGGGCCAAGCGAGGCTTCGCGGATACAGATCATCGCGTTTTTGCCGATGCGGTTCAGGCCGTCGCCCAGACCCACGGTGGTGGTGGTCTTGCCTTCACCCGCAGGGGTCGGGTTGATCGCGGTGACAAGGATCAGCTTGCCGTCTTCACGGTCCTGAACCGAGTTGATGAAGTCCTGGCTGACCTTTGCCTTGTCGTGGCCATAAGGCAGCAGATCGGCGGATTCGATGCCGATCTTGGCACCGATTTCCTGAATCGGTTTCTTATTCGCTTCGCGGGCGATTTCGATGTCGGATTTGTAGCTCATTGGGCAAGATCCCTGATTGAATGCCTTGCAAACCGGCGCAAATAGCCCGGTGCTGATCAATCCATACAATTGTGTACCAAAGCGATGGATATGGATTCCGACATAATCACGCCGTGAAACGGCGTAGCGTCACTTAGGGGGTCGCGTAACGTAAGCTTGATCGTTTCCCATCGGAAATCCTGTGTCTTAAGGTGCCCAAGCGCGCTGATCGGGGACGAACAGCTTTAGCTGGTCACCCAGATGTAGCGCTCCGGGCCTTTCAACCCATGCAGTCACCCCACGCCGCCCCTTGGCTGCGGGCTTGAACGCGGCACCATGGCCGGGCAAATCGGCCTCGACCTCGCGGCCGGGAATCACGCAAGGGCGGTTTTCCATATCCACCGTGATCGTTACTCCATCCGGCCCCTGCAGACGCGACGAAGGCGGGATATGGGTAAAGTCAGGAATACCGCGCAAAAGGATGCTGACCCCCAGGTAGGACGCGTCCAGCGTTTCAAGCCCCATCTCGGTAGCGGTTGCCTGCATCTCCTCTTCAGACAGCACCGAGAGTTGCCGCACATTTCGGATTTCTGTGCCTTTGGGATAAAGGTTCGTCATCCGCACACATGAAGCGCGGTTTTCGCCCTCATGCCGCTCTCCGGCGACACCTGCAAAACCCAGCGACAAAGCGGGTACGGAGTCGGCACGGATGGACTGACCAGCCGGTACATGGCCCAACCAGACCACTTCGCCCATGAATTCCGTTTCGCGCATGACCGGCATAATCATCCCCTTTACAGCTTTTCACGGGCACTAGACGGCAGGCACGTCGGAAAGAAAAGAAAACCCGAGCCTTAGCTCGGGTTTTTGCTGTTACGCGGTCGGTTCTGGCTCCATCCCGCCATCGGGCGGAGTTTTCTTGACCTTGGTCTTCGGAATGGCCGTAACGCTGGGCGCGTTGCCCTCGTCAGGGCTATCGCCTTCGTCGTCACCTTCCGTCGGAGAGTCGCCGTTCATCACGCGCTTGATCTCGTCACCGGTTAGGGTCTCGTATTCCAGCAGGCCTTGCGCCAAGCGTTCCCATTCTTCGTTTTTGTCGGTCAGAATCTTGTGGGCACGCTCATATCCTTGCTGGATCAGGCGCTTCACCTCTTCCTCGATCAGCTCTTTGGTATG
This sequence comes from Ruegeria lacuscaerulensis, assembly GCF_013034745.1. Lineage (NCBI taxonomy): Bacteria > Pseudomonadati > Pseudomonadota > Alphaproteobacteria > Rhodobacterales > Roseobacteraceae > Ruegeria > Ruegeria lacuscaerulensis. The sequence continues at coordinate 135,783 of NZ_WQGP01000007.1, read as the reverse complement.
GGCAGAAACCGAGAAACCAGCAGTGTTGCCCTGATAGCCTTCATGCGCCTCGGCATAGTCGATATTACCGACTTTGTCCGACATGCCCCAGCGCATCACCATCGCACGCGCCAATTGGCTGGCCTGCATGATATCGCCAGCGGGACCGTTCGACACATGATCCTCACCGTATTTGATGACTTCGGCGGCCTTACCGGCCATGGTCATGGCCAGCTTTTGTTCGCACTCATCTCGGTGATAGTTCAAGCGGTCCATTTCGGGCAGTGAGACCACCATACCCAATGCACCACCGCGCGGGATGATCGTGGCCTTGTAAACCGGATCGCACAGCGGCAATTCCAGACCGACCACAGCGTGACCAGCCTCGTGATACGCTGTCTTTTCCTTCTGGTCTTGCGTCAGCACCATACTGCGGCGCTCAGCCCCCATCATCACCTTGTCTTTGGCGTTCTCGAAATCTTCCATGGTGACGAAGCGGCGACCAACACGCGCGGCCATCAGTGCGGCCTCATTCACGAGGTTCGCCAGATCGGCGCCCGAGAAGCCCGGCGTCCCCCGCGCAATGATGCGCAGGTCAACATCGGGGCCCAGAGGCGTCTTGCGCGCATGCACGCCCAAAATCTTCTCACGACCTTTGATGTCAGGGTTGCCGACGGTCACGTTGCGGTCAAACCGGCCCGGACGCAGCAGCGCGGGGTCCAGAACGTCCTTACGGTTAGTGGCCGCCAGAATGATCACGCCTTCATTGGCCTCGAACCCGTCCATCTCGACCAGCAACTGGTTGAGCGTTTGTTCGCGTTCATCGTTGCCACCGCCATAACCCGCACCACGATGGCGGCCCACGGCGTCGATTTCGTCGATGAACACGATACAGGGCGCGTTTTTCTTGGCCTGTTCGAACATGTCGCGCACACGCGATGCACCGACACCCACGAACATCTCGACAAAGTCCGATCCTGAGATCGTGAAGAAGGGCACGCCTGCCTCACCTGCAATCGCACGGGCCAGAAGTGTCTTACCAGTACCCGGAGGGCCGACCAGCAAAGCGCCTTTCGGGATCTTGCCGCCCAGACGGCTGAATTTCTGCGGGTTGCGCAGGAATTCGACGATCTCCTCCAGCTCTTCCTTGGCCTCGTCGATACCGGCGACGTCGTCAAAGGTCACTCGGCCATGCTTTTCGGTCAGCATCTTGGCCTTGGACTTGCCAAAACCCATCGCGCCACCTTTACCGCCGCCTTGCATCCGGTTCATGAAATAGACCCAGACACCGATCAGCAGCAGGAAGGGCAGCAATGTGATCAGGAACGACTGAAAGCCCGACTGCTGCTGTTTTTCCGCCCGCACCGGGATGTTCTCGTCGATCAACAGCTTGGTGACTTCGGCATCCCCGGGTTTGATGGTGACATAGCTGGCACCACTTTGCGTGGTGTAGCGAATCTGTTCGCCATCCAGCGTCACATTCTTAACCTCGCCGCTTTCAACGGCTGTGACGAAATCGGAATAAGTTCTTTCATTGCTCTGAAGCGTTCCACCCGGTCCGCTGAACAGATTGAACAGTGCTAGGATCAGTAAAAACAGAACGACCCAGAAGGCGATGTTACGAGCGTTGCCCAAGGAAAATCTCCCAAAAGATTTCGGCAGATGGGGGTCTGCCGGGTTGCCCTATAAAATAGAGATGATTCAAGCAGGTTCAATGCGATAAAAAAGAAGAGTGCAACTCGGGCACTTCTGACGCCAATTCCGCCCGCCAACCATTGGAAAAACCCGCCAAAGGCGCCGACAGCAGCGTGTCTTCTGCCCAAATCGCGGGCGATGCCACAAGCGCCGCGCGCGGTTTTCCCAAAGCACGCCAGTCGGGCAACTGCCGCAGCCCAGCCTCTGCCAATGGGCGGACTTGCGCGTCTGATCTTTGCGGACCGGTCAAGATCCAGCGGCTATCCCACAAATCGCCCGGCTTGGAAAGTTGTACGGAAATCGCCCCTAGTTCCCTGCAAATCCACGTGTTCTCGTCCTTGGCAACCACCATACATCCCCCGATTGTGGTTGTTTCTGCTTGGCGCAAAGCCGACAGAGCCTGTTCGACCGCCATCTGCCGCGGCGGATAGCCTGCACCCGCGATCCATTGGATACTGCCCACCAACAGACGCCGTTGGATCTCGCTGGGCAGCGCCACAAAGCCAGCGCGATCAACGCAAATGTCGCCCGTCTCAGCCCGCAGAACCTGACGCGCGGTTTCCTGCGTAAACACGTCCAAAGCCTCGCGCGCTTGTGCAAGGTTGTCAGCCACCCGGCTGAGGGATCGGGCGGTTATGCCGATATCATCCAACCCTGCCAGAGCCTCGCGCGCTTTGATCCGATCAAAGCGCAGGTCGTGATTCGAAGGGTCTTCTATCCAGTCCAACCCGTGTGCATTCAGGTAGTCGCGCAACTCCTGTCGGGTGACATCCAAAAGCGGCCTGAGCAGTTGCACCCCGTTCAGCTCGCGCGCAGCAGGCATCCCAGACAGGCCCGTGACGCCGGACGCGCGACCAAGCCGCAGCAGGACGGTTTCGGCCTGATCGTCGGCAGTGTGACCGAGTGCGATAGCGGGTACATCATTGCGCCGGGCCCAGTCGGTCAGCAACCTGTACCGGGCCTGCCGCGCCTGATCCTGCAAGTTGCCGCTGCCATCCCATCCGGTCCACCGCAACACTTCATAGGGCAACCCCATGTCTCGGGCCATTTCGGCAACCCGATCGGCTTCAGCGCGAGATTCAGCGCGCAATCCATGATCCACCGTTGCAACGTACAGCGAAACGCCCTGCGCGCGCGCGATCTCTGCCAGAAGGTGCAGCAAAGCGACCGAGTCGCCGCCACCTGACACTGCAACCCCCAAACGGGCAGGCAGTTGCGCGGGCAGTCGCCTGCGCAACGCATCCTTCAACTTGTCGGGGAATGTGGTCAAGAACAGCCCAGCGACGCCATTTCCTGTGTCGCGCTAGAGGCCGCTGGGGATGCCGGGAACCGCACCCCAACCTCGCTGAGTGTTATACAAGCCTGATCGGTTTGTCCCAGTCGACCCAAGGCCGAGCCGAGCTCAAACAAAGCCTCGGGCGCAAAAGTCCCCTCGGAATCACCGGTGAAACTGGCCAGAAAGGCACGCGCCGCTTCGCGAGTGTCGCCCAACCCTTCCAACGCTTGCCCGCGCTTCAGGTTAGCTTCGGGCGCAAGAGGGCTGCCGGGATATGAGGTATCAAAGCTTGCAAACTGGTCGGCTGCGGCCTGAAAATTGCCCTCGGCCAGCGCTTGCGCGGCAGCGTCGAAATCCGCGCGTTCGCCTATCGCCAACTCACCCTGATCAGTCGCCGTGGGCGCAGCAGGCGTTGTCGGAGCAGCTGCCGTAATCTGCGTCTCACCCCCTAGGGTCGAGGTTTCGCCCAGCGTGCTCAGATCGCCGCCTTCCAACTCAACCAAACGGAACTCCAGATCGCCGATGCGGTTGGTGCCGTCGGTGACGATATTCTGCACCCGCTGGTTCAACTGCTCAGTCTGACGGGTCAGGCGCTGCAACTCGGCCTCGATGGCGTCGACGCGTTCAAGCACCGAACTACCGGACAGGTTGGGTGACGGTGACCCCGTCGTCGAAAACTCACGTTTCAGACGCTGGATTTCCACATGCAACACGGTCAACTCCTGCCGGATATCGGCTAGGGTCTGCTGATCCTGTGCTTGTGCCACCCCGGCGGTCGCCAAAACCGCGGCCAGAACCCATCCTGCAACTTTCATCATCTTACCCCAGTGTTGAGCCGGTCAGCACCGTAACCGCACGGCGGTTCTTGGAATAGCAATCCTCGGTACTGCAAATCTCGATCGGGCGTTCCTTGCCAAAGCTGACCGTGGTCAGACGGTTGCCCGCCACCCCGCGCGAGATCAGGTATTCGCGGGCCGCATTCGCCCGACGTGCGCCCAGTGCAAGGTTGTATTCGCGAGTGCCCTGTTCATCTGCGTGGCCCTCGATGGTTGCCACGAAATCGGGGTTCGCCAACAGCCAGTCCGCCTGACCCTGCAGAACGGTCTGCGCTTGCGGTGTAAGGGTCGACTGATCGATCGCAAACAGAACCCGGTCGCCGACGGTCTGCTGGAAATAAGCAGGTGAGCGCGGATCGCTGGGCGATCCTGCGGCCAGACCACCACCATTTGCGCCGCCGCCAAGGCCGCCTCCTAATGTCGAGGGATCGTTGCTGGTGCAGGCGGCCAGAATGCCTAGCACGCCCAAAGCTACCACTTTGCCCAATACGTTCATTTCAAGTGCCTCGTTGTGTTTTCTGTTTGTTGCCGCCTGTGTATCACAGCGCGGGTTTCTTGTGAACTTTTCCGACCGCCCCCGCGATCAATTCTGCAAAGGCCCCCAGGACGGATCGCTGCCGCCATCTGGCGTTCGCACCGGGCGCAAGTTGCGCCCCGAGATATCCACCGAATAAAGCGTCGCCCGACCGCTTGCGCCTTGGGTTTCACGGGTGAACATAATCACCCGACCATTGGGCGACCATGTCGGCCCCTCGTCCAGAAAGGACGAAGTCAGCAACCGTTCCTCGCTGCCATCGGTGCGCATCACGCCGATATGGAACCGACCTTTGTTTTGCTTGGTGAAAGCGACCAGATCGCCCCGCGGGGACCAGACCGGCGTACCATAACGCCCCTGACCGAAACTGATCCGCGTCGCCTCACCCCCATTTGCAGGCATGATATACAGTTGCGGCGTGCCCGAGCGGTCGCTTTCGAATACGATTTGCGACCCATCTGGCGAATAGCTGGGCGCGGTCTCAATCGCCGGCGTGTTAGTCAAACGCACGCTCTGCCCCGAGGCTAGATCCATTTTCCAAAGATCCGTATTCCCCCCTTGAATCAGCGAATAGACAATCGAGCGTCCATCCGGCGAGAAACGAGGTGAAAAGCTCATCGTGCCGCCGGGCGTGTTCAGCTCGGTGCGGCGGACGCGGTCCACATCCAACACATAGATGCGTGGCTGGCCGGTTTCATAGCTGGTATAAAGCAGCCGGTCACCCGTCGGCGAAAAGCGCGGGGCTAGAACGATGGCGGCGCTGTCGGTCAAGTACTGCACGTTGGCACCATCGTAATCCATGATCGCCAGACGTTTCAGGCGCTGATCCTTGGGGCCACTTTCCGACACGAAGGCCACGCGACTATCGAAATAACCGCCCTCACCCGTCACGCGGCTATAGACCTGATCGGCCACCTTATGCGCCATGCGCCGCCAGCCATCCGTAGTACCTGCGAACTGCAGCCCGTTGCCAAGCTCTTGCCCGGAGAATACATCCCATACCCGGAAGCGGACCGTTAGCCGGTTGCCCGAGACATTTACCGCCCCAGTAACAAGCGCCTCGGCATTGATCGCCTTCCAGTCGGCAAATTGCAGTGGCGCCTCAAAGCTGCTGACCCGGCTGATAAATGCATCAGACGGGATTTCGCGGAACAGCCCTGTGCCGGTGAGGTCCGCTGCAACAACCCGTGTGATATCTTGCGCGTACTGAGCCGCAGCGGGACCGTCGGGCACGAAACTGGGCACCGCGAAGGGCAAGGGTTCGATGATCCCCTGATCCAGTTCCAAGCGCAGCGGTCCGTTCTGGGCATGAACCGGTGCTGTCAGAAGCGTCAGGCCGAGCAACAGGCTGGTCAGAAATCTCATCATTTGATCCGCATCCTCTCGGGATTGAATGTAATCTCAATATCCTGCCATTGCGCGTATTTGTCAGCAGGCAGGTCATATCCTTTTGCCCCGCAACGCAGAATTGCGCGTCTGGCGGCCTCATAGGCTTGTCTTGCTGCGCCGTCGGAACCGCCTGAACTTTCAATCAAACGCAAGCTGCCGCCCACCACATTGCCATCCGGCGTGAGCGAAAACCCTACAACGACCACAGTCTGCAAGGCGTCGGTCGACAACGACCCTACATTCCAGCACTTGGACACTGCCAAACGCATTGCATCTTTCTCACCACTGGTCAGCGGCGGGCCAGAGGGTTCTGTGCCCTGCCCCAGCGCCTCGGCCAACGCATCTTCGATGGCGCTTTCGTCCGCAGGCTGCGGCGCAGGTGTCTCGGGCTCGACTTCGGGTGTTTCTGCCACCTCAGACTGCACCGGAGGGGGCGGTCGGTTTGGCCGAACCTGTGGCCGCGGAGAACTGCGGGGCGCGTATTCCCTGGCTTCCTCGGCCTCGGTCACGATCTCATCCGTGACCTCTTCGGGAGCGGTCTGATCCTGTTGCTCTTGCTGGATCTCGGCGCCTTCTTCCAAGGACACAGCGGGCGTTTCAATGTCATCGGGTGCAGCCTCGGGCGGAGGCGGTGCAACGGGTTCTGGCGCAACCTTGTCTGCCGGGCGCGGCTGCGCCTCGGGGCCGGGGGGCACGGGCAAGGCGGCCACCTCTGGCGCGGGCGGCTCAAGCGCTGGGGGTTGTTCGATTACCACCGGCTCGGGCGGCGGTTCCACCGCCTCGGGCACCGGGTCAGGCTCGGGCTCGGATGGCTCCGACACCTCGGGCACCGTCTGATCTTCTTCGACCGGCTCGGGCGGCGTCACCTCTTCAACCGGCGTGTCAGGCTGCTGCAAGGCCGCAGGCGTTGTCACCTCGGGCGCATCCCGCTGAGCGGTCATTGCCGCAAATTGCTCAGCCGAGATCACCGAGACATCCTGCACGGCCATCGGCAAAGGTTCGGACCGGAACGTGCCGCCGAACAAGGCCCATCCGATCAAACTGACATGGGCAATCGCCGAGATCTTGGTGCCGGTATCCACCGTGCCGCCTCACTCTCCACCTTCGTCAAGCGTCGGACCGCCCGTGTCGGTGACGAGACCGACATTGGAAAACCCACCCGCATTCAACGCACCCATTACCTGCATTACCTGCGCATAAGGGATCGAGCCATCCGCCCGCAGGAACACACGGTCACTGCTGCGCTCGGACGCGATGGCGCGCAATCTGCCAATCAATTCATCACGCTGAACATCTGTCGTCTGAATCTGAACCTGACCATCTGCGGTCAGCGTCACGGTCAAAGGTTCCTCATTATCACCGGGCAATGCACTGGCCGCCGTCTTGGGCAGGTCCACCGGCACCCCGACAGTCAACAATGGTGCGGCGACCATGAAGATGATCAGCAACACCAACATAACATCCACAAAGGGCGTGACGTTGATCTCAGCCATTGGCTGGGCACGACCGCGACGACGTCCGCGTCTGCGTCCATTGCTGCCCGAGCTTTGCTGAACCGCAGCGCCCATCCTAGCTGTCCAACTGACGCGACAGGATGGTGGCGAATTCGTCTGCAAAGGCCTCATAGCCGCCCACGATCCGGTCACTATCCGCGCTGAGTTTATTGTAGAAAATCACCGCCGGGATCGCGGCCAACAGGCCCAGACCGGTCGCCAGCAAAGCCTCGGCAATACCGGGGGCTACAACCGCCAGATTGGTGTTTTGTTGTTCGGCAATCTCGATAAAGGCGTTCATGATGCCCCAAACCGTGCCGAACAGCCCGATAAAGGGCGCGGTCGAGCCAACCGTCGCCAAGACCGGCAGACCCTTTTGCAGCGTCTCGGACTCTTTGGCGATGGCCACATCCATTGACCGATCAATCCTCGCTGTGGCCCCCGCGATCAGCCCGCCATCGGTGCGATGTGAACGACGCCACTCGATCATGCCTGCGGCGAAGATCTTTTCGGAACTGCCATCGGGCTGCGTGCCGATCTGTTCAAACAATTCATCCAAGGGGTTGCCGGACCAGAACGCCTCATCAAACACCTGCGCCTCGCGTCGGGCGGCTCGGTAGTTGATGATTTTCTGGATGATAATCCCCCAAGACCAAATCGACGCACCGATCAGCATCAGCATCACCAGTTTGACGATAAAGGTCGCGCGGGCATACAGCCCCCACATGGAGAAGTCGATCTCCTGCGCCAGCGCCAGCGTTTCAGCTTCCATGAACCTGCTCTTTAGTTTTTGCCTGATGGCCGTTCGTTTGGCCTTGTTTTGATAAACGCTAACGCAGTTGGATATGAAAAGCCAACAGAACCACCCTGGTCCCGCAAAATGTTACATCAATGCGCGAATCTCTGCCGGAAGACGCACCGGTTTGCCCTGCGCATTCATGCAGACCGCCGTGACCGAGGCGGTGAAAACTTCGGTCTCGCCCCGTGTCACCCGCTGCGCCATCGTCAGCCGCGCGCCAGACAGCGACGTGATCCAAGTTTCAATCGTCAACTCATCATCGAATTTCGCAGGGGCCAGATATTCGGCCTCGATCTTACGCACGACCCAGACAATACCCGCATCGCGCATCGCATTCTGGTCGTTACCGATATTGCGCACATAGTCCGAGCGCGCCCTCTCGATGAATTTCAGATAGTTCGCGTGATAGACCACACCCCCCATATCGGTGTCTTCATAGAAAACCCGGACGGCATAGGTATGGGTCATTGCGGTTGCTCCAATCTGGCAAACAGGCGCAACGCATGAGAGGCATCCTGCGCCGCACCCGGCAATACCGGATCGTAGGCCGCGCGGATCAGACCCGCAATGTCTGGCCGCAAAATCGTGGCCTCACCCGCCACCGCCAAAGGTGATTGTGTGCGAAATGCCGTGTCGGACCATAGCAAAACGGTCTGCACCACCTGGCTGAGCGCCAGAGTTTCGGCAGGCACCTTCGACAGCTCTTTGTCCATTCGCAAAAACACGAACGCGGCACGGATTGCGCCGTCTTCCTCGAACCGGAAGATACGATATTGGTTGGCGTCTACCGCAACCAGTCGTTCGACCAAAGGTGCTAGGTCCGGGACAAGACGATCGAGGTCCGGCACTTCCAACAGCTCATTCCAGTCCCGGAAGAAGAACACCATGCAGTTGGCCCCCAGTTCAGGGTCCGTTTCCGCCATTTTGTGACCGGCCAGCGTGACGACCGCTTCGAACGCCCCTTTGACCGTGGCCAAGGTGTCATCTTCCACCCCGAAAACGATGGGCACAATCGGACGCCCCCAACGTGCGAACAAAAACTCGCCGCTTTCGCGGGTGAACAGCGCTTCGATTTGATCAGGTGTCACGCGCAGACCCTTCTTCTCGTTTCAAATATGGCCGCCGGAGGCTTAAAATCCCTAGCGCTATAATTCAACCAAACAGATCGCTTTGCCCCCGAGGCGCTGCCATACCCAAATGCGTCCACGCCTTTTGTGCCAGCATCCGCCCGCGCGGTGTGCGCTGGATCAAACCCTGCTGCAACAAATAGGGCTCAATCACTTCCTCAAGCGAATCCCGGCTTTCCGACAACGCTGCTGAAAGGGTTTCGATCCCAACTGGTCCACCGGCGTAGTTCTCGGCGATCAGCTTAAGATACCGACGATCCGCGCCGTCCAATCCCAGATTGTCCACGCCCAAACGTGTCAAAGCACCATCGGCCAGATCCCGCGTGATCCGCCCGTCGCCTTCGACGATAGCGAAATCCACCACGCGACGCAGCAGCCGCCCCGCGATCCGAGGGGTCCCGCGCGACCTCCGCGCGATCTCGCGCGCGCCTGCGTCGTCAGCAGGAGCCCCCAGTTTACGGGCGTTTCGCGTGACGATCTCGTGCAGTTCATCGACCGTGTAGAATTGCAGCCGGGTCGGAATGCCAAAGCGATCCCGCAGAGGCGTGGTCAGCAGACCCATCCGGGTCGTCGCCCCGACCAGAGTAAAGGGCTGCAACTCGATCCGCACGGTCCGCGCGGCGGGGCCCTCGCCGATCACCAGATCAAGCTCAAAATCCTCCATCGCCGGGTACAGAACCTCTTCGACCACCGGGTTCAGACGGTGGATTTCGTCGATGAACAGCACATCGCGCGATTCCAGATTGGTCAGAATCGCCGCCAAATCCCCGGCCTTGGCCAGCACCGGGCCAGAGGTCATGCGGAAATTCACCCCCAACTCGCGCGCCATGATCTGCGCCAGCGTCGTCTTGCCAAGGCCCGGAGGGCCATGAAACAGCGTATGGTCCATCGCCTCGCCCCGCTGACGAGCCGACTGGATGAAAATGCGCAGGTTCGCGCGCGCCTCGGCCTGACCGATGAACTCGTCCAACCCCTGAGGGCGTAGGGCGCGGTCGTTATCCTCGGGCAAAGGGTCAGGGCGCAGGGTGGGGTCGGCGTCAGTCATCCATTCAGCCTTTCGGAGCCAGCAGTTTCAACGCCGCCCGGATCAGATCAGCCTCACCGGCGTCCGGCAGGCTGGCGGCCGCTTCGGCCACGGCCGAGGCCGCCTCGGACGGGCCATAGCCGAGGTTCGACAGGGCCGACAACGCACCAGCCGAGGCCGCCGCATTGCCCGAGGCCGGTTTCGCAGCGCGTTTGGGCGCAGGCGCTGGCTCAATCAGTTCGACCGGCTCAGGCACAGGGCCGTCCATCGCCTCGGTCACGGTGCCGCCCATGGCCATCACGCCCGGCGCTTTGTCCTTCAGGTCCAATACGATGCGCTGCGCGGTTTTCGGCCCCACGCCTTTGGCCGCCTTGACCGCGCCCCAATCACCCAAGGCAATCGCACGGCTGACCCCATCCGGGCCCAGCGCAGACAGGATCGCCAAAGACACTTTGGCCCCCACCCCCTGCACCGAACACAGCAGGCGGTGCCATTCCTTCTCGACCAAAGACAGAAACCCATAAAGCTGCATCAGGTCTTCGCGCACCACCATGTCCGTGTAGATCGAGACTGCCTCCCCCACGCCCGGCAGAGCCGCCATGGTCCGGTCCGAGCAATAGACGATATAACCAACCCCGCGCACGTCGATCAGCACGTGGTCTGCTGCGCGGTAATCCAGGCGTCCAGTGAGTTTTCCGATCATGCCCGCACCTCTTTCATCCGCGCCTGCGGCGCTGCGCCATAGTAGGAATGGCAGATCGCAATCGCCAGCGCATCTGCCGCATCTGCGCCCTTGGGCTGACACCCCGGCAGTTGCAGCTTGACCATGTGCAAGACTTGCTCTTTCTCGGCATGCCCCACGCCCACAACTGTTTTCTTGACCCGGTTGGGCGCATATTCCCCTACCGGCAACCCGGCTTGCGCGAGCGTCAGAAGCGCAACCCCGCGCGCCTGGCCCAGTTTCAACGTGCCCGCACCGTCCTTGTTCACGAAAGTCTGTTCGATCGCGGCCTGATCGGGCGTGTGTTCGGCGATCACCTCGACAATCTGGTTGTGCAGAGACAACAACCGCTCGCCCAAATCATCACCGTCGGATTTGCATAGCCCGTTGGCCACGTGGCTCAGGCGGCTGCCATGCGATTCGATGACGCCCCATCCCAGGGTTCTCAGCCCCGGATCAATGCCCAAAATCCGCATGTTGTGCCCCAGCCTGCTCGGGTTTTTGTGATCTTTCTTACGGGTTAGCACGAAGCGTGAACATTTTCCAAGCGAATTGACGGAAAGTCCAAAAACGACAGACCTGCTCGAGGGGCGACACAATGGCCTGTTTGCGACCGCGAAATGCCTGAATTCGACGTGTTTGATTAAGCAAAAATGACCAGTAAATTAAGGGGCTTTCACGTTTTCAGAGCATTGCAGAAAACGCATAGGACACATGCAATTTCGTCGCTTGTGGTGTCAGATCGACATCCCTAAATGCCGCTCAAACGAAGGATTGAAACTGAACTCTAACCAGAAGGAAACAGGATATGGCCGTACTGGATACCACCCGCGCCACCACTGGCTCGTTCGGCCTTGCTGGCCGTATCGGCGGATTTTTTGCAGCGGTTGTGAACGCCGTTGTGGAATGGAACGACGCCCGCGTGACCCGCAACGCGCTGAGCGGTCTGAGTGACCGTGAACTGGACGATATTGGCATGTGCCGCGGCGATATTGACGTCGTAGCGGATAGCCGCCGGTAAGATCTAGACCACCACTCACACGCCCCTATCTCCTCCCTCGGGGGCAAAGCAGAACGCCGCGCATTGATTTATGCGCGGCGTTTCTGATTCAGATTTGCAAAAAATCAGGGCAGATAGCTTGAGACCTGCGCGGCCAGAAAGGCAGAAATCGGGTCAATCTGCATGATCCAGGCCCCAGCCTGTTCGACCGACGTCCCTTGGCTCAGACTGTCAACGCGGTATTCATAGGCGGACGGCCCAAGGCTCGCTAAAAGAAAGGTCTTGAATGCAAAAAAGCCCACAAGGCACATCAGCAACACTTTGGCAGGCACCGCAGACTGAACGCGCTGCGGCCTCATCACCACCAGGCCATCTTTGCGCATCGTCGCACGATAACCACGGCTGAGTTTCGCGTGTTTTTTGTTCAGACGATGAACGCGCTGATCAAATTCCAGTTGTTTTCCAGTCATGGCAGCCTCCAATAACCGCCCCCGATATGCATCTTTGAACGGTAGACAGAGATTGCGCCAAAAAAGTGGCAGGAATCCACAAAACTCCTGTAAATGGCCCGATTTTAGCCCTGTTTGCTTAAGATTAGCGTCGTCCATTCGCCAATCTCGTCCCGACGGGCCAGATTGAACCCGTTTTGTGAATAAACGGAAACCACATCATCGGCCTGTTCATTGAGGATTCCCGACAAGATCGCGTACCCCCCTACCCGCAGATTCGCCCCAATTTCCGGCGACAACGCGACCAGCGGCCCCTTGAGGATATTGGCAAAGATCAGGTCATAGGGCGCGTGGGCCTTCAGGTCGGGGTGATCGAACCCGGCAGCCTCGACGCACTGCACCTGACCGGCCATGCCATTGGCTTTCAGGTTCGCCTCGGCCACATCCACGGCCACCTGATCAATATCGCTGGCGATGATATCTCCATCCCAGACTCGCGCGGCGGCCATGGCAAGAACGGCAGTGCCACAGCCGATATCGGCCACTTTTGTCGCCTCGAACCCCTCATTCAGTAGATAATCCAGCGCCTTGAGGCAACCAAGTGTGGTGCCGTGATGCCCGGTGCCAAAGGCCATCGCGGCCTCGATCAGCAGGGGAATGCGGCCTTCGGGCAGTTGGTCGGCGTCGTGACTGCCGTAAACAAAGAAGCGCCCGGCCTCGACCGGAGCCAGTTCGCGACGCACATGGGCGACCCAATCGGTTTCGGGCAGCTCCGAGACGACAAAGGGCTTGGCTTGGAACGCGGCGGCCAGAACGGCCAGCGCGGTTTCATCTGGGGTTTCGGTGAAATAGCCGCCAACCTCCCATAGGCCCGAGCCGTCCTCGACCTCGAACACACCAACGCCGGTAGGTTCCGGCTCCAGACGCTCCATTGCTTCGCCCAAGCCTTCGGCGGCTTTCTTGCCCATCAGAGTGGTCAGCGCAGTGAATGTGGGCATGGGGGCCTCCTGTTTGGGTTTCCTCTGCGCCTAGGCCGCCGGGCAGGCAAGGTCAAGCGCTGGCTTATTCCGCAGGGGCCGGGGCGTATTTTGACAGGATGGTTTCATTGCCCGGCTCGGGGTGGCGCGGGATCAGCAACGACAAGGCCAGCGAGATCATCGCCATCGCTGCCGCTAGCGTAAACACCGCGCCGGGCGAGACCACCCACAGCAAACCCAGCAACGCCGGCAGGAACACGGCGGCGATGTGGTTGATCGTAAAGGCCACGGCTGCGGTTGGTGCGATATCGGCAGGGTCGGCGATTTTCTGGAAATAGGTTTTCAGCGCCAATGCCAGCGCGAACAGCACGTGGTCGATCACGTAAAGGATCGCGGCCAGCACCACGCCCCAGCCAAACCAATAGATGCCGCCATAGGCCGCGAACACGATGGCCAGACCGGCATACTCGAAGATCAGCGTGCGGCGCTCGCCGAACACGGACACGGCTTTGCCCAGCATCGGAGCGGCGGCCATGTTGATCACCAGATTGATCAGATAGAGGCTGGTTAGCTCATGCACCTCGAACCCAAATTTCTCGACCATCATGAAGCCTGCGAAGACGACAAAGATCTGCCGCCGGGCACCGGCCATGAATTGCAGGGCGTAATACAGCCAATAGCGTTTGCGCAGGATCAGTTTCTTGGTCTGCGGCGTCGGCGCATCGAATTGCGGGTAAGCCAGCAGGCAGAACAGCGCCAACAGAGCCGTCACGCCGCCCGCTGCCATGAAGACGAAGTTATAGGACAGATCGAACCGGTCCCATGTCAGCACGATCAAACCGTACACCACTGCTGTCGCCGCTGAGCCCATCGCGACCAGCCAGCCCAACACCTGCGGCGCACGATCCTTGGGCAACCATTGCAGTTGCAGCGACTGGTTTACCGTCTCGTAATAGTGAAACCCGATCGAGCTGAACAGCGTCACGAACAGCAGCCCGCCAAGGCTGGGGAACCACGCAGTGATTGCCGTCGCAACGCCCAGCATCATCAGCGAGATCATCGCCAGCACTTGCTCGCGGATAAAGATGATCACCGCGATCACGCCTACGGCCAGAAATCCGGGAATTTCACGAACCGTATGCAGCAGGCCTATGTCTGCGCCGTCGAAATTCGCGACCTCGATGACAAAATTGTTAAGCAGCGCGCTCCATGCGTTAAACGCAATGGGCATCATCAACGCCATCATGAACAAGAGCGTTATGGGACGGCGCCAGAACGGAAGGCTCTGCGCATCAGAGAGCGGCATGGGTTTCAGCATGACACCGCTCTACGCTCATTTTTTCGGTTTGGCGAGGGGGCAGACGCACAGGCGGTCTGCACCGGTGCAGAGGTCAGTAAAAACTCTGCGGGTCGATATCGACGGTCAGGCGGATATCGCCCTTCAGACGCAGGGGCGCAATCCAGCGGGCGATAGCATCCTGAATCGGCGCGCCTTTGGGGGCTTTGACCAGCAGGCGTACACGGTGCCGCCCGCGTATTCGTGCTATTGGCGCGGGCGCAGGTCCGAAGACTTGGGCATCTATAGCACGTAGCGGCGCATCGTTGCGTGCCATCGCGTTGCCGATGTCGAAAACCGGACCGACCTCGGGCCCGGACAGCACGATCCCGGCCATGCGCCCATAGGGCGGGACGCCTGCGGCCTGACGCCCGGCGGCCTCGGCCTTCCAGAACCCTTCTTCATCGCCTGACAGAATGGCGCGGATCACCGGGTGTTCAGGCTGAAACGTCTGCAACAGTGCCTGCCCCGGCTTATCCGCCCGCCCGGCCCGGCCCGCAACTTGCCGCATAAGCTGGAACGTGCGTTCCGCCGCTCGCAGGTCCGCCCCGTGCAGAGAAAGGTCGGCATCAATCACCCCCACCAGCGTCAGTTTGGGAAAGTTGTGCCCCTTAGCCACCAGTTGCGTGCCGATGACGATATCCGCGTCGCCCTCGGCGATCTCTTCGATCTTGGCCTTCAATGCACGGGCTGAACCGAACAGATCGGAACTCAGCATCGCGATCTTAGCCTCGGGGAAAGTGGCCTCCGCCTCTTCTGCCAGCCGCTCGATCCCCGGCCCGACCGGGGCAAGCTTGCCTTCGACCCCGCATGACGGGCAGGTATCCGGCATGGGCTTTGTCTCACCGCACTGGTGGCACATCAGTCGTTTGAGAAACCGGTGTTCAACCATCCGCGCATCGCAATGATCACAGGCGATCTGCTCCCCGCACGCCCGGCACAGCGTCACTGGCGCATAGCCACGGCGGTTGATGAACAGCAGCGATTGTTCCCCGCGTTCGATCCGCTGCCGCACCGCCTGCCGCAGCGACGGCGAAATCCATGTCCCCGGCTGCATCTGCTCGGCCCGCATATCGATGGGTTTCATCTCGGGCAGCACCGCCGCCCCAAAGCGCGAGGTCAGGTCCAGCCGCTCATACTTGCCGGCCTCGGCATTAGCCCAGCTTTCCAGCGACGGCGTCGCACTGGCCAGAACAACCCGCGCGCCGCAGACCGAGGACCGCAGCACCGCCATATCCCGCGCGCTGTAATGCACGCCGTCTTCCTGTTTGTAAGAGGTGTCGTGTTCTTCATCGACCACCACCAGCCCGAGATCGCGGAACGGAAGAAACAGCGCCGAACGCGCGCCGACGACCAGTTGCGCTTCCCCCTGCCCGACCATGCGCCAGACCCGCCGGCGTTCGGTCATGGTTGCACCCGAGTGCCATTCGGCAGGCCGCGCGCCGAACCGAGCCTCGACCCGCGTCAGGAATTCGGCGGTCAGGGCGATCTCGGGCAGCAGAACCAGCGCTTGCCGCCCCATGCGCAGGGCTTCGGCGACGGCCTCTAGGTAAACCTCGGTCTTGCCCGAGCCGGTGACACCCTTCAGCAACGTTGTCCCATAATCCCCGGAACGTTGCCCAGCCTGCAGGCGCGCGACCGCGGCGGCCTGATCGTCAGTCAACGCCTTGCCCGGCAAGTCCGGGTCCAGCCGGGGATAGGGCAAATCACGTGGGCTGTCTTCCTCGCGCACTGCGCCTTGCTTGACCAACCCCTTGACGACCGAGGACGTCACCCCCGCCTGCTCGGCCAACTCCTTTAACGTGAACGCCAAACCGCCGTAGTCGCGCAGCACCTCAAGCACGCGGGTCCGCGCATCGGTCATGCGGTCTGGCTCGGCATCTCCCAAACGATAGATTTTCCGCATCGACGGCGGATCGCTCAGCCCCGGCGCACGGGTCGCCAACCGCAGCATCGCAGGCATCGGTGTAAGCGTGTAGTCGGCCACCTTGCCCAGAAACAGACGCATCTCTTCGCGCATCGGCGCGACCTCTAGCACACGGATCACGGATCGCGCCTTGGCCAGATCAAAACCGCCCAGCCCCGGCCCCCAAACCACACCCAGAACCTTGCGCGGGCCCAGCGGCACCTCGACAAACGCGCCCAGAAAACACCCGCCCTCGGGCGCTTTGTAATCCAGCGTCCGGTCCAAGGGCTGTGTGGTCAGCACAGCCACCAGCTCACCCTGATCGAAATACTCCTGCGCGCTCACCGCATCTCCTCGGGTCGGGGGTTTCAGCATCGGTGTTATTGGGGTAAAGCCATCCGCAACCAAGGCCAACCCATCAAAGGACTGCCCGCATGAAATTCTTCGTAGATACCGCCGAGATCGACGCCATCGCCGAACTGAACGATCTGGGAATGGTAGACGGTGTGACCACCAACCCCTCGCTGATCCTGAAATCGGGCCGCGATATTCTAGAAGTCACCAAAGAGATCTGTGATCTGGTCGACGGCCCCGTATCCGCCGAAGTCGTCGCCACCGAAGCTGACGACATGATCGCCGAAGGCCGCAAGCTGGCCCAGATCGCGCCGAATATCGCCGTGAAAGTTCCGCTGACATGGGCAGGGCTGAAAACCTGTAAAACCCTGTCCGACGAAGGCCAGATGGTCAACGTCACGCTCTGCTTCTCGGCCAATCAGGCACTGCTCGCCGCCAAGGCGGGCGCGACCTTTATCTCGCCCTTCATCGGCCGTCTGGACGATATCAACCTCGACGGCATGGATCTGATCGCTGATATCCGCCAGATCTATGACAATTACGGATTCGAGACCGAAATTCTGGCCGCCTCGATCCGCACCGTGAACCACGTGACCGACAGCGCTCGCATCGGCGCCGACGTGATCACTGCCCCGCCCGCCGTGATCAAGAAACTGGCCGATCACCCGCTGACCGACAAGGGGCTTGAAACCTTCCTGGCCGACTGGGCCAAGACCGGTCAGAAAATCCTCTGATCCCTGACACTGCCGCGCGGTGCTGCCAGGCACCGCGCCCGGCCCAACTGCCAGCCCTGATCGCAGATCAGGGTCTTGCAGGCGGGAGAGGCCCCGTCGCGCAAATGACGGGAAATCCAACCAAAGGCTCACTTTTCCCAAGGCAAATCGGTCCAGCCGTGTTATAAGGCCGCAAAACATAAAAAAGACCGGACGGGACATGAGCAGCAATACCAAACTCAAGGACACTCTCCGCGAGGCGATTCTGGCCGAGCCTGACGCCGTGCTGGACGACAAGGACCTGATGCAGGCCCTCGTCGCCGCCAATGAACAAGCGCGCGGAGATAACATCGTCGACCTGCGCGGCATCGCCATGCAGCGGCTCGAAGCGCGGCTGGATCGGCTTGAAGACACCCACCGCTCGGTCATCGCGGCCGCTTATGAAAACCTTGCGGGTACCAATCAGGTGCACCGCGCAATCCTGCGCCTGCTGGAGCCCACAGGGTTCGAGGACTTCCTGACCACCCTTGGCTCAGACGTCGCCGAAATTCTGCGCGTGGATCGGATCACGCTGGTCCTGGAAACCACCGTCCTGCAGGAAGACCCCGCGATCGAAAAACTGGGCGGAGCGCTGGCCGTAGTCGAGCCCGGCTTTGTCGACAACTACCTGACTTTCGATCGCAGCGGCCCTGCCCGCGAAGTCGTGCTGCGCGAGGTCATCCACCCCACACACCGCATCTTCGGCGATCAGGCCGATCACCTGCGGTCCGAAGCCTGTATGCGGCTGGACTTGGGCGAAGGCCGCCTGCCCGGCATGATCATCATGAGCGCGAAAGACCCCAACCACTTTTCACCGCAACTTGGCACCGACCTGCTGACCTTCTTTGCCGGTGTTTTTGAACGGTCCATGCGCAACTGGCTGTCATGAGCCTGATCTCTCCGGCCTGCCGCGACGCGTTGCAGCACTGGCTGGAGGGTCTCGTCGCGCTTTCAGGCCGATCAACCAATACTCAGGCCGCCTACCGCAGCGACGTGAATGATTTCCTATCCTTTATGACCCTGCACCATAGCGAGCGTCAGGGTTTGGCAGCACTGGCTCGGATCACCGTATCCGATATGCGGGCTTGGATGGCGGATCAGCGCGGCTCGGGCGTCGGCGCGCGTTCGCTGGCGCGCAAGTTGTCGGCTGTCAAAAGCTTCTACCGCTGGCTGGCAGAACGTGAAGGGTTCGAGCCGACCGCGGTCTTGTCGACCCGCGCGCCCAAATTCACCAAGAAACTGCCCCGCCCCGTCGACGAAGATGCTGCCCGCGCCCTGATCGAAACGGTCGAACTGCAATCGACCAATGATTGGGTCTCTGCGCGCGACGTGGCCGTGGTCACATTGCTCTATGGTTGCGGGTTGCGGATTTCCGAGGCGCTGTCGCTGACCGGCGCTGACGCCCCCCTGCCACAATCGCTGCGAATTGTTGGCAAAGGCAACAAGGAGCGCATCGTCCCGGTCCTGCCCGCCGCACAAGCAGCTCTGGACCGGTATCTGGCGCTCTGCCCTCATCCGCTGGACAAGACCAAGCCATTGTTTCGTGGTGTCCGCGGCGGGGCGCTGAACCCGCGTGCCATTCAGGGCGTCATGGCCAAGGCGCGTCAGCAGTTGGGCCTGCCCGCGACGGCCACCCCACATGCGTTGCGCCACAGCTTTGCCACGCACCTGCTGTCTGCGGGCGGCGATCTTCGCGCCATACAGGAATTGCTGGGGCATGCCTCTCTGTCGACCACGCAAACCTACACCGCCGTGGACACCGCCCGGTTGATGGAAGTCTACGACCGCACACACCCGAAAGCCTGACACAATTGCAATTTCACCAAACAGGGCATTTTGCTTTGCATCTTGGACACGCATCGTACATGACACGCGCATGACACTCAGATTCAAAGCTCTCTCCGTCCATCTTTTTACTGCAACCGGCGCCGTTTTCGCGATGCTGGCCATGCTGGCCGCTGTCGAAGAAAAATGGAGTCTGATGTATCTGTGGCTGGTCGTGTCCTTTATTGTCGATGGCATCGACGGCCCACTGGCGCGGCACTATCACGTCAAGAAAAACGCCCCCGAGTTTGACGGCGTATTGCTGGATCTGATTATCGATTACCTGACTTATGTATTCATTCCCGCCTTCGCCCTGTTTAAATCCGGGCTGATGGATGGCTGGACCGGCTGGTTTGCGATCATCGTCATCACCTTCGCCAGCGCGATGTATTTCGCGGACACTCGGATGAAGACCAAGGACAACTCGTTCTCGGGCTTTCCCGGCTGCTGGAACATGTTTGTCATTGTGATCTTCGCGCTCGAACCCAATTTCTGGGTCATCCTGCTCATGGTCTCCCTACTGGCTCTGGCCATGTTCCTGCCGTTAAAATTCGTGCATCCCGTCCGGACCGAGCGTTGGCGCAGCGTCACCCTCCCCATGGCCCTCGCCTGGACCTTTTTCGCCGGATGGGCGGCCTGGGTGGATTTTCATCCCGAAAGCTGGGCGCATTGGGGGCTGGTGATCACCAGCCTGTACCTAGTCTTTGCAGGGATCGCCCAACAGGTGATCCCACAGCAAAAAGCCTAAAGGATTTCCTCGACCTCAAACTCGGTCCCGTTATGGGTGAACACGTCGCCCTCCTGCAGGCCGGTCATCGCCAGATAGATCGGGCTTTGGGTCGAAATCCCCATATAGGTCGTCCCGTCCACATCGAACCGCGTTGTCGACACGCAGACCACAAAACTCCGGTTGTTAAACTTTACAACGGCACCGGGCTGGACTGTATCGGTCAGCCCAAAATCGGTGTTCTCGATCACGTCGATCTTGGCATGATGCGCTTGCAAGGGCGCGTCGAAAGCCGCCGCCAGATCCGCATTCTCACGCGAAGCCGCGATATCATCCTTGTCGTGCCCTTCCCGGTCGTCCAATTGAGAATCCTTCAGAAACGCATCGTAATGCGCCTGCGCGGTCGCCAGCTCCTGTTCTTCCAGTGACATCAAACGGTCAATAATGGCTTTCTTGCGCGCGGCGGGGTCGGCTTGAACGGTCATGCCAAAAACATCCTTCGAATTCTCTATGTGATACAAGTTGGGACGCAAGCGGATGGATTGCAATAGCTTTCCACTCTCAGATCAGCAACCCTGCCGCGCCCTCGTGCCGCAACAAGGCCACCTTGGTCTCCACGCCGCCGTCACCGGAAAACCCACCCAATCCATTTGCCCCCAACACCCGATGGCACGGAATAATGACCGGGATCGGGTTCGCCCCACAGGCCTGCCCCACAGGTTGCGCCGGGCGACCAAGCTGTTTGGCAATATCCCCATAGGTCACAGTCTCGCCCAGTGGAATCGCATACATCAGATCACATACCTGCCGCTGAAAGTCAGAACCGGCCACACGATAAGGCAGATCAAACCGCTCCAACCGCGCCTGATCATAGGCCGCCATCTGCGCTGCCGCCTCACGCAACAAGGCTGACGCCTCACCTTCATTGCGTCCATCCCAGACCAAACGGGTAATCGCACCACCCGTCTCTTCAATCCCCAGACGTCCAAATCGCGTATCGACAGCAATCATCGGCATAGCCAGAACCTGACCGCGAATTGAGAAAAGGCGCAACCCCCAACAGGCTGCGCCCCAATCTTCTTCTGTTCAAAAATACCTCGGAGCGCGAGGCAGAGCCTCGCAGAACTCCAAATCCAGAGACGTTACGCCAACGCCTCGTCACAGCGCCCGCAGACACCCGTATGGACATGACGCCCGACATCCGGCAGGATTTTCCAGCACCGCTGACATTTCTCGCCCTCGGCCTTTTCGAACACCACCGCAACGCCCTCAATCTCGGGCACGCGGAAAGCCTCGGCCGGGGCCGGATCACCCGTAACAGTCAACCCCGAGGTGATGCACATATCGTCCACATCGAAAGTAGCCAGCAGATCACGGGTTTCCTGGTCCTCAACATAGACGATCGGCGCGGCCTCAAGGCTGGACCCGATGACTTTGTCCTGACGCTGAACCTCCAGCGCAGCCGTCACCGAACGACGCACGCGGCGCACCTTGGCCATGCTTGCTTCCAGTTCCGCATCGCGCCAATCGGCCGGCGTGTCCGGGAAATCCACCAGATGGACCGAGCTGTCATCACCGCCAAACCGCTCCAGCCAGACCTCTTCCATGGTAAAGACCAGAACCGGCGCCAGCCATGTGGTCAGACGGTGGAACAGGATATCCAGCACGGTGCGGGCTGCGCGGCGACGCTGGTTATCGCCGTCGCAATAGAGCGCATCCTTGCGGACGTCGAAATAGAACGAGGACAGATCTACCGTGGCAAAAGTGAACACAGCGCTGAACACACCCTGGAAATCGAACGCGGCATAGCCCTTGCGCACCTGTTCATCCAGATCGGCCAGACGGCTCAGAACCCAGCGTTCCAGACGCGGCATATCTTCGGGCGCGACGCGATCAGCCTCGGTGAAATCAGCCAATGATCCCAGCATAAACCGCATGGTATTCCGCAGACGACGATAACTGTCAGCGGTTCCTTTCAGAATCTCCGGCCCGATCCGCTGGTCGGCGGTATAGTCAGTCTGAGCCACCCACAAGCGCAGGATATCGGCCCCATATTGCTTGATGACCTCTTCCGGCACGATGGTGTTGCCCAGCGATTTGGACATCTTGTTGCCCTTGGCGTCCAGCGTAAAGCCGTGCGTCACCACGTTGCGATAGGGCGCACGGCCCTTGGTGCCGCAGGCCTGCAGCATGGACGAATGGAACCAACCGCGGTGCTGGTCGGTACCCTCCATATAGACATCGGCGATGCCGTCCTCGGTCCCGTCCTCACGGTCGCGCAGAACGAAGGCGTGGGTCGAACCCGAGTCAAACCATACGTCCAGCACATCGAACACCTGATCATAGTCGTCCGGGTTGGCTATGCCGTCCAGCACCTGTTCCTTGAACCCGTCCGTGTACCAGATATCCGCGCCGTTTTCCTCGAACGCGGCTTTGATACGTGCGTTCAGATCGGCGTTGCGCAGCAGGTAATCGGCATCGGTGGGCAGAGCGCCCTTCTTGGTGAAACAGGTCAGCGGCACACCCCACGCACGCTGGCGGGACAGCACCCAATCCGGGCGGGCCTCAATCATCGAATACAGGCGGTTACGACCCGTCTGCGGGGTCCATTTCACCAGTTCATCAATCGAGCGCAGGGCGCGTTCGCGGATGGTGTCCCCCATCTCACCCATGCCATCGTCCAGCTTGCGATCCACGGATGCAAACCACTGCGGTGTGTTGCGATAGATGATCGGAGCCTTCGAACGCCACGAATGCGGATAGCTGTGCTTGATCTTGCCCCGCGCCAGCAGCCCGCCAACCTCGGCCAGCTTGTCGATCACCGCCTTGTTCGCGTCACCTTCACCGCCCTTGCGGGACAGGATATATTTGCCACCGAAGAACGGCAGATCGGCACGGAACGAGCCGTCATCCATCACGTTATAGGTGATGACCTGTTCCAACATACCCAGATCGCGATAAAGCTCGAATTCCTCCATCCCGTGCGACGGCGCACAGTGAACGAAACCGGTGCCTTCGGTATCGGTCACAAATTCAGCGGCGCGGAAATCGCGGATGTCATCCCATTCGCCATTGCCGCCCTCGGCCCCGGCCAGCGGGTGGGTCAGTTGCACGCCTGCCAGCTCATCCGTGGTTACGTCGCGGACGCGGGTCCACTGATCGTCGTTCAAACGGGCACGGCCCAGAACATCCGCCGCCAGATTGTCGGCCAGCAGGAATTTGTCACCTACTTTGGCCCAGCATTCATCCGGCGCGCCGGTGACTTCGTAAAGGCCATACGCGATGTCCTTGCCGTAAACGACCGCCTTGTTCGACGGCATCGTCCAAGGGGTCGTCGTCCAGATCACCACAAACGCATCATCCAGATCGCCTGCATTCACGACCTTGAACTTCACCCAGATGGTGAAGCTTTCCTTGTCGTGATACTCGACCTCAGCCTCGGCCAGAGCGGTCTTTTCGACCGGCGACCACATCACGGGTTTGGACCCCTGATAGAGCGTGCCGTTCATCAGGAACTTCATGAACTCATCGGCGATCACGGCCTCGGCGTGATAATCCATGGTGATGTAAGGATCAGGCCAATTGCCGGTGATCCCCAGACGCTTGAACTCTTCCCGCTGGATGTCGATCCAGCCCTCGGCGAACTTGCGGCATTCCTGACGGAAGTCGACGATGTTCACCTCGTCCTTGTTCTTGCCCTTCTTGCGGTACTGTTCCTCGATCTTCCACTCGATGGGTAAGCCGTGGCAGTCCCAGCCGGGCACGTAACGCGCGTCGTGGCCCATCATCTGATGACTCCGCACGATCATGTCCTTGATGGTCTTGTTCAGCGCGTGTCCGATATGCAGGTGGCCGTTCGCGTAGGGAGGGCCATCGTGCAAAGTAAAGGGCGTGCGGCCTTCCTTCTCACGCAGGCGGTCATAGACGCCGATGGTTTCCCAACGCTCCAGCCATGCAGGTTCGCGCTTGGGCAGGCCAGCGCGCATGGGGAAATCGGTTTTGGGCAGGTTCAGCGTGTCTTTGTAATCAGGTGTATCGGCGCACATTGGGGGCGTCCTTTGGATGATCTGGTCGTATGGATCGAAGCGGTCGGTGCGAGGTCTCAAACACCTTTGCCCGGCGTCTCAGGATGTCAGAGCGCCGGGGATATAATTCGAATAATGATGGCCATCCGGTCATACATGGCCGCGCTTATAAGACGCCCTTGGCAGATGGTCCAGAGCTTCCGCCCCCTGCGGCGAATGGCGCGGTTCAAAACAGCTCGATCGCGGGGCGCGCAATCATCAGCCACAGGATGCTCAGCACCGAAAGAAAGGCCGGGATGCCGCATAAGAACCAGATGCGGAACAATCGGTGATAGCTGTCAGGCAGTGGTGCACCCTGTGCAGCAGCCGTCTGTGCCAGATCCCGCAGGCGGACCTGTATCCACACCACAGGCAGCCAGAACACGCCCGTCACGCCGTAAAGCATCAGCGACAGCACGATCCACCCTTCGGCAAGGGACCAACCCAGTCGCCAGGCCAACAAAGCTCCGGTCACGGGTTGGACGACTACGGCGGTCGTCGTGAACAGAAGGTCAGCCAGAATGACCACACGGGCAGTTTGCGCAATAAACCGCGCGTCGCCGGACCGATGCGCCATCAGCATGAAAAACGCGATCCCGGCTCCCGTGCCCAGCAGAACGCTTGCACCGATGACGTGCAGCCATCGCAGGATCAGGTCTGGATCCATCATCGGCTTTGCACCATAGGCCAGACAACCAGCGACAGCAGCATTGCAGGCAGCACTTTGACGAGTGGGCCCAACGGGTCCAGCCACAGGCCTGGTGTCACAACCGTTGCCGCCAGCACATAGAACGCTGCCACCCCAACTTGCGCCAGGCACACGCGCGCGGTCCAAGGACGATATAGAACGGCCAGTCCCAAAGCGATATCGACGAAAGACCAGAACACGACAGAACTGACGGCAGCGGCATCGGTCCATCCGGCCTCGGTCAGAACACCGGCAGCCTCGGGCAGTCCGACCAATCCGAAAATGCAGGACAGGACCCAGAAGAGACTCAGTACAGCTATGACAAGCGGGGCCAACAAGGACATTCGCGCGGTCAGCCTGTGTTCACGCGCGCTGGTCATTGACCCATAAATTTCGGGCAGCGGCCTGAGCGACCGACCCGTTGCTGCGCGATAGGGCGCGGGATCACCCATAACACCCGAAGCCATGACCGTCATCGCCGTGCTGCGCAGGGGCGAGCGCCACCCAAGATAGCCCAGCGCGTCAGCACACCGTGCAACTGCCTTGGTCAAGACCGGAGGCATGACAAGCCGAAAACGGGCCGCTGGGAAACCCAGCCAACGGCGCGTGGTGGCCAGGACATCCCCCAACGATTGGGCTTGATCCTCAACCAGATCGTAGGCGCCTTGCGGTATTTCGTCGGCGCAGCAGGTAACCACGGCATGGCACAAATCCTCCATCCCAACGCACTGGACCGGTGTCGCTGGATAGGCAATCGGCTGCACCAGCGGAACCGCTGCCAGCATCCGCAGTAGGGCCGTTCCACCGTAATCTGATTGCCCGATAACCAGCCCGGGGCGCAAAATCCGCAGGTCCGCACCGCTGCTTTCAAGGGCCGCATCACCAGCGGCCTTCGTGCGCATGAACTCGGTGTCCGCATTGGGCGTCGCCCCGACGGCTTATATTTGTACGACCGAAACACCTCGTTTTGCACAGGCCTGACCCAGCGCTGCAATGGCGTGATGATGCACCACCGCAAGATCATCCGAGGGGCCGTCCTGCAATGCGCCTGCGCAGTTCACAACGCAGTCGATGCCAGTGAGTGCGGCCTCCCAATCCTGCGGGTGCGTAAAGCGGCGCAAATCGCCCTGAACCAACTTAATTCCGTCCAGTAGCAACGCGCCTTGCACAGGCTTACGAACAAGCCCCGTGACCTGCGCGCCCCGGCCTCGCAAGGCGCGGACCACCGCCGCGCCTATGAAGCCGTAAGCGCCTAGAACAAGGATATTTTTCCCAGTGAGTGTCAGAGCACACCTCGCCACCACGTTGATGCCTTCACCCTAGCCATCTGAGGTATATCCGCCATGGGGACTGTGCCGCCTGCGACAATTCTAGCCGTCAGGGATGAAACAGCGATCCAACCAGATAGGCGATTGATGCCGCAGCGCCCCCAATCAACAAGGTCTCACCACCCGACCGCCACCACGGGGCCAGCGACCAGCGGCTTTTGAGCGCGCCGATGGCAAAAAAGACCCCCATCGTCATCCAAGCTGAGAGCGCAAAGGCGCGCTCGACCCCGGCCAGAAACGGCAAGAGCGGGATCATGCCCGCAACCAGAAAGGCCAGAAACGTCGCCATCGCGGCCTTCATCGGGTGCGGGTCCACACTGCCCAGACCATATTCACCCTCGATCATCAGGTTGATCCAGTTGTCGTGATTGGCGGTGATGGCATCGGTTGCCTCATCCAGAACGCGCCCCGACAGGCCCTTCTGCGACAGGATTTCCCGGACTTCATCGCGCTCACCATCCGGGTAAAGGTGGATGTGGCGCTCTTCGATGGCGCGGATGCGGCGGATATTGTCCAACTCAGCTTTGGTGCCCGAGTAATTACCTGCCGCCATGGAAAACCCATCAGCCAGCACATTGGCCAGCCCCAAGGCTACGATGATGAACGGCGACAACCCGGCCCCCGCGACGCCAGCTACGATCGCAAAAGTCGTCACCGATCCGTCGATGCCGCCGTAAACTACATCGCGCAACACGCCCCGACCGGGGGGCGCGTTGATCCGGGCTGCAATTTCCTGCTGGCTGTGTCCGTGCTCGGTCATGGCTGGCTCCACCTTTGGTATGGCAACCAGCAGGGCAGAGGTCTTTGCGTCAGGTCAAGTCTTGGAAAACAATCCCGCCAACGCCCCTTTGATGATCCGCCGGGTCGAGGGCTTGTGACGGTCCGAGAAAGGCAGCGGGCGGCAGACCTCCATCGCGGCCACCCCGACGCGCGCGCTGAGCGCGCCGTTGACCAGACCTTCGCCGAACCGGCGGGACAGTTTGCTTAGGACCGAGCCGCCCAGAACCGGTTCCAGCAGGTCATCGCCCACAGCCACCGCGCCCGTGGCCACCAGATGCACGAACACAGCGCGAGTCAAACGCCAGCTGCCCAGAAACCCGGCGCGGCCCCCGTAGATTTCAGCAATTCGCCGGATCATCCTCAGGGAAGCCGCCAGTGCCGTCACCACATCTGCCAGCGCCAGCGGAACCAGCGCCGTCACCGTGGCCACCTGACGGGCGGCGGCCTCAACCTCGCGGCTGGCGGCTTCGTCCAGCGGGGCCAGAAGTTCGTCTTCTGTCAGGGTCAGCAGGCCGGAGGCATCAAACTGCTCGCCCATGCGTTCGGATAGGCGATCGCGGCGCCATTTGGTGTCGTCGCGCCCCTTGTAGAAGGCAATCAGCCGGTTCGTGACTGCCCGCGCCTGCCCCAGATCACCCTCGGCCAGCGCGGCATCGGCGGCGCGGCGCATCCCGTCCACCCGCGACAGACGCCCAATCGCAGCCAGCTCGCGCAGGGCGATGATCAGCCCGACCACCAGCAACGCGCCGATCAGGCCCGTTACGACCCAGCCCAGAACCGGCGCGCGCAGCAACAGAGACGTCACGAAATCCCAAGCCGCGACCGAGACCACAGCCCCTATCACAGCCGCCGCCAGCCCCCAGAACCAACGCGACAAGGCCGAAGGTTTTCGCGCTGCCAACCGCGCAGCGGTCTGCATCGCCTGCCCCTGCGGAGCGGCGACATCCGGAACCGGCGGTGCCTGCGCCACGTCCGCACCGGGGGCCTCGGCCTCCAGATCAATCAGGACCGGACCTTTAGCCATCTGCGTGTTCCTCTCGATGCCAGACATATTTAATGTCGGGCAGGTTTTCGTCGTTGTCAGAACCATCGCTGCGGGCAACCTCGGCGAACCCGTTGCGTTCGTAGAACCGGCGCGCGCCACCATTGGCCTGAAAGGCGAACAGCGACAGGTGTGAGCGTTCGGCTTTGGCGTGATCCAGCAAGCGCTGTCCGATCCCCTGCCCACGTGCCGGGGCACTTAGATATAGTGAGTGTACCTCGACCCCGTTCAGGGCCAGAAACCCGACTACACCATCGTCGGATTCCGCGACGGTGACCCAATCCTGATCTATCATCCGGCCGCAAAAGGCGATGGTTTCCGCGCGGGAATGCAGCTCGGGCATCCAGTCATGCTCGCGGGCGAATCCGTGCAGGATTTCTCCGGTGGCTCCGGCATCGGTGCTGCGGGCAGGTCGCAGGATTACCGTCATAGCCGATCTCCGATCAGGAACTGGGCCGCGCGGTCCAGCCGGATATGCGGAGGGCCGTCACCGGGGCGCAGGGTCAACTGCGCGGGCGCAAAGGCCATGAACCCATAGTCTTCGCCCAGCCAGCTTTCAGCCCCGTTGCGCGCAGGCCCCAACAGATGCGCGGGGTCGTCGGGCAACTCGCCGGGATAGAAAGCGGCTTGCTTCCCGTCCAGTAAAGTGCCGCGCACGCAGGGCAAGTCCACCCCATCATGTGTGCGAATTTCTTCGGTCGTGGCCCGGAGCGCGGCCAGCGACAATGCCGCCGTTTCCGCCCCGGCAAAGCTGGCGCGATCGCGGGCGTCGCGGGTCAGCGCCTCCATGATGTGGGTTAGACGGGCGTGTTGGTGGTGGTGCAGATGATCCGCCTTGGTGGCGGCAAACAGGATGCGTTCAACACGCTTTCCCAGCAGCAACCGGCTGAGCCACGCGTTCCGCCCCGGCCGGAACGCCGACAGGATATCGCCCATCGCGCGGCGCATATCCTCAACTGCCTGCGGCCCTTTGTGAATCGCGCCCAGCGCATCAACCAGTACCACTTGCCGGTCAATGCGCGAAAAGTGATCACGGAAGAAGGGTTTGACCACTTGCGATTTATACGCCTCGAACCGACGGGCCATTTCGCGGTGCAGGCTGCGTCTTGCACCACTCCCTTCGACAGGCAGCGGCGCGAAGGTCAAAACCGGAGAACCCGCCAAGTCCCCCGGCAGCAAAAACCGTCCGGGCGTGCAATCATAGTAACCGGCATCGCGCGCGGTGTTGAGGTAATCGGAAAACGCCTTCGCCAGGGCCTGCGCCTGCGGCTCATCATGCTCGGCCTCTGGGTCGGCGGCTTTGGCCTGCGCAAGGTAGCCTGCTGCCTCGGCGCGGTTGGTGATACGATCCAACGTCTCAGACGACCATGACCCATAGGACTTGTCCAGCAAAGCCAGATCCAAAAGCCATTCGCCGGGGTAATCCACGATGTCCAGATGAACCTTACGCGGACCCTGCAGGCCGGACAGCAATCCGGCAGGCCGGGCCTTGAAGGACAGGCGCAGTTCAGAAACCGCCCGCGTGCTGTCCGGCCAATGCGGCTTTGGGCCGGTCAGGGCTGCCAAATGGTTTTCATAATCGAACCGCGGCACCGTGTCGTCGGGCTGGGGTTGCAGATAGGCTGCGTTGATCCGCCCCTCTTGCTGCGCCACTAAGCCGGGCATCCGGCCCCGGTCCAGCAGGTTGGCGACCAGCGACGTGATGAACACCGTCTTGCCCGACCGTGCCAAGCCGGTCACACCCAGACGGATCACCGGTTCGAACAATGCCTCGGACACGCTGTCGCCCACGGTTTCAAATCCGCGCACAAGACTGTCTGCCAGCGATGAAATGACCAAATTGTCGTCCCGCTTTTATCGTTTTTCCCAAGATAGGTAGCCGTTGCGCGACATACCAGCGCTTTCCTGCCCTTGCCCGTCTCGTCACCGCGCGCTACCAGCAGCACATGCCCAGATACGCGCTGAAAGTCGAATACCTTGGAGAACCGTTTGCCGGATGGCAGCGGCAAAAGGATCAACCCTCGGTTCAGGGGGCGATCGAGCAGGCCTTGTCGCGCATTCAACCCGGCGCGCATACCATTGCCGCCGCTGGTCGTACTGATGCGGGCGTTCACGCGCTGGGACAGGTCGCCCATTGCGATCTGGTCAAGGATTGGGACCCGTTTCGCCTGTCCGAGGCGCTGAACTATCACCTCAAGCCCGACCCTGTTGCGATTGTGCAAGCCGCGCGGGTCGAGGACGATTGGCATGCCCGGTTCTCAGCGGTCGAGCGGCAGTATCTGTTCCGTATCCTGATGCGCCGCGCGCCCGCGACCCATGACGCGGGGCAAGTTTGGCAGATCAATCACCAACTGGACGTGGCGGCGATGCAGGCCGGGGCAGATATGCTGATCGGGCGGCATGATTTCACCACCTTCCGGTCGTCCATTTGTCAGGCCGCCAGCCCGGTGAAAACGCTGGATGAGCTGCGGGTTGAACAGGTGCAGGGTTTCTCTGGTCCCGAGATTCACTTTCACGTCCGCGCGCGGTCTTTCCTGCACAATCAGGTCCGCAGTTTCGTCGGCACGCTGGAACGGGTGGGCGCCGGTGCTTGGTCACCCGAAGATGTGCGGGACGCGTTAGAGGCACAAGACCGCGCCGCCTGCGGGCCCGTATGCCCGCCGCAGGGGCTGTATCTGGCGCGGGTCGGCTATCCCGAACCCATCTTCAACTAGATCGCACGCAGCAGCAGCCCGCTAGCAATAACGGCAATCAACAACCCTGCCACCAGTTCAATCGTGGGGGCCAGCACCTGCGCGAAACGGGTGGCAGAGGCTGAGGCCAACAACCCGCCACGCAAGCCAAACGAAGTCCAACCGACCAGAGTTGTCACTGTCGCCGTGCCCAGTGCCATGGCGAACGCACCGGCAATACCCACCATGGCGATACCCATCTGCCACGTCAGGATCAGCACGAACAAAGCGCCGGTACAGGGGCGCGCCGCGATGCCTGCGATTAGCAATGCCGCCTCTTTCCAATTGCCGATCTGCGCCACTTCTTCAGCGGTGGGGCCGTGGCGGTGGCCGCAATCGGAACAGACCTCATGATCATGGTGATGATGATCGTGGTGATGATGCGCGTGAGATTTCTCCGCCCGGTTTCGGCGGGCGAAACTACGCAGGCCCCGGAACACCAGCCACAGACCGATTGCAGCGATGGCGCCGTAGCTGACCGGGGCCATGACCTGCTCGGTCGTGCCAACCAGACTGTCCCGCGACATCTGGAACACCAGAACACCCGCATAAACCAGCACAACAGCCGTGACGGCCTGGCCCAGACTGGACAGCACGCTGATCGCAGACAAACGCCAAAAGGCGACGTTGCGGCCCAGTCCATAGCCTCCGATCAGCACCTTGCCGTGACCGGGACCGATGGCGTGAAAAAACCCATAGGCGAAACATACGGTCAACAGAGTGGCTACGGCCTGAGGCTGTTCTGCCCGCGCAGCACGCAGGGATCGGGCGATCTGGTTCTGAAATTCCCGCTGTTCCCCGGCGGCCCAAGCGGCGAGGTTGTCAAACCCTCCGCTGCCCCAGAACCACAACAGCAGGCCCAAAGCCAAGGCGACAGGGACAATCAGGTACTTGGACATGAAACGCGGATCTCAGTCGCAAAGTCTTCGCCCACCAGCGGGATATCGTTTTCCTCAAGATCATAATCGGCATCCAATGTCAGAAGGAACGCCCGCATCTGCGCAAGCTGGCCGTCAATGTCGGGAACAATCTTTTCGATATTGCACGATATATTTCCCGTGACCGTCACAGGGCGTGTCACTTCGTAGGCGGTGTAGTAGGTCTCGTCGAACGCTTTGGCTGAAAGCGCCGATGCCGCCACTGGTGCGCCCTCAACCGCCCTCAGGTGGGTCGAGACGATGCGGCCATTTTCGGTGGTGGCCGTGGGCTCTGCCGGACCCGACAAAGGTACGATGCGCCCCTCGGACCAAAGAACCAGATCACCGTTGTAGCCTTCCAGCCATTGGGCGTCGAACCCGGCCAAAAACGCCTGCTCGCTTTCGCTCAGCAGACCATCACCATCTTGATCCAGCTTTCTGTCTTCAAGCTCGAACAGGGAATACAGCTCATCATAGGCCCAAGTGACGCGCACATGGGTCAGGTTGCCCGCGTCATCCACGATAAACTCCAGCCCCGTGTCGATGAAAACATGAGGGTGGGCCAATGCCGGGATCGGCAGGCAACAGGTCAACAAGGAGATCAACAAACGCATGATCGGAAGATAGGGCCTTGTCCCCGCCGCGACAATGCACATTCAAGCCAACGCGCAGAAACCGGCGCACCTTCAGGCCGGAGGAAACAGAACCAGTGTTTGCAGGGCCGTGCCCACGGGGCCTTGGGTGTCGAACAAAACCGACTGCGACATGCCGATACCCGATGGCTGCCAATGGCAGACCGACTCTGACGCCAGCCAGTCCGAGACCGGTTCGCGGTGGATTTGAACCGTCAGGTCAGTGTTCATGAAGCCCATCTCGGTTGTCGGCGCGTTCCACGAAATACCGTTGCCGCAATCGGCCAGCGGACAGAGCGCCTGGATAGGAGATTGCGTTTCGTCCGCCAACAGCGGCGGCGTCCGCATCCAGATGGTTTTGGGCCCTGGACCCTGATTGCCGCCTTTGGGGTAGAGGATGTCAGAGTGATTGGCGAAACCGGGCAGGTTGTGGCGGGTCTCACCAATCGGAAACGGCCCGGTCACTGCGTCCTCCAACTGCGGCGGCAGCATGGTCACATTCGCAACGGGGCCAAGGTCACGGCGCACCAGATGCATGGTCGTGGCCGTCGCGCAAAGCGTGTCGTCAAGGTCATGCACCGTCACCCGCGTGGTAGCCAATGTCTTGGTGCGGCGGGTCGTTTCGGCGGCGACACGCAGTCCGGCCAGCGGTAGCGGGCGCAACAAGTCTACTGTCAGTCGGGTCAGCATCTTCTCGGGCCCGACCTCGGTTTCGGCTGCGCGCACGATCAGGCCGCTGACGGGACCCGCATGGCAGTGATCGGCGGACCAAGGTCCCCGAGCCGCGTCATTGCCCACAAATGCGCCATCCGGGCTGATTTGGAAATAGGCGGGTTGGCTCCCGTCGAGCTCTGCCTGCATACCGATGCTTACACCTTTTCCTGCGTGTGTTTCTTCAACTCGGCCCGCGCGACCTGACGGCGGTGCACTGCATCCGGCCCATCGGCCAGACGCAGCGTGCGCACGTGGGTCCAGGCCGTGGCCAACGGCGTATCCTGACTGATCCCTTGCGCACCAAACATCTGGACCGCCTCGTCAATCACCTTCAACGCGACCCGAGGGGCCACGACCTTGATCTGGCTGATCCACGGCGCAGCGGCCCGCGCATCGCCCTGATCCATGTACCACGCGGCCTTCAGGCACAGCAGGCGGGCCATCTCGATCTCCATCCGGCATTCGGCGATGATATCGAAATTCGCCCCAAGCTGCGCCAGTTTCTTGCCAAATGCCTCGCGCTGAAGCGACCTTTTGCACATCTGTTCCAGCGCGCTTTCTGCCTGACCGATGGCGCGCATGCAGTGGTGGATACGTCCCGGCCCCAGACGGCCCTGCGCGATCTCGAATCCACGCCCTTCGCCCAGCAGGATGTTTTCTGCAGGAACGCGCACATTGGTGAACCGGATATGCATATGCCCATGGGGCGCATCGTCATGGCAATAAACTTCCATCGGGCGCAGAACCTCGATCCCCGGCGTGTCGGCTGGCACGACGATCATCGATTGACGCTGGTGCTTGGGCTGTTCCTCGCCTGCGGTCTTAACCATCACGATATAGACCTTGCAGCGCGGATCGCCCGCCCCCGACGACCACCACTTTTCGCCGTTCAGAACATAGTCGTCCCCGTCCCGAACACAGGACATCGACACATTCGTGGCATCCGACGAGGCCACATCTGGTTCCGTCATCAGATAAGCCGAGCGAATCTGGCCGTCCAGCAGAGGCTTCAGCCACTGCTCTTTCATCTTTTCCGAGCCGTAGCGTTCGAACACCTCCATGTTGCCGGTATCAGGCGCAGAGCAGTTGAACACCTCGGCCCCCAACGGGGTCTTGCCCATCTCTTCAGCGAAAAAGGCATATTCGACCGTGGTCAGCCCAATCCCCTTCTCGCTATCCGTCAGCCAGAAGTTCCACAGCCCCGCCGCCTTGGCCTTGGCTTTCAGACCTTCCAAAATCTCGGCCTGTCTTTCGGTATATTGCCAGCGGTTGCCCTTGGCGATTTCGCCCTGATATTCTGCCTCCAGCGGCATCACCTCGTCACGGATCATCTCGACCACCCGTTGCAGCAGAGCGCGGTTTTCCTCGCGCAGGGTGAATGACATGTTCATGGGCTTCCTCCTTGCACCCGGCAGACGGGCTTTACCTTCGGCCTGAGAATGACTTAGCTGCCGACATGATGTCCAGTTGGGTGACGAAACGTCAACTCAATCAAATTAGTAGGTGGAGACAAATATGGCGCTGTTGATCGAAACCGGGTTAACCGGCTGGATGGGTGATGCGGATATCGCTCGTGACATTCGGGCTGTGGACCCTGATCTGGATGTGCGGACGCCCGATACGATCGGCGATGCGGATCAGATTACCATGGTGGCTGTGGCTGGACTGCGAGACGCGCGCTTA
Source organism: Ruegeria lacuscaerulensis (assembly GCF_013034745.1). Classification (NCBI taxonomy): domain Bacteria; kingdom Pseudomonadati; phylum Pseudomonadota; class Alphaproteobacteria; order Rhodobacterales; family Roseobacteraceae; genus Ruegeria; species Ruegeria lacuscaerulensis. The sequence goes on along the minus strand of NZ_WQGP01000007.1, from coordinate 101,004 downwards.
AAAGAATTGCCCAACCTTAAACTGGTGCAAAAGCTTGGTGCAGGGGTTGAAACGATTGTGGGCAACCCAAATCTGCCAGACCACGTCCGCATCGCAAGGTTGAAACCGGATGCGCCCGCGCAAGGCATTGCCGAGTGGTTCGTGGCCTATGTTCTACGCCACCAGCGCCACATGCCTTTTTACGAAGCCGCCCAGACCCGAGCCGAATGGCTGCCAAAAGAGCCCGGCTATTCGCCCGATACCACGGTCGGCGTACTGGGGCTGGGGCATATCGGGTCACGCAGCGCCCTGATGCTGCGCGCAATCGGCTTTCAAGTTTTGGGGTGGAGCCGCTCGCCCAAAGAAATTGGCGGCGTAACCTGCCTTCACGGCGATGATGCTCTACCCGAACTGCTGGGGCAATGTGATCATGTCTGCGCGATCTTGCCCTCGACCCCTGAAACCAAGGGCCTGTTTGATGCCGACATACTGGGGACTATGAAACCGGGTAGCCAGCTGTTGAATGCTGGACGCGGGGACCTGATCGACGAGGCGGCCCTGATTGACGCGCTGGATGTGGGCCGCCCGGCTCACGCGGTTCTGGACGTGACAAGCACCGAGCCGCTTCCGTCGAACAGCCCGCTCTGGTCCCATTCCGGTGTCACGATCACCCCGCATGTTTCGGGTTGGCATTTGGGCGACGCATTGGCTGATGTGGCCGAGAATTACCGGCGGCTGAATGCAGGATCGCCCCTGCTTCATGAGGTAGACCGCACACGCGGCTATTGATGGCGGTTCAAGGGGTCAAAATCCACTTGCCGTCCGCGCTGCGGCAACGCTGTGTGCCTACCTCACGCGTTTGATCGGTGCCGTCGGGCTGGATAAAGTGTTGCAGTTGCACGCAATTGTCGCGCACGCCTTGCACCCGAATTGTGCCTTTGGACCCACTTTCGGGATTGCTCCAGCTTTGTTCTGCCCCTACTTGCGGCCTGCCGGATTCAAGCATCGCGTCTGCCGTCGCATTGACGACTTTGAAATCGTCAGGGCTCAGCCCCATTTCTGCGATGATCCGCGACAATGGTTTCGCATCGCTCAACGTGCCGGCGGTCAACGCCACCGCCAAAACCGTAGCTGAAATAATCCGGGCCATCATAGCTGCCTCTTCTTTTTCGAAATGAATTTGCAATCAACACTATACAGGCTCTGACCGTGCGTCCAAGCCCCCGCCGCGCCCATCAGTCAAACACAGCCGTCCCCGCCCCAAGGCATCGGAACCCTTCGCAATAGGTACGACCCAAATTCCAAAGCCGCTGCTTGGCTCTGGTCCAGATTTGCGCGCTCATCACCCTCACATTCCCTGCCCGCAAGCCGCACATTCCAGCTTTTCAGGACGTTTTTGATACCCGACCTTCTGGGACAAGTAGCGTCGCATGCCCATAACCCTGTAAAAACAGTGTGTTTCCGAGCGGTTTCTTTGGCGCAGGGCTTCACAGGATGAGTTGAATCTGGTGAAATACGTGTAGTTTTTTAGCACTGGAGATTGTTCAATGGTACTGCGTGGATCCCTGTTGGCGCTGGCCGCTGTCATCGGCTTGACGGCTTTTGACGCAACCCCTGTTGTCGCCAAGGAAGAGACCAAGTCCGTCTCGGTCTTCAGCCGTACCTGGGCGATCACGCAAGTCTCGGATGGTCCGATCGTATATCGTGCGACGCGGGACAACAATAACCTCAATCCATTTGGCCCGCCGCCGCGACTGCGCACGCTACAGGCCATTGCGGCGATCCAGCAGGCCACCGGGTGCAAACCCATCGTATCCAGCATGTATCAGAACATCTCGGGCCAGTTCTTTTCCCAAGTTAGCTGTAACTGAACCCGGCACAAAACGGGCATTGAGGTCAACGCAACGCGCTGCCATAGCTTGCGCATGAAACTTGCGATCAACGGATTCGGCCGCATTGGCCGCACGATCCTGCGGCAGCTGCTGGCCATGCCGCAGGACAATGGTATCGACCTGGTGCTGATCAACGATATCGCACCGCTGGAGACCTGTGCCTATCTGTTCAAATATGACAGCACCTTTGGCCCCTATGCGGGACAGGTAGATCAGGACGACGCCCATTTGGTCGTGGACGGGCGCAGGATTCCCGTGACGCACAGCCCCGACCTGTCGCGCGTTGATCTGACAGGCGTGGATGTGCTGATGGATTGCACCGGCGTTGCCCGAACTTCGGATGTGGCTGGTCAAGGGTTGGTGGCAGGTGCAGGCAAGGTCTTGATCTCGGGCCCATCACCTGCGACCGAAGTTACGATTGTTCTTGGAGCAAACGAAGATCAGCTTGGGTCTGCGCGCATCGTTTCGAATGCCTCGTGCACGACCAACGGGTTGGCGCCTCTGGTCAAGGTGCTGGACGGGATCGGCGGCGTCGTTTCCGGGCACATGACCACCATTCACTGTTATACCAACAGCCAGCCCATGGTGGACGCGCCCCGCGGTGACCTGACCCGGTCGCGGGCGGGGGCGCTGTCGATGGTTCCGACAACCACCAGCGCCATGCATCTGATCGACGAGGTTTTGCCCCATCTTGCGGGCCGTATCTCGGGCGCGGCGGTACGGGTTCCCACGGCCAGCGTGTCAGCAGTCGATCTGATCGTGACGCTGGAACGCGGTATGTCGGCCAAAATTTTCGAAACAGCGCTGCGAGAGGTCGTGGCACAATCGCCGGTTCTGGGCTGGACGGATGAACCTCTGGTCTCATCGGATTTGCGCACGCGCCCCGAGTCTCTGGTGATCGCTGGCCCCGAGACGCGTCAAATCGGAGAACACCAGGTCCGCGTATTCGGCTGGTACGACAATGAATGGGGCTTTTCCGCCCGGATGCTGGATGTCGCGCAGCTAATGGCTGCAAGCTAAAAATCGCGGACCAGCTACAGCACCCTCCGGGTCGCAGACCAACGTGACGCTGACGAGCACCCGCCCATTGAATTCATATGGCGCTTTTGCGCGACCTGCCGCGATGCGGCCCAATATCACCAATTTAACGCGCCACTACCATTCAATACGGTCCTCTAGCACCAATGCGTAGGGTCTTGGCCACCACACCCGACTGCAATTCCCAGTACATATTCGATAATTTCTTTCCCAACGCAGCGACTGATGATCTAACTGTTCAGAAAGAGCTGTCACCCTTCATTAGGCAGCAATATTGCGTTCGTTTTTGGGCAGTTGGAGCCAACAGATGCAGGGAAGCAGGCTGCGCTTTTCTAAAAACTTGTTACTGGGCATCGTGGCTGCCGCAATGCCGACCGGACTGTCCGCTCTGGAAACCTCGCTGGTCGCGCCAGGCGCTCCGCAAGAGTTGGTTGACCGGATCGAGAAGACATCTTCGGTTACCACCGCAGAATCCCGCGGGTTGGATACTCCTCTGGAAATCCTGTCCGCTGCCCTGTCGGATTACCGGACCATCGTCCAGATCATGTATGATGAGGGATATTTCAGCCCGGAAGTCAGCATCAAGCTGGATGGTCAGGAAGCAGCAGAGCTCAGCTCGCTCAGCGTCCCGGCCAAGATAGACCGCGCGGTGATTACCGTGGCAACGGGCCCCTCCTACCGTTTTGGCGAGGCGACCTTGCGACCGATTGCGCCGGAAACCGTCTTGCCCGAGGATTTTGCGATTGGCAAACCCGCCTCGACTGGGGCCATCCAGCGCGCGGCCTCGGCCGGTGTTCAGGGCTGGCGCAACGTGGGTCATGCCAAGGCCGATGTCGCCGGGCAAAAGGTGATCGCGCGCCACCCACAGGCCCGGCTGGACGCAGAGATCGACGTCGATCCCGGTCCGCGCCTGAGATTTGGCGAAATGTTCATTCTGGGTGATTCTGACGTCAAACACTCTTCGATCGAAAAGATCGCGGGTTTCCCCTCGGGTCAGGTCTATTCACCCGAAGAAATCCAGAAGGTCGGCACCCGATTGCGCAGGACCGGAACGTTCAATGTGGTCGCCATCGAAGAGCGTGAAACCCCGAACGCCGACGGCACGTTGGATTTCGACGTCTATTTCGAAGACCTGCCCAGGCGCCGCCTGACGCTGGGTTTCGAAATAGCCTCGCGCGATGGGATCGACCTGACCGCCACCTGGACACACCGCAACGTGTTCAAACGCGCCGAGCGTCTGCGTTTTGAAGCTGCATTGCGCAACATCGGCGGGTCCGAGGACTTGGATGGCCGGATCGGCTTGCGACTGGACCAGCCAGACCGGCTTGGCCCCGATGACAGCACCTTCTGGAATGCCCTGATCGACCGCCGCAATACGGACAACTACAGTGTGTCAATCACCTCGCTGGCATATGGTGCACGCCGGACCTTCTCGGACCGGCTTTATGCCGAAGCTTCGGCGGGGTTCCAGTTGTCAAACGCAGACGACGCCTTCGGCGATGGGCGCAAATTCAGATATTTCATCCTTCCGTTCCGCGCCGAGTGGGATGAACGCGACAGTAAGGTCAGCGCCACGCGCGGGTTCTATCTGGATGCGCAGGCTATGCCATTTGTTGGACTGTCAGGCACGGAAACAGGTGCCCGCTTCTTCGCGGATGCGCGCAGCTATACCAGCCTTGGAACCGACGGGCGCATCGTTCTGGCGGGTCGGGTGCAAATCGGCTCAGTCATCGGCCCCTCGCTGGACGGTGTGACCCCGGACTTCCTGTTCTATTCTGGCGGTGCAGGCACTGTTCGCGGGCAGCCCTTTGAAAGCCTTGGTATCCCCGTCGGAGATGAGGTCGCAGGCGGCAAGTCGTTTTTGGGGCTTTCGGGCGAAGTTCGTGGTAAAATCACTGATACTATCTCGTTGGTTGGGTTTTATGACTACGGGGCGGTCGATACGACAGCTTTTGTGACCAGCACGGCGAATTCCCATTCGGGGGCTGGTCTGGGGGTCAGGTACGATTTGGGCGGCTTTGGCCCGTTGCGGCTTGATCTGGCTGTGCCGGTTCAGGGTGACACGGGCAATGGTCTGCAATTCTATATCGGGATCGGACAGGCATTTTGATACGACGCACTTCATATACGATTGTCAGTGCCACTCTGATCGCAATCGCACCGCCGGTATTCGCGCAGGAAGACGGCGGCGGCAGTATGCTCGAGACCTTCTTGCAGGACACATTGTCGGGCGACAATCAGAACGTAACGGTCAAGGGCCTGCAAGGCGCGCTCAGCGCCCGTGCCACGATCGAGGAAATCACTGTCGCCGATGATGAAGGTGTCTGGCTGACCATCAAGGACGCCCAGCTTGATTGGAACCGACTGGCCCTGATCCGGGGACGGTTTTCGGTCAATGCACTGACAGCGCAGGAAATTGACATCGCCCGCGCGCCGGGGGCGACGACAACGGAAGAGCCCGCCGCTTCGGCTGAGACACAGCCCTTTCAACTTCCTGAATTGCCGGTTTCCATTGAGATCGGCGAGATTCGGGTGGATGAGCTGGCCTTGGGCGAGCCTCTAATCGGTGTGGCGGCCGATCTGTCTGTCACTGGAAATCTGTCTCTGGCCGACGGAACGATGGACACCAATCTGGACATCACCCGGCTGGATCGCGCCGGGGATGAGATCAAGCTGACCGCTGGATTCCAGAACGACTCGAGCCAGATCACACTGGATTTGCAGGTGATCGAGGCGTCGGGCGGGCTCATATCGACCGCGCTGAAAATCCCTGACAGCCCGCCGATTGGGTTGACGGCCAAGGGATCAGGCCCGCTGACGGATTTTACTGCCGATATCGGGCTGAGCAGCGATAACAAGCAGCGCGTTTCGGGCCAAGTGCGCCTGCGCGCGGCTGAGGCCGATCAGGGTATCGCCTTCACCACCAACCTCAGCGGCGACCTGACCCCGTTTCTGACCGCCGAGATTGACCCGTTCTTTGGCCCCGAGACCCGCCTGTTCGTCGACGGGCAGACCAAACCCGACGGCGCTCTGGAAGTATCGGACCTTGAACTGACGACGCAGGCTCTGAGCCTGAAAGGGGAATTGCAACTGGGCGAAGGCAGCGCTTTGCAACTGGCGGCCCTGCAAGGGCGGATCACCCCGCCCGACGGGCAATCCGTGACCCTACCCGTCGCAGGTGGGGATACGTCGATCAAAGCGGCACAGATTTCGGCGCTGTTTGACCGGAAAAACGGCAATCTGTGGGATCTCAGCCTGACGGCCAACGGGCTGAACGCACCGCAAGCCAATCTGCAAAACGCGCGCATTACCGCTCAGGGCGTTCTGGATCAGGACGAGGGCTTTGCGGTCAGCGGCGATCTTCAGGCCAGTGTTTCCGGCATTGACCTGAACGATCCCGCCCTGAACGCCGCTTTGGGGCAGCGGATCATATTGGACGGACAGTTCGACTATGGCAGCGATCAGTCCTTGAACCTGTCCGGGTTCGAGCTGATCGGCTCGGACTATGATCTGGCGCTGGATGCGCTGGTCAACGGCCTGAACAGCGGGCTCAGCATCGATGGCTCGGCCGAGTTGAACGCAACCGACCTGTCGCGCTTTTCCGATCTGGCGCAGATGGAACTGGGCGGTCAGATCACGGCGCGAGTCGAGGGCAAAGGATCCCCGCTTGATGGCAGCTTTGACGGCAAACTGACCGTTGAGGGGGCCGACCTGTCGACTGGGCGCGAGGATATCGACCCGATTATCACCGGCAACACCATCGTCACGCTGGACGGTCAGCGGGGGGCGGACGGCATCACGGTGCGTACCTTCGCTCTGGACAGTTCCGCCGCGCAGGTCGAGGCCAGTGGCAATGTCACGACACCAGATGGAAACCTGACAATTGACGGTCAGGCAAAAGTCAACGCCCCGGATCTGTCGGTCTTTTCCAGGTTGGCCCAACATGATCTGGGCGGCTCTGTCCGGGCCGAGTTCGCGGGCCAGGGCACCGCGCAAACACAAGAATTCGACGGTACGCTCAACATCGTCGCGCGCGATCTACAGACCGGCTTGGCCGATTACGATCCATTGCTGACCGGGCAAACCACGATTCTGTGGGATGGCGCGCGTTCGCTCGACAAGATTGAAATTCGCAAAGCAACCGTGAACGGCACAGCGCTGCGTGCGCAGGTACAGGCGACGGTCAACAACCCAACGGACGCGCCTTCGGGTGAAGGGACGGTGCAGTTGGTCGTGCCCGACCTGTCGCTTTTCTCGGGCATTGCGGATCGGGAACTGACCGGTGTTGTCAACGCCAATTTGACGGGCAGCGGCGACCTATCGAGCCGCGCTTTTGATGTGCAAGGTGATGTGGATGCCGACAATATCCAGATTGGAATGGACCTTGTGGACCGCCTAATTCAGGGCCGCACGACCCTGTCTGTGGACGCCCAAAACAGCGACGAAGGCTTGGATGTCAGAACCTTTCGCCTGAAGGGCACCGCAATCTCGGCCGATGCGTCGGGCAAGGTGGCGCGTCAGTCGGGCGGGCTGAATTATTCGGTTCAGCTGGATGACCTAGCGCGGATCACGGACATCCTGTCAGGGCCGCTAACATTGACCGGCAATGTCGCACCCACCGCGGATGGCGTCGAGGGCACGACAACCCTGAGTGGTCCCGACAGCTCCTACGCGTCATTGATCGGGTCGGTAGACGCGGACGGTTCGGCGGATTTTGACTTTGACGCCAAGTTCAACCGGATCGAGCGGTTCCTGCCAGAGTTCCCTGGCTCAGTCGCCACAAGCGGCACGGCAAAGCGGCAGAACGGGGTCTGGACCATCGATTCCAACACCGAAGGTCCGGCACAAATTAACAGCACTTTGTCGGGTACGTTCGATGAAACCTCGGGCGAAGCCGATTTGAAGGCCGTGGGCGGTGTCAATATCGGCATCGCGAACCTGTTCATCTCGCCCAACAAGATCGACGGCACGGCCCAGTTTGACGTGGCGCTCAAGGGCAAGCCCGCGCTGGATGCGCTGAGCGGGACAATCACCACCAACGGCACCTCGCTGGCGCTGCCAACCGCAGGACAGACCTTCACCGGGATCGACGGAACGGTAACATTAGCGCAAAGCCGGGCAACCATTGCGATAACCGGCGGCCCGCGCTCGGGTGGCAGTTTCAACGTGTCCGGACCGATTGACCTGACCCCGCCCTTCAACGTCAATGTGACGACGACGCTGAACAATCTGGTGCTGACAGATCAGCTCTTATTCGAAACATCGCTGAACGGTCAGATCGCGCTGACCGGCGCTCTGGCTGCCAACAGTGCCGTTTCAGGCCAGATCAATTTCGGCGAAACCAATATCAATCTTGCTGCGGCGTCCGGCGCCGTAGGTGCCGCGCCGATCCCGAATATCGAACATGTCGGGGAAAGCCCGGCCAGCTACCTGACGCGGGAACGCGCTGGTTTGATCGTGGACGAGGAGGCCACCCAAAGCGACTCGCGCATCGCGCTTGATGTTTCACTGCTGGCTCCGAAGGCGGTGTTCGTGCGCGGTCGCGGCGTAAATGCAGAGCTGGGTGGGCGTTTGTTCATTGGCGGGACAACCAGTTCCGTGGTCCCATCCGGTCAGATCGAGCTGATCCGAGGTAACTTGGACATCCTTGGCCGCCGTCTGGCCCTGACCAAGGGGGTCGTAACCCTGCAAGGCGACCTGACGCCCTATATCGAGTTCGCATCCTCGACCAGCACATCAGAGGGCACCGCGACAATCGAGATCGCAGGCCCGCTGGATGCGCCCGAGGTCAATGTATTCTCAGACCCCGAGCGCCCTGCAGAAGAGGCGTTGGCGATCCTGCTGTTCGGCAACCGGTTCTCGGAATTGTCGCCCTTTGTCATCGCCCAGATGGCCGCGTCATTGGCGCAGCTCAGCGGGGCGGGCGGGGACGCGACCAAAGGCCTGCGCGACAGCACCGGAGTTGATACAGTTGATATCGGCGCCACCGAGGGCGGCGCTGGACGCCTGGGCGCAGGCGCGTATCTGAGCGACAACCTCTATACCGATTTCACCGTGAACACCGAAGGTGACACCGAGGTGAACCTGAACCTGGACGTGACGGATAACTTCACCGTGCGCGGCACTGTCGACGGACAGGGTGAGACAGGGATCGGCATGTTCTTTCAACGCGACTACTGACGGCGGATACCAATCGGCTGACCGACCTGCGGCGCAGGCGTAAGCCCCGCGTGGTCGCGCACCATTTGGGCCAACCGGGCGGCGGCCCACTCTGGATACGCCTCAGACCGACCGGTGGTGTGGCTGACATTCATGAACAACGCCTCTTGCGTGGCGCAAACCTCTCCCGTGTCTGACAGCATTTCGGCAAAATAATGCCCGCGCTTGTGATCGGCATCCAACATGCGGATACGAAATGTCAGAGGCTGCCCCTCGAGCACCTCTTGCAGGAAGGACATCTGCGATTGCAGCACATAGGGTCCCTGCCCCAGCGCGTTGACCTGCACCTCACCCAAGCCCAGATGATCCACCATCAGCCGCTCGAGCGCCATGTCGAACGCAACGCCGTAGTAGCCCACATTCATATGGCCGTTATAGTCGATCCATTCGGGCAGCACTTCAAAGCCCCGAATCTCGACCGGCGCATCATAGGGGCCGTCATGCCCGCTTAACGGTTCTGTCATCTGCATCATCCTCGCAACAGGGCGGCATGTTTGGACGCACGAACCCTGCTGTCAAGAAAAGTTAAAGGCGGCCATAAGGGCCGCCTTTGTTCGGTTATTCCGCCGCGATAGCGTCTTCGATCTTTTCTACCCTGATGGCCGAGAACTTGAACTCGGGGATTTTGCCATAAGGGTCGATAGCCGAGTTGGTCAGGATGTTGGCCGCCGCCTCGACGTAGGCGAAGGGGATGAACACCATATCCTCGGCAATCGCACGGTCGGCGCGCACCATGATGTCGATGCTGCCGCGACGGGTCGTCAGTCGGATTGTCTCGCCCGGCTCGATCCCCATCAACTTAAGCGTTCGGGGGTTCATCGAACAGTTCGCCTCGGGCTCAACCGCGTCCAGAACGTTCGAGCGGCGCGTCATCGACCCGGTGTGCCAGTGTTCCAGCTGACGGCCCGTAGTGGCGATCATCGGGTATTCGTCATCCGGGGCTTCATCCGGCGGGATAACGCTTGCCGGGGTGAACTTGGCCTTACCGTCCGATCGCGGGAAGCCATCACCAAACACGATGGACTGACCAGGATCGGTTTCGGACAGAGACGGATAGGTGATCGTCTCGGACTTCAGTCGATCCCAAGTGATGTTATCGAGCGATGCCATTGTCAGCTTCATCTCATCAAACACCTGAGACACGTCCGTGTAGCCCCAGTTCAGCCCGATGCGCTGCGCTAGTTCAACAGTGATCGCCCAGTCCTCGCGCGCCTCACCCGGAGGCGGCACGGCGGGGCGCACCCGCTGCACCTGACGGTTGGTGTTCGACACGGTGCCGTTCTTTTCATACAGCGCCGAGGCAGGCAGGATGATGTCGGCATAGTTCGCTGTCTCGGTCAGGAAGATATCCTGCACGATCATCAGGTCCAACTTGGCCAGCGCATCGCGGGCGTGGTTCACATCCGGGTCAGACATGGCCGGGTTTTCACCCATGATGTACATACCCTTGATGTTGCCCTGGTAGGCTTGGTCGATGATCTCGGTCACCGTCAGACCCTTCTCGTTCGAGAAGTCGTCCGAGTTCCAAACCTCGATGAACTTGGCGCGAATGCCATCGTCAGTCACAGTCTGATAGTCGGGCAGGAACATCGGGATCAGACCCGCGTCCGAGGCACCTTGCACGTTGTTCTGACCGCGCAGCGGGTGCAGACCTGCGCCGGGTTTTCCAACGTTGCCGGTCATCAGGGCCAGCGAGATCAGGCAGCGCGAATTATCCGTGCCATGGATGTGCTGACTGACGCCCATCCCCCAAAAAATCAGACCGGCCTTGGCCTGCGCAAAAGTGCGCGCGACGCGGCGCAGCTGATCGGCTTCGATACCGCAGATCGGGGCCATTGCTTCGGGCGTAAACTGGCGCAGATGCTCTTTCTCCGCTTCCCAGTTCTCGGTCCAGCGGTGGATGTACTGGCTGTCGTAAAGCTCTTCCTCGACGATCACGTTCATGATCGCGTTGAGCATCGAGACATCTGCCCCGGGGCGGAATTGCAGCATCTCATCGGCAAACTTGCGCATGCCGACGCCGCGCGGATCCATTACGATCAGCTTGCCGCCGCGTTTGGCGAATTGTTTGAAATACGTTGCCGCGACGGGATGGTTTTCAATCGGGTTCGACCCGATGATGATCGCCACATCAGCGTCCTTGATATCGTTGAACGCAGCTGTCACCGCACCTGATCCGACATTTTCAATCAGCGCTGCCACAGACGACGCGTGGCACAGACGGGTGCAGTGGTCGACATTGTTATGCTTGAACCCCTGACGGATGAACTTCTGGAATAGATAGGCTTCTTCGTTGGTGCATTTGGCCGAGCCGAAACCGGCCACGCTGCGCGGGTCTTCGTCGCGCAGGGCCACCAGTTTGGAGGCGGCCAGATCCATCGCCTCTTCCCATGTCGCTTCGCGGAAATGGGTCGACAGGTTCGCGGGATCGACATTCAGCCCCTTGGCAGGCGCGTCCTCGCGCCGGATCAGCGGCTTGGTCAAACGGTGCGGGTGGTGGATGTAATCAAAGCCAAAACGGCCTTTGACACACAGACGGCCTTCGTTGGCGGGGCCATTGATGCCCTCGACGTATTTGACCTTGCCGTCCTTAACCTTCAGCGAGACCTTACAGCCCACACCACAGAACGGGCAGACGCTTTCGGTTTCGCTGTCATAATCCTTGCTGTCGCCCTTCTGCTGATCGTCCAGAACGGTGGCAGGCATCAGCGCGCCGGTGGGGCAAGCCTGAACGCATTCACCACAGGCTACACAGGTCGAATCGCCCATCGGGTCGTTCTGGTCGAACACCACCTGCGCAGTATGGCCACGACCGGCCATGCCGATCACGTCATTCACCTGAACCTCGCGGCAGGCACGGACGCAGAGATTGCAGTTGATGCAGGCGTCCAGATTGACGCGCATAGCAACGTGGCTGTCATCCAGCAGCGGGATTTTCTCGGCTTCTTTAGCCGGGAACCGGCTGCCCGTTACATCGTTCAGCTTGGCCATATCCCAGAAGTGGCTGGAAGTGTCATGCGCTTCCTCCGGCTGATCAGCGACCAGCAGTTCCATGACCATGGCGCGTGATTTCTCGGCGCGGTCACTGTCAGTCTTGACCACCATACCGTCCGCCGCAGGACGAATACACGAGGCGACCAGAGTGCGCTCACCTTCCACCTCGACCATGCAGGCGCGGCAGTTGCCGTCCGGGCGATAGCCGGGCTGCGGCTTGTGGCACAGGTGCGGAATGGTGAACCCCTGCCCTTTGGCAGCTTCCCAGATGGTCCAGCCTTCGGGCACGGTGACATCTTCGCCGTTCAGGTTGAAGGTGACGGTCTTGTTTGGGCTTGCGTCTAGCATGGCTCTGTCTCCCTTCAGATTTCGTCAGCGAAATGTTTGATGACAAGGCGGATCGGGTTCGGAGCCGCCTGCCCCAGACCGCAGATCGAGGCGTCGCCCATCACCTGACACAGATCCTCGAGCAGATCGGTGTCCCACTTGTCGGCCTGCATCAGCTTGACCGCCTTTTCACAGCCTGCGCGGCAGGGCGTACACTGACCACAGCTTTCATCCTCGAAAAACCGCAGCATGTTCAGCGCCGCATCGCGGGCCGTGTCCTGATCGGACAGAACCACCACGGCAGCCGACCCGATGAACGTGCCCAGCGGCTGCAACGTGTCAAAGTCGAGCGGGACGTCGTCAATATGGGAGGGGAGAAGACCTGACGACGGCCCGCCCGGTTGATACGCCTTGAATACATGGCCGTCCGCCATGCCACCGGCGGCATCAATCACGTCAAGAATGGTCGAACCTGCGGGCAACAAGTAAACACCCGGCTTCGCGACACGGCCCGAGACCGAGTAGCTACGCAGGCCCTTACGGCCATTCTTTTCAACTGAATTCAGAACCTGCGGGCCCTCGCGGCAGATTTTCGACACCCAATACAGCGTCTCGACGTTGTGGACCAAGGTCGGGCGGTTGAACACGCCGACCTGGGCCACGAACGGAGGACGGTGGCGCGGCAGGCCCTTTTTGCCCTCGATGGATTCGATCATCGCGGATTCTTCACCGCAGATGTACGCACCAGCACCCCGACGCAGGTCAATATAGCCGGGCGCAACGATACCGGCCTGCTCCAGCGCGGCAATCTCACGGTGCAGGATTTCCAGCACCGCCGGGTATTCGTCGCGCATGTAGATAAAGCAGGTCTCGGCCTCGACCGCCCATGCGGCGATCAGCATGCCCTCAAGGAAAACGTGCGGCGTGCGCTCAAGATAGTAGCGGTCCTTGAACGTGCCGGGCTCGCCTTCGTCGCCGTTCACGGCCAGATAGCGGGTGCCTTCGTTCATGCGAACAAAGCCCCATTTCTTGCCCGACGGGAAACCCGCACCGCCCAGACCACGCAGGCCTGAGGACAGGACGTCTTCCTGCACCTGCTCCCAATCACCGATGTCGCGCAGCTCTTTCAGCTTGGCGTAACCGCCGTTCGTCTCATAGGCCGCGAAGGTTTCGTAGTCGGGTAGATGCGCATGCGTATCATCGGCAGCAATCGCGGCCTGAACCTTTTCGGGGGTCGCGTGGTCGATATGGTTGTGACCGATCTCAAGCACAGGCGCGGTGTCACAACGACCCATGCAAGGCGCACGCACGACGCGAACCTCCGACGCATCCAGACCATCCTCCAGCGCCTTCTGCAACTGCTGGGCACCGGCCATTTCGCAGGACAGGGAATCACAGACACGGATCGTCAGCGCGGGCGGAGGCGTCTCATCCTCTTTCACCACATCGAAATGGGCATAAAAGGTGGCGGTCTCATAAATCTCGGCCTGACCGATGCGCATCTCGACCGCCAAGGCGGCGATGTGGTCGGCGCTGATATGGCCGTGTTCGTCTTGAATCAAATGCAGGAATTCGATCAGCAGATCGCGACGGCGCGGGCGGGCGCCCAGCAGGCGCGCAACTTCGGCCTGCGCCTCATCCGTGAACTGACGGCCTTTGGGCGTGTGCCGCCCCTTGCCTTTACCTGACTTCCAGACGCCCTTGGGTGCGCCTGATGGCTTGGTGTCTAATGGTGCCATGATGCCCTCCGATTAAGGCCCCGTGTCTCATCAGACCAGCATATCGTCAAATCTCTTATCGCTATCGCACGATAACGACAGCTTATCACCGCAATGAGGCGACGACGGCGCGCAAAGCCTCGACCGTGGGCAATTCGGGCTCGCGGGTCAGGGTGGCCAGACAAATCGGTTTGCTGACAACAGGATCGACCAGCGGCAGCACCTTGGTGCCCCGCAAATCGCCCAAAGCACGCACCAGAACGCGCGGAACAACAGTGGCTGCCAGCCCCTCGCGCGCCATGACCATCGAGGCGGTAAAGCCGCTGGTTTCCGCCACCACATGCGGATGCAGGCCCTGTTCGGCGAATATTCGATCCAGAATGCGGCGGTTCTGCATCTGCGGCTCAAGCAGGCTGATCGGAAATTCGGCCACCTGTGCCCAGGGGATCGGACCCGTCTGTTCGGTCATATGCGAGGGCACAAGCAGCACATAGGCTTCCTCGTACAGAGGCTGAACCTGCCGCAGATCGGTGCCGATACTGTCGCCATAGGTGATGCCCGCGTCTAGACTTCCCTCATCCAGCCGGTGCTGAATGGCGCTGGCCGACATGGTCTCAATCCGCGACAGGATGCGCGGATGCGCCTGCTGCAAACGCTTGATCAGCCGCCCGGTGAAAGCGATCGCCGTCGGAATGACCCCTAGGATCAACGTGCCCGTAATCTCTCCCCGCGCGGCCAGCACTTGTTGCTCCAGCGCCTTGGAATCATCCAATATCCGCCGTGCCCGACGAACCATCATCTCGCCCTCTTCGGTGAGGCCCTGAAACCGGTTGGCACGACGGACGATCGAGACACCCAACCGGTCCTCAAGATTGCGGATGCGCATCGAGAACGCGGGCTGCGATATCCCGCATTCCTCAGCTGCCTTGGCGAAATGTTGGTGTCGCGCAAGGGCGCTAAGGAGTTGGAGGTCGCGGATTTCGATCATATTCGAGTTTTCCAATAACGGGCCGACGACCACTTTAGCCGTATTAACCTGCGGGAAAAGCACCGTCTGCAGGCGAGCATACCTTTGAACGCATTCTTGTCTTACTCAAGAAACTCGCCTGTAATACACGGCAAGGGCAACACGGAGAGGCTTCGGATGACCGCAGTAGAAGTTTTTCAGAAATTGTATGACAAGTATGTTGATTGCTATCGGTTAAAAGATGCAACTGGTTGTGCGTCATTCTTTATGGATGACGCACAACTATTTTCGCCCTACGGCCCTGCAGCCAAAGGCCGAAAGGCTATAGAAGCTACCCATTCTGAATGGGTTGAGGAAGGTGGCGAGGACAAAATCGTTACGGTTGTTCAGGCCGGCATCGACGGTCAAATCGGCTGGTGCCTTGTCCACTTTAGTGAAGGGACGACCGGTTACGGGACATCCCTTAACGTTTTGTACCGGCAACCTGACGGCGGGTGGCTGATCAGCCATTGCAGTCTGAACGAAAAGCTTTGATACAGACGTTTGCCAGACGGGCTCAGTTGTTAAACAAAAAGTGCATCACGTCGCCGTCCTTGACGATGTAGCCCTTGCCCTCGGCGCGCATCTTGCCTGCCTCCTTGGCTCCTTGCTCGCCATTAGCGGCGATGTAGTCGTCATAGGCGATGGTCTCGGCGCGGATGAAGCCTTTTTCAAAATCACCGTGGATAACGCCAGCGGCCTGCGGTGCCGCGGTGCCGGTGCGAATGGTCCAGGCCCGGGCCTCTTTCGGGCCGACGGTGAAATAGGTTTCCAGCTTGAGCAGGTCGTAACCGGCGCGGATCAGACGGTCGAGGCCGGGTTCTTCCAAACCCATCTCGGTCAGGAACATCTCGGCTTCGTCTGCTTCCAGCAGGCTAATCTCTTCTTCGATCTTGGCGCTGATGATGACGTGAGAATTGCCCTGCGCGGCAGCCATTTCAGCGACCTTGGCGGAATATTCATTGCCCTCGGCGGCTTCTTCTTCGGACACGTTGCAGACATACAGAACCGGTTTGGTGGTCAGCAGTTGCAGCATCTTCCACGCCTTGGCGTCCTCGGCCGTAACCTCAACCAGCCGCGCGGGTTTACCGCTTTCCAGCATAGCCTGCGCTTCGGCCAGCAGGCGGTCTTGTTGCTGCGCCTCTTTGTCGTTGCCCTTCAGCTTGCGCACCAGATTGGCGCGGCGCTTTTCGATGCTTTCCAGATCGGCCAGCATCAGTTCGGTCTCGATCGTGTCAGCATCAGCCACCGGGTCGACACGGCCATCCACATGGGTCACATCGCCATCTTCGAAACAGCGCAACACATGGGCGATCGCGTCGGTCTCACGGATATTGGCCAGAAACTGATTGCCCAGCCCCTCGCCCTTTGACGCCCCCTTCACCAGACCGGCGATGTCCACGAAGGTCATGCGCGTCGGGATGATTTGCTTCGAGAACGCAATTGCCGCCAGCTTGTCCAAACGCTCGTCCGGCACGGCCACGTCGCCCACATTCGGCTCGATGGTGCAGAACGGGAAATTCGCCGCTTGCGCCGCGGCAGTCTTGGTCAGCGCGTTGAACAAGGTCGACTTGCCCACATTCGGCAGACCCACGATTCCCATTTTAAAGCCCATTGCGGCCTCCTGAAGCGATGTGACGGCGTCTTCTAGGCGGGTTGTGGAAAATGCGCAACCCAAGCGGTGCAACCGGCAGATGGCCACCGCAGCTTCACTAAACCGTTACGGTATTTGTACTTGCGTGAGTTGAACCGCGCGGGTCATGGTCCCCAATTAGGAACACACACACAATTAATTGACGAAGAACCCAATGAAAGCGTTACTTACTTCTGTCGCCTTGCTCGTGGCTGCAACCTCGGTACAGGCCCAATCTGTCATCTTTGGCGCGGGTTTTGCGGATTTTTCTAACGGCAACGGCGACGATCAGGGCGTCTTTTCGCTAGAATACCAGCATCGCCCGTTTCACGAAGCAACGCGCTTCAGCGCTGGTCTGGGTGCAGCCCTGACTGTCGACACCGACGGTGACACGCATATCGGCGCAGGTCTGGTGGGCATCTATTCCTTCTCGGATCGCTGGTTCGCTGAGTTGAGTGTGATGCCAGGCTACTTTAACGCCTCTAACGGCGACAATGACTTGGGCGGTGGCTTTCAGATTCGCAGCCTTCTGGGAGTTGGCTATACCTTGGACAGCGGCAACGCCATTTCGCTGGCTGTCACTCACAAGTCGAACGCCAGCACAGAAAGCTTCAACCCCGGCGTCAACGCGCTGTTCCTGCGGTATCACTACGGGTTCTAGGCCAATCTGAGTGGTCGGGATTGATTTCCGGCGAAAGTTTCTGCACATCAGGTTCAAACCTGAATGCAAGGACCGCAGATGACCCGTATCGACGCCAAGTTCGCCGCTCTCAAGGCCGAGGGTAAAAAGGCTTTCGTTGCCTATATCATGGCTGGTGATCCCGACTTTGACACCTCGCTTGAGATCGTCAAAGGATTGCCGGGGGCCGGTGTGGACGTGATCGAGCTTGGCCTGCCTTTCACCGATCCTATGGCGGATGGTCCGACCATCCAGGCCGCAGGTCAGCGTGCCCTGGACGGAGGGATGACCTTGCAGCGCACGTTGGACCTGGCCCGTGCATTCCGCGAAACGGATGACACGACGCCGATTGTTCTGATGGGATATTACAACCCGATCTACAGCCGTGGGGTAGATACCTTTCTGGCCGATGCCAAAGCAGCTGGCATCGACGGGCTGATTGTGGTGGACCTGCCGCCCGAAGAAGACGATGAACTCTGCCTGCCTGCGCAGGCTGCAGGCCTGAACTTCATCCGCCTTGCGACCCCTACGACCGACGACAAGCGCCTGCCGCGCGTTTTGCAAAACACGTCCGGCTTTGTGTACTATGTCTCAATCACCGGTATCACCGGCGCAGCCGAGGCCCAGGCCACCAATGTCGGCCCCGAAGTGGCCCGCATCAAATCCGCCACAGACCTGCCCGTCATCGTCGGCTTTGGCATCAACACGCCCGAGAAATCGCAGGCCATTGCAAGCGTTGCTGACGGGGCCGTAGTGGGATCCGCCATTGTCAGCCAGATCGCGGCTGGCAAACCGGTGGCCGAGGTTCTGGATTTCGTAAAATCCCTATCTGACGGCGCACACTCCGCCTGACCCTGCCCTGCTCGACATCAAGACCATGAACCGCGCCTGGAGGCCCCAGTCGCGGTTTTGTGTTAGCGCACTAAAATCCTGCTCAAACCTTACATTGCGACGCGGCATAAAGATTGGTAAACAAAGTGAACCAATCCTACGAAAGCCTGCTTCATGCCCGTCATCACCAACATAGAAGACCTCAAACGCATCTATGAGCGGCGTGTCCCGCGTATGTTCTATGACTATGCGGAAAGCGGCAGCTGGACCGAGCAGACCTTCCGCGACAACAGCTCGGATTTCGATGACATCCGCCTACGGCAAAGGGTTGCCGTCGATATGTCAGGGCGTTCAACCGCATCGCAGATGATTGGTCAGGACGTGTCAATGCCGGTCGCCTTGGCCCCGGTCGGTCTAACAGGCATGCAACACGCGGACGGAGAGATCAAGGCCGCCAAAGCCGCCGAGGAGTTCGGCGTGCCCTTCACCCTGTCCACCATGTCGATCAACTCGATCGAAGACGTGGCAGAGCACACGACCAAACCGTTCTGGTTTCAGCTCTATACGATGAAAGATCAGGACTATGTCAGCCGCCTCATTCAACGAGCCAAGGACGCCCAGTGTTCCGCGTTGGTCATTACACTGGATCTACAAATCCTGGGCCAACGGCACAAAGACCTCAAGAACGGCCTGTCTGCACCACCAAAGCTGACGCCCAAAACCATCGCAAACCTCATGACCAAATGGTCCTGGGGGATTGAGATGCTGGGCGCCAAGCGCCGCGAATTCGGCAACATCGTCGGCCATGTCGAAGGGATATCGGATGCTTCGTCCCTTGGCGCGTGGACGGCCGAGCAGTTCGACCCCAGCCTCGACTGGAACAAGGTCGAAAAGCTGATGGAGCAATGGGGCGGCAAGGTGATCCTCAAGGGCATTTTGGACGCCGAAGACGCAAAGATAGCCGCCAAACTGGGCGCGGATGCGATTGTTGTCTCAAACCACGGCGGTCGCCAACTGGACGGCGCGCTCAGTTCAATCCGGGTACTGCCCGAAATCATGGACGCCGTAGGCAATGATGTTGAAGTCCATTTGGACAGCGGCATACGCTCGGGCCAGGACGTCTTGAAAGCCGTCGCCCTGGGTGCGCAAGGCACCTATATTGGCCGCGCCTTTGTCTATGGTCTGGGAGCGATGGGACAAAAAGGTGTCACCACCGCGCTGGAGGTGATCCACAAGGAACTCGACACAACAATGGCGCTGTGCGGTGAACGCAATCTCGGGGACGTCGGGCCGCACAACCTGTTGGTGCCCGAAGGTTTCGGGGGCCGTTGGCAAAAGTGATCACTGGGTCAGGGGGCTCCGCCCCCGCCGCCCGTTCCGGGCGCCTCCCCCGGGATATTTTCAGCCAGATGAAGTCTGGATCCGCTCTTCATCTGGCCCCAAATATCCCGGAGCGCGAGGCAGAGCCTCGCAAAAAAACGATGGCTCGAAAAAGCCCTTTCCAAATCCAATGAATCAAGCTAAGGACGCGGCTTCACGCGGGCATACAGCCTTGGAGGATGCCCGCCCTAACAATTGGAGATATATCATGGCTGGTGAGATTCCTGATCTCGTAGCTCTGGAACGGACGGGGACAGGCAAGGGCGCCGCTCGTCAAGCACGCCGCGACGGCATGGTTCCGGGCATTGTTTTTGGTGGCGACAAAGAGCCGCTGCCGATCAACATCCCGTTCAACGTTCTGTTCAAGCGCCTGAAAGCAGGCCGCTTCAAGTCGACCCTGTGGAACCTGAAGGTTGAAGGACACGAAGACGTTCGCGTCATCTGCCGCGACGTTCAGCGTGACGTTGTCAAAGACCTGCCGACCCACCTGGACCTGATGCGTCTGCGTCGGACCACCAAGATCGCGCTGTTCATCCCCGTTGAGTTCGTCAACGAAGACGAAGCGCCCGGCATCAAGAAGGGCGGCGTTCTGACGGTTGTCCGTCCCGAGGTTGAGCTGGTCTGCACCGCTGGTGACATTCCTGAGAAGATCACCATTGATCTGACCGGTCTGAACATCAACGACGTTGTCACCATCTCGTCAGTTGACCTGCCCGCAGGCACCAAGCCGACCATTGACCGTGACTTCGTGATCGCCAACATCTCGGCCCCGACCGGCCTGTCGTCCAGCGATGATGAGGAAGGCGAAGAAGTGGCCGCGGATGAGGTTGAAGTCGTCGGCCAGGACGCAGCCGAAGAATAAACCCAGACCCGGTGTTTGGAGTTTGAAGCGGGGCCTGATCCAGGCCCCGTTTTCTTTTGCCCTGTGGGCTGGAAAGCAGGGGGCAAACCGTGGCATCAACCTGTAGCATCAGACAAGGGCGCGCTTATGAAACTGTTTGTCGGATTGGGGAACCCCGGATCGAAATATGCTCGCAACCGGCACAATATCGGCTTTATGGCCGTGGACCGGATTGCCGAAGATCACAATTTCGGTCCCTGGAAATCCAAGTTTCAGGCCGAGATTGCCGAAGGTCGTCTTGGCCGTGAAAAGGTTCTGCTGATCAAGCCGCAAACCTTCATGAACCGCTCGGGCCAGTCCGTGGGCGAGGCGATGCGGTTCTACAAGCTGGACTCAACCGACGTGACCGTTTTCCATGACGAGTTGGACCTTGCCCCTGGCAAAGTGCGCGTCAAGGCAGGCGGCGGGCATGCGGGGCACAATGGACTGCGGTCAATCCACGAACATATCAGCCCGGCCTATGACCGTGTGCGCCTTGGGATCGGGCATCCAGGGCGGAAAGAGATGGTCTCGCCCTATGTTCTGGGCGACTTCGCCAAGGCTGATACCGACTGGTTGGATGATGTGCTACGCGGTGTCTCGGATGGTGCAGGGCATCTGGCCGATGGTGACGGTGGCAAGTTCATGAACGCGGTTGCCATGCGCACCGCGCCGCCGCGATCGTCGAAAACTGCAGACAAAGCGCAAAAACCTGCGCCCCAACCAAAGCCGGAACCACAGGTTGATGACCGCTCGGCCATGCAGAAACTGCTGGATAAGTTTAAATAGCCCCTTAGCTCTTGCCGTAACGTCCTGATTGCAGATGGCTGCCGCACGCGGTCCAATGCGGCACGTCTATGGGAGGAGACATATGAGATCACTGCTGAAGTGGATGTTGCGCGTCGCCTTGATGCTGGCGCTGGCCGCAATCGTTGTCGGGGTCTGGAAGCGCGAGGAAATTCAACGGCTCTTGGCCGTGAACTCTTTGTTCTCCGAAGAAAAGATCGTCCACAATTTCTCTCATATGGATGAGGCGTTTCTAACGGTCGCCTTGCCCCGTGGTAACGGCCCAACCAGCAAATTGCCCTATGGCGTTGGATTCGACCTGCCCGAGGGCACCGATCAATGGATCGAGGACCGGGCGGTGACGTCCCTGCTGGTGATGCAGGATGGCGATATCCGGTTCGAGGAATATTACCTGGGCACCGGTCCCGACGATCGCCGGATTTCGTGGTCGGTTGCGAAAAGCTATCTATCGGCCCTGTTCGGCATCCTGCTGGCCGAAGGCGCGATCGGTTCGCTGGACGATCCGGTGGTACAATATGCGCCCAAGCTGGCGGGTACGGCCTATGATGGGGCAACAGTCCGCAACGTGCTGAACATGGCCAGCGGCGTCACCTTTAACGAAGACTATTTCGACCCGAACTCCGATATCAATCGGATGGGACGCGTGGTGGCCTTGGGTGGTGAGTTGGACGATTTCGCGGCCTCGTTGCAGGACATTTTCGTGGAACCGGGCGCGCAATGGCAATACGTGTCCATCGACACACATGTCATTGGCATGGTGATCCGAGGGGCGACCGGGCGCAGCGTCTCGGATCTGTTGACCGAAAAGATCGTTCAGCCGCTAGGTCTGGAACACGATGGTTACTATGTGGCGGACGGTGCCGGAGTGGCCTTTGTGTTGGGCGGGCTGAACTTTACCACCCGTGATTTCGCCCGCTTTGGGCAGATGATCCTACAAAATGGCACCTATGGGGGGCAGCAACTGGTCCCTGCCGACTGGATCGCCGAATCCGTTCTGCCCAGCGCCCCAACACAGGCGGGCAAGATCGGGTATGGCTATCAGTGGTGGATTCCCGTCGGCGCGCATGAGGGTGAGTTTCTGGCCCGCGGCGTCTATGGCCAATATATCTATTTCGATCAGCCTCGGGGCGTTCTGATCGTAACAACCGGCGCGGACCGTAAATTCCGCGATGACGGGGTGAATGAGGCCAATGTAGAAATGTTCCGCAGCATCGCGCAAAGCCTGTAAAGTCGGATTATGCAGAAACAGGACAGCATAAATGTACTGGGCGGCGTGCTTGCGCCCTGTTCCCGCGATCCGCTGACCGGGTTCTTTCGCGACGGCGCTTGCAACACCTGCCCCGAGGATCAGGGCAGCCACACCGTCTGCGCTGTGATGACGGCCGAGTTTCTGGCTTTTTCCAAATATGTCGGCAACGACCTGAGCACCCCTCGACCAGAGTTCGACTTTCCCGGCCTCAAACCCGGGGATCGTTGGTGCCTGTGCGCCGGGCGGTTCCTGCAAGCGCATGACGAAGGCTGCGCGCCCATGGTACACCTTGAGGCCACACACCAACGCGCCTTAGAAGTGGTGCCGCTGGATATACTACGCGACCACGCGGCTGCAGGTGATTGAGACCTGGCTGAACCTCTGGTTTGCGACATCAATAGACCGCCGCGCGGGCCCTCTTGTGGGCGCGGTCGAAAAAACCGGCCCTGTTTTGGGGCCGGCTCCAAACGTTTAACGCTATGGCGCTTAGCCCGCCGTACGCCCTTCGGTATCTGACATATCGAAGTTCAGATACTTGGCCACGGTCTGCACATCCTTATCGCCACGCCCGCACATGTTCATGCAGATCAGGTGATCCTTGGGCAGGTCGGGCGCAATTTTCATCACGTGGGCCAGCGCGTGGCTGGGTTCCAGCGCCGGGATAATTCCTTCGGTAGCGCAGCAGAGCTGGAACGCCTCGAGTGCTTCTTTGTCGGTGATCGAGACATAGTTTGCGCGGCCAATATCGTTCAGCCACGAATGTTCCGGCCCGATACCGGGATAGTCCAGACCGGCCGAAATCGAATAGCCTTCCAGAATCTGACCGTCATCATCCTGCAGCAGATAGGTGCGGTTGCCATGCAGCACGCCAGGACGACCGCCGGTCAGCGAGGCGCAATGCTCCATCTTCTCGTTTACACCTTTGCCACCGGCCTCGACCCCGATGATATTGACCGATTTGTCGTCAAGGAACGGGTAGAACAGGCCCATCGCGTTCGATCCGCCACCGATGGCGGCAATGATCGTGTCGGGCAGACGGCCTTCGGCCTTCAACATCTGTTCCTTGGCTTCCTTGCCGATAATCGACTGGAAATCGCGGACCATTGCAGGGTACGGGTGTGGACCGGCTACGGTGCCAATACAGTAAAACGTGTCGCGCACATTCGTCACCCAATCGCGCAGCGCGTCATTCATCGCGTCTTTCAGCGTGCCACGACCGGACGTGACCGGAATCACCTCGGCCCCCAGCAGGCGCATACGGAACACGTTGGGGGCCTGACGCTGCACGTCATGGGCACCCATATAGACAATGCACTTCAAGCCGAACTTGGCGCATACTGTGGCGGTGGCCACGCCGTGCTGCCCTGCGCCGGTCTCGGCGATGATCCGGGTCTTGCCCATACGGCGCGCCAGAATGATTTGGCCCAGCACGTTGTTGATTTTGTGCGCGCCGGTGTGGTTCAGCTCGTCGCGCTTGAGGTAGATCTTCGCGCCGCCCAAGTGTTCGGTCAGGCGTTCCGCGTAATACAGCGGCGAGGGACGACCCACATAGTTCGCCCACAGATCGTCCATCTCGGCCCAGAAGGTCGGATCGTCTTTGGCCTTCTCATATTCCTCTTCCAGCGACAGGATCAACGGCATCAGGGTCTCGCTGACAAACCGTCCGCCGAAGATGCCAAAACGGCCCTGCTCATCCGGGCCGGACATGAAGGAATTGAAAAGATCGTTGGCCATGGGTGTCTCCCTCGTCATTCCCGTTGTTCATAGGAGGTAGCGGGGGGATTTGCCATGGCAAAACGTATCAGCTTGCTGCGTCAACAAATGCGCGGATCAGACCGGCATCCTTGACCCCCGGCGCGCTTTCGACCCCCGAGGATACATCGACCTGTTGTGCCCCGGTCATGCGGACAGCCTCGGCCACGTTGTCAGGGGTCAGGCCACCCGCCAACATCCACGGACGCCGCCAGTATTTGCGCCCAGCCAGCAGGCGCCAGTCAAAGGCCAGACCGTTCCCGCCGGGCAATTCGGCGTTGCGAGGCGGCTTAGCGTCGATAAGCAATTGGTCGGCCACCTCAGAATACAGATCAATCGCCATTAGATCTTCGGGCTCGGCCACACCTATGGCCTTCATCACAGGCAAGCCGTAACGCTGCCGGATATCAGCCACGCGGTCGGGGCTTTCCTTGCCATGCAGTTGCAACATGTCCAGCGGTACATCCGCGACAAGCCTGTCCAGTTCCGCGTCCGAGGCATTGACAGTCAGCGCAACTTTGGCCACGCCGACAGACACCAGATGGGCCATAGCGGCCGCGGCCTCAATTTCTAGGTGCCGGGGCGATTTTGGAAAGAAGACAAAGCCTACATACCGCGCGCCGGCCTCAGCTGCTGCGCGCACGTGCTCAGGGGCGGTCAGGCCGCATATTTTGACCGAAATACCGGACATGGTGCCTTAGCTGGCCTCATCCAGAATGGCGAGGACCTCGTCCTTGCCTTCGTTCTGTTTCTTCTTGAGCTTCTTGACCTCACGCTCAAGCTTGCGGACTTCGCCAGTCTTGGCCGACGCATCTGCGCGGTGCTTGTGCTCGCGCAGCCATTCCCACAGGAAACCGATGACCAGACCGGCCACGATGCTGCCCAGAACCACAATAAACAACGGCAGCGAAATGCTGAAATTGACCCCGACCAGATCGGCAATCGCCTGAGGCATCAATGTCAGTTCAACGGCTTCGCGGTTGGCCAGCGAGACCGAAATCAGGACGATCCCGAGGGTCGCCAGAAAAGCATATCGAATGTAGCGCATCATGCCTTAGGCTTTACCGTTCAAACGGTCCCTTAGCAACTTGCCTGTCTTGAAAAATGGAACACATTTTTCTTCCACCTGAACAGTCTCACCTGTCCGAGGGTTACGGCCAACCCGCGCGTCGCGCTTTTTGACGGAAAACGCGCCAAATCCGCGCAGTTCCACCCGGTCCCCGCGGGCCATGGCATCCGTCACCTCTTCGAACACAGTATTCACGATCCGCTCGACGTCGCGTTGGTAGAGATGCGGGTTCTCGTCGGCGATTTTCTGAATCAGTTCTGAACGGATCATGTGCGTTACCCTCCCAGGCGACCGGATTACCATGTCTATTATTCTGATCACTATAGAAAAAAACTTGGTTCGGGGGAACGTTGACTCTGTGTGTGCGACCTTGATTCTACGTCAAACTCACGCGAATTTTTGCACTTGTCGGGGAATTGGCCTGCAAATCGTGAACCACAGATGAATAAAGCCTGCAAATCGGAACGTGTTGATTCGCAACAAAAACGGCCCCGCACTCTCATGCGGGGCCGCAAATTCTGCTTGGACTGAGGTCCGGGCTTAGTCGCCCGACTTCAGCGCTGCACCCAGGATGTCGCCCAGCGACGCGCCCGAGTCCGACGAACCGTACTGTTCTACAGCCTCTTTCTCTTCGGCGATTTCGCGCGCCTTGATCGACAGACCCAGACGGCGGGTTTTGCTGTCAACGTTGGTGACGCGGACGTCGACCTTGTCACCGGTCGAGAAACGCTCGGGGCGCTGCTCGGCGCGGTCACGCGACAGGTCCGAACGGCGGATGAAGGATTTCATGCCTTCGTATTCCACCTCGATACCACCATCTTCGATCGCAGTGACTTCGACAGTGATGACCGAGCCACGCTTCACGCCGCCCACGGCTTCGGCGAACTTGTCACCGCCCAGGGCTTTGATCGACAGCGAGATACGCTCTTTCTCAACGTCAACTTCCGAGACAACGGCCGAAACCATATCGCCTTTGCGGTAGTTCTGGATCGCATCCTCGCCACGCTCGTCCCAGGACAGATCGGACAGGTGAACCATGCCGTCGATGTCGCCTTCGAGGCCTATGAACAGACCGAATTCGGTGATGTTCTTGACTTCGCCTTCGACCTCGGTGCCCTCGGGGTGTGTTTCTGCGAACACTTCCCATGGGTTGCGCTGAGTCTGCTTCAGGCCCAGAGACACGCGACGCTTGGCGCCGTCGATTTCCAGAACCATGACGTCGACTTCCTGGCTGGTCGAAACGATCTTGCCGGGGTGGACGTTTTTCTTGGTCCAGGACATCTCGGATACGTGCACCAGACCTTCGACACCGGCTTCCAGCTCGACGAACGCGCCGTAGTCGGTGATGTTGGTGACGCGCCCCTGATGGACCGAGCCCAGCGGGTATTTCGCAGCAACCAGATCCCACGGATCTTCCTGCAACTGCTTCATGCCCAGGCTGATGCGGTGGGTCTCTTTGTTGATCTTGATGACCTGAACCTTGATGGTTTCGCCGATCGTCAGGATCTCGGACGGGTGGTTCACACGGCGCCATGCCATGTCGGTGACGTGCAGCAGGCCGTCAACACCGCCCAGGTCAACGAATGCACCGTATTCGGTGATGTTCTTGACAACACCCTCGACGGTCTGACCTTCGGACAGGTTGCCGATAACTTCGGCACGCTGTTCGGCACGCGATTCTTCCAGGATTGCGCGACGCGACACAACGATGTTGCCACGGCGACGGTCCATTTTCAGAATCTGGAACGGCTGCTTCAGACCCATCAGCGGGCCAGCGTCGCGCACGGGGCGAACATCAACCTGCGAGCCGGGCAGGAACGCAACTGCGCCGCCCAGATCGACGGTGAAGCCACCTTTGACGCGACCGAAGATTGCACCTTCGACACGCTGGTCGTCGGCATATGCTTTTTCCAGACGGTCCCATGCCTCTTCACGGCGGGCCATCTCGCGCGAGATGACGGCTTCGCCACGGGCGTTTTCTGCGGCGCGCAGGTAAACTTCGACCTCGTCGCCTACAGCGATTTCAGGGGCTTCGCCGGGATTTGCGAATTCTTTCAGATCAACGCGGCCTTCCATTTTGTAGCCGACGTCGATGATGGCTTGGCCGGCTTCGATCGCCAGAACCTTGCCTTTGACAACAGAACCCTCTTCGGGCGTGTCCATTTCGAAGCTTTCGTTCAGGAGGGCTTCGAATTCCTCCATGGATGCGTTAGCCATGTGGCGTTGTTTTCCTTTACAGTACGATTTTGCTGGCCGAGCGGTTGTCTCCGCCGGTCTTGTTTCATGGTGTCCTCTGGCGTGACCCGGTGCGCATCCGATTACACAAACACAAAGGGCCGAGGTAACCCGGCCCTGCTCAGATACGTCATCCGGACGTTGACCGCCCTTGTTCAGACAGCGCGCGTATAGGCCGAATTCAGGTAATGTGCAAGAGCAAAGCCCTTAGTTACCGGCTGTTCGGCTATCTTTCATGTGCCAGATGCCTGCGTCCTTCTGCAACATCGACCGTTCGATGGCATCCAGTCGGGACAGCGCCCCGGCAATATCCGTCGATCCGCCCGACCGGTTCCAGATCTTCAGCGCCGAGGCCGGGCTCCACGGCAGGCATGCCGCTGCCAACCAGCCGCGCAATTCAGGCGGCAGGGAATCATAGGTTCGCATCGGAGACACCCTGCGCCGCCGCTTTAGACCGCTGCAAAGATTACGACCGCCTCGCCCGGTCTTGTTTCGTCGCATGGCAAACCTCGTCACAAAATTTTTTGTAATGTTATTACATTCCAATGCTGGTTAGACAAGCACTCCAAATGCAAAAAGGGCGGGATCAATTCACCGCCCTTTCCATGCTAAAGACGCGGCGCCGCAAAGCGCCCAGACTTCTCAAAACAGTTGCAGATCCTTTGCACCACTTTGAATCTCGGCAAAGTTCGGCATATTCTGCACCGCCACTGGGGCCGGTTTCGTGCCAGGCATCGCCACTGTCGGTTTGGCTGGCTTGCCGAAGGCCGGTTTCTCAAGCTCGCCACGAATATCGCGCAGCAGCGTTTTATGGTCCGGCATGGATTTGAGTATCTGCGCAAGGTCTACCTTCGCACCCTTCCACCACTGGAACCAAATCGGTTTCTTCAGCGGTCGGATGCGGTCACGGATACCTGTACCATAGCCCGTGTCGTAGACCTGCTTGCCCAACAGTACCGTCTGGAAAACGCGATGGTCGAACAGGGTGGCGAACTCCACATCATGCTCCATCGGCAGGCGGTGCTGCCAAAGCTCAAGATTCTCAGCCAGACGATCGGGGATTTTCATCTCGGTCCGCGCGTCGATCCAGTATTGGTCATCCGTGCGGTTGCCCAACCGGTAATGCAGACAGATGAATTCAAGCACCTCATTGTAGAGCTTGTCCATCTGCCGGTTATAGCGCGCGCGCAACGACGGCTCGATGTCACGCGTCGGCAGATGTTCCGCGAACCAACGGATGGCGTGGTCGATCATATGGATCGCGGTGCTTTCCAGCGGCTCGATAAAGCCGCCCGATAGGCCGATGGCTACACAGTTCTTGACCCAGGCATTGCGCACTCGCCCAACCCGCATCGGGATCACACGTGGCGTAAGGCCCTTGCCGCTGTCGCCCAGCCACTCAAGATATTCATCGGCTGCCTGATCATCCGTCCGATGCGCCGAAGAATACACATAGCCTGTGCCTACGCGATTGAACAATGGCACTCGCCACGTCCAACCCGCCCCCAACGCTGTCGAGCGCGTGGCGCTTTCGATCTTCTCCGGATTGGGATGTTCGACCTGCAACGCCATGGCCCGGTCATTGGGCAGATAGTCCGAATAATCCATGAACGGCTCACCCAGAGCCTGATTGATGATCAACCCCCGGAATCCGGTGCAATCCACGACCATCTCGATGTCATGACGGCCTTTGCGTTCAAGCATCAGGTGGCTGACATTGCCCTGTTCGTCCAGTTCAACCGCCTGAACCTCATCCTGAATATGCTCGACGCCACGTTTGGTGCAAACCTTCGTCAGCATCCCGGCGAATTTCACCGCGTCCAGATGGTAGGCATAGCCGAACCGTTGTTCGAACTCCGGCGCGCCCAAAGGACGCGCACCTTTGCACAGCCGCGCAAGATCATCATGCGGGGCAATGGATTGAGTGAAATCCCGATCCCCGTTGCCGAAGCGCAGGAAATATTCCGAGGCCTCCAACCCTTCCAGCAACTGGCCATGCGCGAATGGGTTCATATAGTCGATACGATTGCCCTTGGCGTCCTTGTTCCAGTTGCAGAACTTCACACCCAATTTGAACGACGCGTTGGTTTCGCGGAAGAAATCGCGCTCGGATATGCCTGCCTGACGCAGTGTGACCGGCATACGCGGCACGGTTGCTTCGCCCACACCCACGGTCGAGATATTTGGGCTTTCGATCAGGCAGATGCGGGGGCGGTCCTTGGGGGCGGATGTGCGGGAAAACACCATCTCGAGGATCAACGCGGTCATCCACCCCGCTGTGCCACCACCCACGATGGTAATCTTGCTCAAACGCTTGCTCATTAGGCTCTGCTCCCCCTTGTTTTGGGGGACTATAACAGCTTTCCCTAACCTAGCCAGAGCCTATGACCGGTGCTTTGGAAATGTTGCCAGATAGCAGAAGTCTGCACCGCGACATCGGCGTTCAGATTTCCTCGCCCTTCTTCAAAAGCTCTTCGATGAGGGCGCGCTGCAAACCCTGACTGTCACCGCCCCCAAACTCGGCCGCACCACCGGAATAGAGCGTGCCATATGTCTTGGCTATATTCACTGTCTGCGCCAGACCCGAGATCAGCTGATCCTTCTCAAGCGCCGACAACGGATGGATATAGGCCGCCCACAACGTACCATTGGCTATGGCATAGCGTGCATCCAAAGTACTGTCGAAATTCGCTTGCATCACGCGCTGCAGATCCGCTGGCGACAGATCGTCCGCACTGACAATCGCCACCATGGCCCGCATCCGGTCGGCGTTGATATCAGTAACAACAAAAACCGGAACGTCGCCCAATGTTAGTTGAAAACCCGGACCTTGCGGCAGTGCCTCGGGATCCAATGCAAACAGAATTTTACCCAGCCGTTCATAGGTCATGGGAGGTTCCAATACCGGGGTCTCTTGCGCCTCTTGAGCAGCCAGACCTGTGGCCAGAAATATCATGAAAAAGGCTAGTCGGATCATGGCGAGGCTCCCGCTGGTTTCAGTGTCAGCATAAAAGGCAGCAGGTCACGTGACCAAACAAAGCTTAGTGAAGGCATCACCGAGAAGCGCCGCAATTTTGAACGATCTGCAAAACTGTAAGTCCTTTCTGTCATAGTTCGTTCGGTTGAGCGTTGTTAGATTTGTTTCAGCGACGGATACCCCGACCGCTCTGAGCCCAAAGCACGTAAGGAAACGCAATGAAATCTCTGATCCTGACCACCCTGATCGCCGCCCTGCCCTTGGTTGCTGCACCGGCCTTTGCAGCAGACGAAATCAACGTCTCGAACGGCATTTCAGCAGCGGGCGCTCCACTGGCCGCGCATGGTGTCGACCTGGTGGCGCTGGTGACAAATGGCAATCCGGTGGAAGGCTTTGCCAACCACTCGGCGACTTATGATGGCGCATCGTACTATTTCACCTCGGCGGATAACCTCGCCGCGTTCGAGGCCAACCCGGCGGCGTATCTGCCCCAACATGGCGGTTTCTGCTCGTTCGGTGTGTCGGTCGGGAAGAAATTTGATGGCGACCCGGATCAGTACCTAATTGCAGATGGCAAGCTGTACCTGTTCCTGAATGCAGAAACCCGCGCCGCCTTCCTGAAAGACGTCCCCGGCACGGCAAAAACAGCCGATGGTCAGTGGTCGAAAATCAAAAGCATCGCAGTCGGCGAGCTGTAATCCCGACACCTCGCAGCGATCACCCGCGGCGCTACGGCGTCGCGGGCTTGCGTTCTGCGATCAGCGTAATGGCCTGTGCCAGGGCCTCTTCGACGCTGAGGTCCGAAGTATCCAGCAAAACGGCATCCTCAGCCGGTTTCATCGGGGCTGTACTCCGCTCGGCATCGCGGGCATCGCGCTCGCGCACATCAGCAAGGACCTGTTCACGGGTCACATCGTCGCCTTTGGTACTGAGTTCCAGATACCGCCGTTCTGCGCGCACCTCGGCGCTGGCGGTGACGAACAGCTTGGCCTCGGCCTCAGGGCAAATCACGGTTCCGATGTCACGCCCGTCCAGCACTGCGCCGCCAACCCGACGGGCAAAGGCGCGCTGGAAATCGACCAAAGCCGCGCGAACCTCGGGGATCACCGCCACTTTCGACGCGGCCTGAGCGATCTCGGCCGTGCGCAGATCGCCCTGCTGCAACTCCTCGGCGGTCAGGGCCTCGGCCGCCGCGATGGGCTCCATCCCTTCCAGCGTCCGCCGCCCCACCGCGCGGTACAAAAGCCCGGTGTCCAGATGCGCAAAGCCGAAATGTGCCGCAACCCCTTTCGAGATCGTGCCCTTCCCAGCAGCTGCAGGGCCGTCTATGGCGACCGTAAAGCTCATGTGCGTACGACCTTGGCGCCCAGCGCAGCCATCAGCGGTTCAAAAATCGGGAACGAAGTCGCAATCGGGCCGCCATCATCAACCGAGACCGGCGATTTCGCTCCCATTCCCATCACCATGAACGACATGGCGATGCGGTGATCCAGAAAGCTCTCGCAGGTGCCGCTGCCGGGGACATTGCCGATGCCCAGACCGTCAATCGACCACCAATCCTCGCCCTCATCCACGGTCACACCATTGGCGCGCAACCCGCGGGCCATTGCGTCGATCCGGTCGCTTTCCTTGACGCGCAGCTCTTTCACGCCGCCCATCATCGTGGTGCCGGTGGCATTGGCCGCAACCACGGACAGCACCGGGTATTCGTCAATCATCGAGGCCGCGCGTTCCGGCGGCACGTTGATGCCCTTCATGTTGGGCGAGTATTTCGCTCGCAGGTCAGCGACCGGCTCGCCACCCTCTTCGCGCTCATTCTCATAAGTCAGGTCCGCACCCATCTCGCGCAGCGTGGTAAACAGCCCCGCGCGGGTCGGGTTCAGGCCAATGCCCGGCACCAGCACATCCGAACCCGGCGTGATCAGCGCCGCGCAAACCGGAAAGGCCGCACTGGACGGGTCACGCGGCACGGCAATAACCTGCGGTTTCAACTCAGGGCGACCGGTCAAGGTGATCACCCGGCCCTCATCGGTATCCTCAACGGTGATCTCTGCGCCGAACCCGGCCAGCATCCGTTCCGAATGGTCGCGAGTGGCCTCTTTTTCGATCACCACGGTTTTGCCCGGTGCGTTCAGACCGGCCAACAGCACAGCGGATTTCACCTGCGCCGACGGAACCGGAACTTCATAGCGCACCGGAACCGGTTCGGCGGCACCCACAATGGTCATCGGCAAACGCCCACCCGAGCGGCCAACCGATTGCGCCCCAAACAGCGCCAGCGGGTCCGTCACCCGCGCCATGGGGCGTTTGTTCAGGCTGGCATCGCCGGTAAACGTGGCTGAGATCGGGCAGGTCGCCATCGCACCCATGATCAGCCGCACACCCGTGCCCGAATTGCCGCAATCGATCACCTGATCTGGCTCGGCAAAGCCGCCAACGCCCACGCCATGCACGGTCCATTCACCGCCACCGTGATCCGTAACCTCAGCCCCAAAGGCGCGCATGGCCTTGGCGGTATCCAGAACATCCTCGCCTTCCAGCAGGCCGGAAATCTTCGTCTCACCCACTGCCATCGCGCCCAAAATCAGCGACCGGTGCGAGATCGACTTGTCGCCGGGCACCTCTGCCGTTCCGGTCAGCGGACCGCAGGGATGCGAGGTCATCGGGATGGGCGTGCCGTGTCCGGACATGGGGGCTCCTGTTTTCGCTATCAGTGCCTTAGCCGATTAGCGAATTGAGGCCAGATGGTCCAGCGGCAATCAGTCCTTGCGGCGGAAGGTCAGGTAGTGCGGCGTGCGCCCTTCGCGCAGAGCTTTCTGTTCATAGCGGGTGGAAATCCAGTCGTCCCACGGTTCGCGCCAATCAGAGGGGCGCTCCGCCAGCCATTCGAACCCCGCGCGCGGCACTTCCTCGAGCGTTTGGCGGACATAGTCGGGAATGTCCGTCGCCACGCGAAAGATCGAACCCGGTTTCAGCGCCCGCGCCAGCGGCTCCAGGTGCTCCGGTGTCACAAAGCGGCGGCGATGGTGCCGCGTCTTGGGCCACGGATCGGGATAGAGCAGGAACGCGCGGGAAATGCTGGCCTCGGGCAGCACATCGAACAGATCACGCGCATCGCCGGGATGGACGGCGAGGTTCTCAACCCCCGCCTGCCGGATTTTACCCAACAACATGGCGACGCCGTTAATGTAAGGTTCGGCCCCTATGATGCCGATGTCAGGATTGCGCGCAGCCTGATGCACCAGGTGCTCACCACCACCAAAGCCGACCTCAAGCCAGACGTCGCGACCGTCAAACAGCTCCTGCAAGTCCAGCGGCTTGCGTTCAGGGTTGCTCTCCCAATCGACCGCACCCGGGGACAGCGCATCAAGGTCTTCGCTTAGATAGGTCTTCTGGCTTTGCTTCAGGGTTTTGCCTTTGAAGCGGCCATAAAAGTTCCGGCGGGGGCGTTGGGGGATCTCGGTGCTCATGGGCCGAGCCCATACTGTGCCGAAACCACGGACGCAAGAGGGCGACCGGTCCACTAAACAGACCTGCCGCCCCCAAAAAGCACCAGAATAGAGCGCGCCCGAATGGGCGCACCTTTGGTCTAAGATCAGACCGCCGCTTTCAGCGCGTCCGCCAGATCAGTGCTTTCCCAGCTGAAGCCGCCATCGGCATCGGGTTCGCGGCCGAAGTGGCCGTAGGCTGCAGTGCGCTGGTAGATAGGCTTGTTCAGTTGCAGATGCTCGCGGATGCCGCGCGGGGTCAGGTCCATTACCTGGCCCACGGCTTTTTCGATCGCTGCATCTGCGATCTGGCCCGTGCCATGCGTATCCGCGTAGATCGATAGAGGCTTGGACACGCCAATCGCATAGCTGAGCTGGATCGTGCAACGCTCAGCCATACCGGCAGCCACTACATTCTTTGCCAGATAGCGTGCGGCATAGGCGGCCGAACGATCCACTTTGGTCGGGTCTTTACCCGAGAACGCGCCACCACCGTGAGGTGCTGCACCCCCATAGGTGTCCACGATGATCTTGCGACCAGTCAGGCCAGCATCGCCATCGGGGCCGCCGATCACAAATTTGCCGGTCGGGTTTACGTGCCATTCGGTCTCGGCCGACAGCCAACCTTCGGGAAGAGTCTCGCGGATATAAGGCTCGACTATGGCGCGGATGTCATCCGAGCTCAGCGCCGCGTCCAGATGCTGGGTCGACAGCACGATCGAGCTGACACCGACAGGTTTTCCGTCACGGTAGACAACCGAAAGCTGCGACTTGGCATCGGGGCCCAGCGCAGGCTCGGAGCCGTTTTTGCGCACTTCAGCCAACCGACGCAGGATCGCGTGGGAATACTGGATCGGAGCCGGCATCAACGCAGGCGTTTCGGTCGTGGCATAGCCGAACATGATCCCCTGATCGCCTGCCCCTTCGTCCTTGTCATCGGCGGCATCGACACCCTGCGCGATATGGGCGGATTGTTCGTGCAGCAGGTTCGTCACTTCGACGGTTTCGTGGTGGAACTTGTCCTGCTCGTAGCCGATATCCTTGATACAGGCGCGCGCGATGTCGTCGATATGCGCCATGTAGTCGTGCAACTTGTCCTGATCCGACAGGCCAACTTCGCCACCGATGACAACCCGGTTGGTGGTGGCAAACGTCTCGCACGCTACGCGTGCTTCGGGTTCTTCGTTCAAAAAGGCATCAAGTACAGCATCGGAAATACGGTCGCAGACCTTATCCGGGTGCCCTTCGGACACGGATTCCGAAGTGAAAGTATAGTTCTGTCGGGACATGAATGTGCTCCATTAAGATTTCCCCATCACGCCAGGAAGCCGTTGTGACGGGCATGCGAGGGGATACGCCCGCACAAAGCCGGGGTCAATCGGTATTTATGCGTCTACCCGCCGGGCGTTGC
This sequence comes from Ruegeria lacuscaerulensis, assembly GCF_013034745.1. Classification (NCBI taxonomy): domain Bacteria; kingdom Pseudomonadati; phylum Pseudomonadota; class Alphaproteobacteria; order Rhodobacterales; family Roseobacteraceae; genus Ruegeria; species Ruegeria lacuscaerulensis. Next base: position 65,440 of record NZ_WQGP01000007.1, on the reverse strand, counting down.
GCCAAAGCAGCGCGGTCAGGCCGAATAGCACAAAAAAGACCGGATAGTCGCCGATCCGCGCATACAGTGTCCGAGCCAGCGGGGCAGGCAAAAGCGCGTCGATAAACCCCGCCTCTCCAAGTGGCAGTGCCTTGGTGATCCGCCCCAAAGGGTCGATCATCGCCGAGACACCAGTATTGGCGGCGCGCATCATTGGCAGGCCCTGTTCAACCGCGCGCATTTGGGCTTGGGCGAGGTGCTGATACGGCCCGGACCGAGTGCCAAACCAAGCATCATTGGTGATCTGCATCAGAAAATCCGCGCGCCCCGGTGCCGACAAGACATCTTGCGTGAACACCGCCTCATAGCAGATCAACGGCAGGGCCAGCCCCAGCTTTCCCGCCTCGATCAGCTCAGCGCCCGGACCGGCGCTGAAGCCGTTGCCCGTGGTCGTGGCCATGCCGTGAATGCCGAACCGGGCCATCACGTCCCCAAACGGAACGTATTCGCCAAACGGGGCCAGATGGTGCTTGTCATACAGGCCCTGCTGCTGCCCATCTTCATTCAGGTAGATCATCGAGTTGTAGATCCGGGGCCCATCCCCCCGTTGAATGCCCAGAAAAACCGGCGTTCCCTGCGCGGCTTCGGCAATCGCGTCCAGATGAGGCTGCGCGCTACCCAGCCAAGCGGGAACCGAGGTTTCCGGCCACACGATCAGGTCCGGGCGTGGCTGCTGCGCCGAAAATTCAATCTGGCGGGCAAAGAAAAGCGGAGCATAGTCTGGGTCCCATTTCTGGTGCTGCGGCGCGTTCGGCTGGATCAGACGGACGATGTGTTCGGTATTGGTAACGTCCGGGCGCATCGCGGCGTATCCTAAACCCAGACCTACAAAACCAACCGACAGACACAAAGGCAGGAAAATCCCCTTGCGCCGCGACAGCGCCGCGCCCAGCGGCAGAGTAGCCAGCAAGGTCAACGCCCCCAACCCATAGGGCCCGGTCAGAGCAAGAACCTGCGCCACGGGTGTGTCCACCCAGACCTGCGCCAACCCGGCCCACGGAAACCCGGTCAGCACATAGCCACGCCCCGCTTCTGCCAGCGCGATGATCAGAGCGAGCAAAACAGTTTGCCCCACCCCCGATGCGCCGGGTTTTCGTGCCACCCAAAATGCCAGAGCCCAGAACAGGGCAAGCCCTCCGGCCATAAACGCCAGCGCAAAAGGCGCCATCCATCCGTAGCGCGGCGCGTCGACCAGAAATGGCTCAACGATCCAGCTTAGGGCATGGGCGAAATAGCCCGTCGCGAAGGCCCAACCGATCCTGGCCGCCTGCCCCCGGCTTTTGCTGGACAGGTAAACCGGGGCCAGCAGCGTCAGCGCGATAACCGTCGCCCACCAATACCCGAACGGAGCAAGGCCAAAGGCGGCCACGCCACCAAGCACTGCGGCAGACAGGAAGATTAGCCAGAATGGCCAGCCCCCCACAGGGGTCATGCAACAAGATCCGGCAACATTACGCGCAGGCGCTTGATACGACGCGGGTCAGCGTCAATCACTTCGAATTCGGGACCTTCGGGATGCAAAACAACCTCGCCGCGCGCAGGCACGCGGCCGGACAGCATAAAGACCAACCCGCCCAGCGTGTCGATCTCTTCCTCGTCCACATCCTCGTGGCTGGTCAGAGACCTTCCAATCTCGGCCTCGAACTCCTCGACTGGGACACGGGCTTGAACGACATAGCAGCCAGGCTTTTCCTGCACCCATAACTGACTTTCGTCAGCATCATGCTCATCTGCAATCTCACCCACAACCTGCTCAATCAGGTCTTCGATGGTCAGCAACCCGTCAACACCACCATATTCGTCGATCACCAAGGCCATATGTCTACGTTCTGTCTGCATCTTGGTCAGCAGAACCCCAATTGGCATCGAGGGCGGAACAAACAGCAAAGTCCGTAACATCGAGACCAGATCGAATTCGGATGATGTTCCGTTGAACCCATGGGTCAGCGCGAAATCCTTAAGGTGCACGAAGCCCAAAGGCGTATCCAGTGTCCCTTCATAAACAGGTATCCGCGACAGACCGCTTTCGCGAAACACCTGCGCAAGCTCGTCTTTGGAGATGGTCGAAGGAACTGACACGATTTCTGCCGTGGGAATGGCCACATCTTCAACCCGCATCCGGCGCAGGTTGATCATGCCGCGTGGCTGTGTCGCCTCAGTGTCATGACCATTCATCGCAGTGGCCTCCCCCTCGGTCGGGGTTGAGAACGCATCTACTATTCGCGAGAAAAACCCTGTCTTCTCTTTGCTGTTTTCGCCGCTGTTCTGCGGTTGCGCGCTTTGCGCCGCCATAGAACTGCCGTCTGTTTCGCCCATTATCCTAGTCCAAATGATCGGCCTGACTGGCCCGTATTAAATTATATATGGGTTATCAATACCCATTTTGCCAAGTATCTCGACCTCAAGCCCCTCCATCAAAGTGGCGTCGGGGTCACGAATGTGATCATAGCCCAGCAGATGTAACAATCCGTGAATGATCAGATGCGTCACGTGATCGTCCATGGGTTTGCCTGCCTCGGCAGCCTCGCGGGTGCAGGTATCGAAGGAAATGGCGATATCCCCAAGAGCGATTTCACCGGTAAAATCGGGCTGCGGATGGTCAGGGATATCGCCTGCGGCCTCGGGCGACAGATCCTCGGCGGGCCAACTCAGCACGTTGGTCGGGCTGGGTTTTTCCCGAAACTCGGCGTTCAGCGCGGCAATGTGGGCATCATCGCAGGCCAGAACACTGACTTCACACAGCTCTGCATCCAGATCAAAACGATGGAACACCGCCTGAGCGGCACGGTCTACCAATGCTTCCAGACCTCTCCAACGGGGGTCTTCGACCGTCAGTTCAATAGCCATGTCAATTCGCCCAATACCCGGTATCCGCGGCGCGGGCCTTATCCGGTTTCACGCCCCGCGTCGGCCTCATACGCCTCAATAATGGCGGCGACAAGCGGGTGGCGGACCACATCTTTGGAAGTGAAGTAGTTGAAGCTGATATTCGGGATCGTTTTCAACAAACGTTCCGCATCTGCCAGCCCCGATTGCACCCCGCGCGGCAGATCGACCTGCGAGCGGTCACCGGTGATCACCATCCGGCTACCTTCACCCAGACGGGTCAGGAACATCTTCATCTGCATGGTCGTGGCGTTTTGCGCCTCATCAAGCACCACGAAGGCATTCGCAAGGGTACGCCCCCGCATGAAGGCCAGCGGCGCGATTTCGATCCGCTTTTCCTCGATCAGCTTGGCCAGTTGCTTGCCGGGCAAAAAGTCGTTCAACGCATCATAGAGCGGCTGCATGTAGGGATCGACCTTGTCCTTCATATCGCCGGGCAGGTATCCCAGCTTCTCGCCCGCCTCGACCGCCGGACGGCTGAGGATGATGCGATCCACATGCCCACCGATGAACATCGACACACCAACAGCAACGGCAAGATAGGTTTTACCCGTGCCTGCCGGCCCGATTCCAAAGGCTAGTTCATTGTTGAACAGCGACTGCACATAGGCTTTCTGCGCATCCGTGCGGGGCTCGACCAGTTTCTTGCGAGTCTTGATCTCGACCGTGCCGCCCTTGAACATCTCAAGCTGATCGCCGTCGCGGCTGCCGGTTCCGGTCTCGGACCCGCCCATGCGCAACTCACGATCCACATCTGCGGCTTCAACCTCGCGCCCGCCTTCCAGACGCGTGTAAAGCGCCTGGAGCACCTCAATCGCCTGTTTCTGGGCTTCCTCGTCACCCATGACGACAAGCTGATTGCCACGGCGCACGATCTGCACCGATAGCTTGTTTTCGATGTCGGTCAGATTGCGGTCATATTCGCCGCAAAGGTCAATCAACAACCGGTTGTCTGGAAATTCAACAAACGCCTCACGCTGGGGCATTTCATCTTGCGGTGGGGTCAGGGCACCGATGGCCAATCCGTTCTCCTGTCTTGGCGTTTCACCCTGAGCGTGACAACAATTGCCGGTAGGTGCAAGCCACAGATTCAAATTTTCCGGATCAGATGACAATTCCGCCGATTGTTTGTGATTTCAGCCAATCATCCCGGTATTCGACAGAGCACCCTCTGCAAATCAGAACGTATAAGTCAGGCCAAACCGAAGACTGCGATACTCCGGCGTGGAACGGGTCGAGAATCCGTTACCAAATTCGATATCCTCACCCTGAAACTGAACATATTCATATTCGCCGGTAATTGACCAATCGTCGTTCAGGTAATGCTCAGCCCCAATACTCAGCGAGAATCCATCCCGGCTGTCACTCTCCTGAAATGACTGTGTCGTTGCGCCGGTGGTAATGCTGTTTGTCGTTTCGATGTCGCCGCGCACATAGCCAGCGGACACAAAATAAAGGATGGAGCCGCTTTTGTTTGTCAGGCCATTGCGGAAGCGGATGGACAACACGTCCGACACTTCGGACCCGCCGGTGACTGTCGTTCCACTGATCAGCGCGGTTGTTTCATCGTCAATCGAGCCGAACTCATACCCGATTTCAAGGCCGTAAACATAGTCGCCCCCGCCTTTGGCCGGAAGAACACCGCGCCATCCAGCCCGAACACCACCGAATGACCCGTTCAAGTCCAATTCGCCAATGGGAAACGTGCCGCCTGGTGTGGCCAAACCGAACTGATCCGTTCCGCCACTTGCGTATCCCGCCGTCAATCCCAGATAGAAAGCGCTAACGTCGCGATCAACCCGCTGCGGATCCAATACCGGAGGGTCTGACAAGGCGGCATCGGTATTGCCCGCAATCGCTGCCCCTGAGAGCCCCAAAAGCGAAACCATCACCGCCAAAACAAACTGCAAACAAAGCTTTGTTTTATTTCTTTCGACTACCACTCGCACCCTCCAAGGCCCAGACACTTTGCCCGCGTCAGTACACAACCCGAAAATTCAGAGGCTACAAATGTCGTAGGTCCCTAAAAAATCTGGCTTTTCTCGGAGCATAGAACGAAGCGATAAATCAAGCGTTAATTTTCAGTTCAAATTGACCCTTGGCGTTTTCATCACAGATAGCGCGCGTGTCAGACAAGCTCACCCGCCAGCGAATTCGCGCCCGACGAGGTGATGCGTACGTCTCGCAACTCTCCGATGGCCAAATCCGCGTCGGCCACGTGAACCGAATGAAGATACTCGGATTTTCCGACCATCTGCCCCGGTAGACGACCCGGCTTTTCAAACAAAACACGCACGTTTCGGCCCACCATCGCATCCTGAATTTCGCGTTGATGCCGGGTTATCACGGCCTGCAGGCGCTGTAGGCGGTCATCCGCCACCTCAGGATCAACCTGAGACCGCTCGGCTGCAGGCGTTCCCGGACGGGTCGAATATTTGAACGAATACGCGTATCCGTATCTGACTTGCTCAACCAAATCCAATGTCGCCTGAAAATCCGCATCGGTTTCCTCGGGGAAGCCCACGATGAAGTCGCCTGACATCATGATATCCGGCCGTGCCTCGCGAATACGTTCGATCAGACGCAAATAGCTGTCTGCCGTATGGCTGCGGTTCATCCGCTTCAGAATTCGATCCGAGCCCGACTGAACCGGCAGATGCAAATAGGGCATCAGCTTGTCGCAGGTTCCGTGCGCCTCGATCAGGTCATCGGCCATGTCGTTGGGGTGCGACGTGGTGAACCGGATACGCTCCAGCCCGTCAACCTTGTTCAACTCCCAGATCAGCCCGGCCAGCGTCATGTCACCGTTAGGTCCGGCCCCGTGATAGGCGTTGACGTTCTGACCCAGCAAAGTGATCTCACGCACGCCGCGTTCGACCAGATCCTGCGCCTCACGGATGATGCGATCCGCCGGGCGGCTAACCTCGGCCCCGCGGGTATAGGGCACAACGCAGAAGGCACAGAACTTGTCGCAGCCTTCCTGAACGGTCAAAAACGCCGTCGGGCCACGCTTGGCTTTGGGCCGGTTCTTGAGCTTTTCGAACTTGTCTTCCTCGGGGAAGTCGGTGTCCAGCGCCTTGGCGCCCTCGCGGGTCTTGGCCTCCATCTCGGGCAGACGGTGGTAGCTTTGCGGCCCCACCACCAGATCGACCAGAGGCTGACGACGCATGATCTCTTCACCCTCGGCCTGTGCAACACAACCGGCCACACCGATCTTCAAATCGGGCTTTTCCGCTTTCAGCCCTTTGAAGCGACCCAACTCGGAATAGACCTTCTCAGCCGCCTTTTCGCGGATATGGCAGGTATTCAGCAGAATCATATCCGCGTCATCGGGGCTTTGGGTTTCCACATATCCCTGACCGCCCAGCGTTTCGGCCATACGCTCGCTGTCATAGACGTTCATCTGGCAACCATAGGTCTTGATGTACAGCTTTTTGGGTTCCGACATGGGTAAGGCCTTTGCGTTCGCGGGATCGGCGTCGTCTATACCTTACGAACGCCGCTTGCAATGCCCGCGCGATTACCCGATTTTGGCCCGAAACGCCAGCAAGACGAGCGCGAACAGGCCATGCAATACGACTCGGTGAATTCCTTTCTGCGATCTGGTATGCCCACGCTGTCAAAAGGCCCAATTGCTCTGATCTTTGCCGAGGATGAGGTCGAGGTCGAAAGCACGATCCGTCACCACCTGAACCTCGGCTTCGCTGCGCTGGTAGCCTTCATGCCCACCGAATTCACTTTGTCCGACGATCTGGCCGAGCGCATACACCGTGTCACTTTGACCTGCGCCCCGCGCACAGTCGTCTTCGACACGATCAATACTATGATCGCATCGGCCCCGACGCGTTGGATGTATTATTGCTACAACGCCGAATACCTGTTCTTCCCCTTCTGCGAGACCCGCACCATCGGCGAGATGCTGGCCTTTCACACCGAAGAACGCCGTGATGCAATGTTGACCCACGTGGTCGACCTCTATGCTGACGATCTGGCGGCTTTCCCCAACGGGGTTGCTCCGGATCGCGCGATGCTGGACCGAAGCGGGTACTACGCACACAACCGCCACACGCCCGACGGCCACCCGGTTGAACGGCAGTTGGACATGTCAGGGGGGCTGCGCTGGCGGTTTGAAGATCACATTCCTTATGAACGCCGCCGCATCGACCGGATTGGTCTGTTCAAATCCCGCAAGGGCCTGACGCTCCGGTCAGATCACACGTTCAACACACAGGAATACAACACCTATTCCTGCCCCTGGCATCATAACCTGACGGCTGCGATCTGTTCCTTCCGTGCGGCAAAGGCTCTGAAATCAAACGCAGGATCGACCTTTGAAATCCCAAGTTTTCAATGGCGCAACTCGGTCGCGTTCGAATGGACCTCAAACCAGTTGCTGGACCTGGGCCTGATCGAACCGGGACAATGGTTCTGATCCGCCCTTCATCTGGCCAAAAATATCCCGGGGGAGGTGCGGCCCCGCCGCGCCGGGGGCAGAGCCCCCTATCGCGGCCACACCATCGGAAACCAATCCTCGCGCAGGCGCTGCCCCGGCACCATGTCATGGCCCGGAAACGGGGGTGAGGTGCGGCCGGGTCGCTCCACATAGCGCGCATCATCCCCCACCAACCGCAACGAAAACGCGCGGCGGCGGCTGTCCGAGTGATTCCCGCGTGCGCCGTGCAATGTGCGATAGTTGAAAGCTACCGCGTCGCCCGGCTGCATTTCGAATTCGACCACATTCATCCCTTCGGTGTCCGGGTCAGGTACAGGGATGTACTGGCCCTCATCCGCAAAGAACCCCTCCTCAGACACCCAGCGGGTCGGCAATACCTCTTTCTCCCACCGATGCGATCCGGCCACGCAGCGCAAGGTTGCCTGTGTCACCGAGTCCAGCGGGGACCAAAAGCTGATCGTCTGCCGACCCTCGACAAAGTAATACGGCCCATCCTGATGCCAGGGCGTCGCCATCGAGGTCCCCGGCTCTTTCACCAGCACATGATCGTGAAACATTTGCACGGTCTGCGATTGCATAAGATCCGCCGCGACCTCGGCCGCCGGAGAGTTGTGGACTACGTCCTGAAACTGCTCGATTCGCGACCAGTTGCAGTAGTCGTCAAAGAACAGTCCCGTTTCGCCCTGTTTCTTGTTGTCCGAGGCATATGGACCGGGATCCGCCATATTCGCTGCTACTCCGTCGCGCAGGCGATCAACGTAGTCGGCAAACAGCCCCTTGATCAGCACGACGCCGTCACGCTGATAAGTGTCGATCATGTCTTGCGTCACAAGGGAGTGGGTCATGTTCGTCTCCGAGCCGGTTGTGCGATGATCTGCGCATGGCATTGCACTCTGTTCAAGTCATATCTTTTGAAGGTAGATATAAAATCATGTTATATCTTTCTCTACGACAGTACGAATATGTCTGCGCCATCGGTCGACATGGGGGCCTGTCGGCGGCAGCGCAGTACCTGAATGTGTCGCAACCCGCCCTGTCCAACGCCCTGACACGGGTCGAAGAACAAGTGGGCCACCCACTATTCACCCGCAAACGCGGCGCAGCCATGAGCCTGACGCCGCAAGGGCGCAGGTTCATCGAACAGGCCGAGGCCCTGCTGGCCCGCGCAGCTCAACTGGAAAACGCATCCGCCGAGGGACCTGCGGCGGCGCGCCTGCGCTTGGGATGTTTCGAAGATCTTGCGCCGTTCCTGCTGGCGCGTTCTTTGCGCCTGTTGCGCAGGGAACTCCCAGATGTCGCTGTGACCTACCGCGTGGCGGATTTTCAGGGCCTAGTTTCGGGCCTGGTTCAGGGGGAAATCGACTTGGCATTCACCTACGGCCTGACTTTGGATGCTGGCTTCTCGACGACGCAGTTGTTTGCAAATTCCCCGAACGCAGTGATGTCTCCGGATCACCCGCTTGCGGGGCGGGAACACGTCTCGTTAAGTGACGTGGCCGCCTATCCCTTGATCCTGTCGGATGAAGGGCTTTCGGCACAACATTTTCTCAATCTCTTCCGCTCAGCCGGACAGACCCCAAAGGTTGCTCACCGGGCAGCATCGCTAGAAATTCAACGCAGCTTTGCGGCGCATGAAGAAGGGGTTGCGATGACTTATGCCAACATCCCAGCCCCGCTCAGCTACGACGGAACGCCGCTGGTCAGCCTGCCCGTCACTGACCAGATCGCGCGCGAGCCGGTTGTGCTGGCGCGGCACGGTACGGGACCGCTGGATGCGCTTACCGAACGGGCGCAACAGGTCCTGGCTGAATTATCGACGTAAGGTTATTTCTTCCGCAGACGGATCACCACATCGACCGACGCGATTTCGACCCCCTCAGGCGCGTCAGGCAGGCGCTGAATCACCAACTGGTCCGACGGCGCATCGCTCAGGCGGCCTTCGTCTTCCCAGAAGAAATGCGGATGGTCATGGGTGTTGGTGTCGAAATAGCTTTTCGAACCGTCCACGGTGATTTCCTGCAACACCCCGGCCTCGCAGAACGCGCGCAGCGTGTTGTAGACCGTCGCCAAAGACACAGCATCGCCGTTCTTTTTGGCCGATTCAAACAGGCTTTCCGCGGTGACATGACGATGATTTCCGTCACCCACCAAAAGCTCCGCCAGGGCCACGCGCTGACGTGTCGGGCGCAATCCGGCGTGAACCAACCAATTAGTGGCTATGCTCTGGCTTTCTGGTGTCATGAATCCGATACCGATTTGTTGCTTGTGTATATATAAGTGCTGAGGCCTAGGAATTTCAAATGAAATTCATTCGCAAGAACAGACGGAACTGGTCATGATGTATGTCACCGCTCTTGCAGGACCTTGCATACGGGTGCTAGACGAGGCCAGATTAGATAAACGGACCCCTGGCAGGAGAGGCGGCAAGAATGGCCCAATTCCCGAGCAGCTTTGACAAGGATGATCTGCTGAAATGCGCCCGTGGCGAATTATTCGGCCCCGGTAACGCGCAGTTGCCCGCCCCGCCGATGCTGATGATGGACCGGATTACCGATATCTCAGCCGATGGTGGAGCCCATGGAAAAGGTCATGTTTTGGCGGAATTCGACATTACTCCGGACCTGTGGTTCTTTGACTGCCACTTCCCCGGCAACCCGATTATGCCCGGTTGTCTGGGGCTGGATGGCCTGTGGCAGCTGACCGGCTTTAACCTGGGCTGGCGCGGCTGGCAGGGGCGTGGCATGGCTGTTGGCGTGGGCGAGGTCAAGCTGACCGGCATGGTCCGCCCCGACCGCAAGATGCTGACTTACAAAATTGATTTCAAAAAAGCGATCCAGACGCGCCGCCTGACCATGGGTGTGGCGGATGGTATCGTCGAAGCGGACGGTGAAATGATTTACGACGTCAAGGACATGAAAGTCGTCCTGTCCGAAGCCTGAGCCTGATCGGCCCGAAATAAGGAGCACGCATATGCGTCGAGTAGTTGTCACCGGTTTGGGGATTGTCTCCTCCATCGGGAACAATGCCCAAGAGGTTCTGGCCTCACTCAAAGCTGGCAAATCCGGCATTGAGGCCAACGACCAGATGGTCGAACACGGTTTCCGCAGCCAGATTGCAGGGTCGCTGAAGATCGACGTGACCGAGTATGTGGACAAGCGCACCTTGCGTTTCATGGGTCCCGGCGCGGCTTATGCCCATATCGCGATGAGCCAGGCGATCGCAGATTCCGGTCTGACCGAAGATCAGGTGGTGAACCCGCGCACAGGTCTGGTGGCCGGCTCGGGTGGCCCCTCGACCAGTGCGATGCTGACTGCGCACCAAACCGTACTGAAGAATGGCGCGACCAAGCGGATCGGGCCGTTTGCAGTGCCGAAATGCATGTGCTCAACGATTTCGGCCAACCTTGCGACCGCGTTCAAGATCAAGGGCATTAACTACTCGATCACCTCGGCTTGCTCGACCTCACTGCATTGCATCGGCAACGCGGCGGAACAGATCATGCTAGGCAAGCAGGACGTGATGTTTGCAGGCGGCGGCGAAGAGCTGGACTGGACGCTGTCCTGCCTGTTTGACGCGATGGGCGCGATGTCTTCGAAATACAATGACACACCGGACAAAGCCTCGCGCGCCTTTGACCAGAATCGCGACGGTTTCGTGATTTCCGGCGGCGGCGGCATTGTCGTGCTGGAGGATCTGGATCACGCGTTGGCACGCGGTGCCAAGATCTATGCCGAAGTGACCGGTTATGCCGCAACCTCGGACGGGCATGACATGGTGGCCCCTTCGGGTGAAGGCGGCGAACGCGCGATGCGTCTGGCCCTGTCCACCCTGCCCGAAGGCCGAAAGGTTGGATACATCAACGCCCACGGCACCTCGACCCCGGTCGGCGATGTGGGCGAGGTTGAAGCCGTACGCCGCATCTTTGGTGAAGGCAACGTGCCGCCGATTTCCTCGACCAAGTCGATGACCGGCCACGCGCAAGGTGCCGCAGGCGCGCTAGAGGCGATCTTCTGCTTGCTGATGCTGGACAATGATTTCATTACACCGTCGATCAATGTCGAAACGCTCGCCGAAGGCATCCAGCCCGGTGAAATTGCAACGCAAGTTGTTGAAAATGCGGGACTCGACTCGGTGATGACCAACAGCTTTGGCTTTGGCGGCACCAACGGATCCATGGTTCTTTCAAAGTATAACGGGTGAATGTGATGTCGGATCTTCTTAAAGGCAAACGCGGCCTGATCATGGGCGTGGCGAACGACCGCTCGATCGCGTGGGGTATCGCCAAAGCCATGCACGAGGCCGGTGCCGAACTGGCATTCACCTATCAGGGCGAGGCTTTCGGCAAACGGCTGGAGCCGCTGGCCCAGAGCCTCGGCAGCGACTTCATGGTCGACGCCGATGTCACCGATGACGACTCGCTGGATCGTGCGTTCGGCGAGTTGGGCGAACGCTGGCCGACCATTGATTTCGTGGTCCATGCGATTGCCTATTCGGACAAGTCGGAACTGACCGGCCGCTTCCTGAACACAACGCGGGCGAATTTCAAACACTCGATGGACGTGTCGGCCTATTCCTTCATCGAGGTCGCGCGCCGCGCTTATCCGCTGATGAAAGACAATGGCGGCACTCTGCTGACGCTGACCTATCAGGGCTCGAACCGCGTGGTTCCGAATTACAACGTGATGGGTGTGGCCAAAGCGGCGCTGGAATCGGCGACGCGCTATCTGGCCAATGATCTGGGTCCCGAAGGTATTCGCGTCAACGCCATCTCGCCCGGTCCGATGAAAACGCTGGCCGGTGCAGCCATCGGTGGCGCACGCAAGACCTACAAGTTCTGCGACCAGAACGCGCCCATGCGCTCGAACGCTACGCTTGAGGCCGTAGGCGGCACCGCTGTTTATCTGGCATCCGAGGCCGGGGCGTGCACCTCGGGCGAGATCATCAAGGTAGATGGTGGCTTCCACGTTCTGGGCATGCCACAGCCTGACTTTATGTGACCCCACTTTTCCCCGCCGGTGCCAAGATTTGACCATCTTTCACCGGCAGGGATACGGGTATGAGTAAAGCTGAACATATTGCGGCAAGCACCGCGCGCACATCCCGATCCCGTCGCAAGTCTGGATTTCTGGGTGCGCGAGGGCGCATAGCCCTGCTGGGCCTGACCACAATGCTGATGCTGTTTGTGTACTTCACCCAGCCGCAGGTCAGAACCGCAGTCGCATCCTGGACCAGCCTGCTGACAGGCTGATCCGCATCGGCGCGGGGTCAGTTGATCGACACCACCTCAATATCAAACACGAGATCCTGACCGGCCAAGGGATGGTTGGCGTCCAGTGTCACCGTCGCCTCATCCGCATCAACCACCGTCACAGGCATGACCTGCCCGTCGGGTGCCTGCATTTGCAGGCGTGAACCGGGCTCCAACGGGATATCGTCGGGGATGCCTTCGCGCGGGATGCTTTGCCGCATCGCCGGGTTGATCGGCCCGTACGCGTCGACACAGGCAATCTCGACCTTCTTCTTTTCACCCACCGTCAGGCCAGACATGGCGCTGTCGAGCCCCGGAATGATCTGCCCCGATCCCACCACGAATTCCAGCGGATCGCGCCCGTCCGAGCTGTCAAAGACATTCCCGTCCAGCAACGTCCCCGTATAGTGAATGCGAACCGTGTCGCCCTGTTTGATAGCGGTCATTCTGGCCTCCGGCCGTTAAATAGTTGAACGGCCAACCCTAGAGTGTGACACGCCATTGTAAACCCGTTCCTCTTTTGCCAACCTGCGCCCCAGGGATGGAGGGATCAGATGCCGATCAAAACATGTATCTTCGACGCCTACGGAACGCTGTTTGACGTAGCCGCCGCCGCACGACAGGCCGCAGCCGAGCCGGGGTTTGAAGCACTGGGGCAGAAATGGCCCGAACTGGCCAATTATTGGCGGCTCAAACAGTTGCAATATACTTGGTTGCGCGCAGTCTCGGACGCACATGCGGATTTCTGGGATGTCACGCAGGACGGGTTAGATTGGGCTTTGGAGGCCACCGGTCTGGATGGCGATGCCAGACTTCGGCAACGGCTGCTCGACCTCTATTGGGAATTGCAGGCCTATCCGGAAGTGCCCCAGATGCTGCAAGCGCTCAAGGCCGGAGGATTGCAGACCGCGATTCTGTCGAACGGCTCGCCGCCGATGTTGGACGGTGCGGTGCAATCTGCGGGGATTGGCGATGTGCTGGACGATGTCCTGTCGGTCGAAAGCGTCGGGGTCTTCAAACCCCATGTACGCGTCTACGATCTGGTGCAGGAACGGTTCGGCGGCGAACGGAACGAGATTTTGTTCGTGAGTTCAAACGGCTGGGACGCCGCAGGTGCCAGTGGCTATGGTTTTACCACCGCATGGGTCAACCGCGCAAAGGAACCAATGGACCGCTTGCCCTGGAGGCCCGCGCATGTATTGTCCGACCTGACGACGATCCCTCAACTTGCTGGGCTGGAATGACATTTTTTACAACAACTGATGGAAAGAACCTGTATTTCGAAGAAAACGGATCAGGTTCGCCCGTCCTTTGCCTTGCAGGGCTGACACGTAATACCCAGGACTTCTCGTTTCTGACACCGCATATGGCAGATCATCGGATGATTGCGATGGACTACCGAGGGCGCGGCCAGTCGGAGTATGACACCGACCACGGCAACTATAACGTTCTGCGCGAAGCCCATGACGCGATCGAATTGCTGGACCACCTTGGGCTTGAGCGGGTTTCGGTGATCGGCACTTCGCGCGGCGGGTTGATAGCCATGGCGCTCGCCGCCAGTCACCCCGAGCGTTTGGCCTCGGTCGTGCTGAACGATATCGGGCCGGTTATCGACACTTCAGGGATTGCCAAAATCATGGGCTATGTCGGTAAAAAGCCGGTTTCCAAAACCTATGATGAAGCAGCTCTTGCCCTGCAGCATATGATGGCCGAACAATTCCCCGGAGTTCCGCTGGAGCGATGGCGGCAAATGGCTGAATTCCAGAATCAGGAAACTGAACAGGGCCTAGCTTTGCGCTATGATCTGGGGTTGCGCACCGCCTTGCTGGAACAGGCCGCCGCCGGGGCGATCCCGGATATGTGGCTGTTTTTTGAGGCTTTGCGCGACATTCCAACCGGCGTCATTCGGGGTGCAAATTCCGATGTGCTGGGCAAGGACACTCTGGCCGAGATGCATAGACGTCATCCCGGCCTGGTCTCAGTCGAAGTCCCTGACCGGGGCCACGCGCCCTTTCTGGACGAACCGCAATCCCTGGAGCTGATCCGCAACGTATTGGACGCCGTATGAGCACATTGCAAATGATTGAAGCGGCCGCAGAACGGTTGCGGGGCAACGTGCGGGAAACACCGATCCTGACCTCCCCGTTTCTGGACGAGATTGCGGGCCGCCGGGTGCTGGTCAAACCCGAATGCCTGCAACATACCGGCAGCTTCAAGTTTCGCGGAGCTTGGTCGGCGATTTCAGCGCTCAGCGAAGCCGAGCGCAGCCGCGGGGTGATCGCTTTTTCCTCGGGCAATCACGCGCAGGGCGTGGCCCACGCCGCCGCCCGTCACGGTATCGCGTCGGTGATCATCATGCCGTCAGACGCGCCCCAGTTGAAAATCAACAACACCCGCGCTCTGGGCGGTGAGGTGGTTCTGTACGACCGCGCTACGGAAAGCCGCGAAGAAATTGGTGAGGCTTTGGCCGTCGAGCGTGGCCTGACCCTGATCCGCCCCTATGACGAACCGCAAGTGATTGCCGGGCAAGGCACCACTGGTCTGGAGATCGCCCGGCAAGCTGCGGATTTGGGCGTGAAACACGCAGATGTGCTGGTGTGCTGCGGTGGCGGCGGGCTGACCTCGGGCATTGCGCTGGCGCTTGAAGAACACGCTCCCGGCCTGCGTCCCCGCCCCTGCGAACCCGAGGGGTTTGACGACGTGAAACGCTCTTTGGCGACAGGGCAAATCCAAAGCAACGCAGCGACCAGCGGCAATATCTGCGACGCCATCCTGACTCCGCAACCGGGGGACATCACCTTCCCCATCCTCAACCGCCTGTGCGGCCCCGGCCTGTCTGTGTCCGAAGATGAAGCCATGCACGCCATGGCGCTGGCCTTCTTGCGCCTCAAGATTGTTCTGGAACCGGGCGGAGCGGTATCGCTGGCCTCGGCCCTGTTTCGGCGCGACGAGATCGAGGGTGATGCGGTGATCGTCGTCGCCTCGGGCGGCAACACAGACCCGGATGTCTTTGTCAAAGCGCTGGAGTTCCTGACCTGACAAACCCTACGCGATTTGGGTATTAGTCGGTTCCAGATGGGATGAACGGGGAAACAGTCATGCAGATCGCTGATCTTGGGGATGTCCAGATTCACTATCGGGTCGACGGAGACCCCGATGGGCCGACCGTGGTGTTCGCGAACTCACTGGGCACCGATATGCGCCTGTGGGACGCCGTGCTGCCCCATCTGCCCGCTGGTCTGCGGATCATTCGGTATGACAAACGCGGGCACGGCCTGTCGTCGTGCCCAACGGGTCCCTATTCGATGGGGGCGCTGGTGCGGGATGCCGAAGCGTTGCTAGATCTTCTGAATGTGCGCGACTGCGTGTTTGTGGGCCTGTCTATCGGCGGGCTGATTGCGCAAGGCTTGGCCGTTAAACGCATGGATCAGGTGCGCGCACTGGTGCTGTCGAACACGGCGGCCAAGATCGGCACGCCCACCATGTGGCAGGACCGGATCGACGCCATCAGCAAGGATGGGATCGAGGCGCTGGCCGACGCCACGATGGAACGCTGGTTCTCGCGCGCGTTTCGCACCACGCCTGATATGCTGCTGTGGCGAAACATGATGGAACGCCAGCCTGCCGAAGGATATATTGGGTGTTGTGCAGCCATTTCGGGCACGGATTTTTACACCCCCACAAGCGGCTTGCGCCTGCCCACGATGGGCATTGCGGGCAGCGAGGATGGCTCGACCCCGCCCGATCTGGTGCGCGAGACCATCGAGTTGATCCCCGGATCGAAGTTCGAGTTGATGCGCAGGGCCGGTCATTTGCCCTGCGTCGAGCAACCCGAAGAATATGCAAATCTGCTGCACCGTTTCCTGACCGATATCGGTCATATTTGAAGGAGGGAAACATGGCGGATATTCTGTTGGTTCACGGCTCCTGCCACGGCGCGTGGTGCTGGCGCGATCTGATCCCGGCGCTTCAGGCTTTGGGGCACACGGCCCGCGCGATCGACATGCCCAGCCATGGCTCGGATCCGACGCCGGTCGCGCAGGTCACATTGGCCGGGTGCCGGGATGCGGTGTTGGCCGCCTCGACCCCCGAAACGATCATCGTCGGACATTCCTGGGGCGGCTACCCGATCAGCGCCGCGGCCGAGGCCGATCCTGCCGCCATGAAGGCGCTGGTCTATCTGTGCGCCTATGTGCCCAAAGATGGCATGTCGATGGTCGAGATGCGCCGCCAATCGCCGCGCCAGACCATCGCTGACGCGGTCGACAAATCCGCGGATGGCCTGTCGTACACCGTAAAGCCCGATTGCGTCCAAGAGCTGTTCTATCACGATTGCCCACCTGCCACCGTGCGAAACGCTCTGGCGCGTCTGTGCCCGCAACCCATCGCGCCGCAGGACACGCCTCTGCCCCTCACCGACAGGTGGGATCAAGTTCCAAAGGCTTATATTCGCGCGACCGACGACCGCACCATTCCCCCAGAATATCAGGCACAAATGAGCCTGTCGGTGCCGCCAGATATGCGCTTTGACATCGACAGTTCGCACTCTCCGTTCTTCTCGCACCCTGACACATTGGCCGGAATTCTGAACGCCATCGCCGAACAAACCTTTCCATCCGGTCGTCCGTGTTGACGCTTTTCGTCCAATCACCGAGGGACCAGCGCCCGCCGGACCACTTGGGTGATTGCTGACGATGCGCCTGCCCTTCCTCTTTGTCCTGCTGACCGTGATGATCGACGCGATGGGCATCGGCCTTGTTCTGCCAATCATGCCAGAGCTCATTGTCGAGGTTCAGGGCGGCACCCTCGCAAGCGCCGCTATCTGGGGCGGCGTGCTCAGCACAACATTCGCGGCCATGCAATTTGTATTCGGCCCGATCCTGGGCAACCTCTCGGACGCGTATGGGCGGCGGGTTGTTTTGCTGGTCTCGCTGTTCGTGATGGCGCTGGACTATGTCGTGATGGCACTGGCAGGCAGCATTTGGCTCTTGCTGATTGGGCGCCTTGTCGGAGGTATCACAGCAGCCACCCATGCCACCGCTGCCGCCTTCATGGCCGATGTCTCGAAACCGAAAGACAAGGCAGCCAATTTCGGCCTGCTGGGCGCGGCTTTTGGCATCGGCTTTGTCCTTGGCCCCGTAATCGGTGGATTGCTCAGCGAATACGGAACCCGCGCGCCCTTTTGGGCTGCCGCTGGGCTTTCAACCCTCGCATTCGCCATCGGTGTCTTTGTCATGCCCGAGACCGTTACCGACAAAACCCGCCGCGCGTTCAGCCTGCGCCGCGCCAATCCGGTCAACTCTTTGCGCGCCATAGCCAGCCTGCCCGGAATTCGCCCGTTGTTGTGGGTTTATTTCCTCTATTCCGTGTCGATCTACGTCTATCCGGCAATCTGGGCTTATTTCACCACCGAGCGCTTTGGCTGGTCGCCGCAGATGATTGGCCTGTCGCTGGGCGTCTACGGCATCGGAATGGCCGCGGTTCAGGGCGGGTTGATCCGACCGGCCATGCGGTATTTTGGTGAGCGCAAGACCATCATCTACGGCATGGGCTTCGAGATCGTCAGCTTTATCATACTGGGATTTCTGACCAACGGCTTCATCGCCCTGATGCTGATCCCGATCACCGCCATTGGTGCAATCGTCACCCCGGCGTTGCAAGCGATGACATCCCGCGCCACGCCGGATTCCCAGCAAGGAGAGTTGCAGGGCGTCCTCACCTCACTGCATGCCTTGTCGATGGTAATATCGCCTTTGGTGATGACCAGCGTCTTTGCGCAGTTTGCGCGCCCGGATGCCGTGCTCTATCTGCCGGGGGCACCGTTTTTTCTGGCCATGCTGTTGATGGTTGTGGGCTTTATCCTTTTCTTCCGGTCACCTAAGGTCATGACCTGACAACGACACTTTTGTGACGGTTTCCACCTTGCATCGCGCGCCCGTCCGCGTCACCGTGACCGGAAAAGGACGAGGGCAAACCATGCAAACCATCAAAGCCGCCGTATGCCGGGCGTTTAACGAACCTCTGGTCATCGAGGACGTGCAACTGGCACCACCGGGAACGGGCGAGGTCGAAGTGACCCTGGATGCGGTGGCGATCTGCCACTCGGACATTTCCTACGCCAGTGGCGCGTGGGGCGGGTTCCTGCCTGCGGTCTATGGGCATGAGGCTGCGGGTGTGATCTCCGCCGTGGGCGCTGCAACCGACGGGTTTCAGGTCGGGGATCCAGTCGTTGTCACGCTGATCCGCGCCTGCGGGTCCTGTCCGTCCTGTGCGGGTGGGCAACCGACCATTTGCGAAACGCCCTACGACACAGTGAAAGGCCCACTGCGGACCTCGGACGGCGATCCGCTGGAACAGGCCATGGCCTGCGGTGCCTTTGCCGAAAAGGTCGTCGTCAGCCATAGGCAGATCGTGAAAATCCCCGAAACCATGCCCAAGGACGTTGCCAGCCTGCTGTCCTGCGGTGTGATCACCGGTGTAGGTGCTGCCGTCAACGCCGCTGGTTTGCGGGCCGGTCAGGACGTTGTCGTGATCGGCGCGGGTGGGGTGGGCCTGAACGCAATTCAAGGCGCTCGTATAGCCGGGGCCCGCCGTATCGTGGCTGTCGACATGACCGAAGAGAAGCTTGAGATCGCGAAAGAATTCGGTGCGACCCATGGCGTTCTGGCAACGGCCAAAGCCCCTTGGAAGGAATCCTACAAGGCTTTGGGCGGGCGCGGCGCGGATGCGGTACTGATTACCGTCGGCACCATCCCGGCCTATGATCAAGCCCCGCGCTATCTGGGACGCGGCGGCAAGGCGATCATGATCGGGATGCCGCATTCCGGGGATATGTCGACCTATGAACCGGTTATGCTGGCCGCTTTGGGCCAAGGCGTGATCGGGTCGAAAATGGGCGATGTGGTCATTCAGCGGGATATCCCATGGATGATCGACCTCTATGAACAAGGGCGGCTGAAACTGGATGAGCTGATCTCGGGCCGCTGGTCACTGGATCAAATCAACGAGGCCATTGCCGACACCAAGACCGGATCGGCCAAACGCAACGTGATCCTATTTGACCGAGGCTAGCCGCGCATGAAACTGCAAGATCTCGACATCATCGTCACCGCCCCGCCTGCGCCGGGCTGGGGCGGGCGTTATTGGATACTGGTGAAGCTCACGACCGATACCGGGATTACCGGCTGGGGGGAATGCTATGCATCCTCCGTCGGGCCCAAGGCGATGCGCCACGTCATCCGCGACGTGTTCGAGCGGCATATGCTGGGCGAGAACCCCGAGAACATCGAACTCATGTTCCGCCGCGCCTATTCCAGCGGCTTCACGCAGCGCCCCGACCTGACGGTGATGGGCGCGTTTTCGGGGCTCGAGATCGCTTGCTGGGACATTCTGGGCAAAGACCGCGACCGCCCGGTCTATGCCTTGTTGGGTGGGCTGATGAATGACCGCATTCGCGCCTATACGTACCTCTATCCCCTACCCCAGCATAACCTGACCGACTTCTGGACTTCGCCCGAACAGGCCGGGGAATGCGCGGCCGAGATGGTGCGGCGCGGCTTTACAGCCGTCAAATTCGACCCCGCCGGGCCTTACACGATCCGGGGCGGGCACATGCCCGCGATGTCCGATATCTCAATGTCCGTGGCCTTCTGCAAAGCGATCCGCGAGGCGGTTGGCGACAAAGCCGACCTGTTGTTCGGAACCCACGGCCAGTTCAACACCGCAGGCGCGATCCGTCTGGGACAAGCGCTGGAACCATATTCTCCGCTATGGTTCGAAGAACCGACACCGCCCGACATGATCGAGGACATGGCCCGCGTCGCCCGAAATGTCCGCATCCCGGTGGCAACCGGTGAACGAATGACGACCAAGGCCGAATTCGGCGCGGTCCTGCGCGCGGGTGCGGCTGAGATCCTGCAGCCCGCATTGGGACGTGCTGGCGGGATATGGGAGATGAAAAAGGTCGCCGCCATGGCCGAGGTTTTCAACGCCCAGATGGCACCGCATCTTTATGCCGGGCCGATCGAGTGGGCCGCGAATATCCATCTGGCGGCCTCAATCCCGAACCTACTTCTGCTTGAGACGATCGAAACCCCGTTCCATGACGCGCTGATCAAGGGCAGCCTTCGGGTTGAGGACGGGTTTGTCACCGCGCCCACCGCGCCGGGGTTGGGAATTGAAGTAGACGAGGAATTGGCCCGCGCGCATCCCTTTGACGGAACGGGTCTGCATTTACAGATGCAGGAAGAACCTTGCGACTATGTCAACGGAAATGCGTTTCAGGGCGGCGCGCCTGCAACCGAGGGGTGACAAACCGCAGGGTTTTGCGGCATATTGCATGAACCCCCTAGTTTCAGACAGGCCACCCATGACACTCATGGAAAACGACACGCAAACGGCAGATGGTGCCGTAACAGATATGAAGGAAAGCGCCGCGCAGGCGGCGGCTTTTCTCAAAGCTCTGGCCCATGAAGGCCGACTGATGATCCTATGCCATTTGGGAACGGGCGAAAAATCGGTGGGTGAGTTGGAAAGGCTGCTGGAAATCCGTCAGGCCGCCGTCAGCCAGATGCTGGCGCGTTTGCGGGCCGAGGGGCTGGTTTCAACCCGTCGCGATGGCAAGACGATCTATTACTCGTTGAAAGACGGCAATACCGAGCAGGTGATCGGCCTGCTTTACGATCTGTTCTGCAAGCCGCAGGATTAGTTCGACACGTAGCCCGCAATCACCTGCATCAGCTTAAACGCCGTCGCGGCGTCATTTTCCACAACGGCCAGGAATTCCTCTTCGCCCACGCGCAGACAGGACAGCTCTGTCTCGGCGATCATGCTCAGCGCGCGCGGTTCTTTGCGGATCAGTCCCAGTTCGCCCACCAACGCCCCTGCGCCTACAGTGGTGATCAACTGATCCGGTCCGTCGGGCTGCGGCAAGTACAGCCCAGCCTCCCCTTCCAGAACTACATAGGCCCCGTCGGTAGGCTGGTCATCTTTGAGGAAAACAATCTCGCCCGGTTTGGCGTCGAACCAGCGGGCACCAAATGCCAGCAGGCGAAGTTGGCGACGGTCGAGGCCAGAAAACAGCGGCGTCTGCTCCAACGCGCGCAGTTTGCGCGCGAGGTCGGCCGATGCAGCACTGTCTTCTTCCACGTCCGTAGGTCCTTCGTCTGAAACCACACGACCTTGCCGTATTTCGACAAACATGTCGAATACGCCGGGGTTGTCGAACTGGTCGTTCAGATAGATGACAGTCGTCTCGGGTAGCAGCGATCGCAGGTTCTTATAGACCGCAACCTGCGTGGACATGTCATAGCTGGCGAGCGCACTATCGAGGATCAGGATATCGGGTTTCTTGATCGTCGCACGGGTAAAGGAAAGCGGTTCGGCAAAAACCGCAGGCAGGTTCTGCCCGCCCAACGCCACTGGCACGTCATATATCAACTCGACCACTAAAGGCCGTGCGCCGTTCTGATCCAGCACATCCACGATCAGCTTGCGCACCTCGTCCGAGCGCGCGCCACCGATCTGGCTGACTTTTCCGAACAGCGCATTCTCCATCACCGTCAAACCCGGTGCAAAAGCATCTGCGTTCAGTGGCACAAACACATCGTGCAGCGTTTCCAGCAGCTTTTGCGAGTGACTGTGGCGCAGTTCCAGAATCCGATCCTTCAGCTCATCGGTGAACGCAGGCCCGATCTGCTCGGCCGAGATTACAACAGGCACGGCCAGAAGCGTGGCAAGCTGTTCATCATCCAGACCTGATACGCCTTCGTCCCGCGTGCGTTCCAAAAGTTCGATGGCCTTTTCATAGGTCTGCGCCTCAAGCCCAAGCTTTCGGAACAAAGGGTGATCGGTTCCGTCCAGACCGAAAATCTGGCGCAGCATTTCGATTACGTCGCGGGTCAGATGCACCAGCGTTTCATCCAGCCCCAATTCCCGGAGCTGGCCAAGGAAAACGGTCTGCTGTGCCAACAGGGCCTGCGTCACCGGAACGCGCGGGGTGGCAAACAGCAGGTTCTCGGCCACCGGCAGGGCCGCGTTGTAGCAGCAGCGATCAAAGACCAGCGCCTGTTGCTCCAGCCCGGCATCACGCACGGCCTGCTGCACCACCGGGCGCAGCTCAATCAGTTTTCCCGCCAGATTTTGGTGCGTGTCCGGATCAAACGCCTGTTCCGCCCCGCGCTGGAACAACGCCCCACCCGAGCCCATCCCGTCAATCAGGTGCAACCACCAGTCGCGTAGCGCCTCGGGGCTGTCCAGATCCGCACGCGACGGGTCCAGCCATTGGGCCTGCAACGGGTCATCGCTGTTGCCCGCCCGTCGAGTTTCGGCAAATCCGGGATCGTCTGTGGACGCGCTTAGCGGTTTGAACCGGATCGGCATCATTACGTTGTCGCCCAGCGTGCCCTGAAACATCACCGGGCGAGACGAAGCATAGCCGATACGCGCCGCGACGACCCCCTGATGCAGGCTCGCAATATCCTGTGTCCCTATCGACACTCGCCCGGCACTGGGCAGCATCTCGCGCGTCAGCAGCTCGGCAATGGCGCGGCGATCTTCCTCGCTGGGTGCCGCGATCCCGATAGTCTTACCCGCCGGAAAGCTGAGGTTCAGATCATCCAGCACCTGATTGCCGTCCATATCCCGGACCGAGACATGATCCAGCACGATATCGCCCCGCAGACGCGGTTGTTTTTCGGGCTCACCCTCAAACAGCTTTTCGTCCAGCATGCCCGGTGGGGCAAATCGCTCGACGACCACCTCCCATCTCAGCGACATGTCCTGAGTCTGGTTGTAGTAGGTCAGCAATTCCTTCCAGGGCGAGCTGAGGTCCTTATACGCCGCCAGCGCCGCCACCAGCGCCCCCAGCGAGACCGAACCCTGAAGTACCAGCAAACCACCGACCAGATAGAACATGAACGGGGTCAGTTGCGAGATGAAGTTGTTGATGAACTTCATAAAGAACTTTTTCTGGTAGATCTCGAACCGGATACCGAACAGACGCCCCAACTGATCCGAGACCATCGCCCGCCGATACCGCCATCCGCCATTGGTGCGCAGGGTGGAGGCACCAGCCGCGTTTTCACCGATCTGGGCGGCCAGAACGCGGACTTCCTGAATACGCTTCTTGTTCAGCAGGTTGATCTGGCGTTGAAGCTTGGGGATCAGCCACGCCTGCACCGGGATCAACGCAACAGCGGCCAGGCCGAACCAGACGCTTTGCAAAAACAGGAAGGACAGGATGGTAATCATCTGTCCTGCCTGCAACACCGGCTGACTGATCGCATCGCCCATCAGCCCGCCCATCGGCTCGCTTTCGGCGGTGATCATCGACACCATCTCACCCTGACTGACCCGTTCAAAATAGGGTTGAGGGAACCGAAGGGCACGGCTGATTAACTGATAACGAAAGCGGCGCAGCATCCGCTCGCTCAGCACACCTTTCATCGTGTTGATCCGCATTTTCATCAGGCCATGAGCCAAAACTGCGGCAAGGAAAGCAAAACACAGGATGATCAGAAATGTGGTTTGCGGCAGTTGGTAGCCAAGCACATTCACCACCGAGCTTCCGGCCCCGATGGCGTCATTGATGATCCGCTTAGGCAACTCCAGCGTGAGATACAGCAAGGGAAACAGCGTCGAAGTCACAGCCAGCAGGATTAACTGGTCGCGCTTCGAATATTTCCAAATAAAGCGGAAGATCGTGCGTTCTATGGAACCTGCCCCTGCTACGGTTCATGGACCCGGCCTGAACAGCATCGCCGCACAACCGTTGCTTTGAATTTACCGCAATCGAGACCAGCGACGCAAACAGTTTCCAATTTGATCAGATTTTTGCCGAATGTGAACAAGTTCATTTGCGCAACCACAAGTTAGCGCCTAGACTTTGCATCAGGACGATGTCGGGAGGATTCATTTGCATGCCAGTTTAGGCGCAGTGTTTTTGATGCTCTGCTTATTGCAGATCAAACATATGTTTGCGGACTACTACCTCCAAACGCCAAAAATGCTGGCGGGACGCGGAGAATATTTTCACATGGGACGGGCACAACATGCAGCGGTGCATGTAGTGGGCTCTGTCCTTGTGTTTTTGCTGTTCGGCGCGCCCTGGGCCTTTATTCTGATCATCGCCGCGTTGGAATGGATCGTTCATTTCAACATTGATTTCGCCAAGGCCAGTTATTCCGACAAAAAGCAACTGGTACCGACGCAATCGGCCTTCTGGCGTGCTGCCGGTCTAGACCAATGCCTGCACAATCTGACGTATGTCGCTATGGTCTGGGCTTGGGTAAAATTTGCGGTTTAGGCCACGTCAACAAGGCCGGATCGACTGTAGATCGACAACCACATGTCATCCAGCACATCCAGCTTCTCAACGTCAAAATTGTCTGCATGTTCCCAATACCGACCACTCGGAACATAATATCCCAGATCCCGTTCGCACCGCAAAACGTTGTCCATCCCATCCGTCGATGGCAACTGAGGTGACATCAAAGAGGTCGTGGAAACTGAGGGGTAGACCAACCTGCTGCACCCTTGCGACAGCCGCACGACCCGGCAGCCCTGCGCAGCCCCGAACAAGCCCAGACGCGCGGACTTGGCCTCGAGCGATCTAAGCGTGACATCATCACGCAAGGGATCGGCGGCCCCGCGACCGTAGAAATGCGTCTTGCCTACTTTCGGGTAAATCATGTCGCAGCCAAAGTAGGCTAGAACCGCCGGGCGCAGCGATGCCAAAGCCCAATACCCAGCCGTCAAGGCCATCGTCCCGCCCGCATAGACGAAACCGCCATAAGCATTTTGCAGCGGAACATACTCCGAGGCCTCGACAATGCGCTGACCCGGATCTGACGCGGCAGGTCTGTTATCGACCGGAAAATCCTCGGGGTGAATCAACACATCCCAATCCGGTCGGACACGCCAGGCATTATTGATGGCGACTATATGGGTAAAGGGCGCGCGGGGCCACTGTCGGGCGGCCACTGCGCTTGGGGCGCTGCCCAGTATCAGAACTCGGTTCCTCGGTTCGGTCATTCTGGGCTCCGTCCCATTCTGCTCCCGGAATTCTAGAGCGATTCAGCCTGACGGCTAGCCCAGAACCGAAAAACTGCTTTCTTCGTTAATGGGGCGCTTGCGGGAATAGAACCCCACATCGATGGTCCGCTTGATATAGGGCAGTTCGAATTGCAGCGGTTGCGCATCGTGATCTGCACCGCCCTCGCAATAGTTGATCAGCGCGGCCATCATCTTGCCGGCAATTGGCGCGTTCTTGTACTGGTTCCCGCTGGTCCCGCAGGCCATGTAGAACCCCGGCAGGCTGGATTTGTCGTAGATCGGAATCCAGTCGGTCGACGCATCATACAAGTCCACCACTCCGCGCGTTTTCGAGGGAAGGCCGAGGCTGGGCACCCGTTGTGCATAGCGCATCGCCTGAGTGGTCCACTGATCGGTGAAGTCGCGGTTGTAGTGCACATCATCCTCGCACCACTGATGCGGATCGCATTCGGGATCTTCCGAGCCAACAAGGATGTGGTTGCCATGTTCCGGCCGACAGTAAAGCGCGATATCGCTGTCCGACACGATGGTGCCGTCATTTTCGAAATCAAACCCTTCGGGCGCGGGGACGTGCACCACCTCTTGCCGCAGGGGGCGGGTTTCGATGGTCATGTCATCCAGTACACCCGCCATACCGTTGATGATGGCCGAGCCCGGCCCAGCCACATTCACCACCACCTTGGCACGGATTTCCTCACCGGAGGCCAGCTTGACCCCAGCCACGCGCCCGCCCTCGGTCAGAATCTCGACCACTTCGGCCCCGGTGCGTACTTCGGCCCCGTTCAATTTGGCCGCGTCCATCAGGTTCTGCGCCGATAGTGCCGGGTCGGTGACGTAGCCCGCTTGCGGCCAGAACACCGCGCCCTGCATCTTGCCCCCGTTGGGTTGGCCAAATTCCGGGTCATCCATGCGTTTGGGCGGTGTGAAACTGTCCAGCGAATAGACAGGCAAGCGCTCGGTGATCTGCTCAGGCGACCATTCCTCAAAAGGGCAATCCAGATCAGCGCTGTTTTTCATATGCTTGTCCAGCATCCCGTTGGCATCGGTCTTCATCACCAGACACCCCGTCTCGCGGAACTGCGCCAGATTGGCATCAGCGGGCAGGCCCAGATAGGCAGCCCAGTCGCGCCAATAGTGATACCCCTCCCACGCGAACGCGGTGCCGTCGAACGTCGAGTAGTGCATTCGAATGATGGCGCAGGACCCAGCAGTGGACCCATGCCCGACCTGAGCGTTGCGGTCCAGTGACAGGGTTTTCCATCCTGCCTTGGCCATCTCGAATGCGACGGCAGACCCGATCACTCCGGTGCCGATGATGATTGCGTCAGGTTGGCTCATGACGTGTTCTTCTCCCAGTAAAACCGCGAATAGGCGCTGAACTCCTCGATCTCTTCGTCGAGCGGTTCAACACCAGTGAAAACAAACAGGTAGTGAGAGACCAGCGACAGCCGCAGCGACATCGGCTCATTCAACTGCGCCAGATCGTAGCCAATCTGCATGTAGTAGAGCACGCGCGCCCGCGTCTCCGCCTCGGTCTCATCATAGTCATAGCGGATGAACATTGCCCGCAGCGCCGCCAGCCGCCGTGCATCCGACTGATCCAGCATTCGCCGTACCTTGCCCGACCGCCGCGCCCAGTCGCGCACAGCAAAGTCCAGCGCGGTATCGAAGAGTTCAGAGTTCACGACACAACGCTGCACATTGCAAACAGCGGCGGTGATCGTTGCGGCAGGGAGTTCGGATTGGGCGATCAGGGCCGCCGTATTGGTCGCCTGCCATTTGGCGAGCAACGCATCCAACAGCTCCTGCCGGGACTTGAAATACCAATAGAAAGACGACCGCGACACGGCCATACGCTCGGCCAGGTTCATCACCTTGACCTGCTCGACCCCGTCCGAGATCAGCACGTCCATCGCGACATTCAGCCAGTCGTCCCGCGTGACCTTGATATTGCCGACCAAAGGTTCGGCGTCCGGATCATCACGGTGAAGAATGGGTTTGGTGTTCATTCAACTCTCCGGTGGAGCGCCGCCCTCGGCGGTTCGGCGCGCGATGAAATCCTGCAGGGCACCCAGCCTATCGTTATCGCTTCTGGGGGGTTGGAAGTCACTCAGGATACCCTTCCATACACCCGTTGCGCGGTGATTGGCATCGACCGAACCACGCTCGGTCCACGTCCCGAAATTGGCGTAGTCATGGACGTGGGGCTGATAGAATTCGGTGTTGTACCGTTCCATTGTCTGAGTTGAGGCAAAGAAATGCCCGCTGGGGTCGACCTCGCTCAGCGCGGTGTCAAAACCGATCTCGGCAGTGCCGGCCTGCGCGCCAGCGCAAAGTTCAGCCACCATGTTCAACACCTCGGCGTCACAGATCAGCTTTTCGAATGAGACGGACAGTCCCCCCTCAAGCCAACCAGCCGAGTGGATAATCACGGTGGCCCCGGCCATCAGACAGCCCCACAGGCCAAACTGGTTCTCATTCGCCGCCTGCACATCGTTAATGTTCGAGGCCGATCCTGCAGCGGATCGCCATGGCAAGCCCAAATGCCGCGCCAGTTGCCCTGCAGCCAGTGACGCTTGAAAATGCGAGGGCGTTCCGAAAGCAGGCGCGCCCGATTTCATGTCCACGTTACTGGTGAACGTGCCATAGCACACCGGCGCGCCCTGATTGGTTAGTTGGGTCAAGGTCAGGGCCGCCAGAGCCTCGGCATGGGACAGTGTGATCGCGCCCGCCACGGTGATCGGGGCCATTGCTCCCATCAGGGTAAAAGGCGTGATAATCGACATCTGCCCATGCCGCGCAAAATCGATCAGCCCCTGTGCCATGGGGATATCCAGCGTGCGCGGGCTGTTGGTATTGATGATCGTGTAACAATGCGGGTTTGTACGGAATTCGTCATCGCTTAGCCCCCGCGCGGTCGAGAGCATTTCGAAACAATCCATCACCTGCGGCGTTCCGCGCGAGAAGAAGAAGGGGAACTTGTCTGTCAGTTCCATTTGCGCCTGCGTGGTGAAATAGTGCCGCAAATTGGTCGGCACATCCTGCGGCTCTACCTGGGGTGAGATCATCTGGAACACATCGAAATGATGCGTCAGCTTCAGGAAATCCAGATAATCCTGCCCCGTCGCAGGACGGCGACCCCTTTCCAGATCGGTGGCGTTTGGCGCCCCCGCCCCTGGCTGAAACACCAATGAGCCCAGCTCCAGCGTGAAATCGCGACCACGTGACCCGGCACGGCAGGCAATCGACTTGGGGGCCGAGGCGACGGCGGCCTCAACCATGTCGCGACCGATAAAAACCATTTCACTGCCTTCATCCACGCGCGCTCCAGCAGCGGCATAGATACGACGTGCCTCCGGCAGCAGGACCTTGACCCCAAGTTCTTGCAGGATGCGCAGCGCAGTGTTGTGAATGTCCGCGATCTGATCTGCAGGGAACACTTCCATCTGCGGAAAGGGATTTCTGAGCTGGCGGTAGTTGACGTCGCGACTGGGCGGTGGCGCGGTGTCCCCACCGCGTCCACGCCGTCTTCGGCCCCGTTCAGACGTTTGCGCGTTCATGTTCAACCCCGCATCGCTTTGCCCTGCGGATCGTAGGGCGAAGCAGAAATGACCCGCGCGGGACGCTCGACGCCAACCACATGCACGGACAACTCGGTCCCCGGCTCGGCCTTGTCGCGGTTAACCAGGGCCATCGCCAAGGATTTGCCGGTGTAGTGCCCGTAGCCGCCCGAGGTCACAAAGCCCACCCGCTCATCACTCGACCAGATCGGTTCATACCCGCTGGCATCCGCATCCAGCGCATCGACCTCTAGCGTGACCTGAACCTGCGCTGGTCCGTTGCCGTCGCGTTCGGCCATGGCGGCCTCTTTGCCCACAAAGGATTTGTCCCAGTCGATCCAACGATCCATCCCGGTCATGCCCGGCGTGTACGCCTGAGTAAATTCAGCCGACCAGATCCCAAAGCTTTTCTCAAGTCGCGTAGACAGCATCGCGTTAAAACCGCATTCGCGGATGCCTTCGTCAGCCCCGGCCTCAAGCAAAATTCGGCGCAGTTTGATGTGATCACCATAGCGGCAATTGATCTCATAGCCTTTCTCGCCCGTCACCGACATGCGGGCCACGCGCGCGCGGACCAGACCGATGTCGAAATCCCCACAGCCCATGAAAGGAAGGCTTGCGATATCCTGCTCGGCCAGTTTTTCGACCACCGCCTGCGACTTCGGTCCAACCACGGCGAATCCGCAATATTCCTCACCAAGATCGCGGACCGAGACACCGTCAATCATGTGGTCATCGAACCAGCGCATGTGCCAGGCCCGCAGGTAGTAGCTACCCATGATCCACCACGTTCCGTCGCCCCAGTTAAGGACAGTCAGATCGCCTTTGAGCCGCCCGTTCTCGCCCAGCATCGGGGCAAGCTTGGCACACCCCGGCGCAGGCAGTTTCGAAGCCATGACCTTGTCCAGCCAAAGCTGCGCATTGGGGCCGCTGACCTCGAAACGCGAAAAGCCGGAAATATCCAAAAGACCCGCACCTTCGCGGATCACCTTGCATTCCTCGGCCACAATGTCATGCGCGTTTGACCGTTTGAGCGTCGGCGTTTCCTCGAACCCTTTCGGCGCGAAATAGAGCGGCACCTCAAGATCCCAACTGACGCCCCACTTGCACCCGGCCTCGGTCATCGCGTCGTGCGCGGGGGCCATTTTCAGCGGGCGGCCTGCGGGCAGTTGCTCGTTCGGATAGGTCATCACGAAGCGGCGCGAATAGAACTGCCCCGTGGTTTCGCGGATATACCGCTTGTTCTGCGCAAAATCCCCGAAACGCGCCACATCCATCGGCCACGCATCCGCCTCGGGCTCGCCATGGATCATCCACTCGGCCAGTGTTTTGCCAACGCCGCCGCCCTGCAAGAACCCGGCCATCACCGCACAGGCCGACCAATAGCCGCGCTTGCCGGGCACCGGCCCGACCAGAGGGTTGCCATCCGGCGCAAAGGTAAACGCGCCGTTCACCCAGGTCTTGATGCCCACATTCTGGATCGACGGATACCGCTCAAAGCCCAGCGTCAGCTCATTCTCGATCCGATCCAGCTGTTCCTGAAACAGTTCCTCGCCATAGTTCCACGGCGCGCCATCCATCGCCCAGTGTTCATGCTCAACTTCATAAATACCGACCAGAACGCCTTTCTGGTCCTGCCGCATATAGGTGAACCCTTCTAGGTCCACGGTCATCGGCATCTCGAAATCCGCTTGCGCGACCTCGGGCACCGTGTCGGTGATTAGATAGTGGTGCTTGAGCGGCGAGACCGGCAATTCGACCCCGGCCATACGTCCCACCTGCTTGGCCCACAGACCCGCTGCGTTGACCACATGCTCGCAGGAGATGGTGCCTTTGTCGGTGACAACTAACCAACCATCGACCGTCTGCGTCAGGCTTTCGACCTTGGTTTCCTCGTAATATTCCGCACCGCGCTTTTTGGCTGCTGTCGCATAGGCCTGCACCGTGCCGGTTGTGTCGATATATCCCTCGCGATCAGCCCACATTGCGCCCAACACGCCCTCGGTCGACATGATCGGACAACGCCTCTGCGCCTCTTCCGGGGTCAGCAACTCGCAATCATCAATGCCGATGGACTGGAAGATGCGGTAATTGGCCTGCAACCACTCCCAACGCTCGGGTGTACCAGCCAAAGTCAGACCACCAGTCATGTGCAGGCCGATATTCTGGCCGGATTCTTTCTCGATCTCGCTCAGCAGGTCGATTGTATAGGCTTGCAACGCCGCCATGTTGGGATCGGCGTTCAACGCATGGATACCGCCCGCCGCATGCCAAGACGACCCCGAGGCCAACCGCCGCCGCTCCAGCATAACCACATCCGACCAGCCAAACTTGGCCAGATGATACAATACAGACGCCCCCACGACGCCGCCCCCAATGACCACTACGCGATACTGAGATTTCATCTTGCCCTCCCCTGCATGGCTCGCGGGGAACGCTAGACGCACTGTTCATATCTGTCTAGACATTTCTGTACAGTTCTGAACTTTAGAACGCGTCTCGGGGTTCAATGGGCCTTAAAGCTGGGCGCTGTGGCGGCCGGCGACCTTATCGAACCACGCAAGCGTCGCCGAATTTTCCTGCGGGATCCGCATCTTGATCACCCGAGCGAAATCCACAAACACAAAGGTCGAGATATCGGCCAGCGTAAACTCTGGCCCAGCCACATTGGCACTGTCTGTCAGCCGATTTTCAAGCATCGCAAAGAACCGTTCCACCCGCTCGACCCCGCGCTGCGCCAGCTCAGGAATTTGGGCATAGTTTGCAGGACCGGGAATCGCTCGTCCTTCGAAAGCTGGATGCGCGTTGCGCAGCGCCTCGGCCACAGGGGCACCGCCTTGCTGTTCGACGATGCTGTTCCACATCAAAACCAACCCTTTTTCATCCGGGGTACGCCCCATCAGCGGCGGTTCTGGGAACTGTGCCTCAAGATAGGCCGCGATTCCGAGGTTTTCGGTCAATACCGTCCCTTCATACGTCACCAGCACGGGCAGCGTGGCATTGGGGTTGATCGCACGGAAGTCCTCAGCCAGCTGTTCCCCCTTTGCGATCGAGATATCGCGGGTCTCAATCTCCAGCCCTTTTTCAGCAATGAACATCCGCGCGCGGCGTGGGTTCGGGGCAGTCGAGCAATCGTAGAATAGCATTAGAGCCCCCTTCAGCGGCGATAAATGAAACAACGCCCTTCAACTGCTCCGTCTGGCAGGGGCAGTTCAGTCAGCCCATCGAAATACATCCGATCGCTGGAGACCATCAATCCGCCCTCGGCTAGAAGCGGCTCGATCAACGGGGACACGAACCGGGCAAAAGCGTCGTTCTTTTCGCGGTTATGCCCGCCCAGATCGGCATGGATCAAACTGGCCGTAGCGCCGAATCGATCCAGCGATGCGGGCAACGTCTCGCGCACATCGCCCAGAATCACCAGATCTTCCGGCGGGGTCGAATCCGGGTGCGAGGCCACGGCGCGTTCGAACACATAGACCGGGCGGTTCCGCACATACTGCACCATGTGGTGATAAGTACGGCCATTACCCAGGCCCAGCTCGAAAACCGGCCCGTCCATCCCCTGCGTTTGAGCGATGGCATAGTCCAGACAGGCCCGTTGCGAGACCATGCGGTCAATGAACAGATCGAGGCGGCTTTGGGGATCGGGCACGGGAAAATCTCTCCTTGATAGTTGCCGAAGCTTAATCAGGCATCGACGCCGCCTGTGATGACAAATCCTCAAGGGTTTGTGTAGGCAATTTCGCCTCAGTTTCATATTCCCGCGACATTTCAGCCCAAGAACGGGTTTGACTAATCAGGCCCAACCGCGCGAAACTGCGACAAAAAACACGGGGAGTTGATCAAGCCTATGCCGAGTGACGGCCGAACGGGTGGGAAACCCGCATGACTGCGTTGTTGTCTGTCAGGGACCTCAGCATCGGCTTCGGTGCGGGTGAGGCCGTGGTTCAGGGCGTCAGTTTCGACGTCGAGGCCGGGCAGACTTTGGCGTTGGTGGGCGAGTCCGGGTCTGGAAAAACCAT
The DNA here is from genome assembly GCF_013034745.1 of Ruegeria lacuscaerulensis. Taxonomy (NCBI): domain Bacteria; kingdom Pseudomonadati; phylum Pseudomonadota; class Alphaproteobacteria; order Rhodobacterales; family Roseobacteraceae; genus Ruegeria; species Ruegeria lacuscaerulensis. The sequence goes on along the minus strand of NZ_WQGP01000007.1, from coordinate 32,176 downwards.
CTCGTGCCGCGCGGCGCTTCGCATCCTGCCGCGCACGGCCCAGATACGCAGCGGCACCATTACTCTGAATGATTCCAAAGGATTGGAAGACCTGACGGCAATCAGTGAGCGCCAGATGCGTGACATTCGCGGCAATCGGGTCTCGATGATTTTTCAGGAACCGATGCGGTCGCTGTCGCCCTTGCACAAGATCGGCAATCAGGTCAGCGAGGTTCTGTGGCTGCATCGCGGCGCGTCCGAGGCGCAGGCCCGCAAAGAAGTTCTGACCCAGTTCGAACGCGTGGGCTTTCCTGACCCCCAGCGCGCCTATGATTCTTACCCGTTCGAGCTGTCCGGCGGCATGCGCCAACGTGCGATGATTGCCATGGCAATGGTTGCCAAGCCGGAACTGCTGATCGCGGATGAGCCAACCACCGCGCTGGATGTCACCACGCAGGCGCAGGTTTTGGGGTTGATCAAAGAGTTGCAGCGCGAGACGGGCATGGCGCTGATCCTTGTGACCCACGACCTGGGCGTCGTTGCCAATATGGCCGAACAAGTGGTCGTTATGCACAAGGGTAGGGTGATGGAATCCGGGGCGGCCGCGCCTATTTTGACCACACCTGCGCATCCCTACACCCAGCAATTGTTCAACGCCGCGCCCCAGATTCCCGACAAGGAAGCTGTTGGCATTCCGATGCCCGGCGAGGACCTAATCCTGCAAATGAACAGTGTCTCCAAAACCTATACCATGCGCTCCAGCAAAGGGTGGCAAGGTGACCGGCTGATCCATGCCTGTCGCGGTGTTGATCTGAATCTGGCACGTGGCAAGACACTGGCCATTGTCGGCGAAAGCGGATCAGGCAAAACCACGGCCGCCCGCATTGCGCTCGGGGCCGAGCCCCCCGATCCGGGCGGAGAGGTTCTGTTTCGCACCGCGCCCGACGCCGACCCGATCACGGTTCACCACATGACCCGCGCCCAGCGCACTGCGTTTCAGCGCAAGGCGCAGATGGTGTTTCAGGACCCCTACAGCTCGCTCAGCCCGCGGATGCGCATTCAGGACGCGATGACCGAGCCGTTGGAGATCCACAAGATCGGCTCGCCCGCTGAACAACGGGACAAAGCGGCCGAGATGCTGCAACGGGTCGGGCTGAACGCCGACATGCTGAAACGCTATCCTCACGCGTTTTCAGGCGGTCAGCGACAGCGCCTTTCCATCGCACGGGCGATGATGTTGGACCCACAGCTGATTGTCTGTGACGAGCCGACCTCGGCTTTGGATGTCTCGGTGCAGGAACAGATCCTGACGCTGCTGGAAAACCTGCAAGACAGCTTGAAACTGTCCTATTTCTTTATCTCGCACGACCTTGCCGTCGTGGCGCGCATCGCAGACGAAGTTGCAGTGATGCGCCGGGGCCTTGTGGTGGAACAAGCCCCGCCCGAGACACTGTTCTACAACCCGCACCACCCCTACACAAAGGCGCTGATCGCCGCACAACCGGAACCCGACATCAACCGGCCCATCGACCTGAATTTGGTTGCTTTGGGCGCCGGTTCGCCCGACAGTTGGGATGACGCCTTCCGATTTACCGACTCCGTGATACCTTCATTGGTGGAAATGGAGCCCGGCCATAAGGTACGATGCCATGTTTAAGACCACTCGCCCCCTGATCCTGGCAGCCGCAATGTCGGCGCTGTGGTTTCTGCCCGCCACGGCAGAGACCCCCACCCCTCAGGAAAGCGCGTTCTGGGAAGACGAAGTGGCCGCCGGAAACATGCCTCCCGTCGCAGAACGCCTACCGGCTGAGCCGCTGGTGGTCGATCTGGCCGCCAAGGGGCGTGAGTTCGGAACGCCGGGCGGCACGTTGCGCACCATGGTGACGCGATCCAAGGACATTCGGCAGATGGTGGTCTATGGCTATGCCCGCCTGGTCGGTTTTGACGAAGATTACGAAATTGTCCCTGATCTGCTGGAATCCTTCACCAATGAAGACAACCGCAAATTCACCCTGAACCTGCGCGAAGGCCACAAATGGTCCGATGGGTCGCCCTTTACGTCCGAAGATTTTCGATACTGGTGGGAGGACGTAGCCAATAACGAATTGCTCAGCCCGTCGGGGCCGCCGGATTTCCTGATTGTCGAAGGCAAGAGCCCGACCGTCACTTTCCCTGATGAAACGACCATCGTGTTCGAATGGGCCGACCCGAACCCTGATTTCCTGCAATCACTGGCACAGGCGCGCCCGCCGTTCATCTACCGCCCATCCGCGTTTCTGAAACAATATCACGAGAGCTTCGCTGACGCCGATGAGCTGGCCTTTCAGGTCGAAGACGCCCGGGTCAAAAGCTGGGCGGCGCTACATAACAAGCTGGATAACCTCTATAAGTTCGACAATCACGAGTTGCCGACGCTGCAACCTTGGCTGAATGCCAGCTCGGGCAAAAAGATCCGGCACAACTTTGTCCGCAACCCCTATTACCACCGCATCGACAGCAAAGGTGTGCAACTACCCTATATCGACGTGGTCGAGATGGAGATCGTGGCACCTGGTCTGGTCGCCGCCAAGACCAATGCGGGCGAGACCGATTTGCAAGGGCGTGGGCTGGCGTTCCGGGACGCCTCGATCCTGAAAAAGGGTGAAGCCGGGGGGAATTACAAAACCCTGCTGTGGAAAACCGGTGTTGCCTCGCAGATTGCGATCTATCCCAACCTGAACTTTGCCGATGACGGATGGCGAGAGGTTCTGCGCGACGTGCGTGTGCGTCGCGCGCTGTCGCTGGCCATTGACCGCAAGACGATCAATCAGGCGCTGTACTTCAAACTGGCGCAACCGGGCGCGATGTCGGTTTTGCCTGCCTCACCCTTCTATGACGAGGAAAACGCCAAGGCCTGGGCGCAATATGACATCGAAACCGCAAACGCTTTGCTGGACGAAGCTGGCCTGAATCAGCGCGACAAGGATGGTATTCGTTTGCTACCCGATGGCCGCCCGATGGAGCTGATCATTGAAACCGCCGGTGAGCGGCAAGAGGTCGAGAACGCCTTGCAGATCGTTACCGACACATGGCGCGAGATAGGCGTCGATCTGGTGATGCGCCCGCTGGACCGGGACATCCTGCGGAACCGGGTGTTTGCGGGGAATACCATGGCCTCGGTCTGGTTTGGCTGGGATGACGGTATCCCGCAGGCCCACACCTCACCCGCCTATCTGGCACCCACCGATCAGGTGTTTCTGGCCTGGCCTAAATGGGGGCAGTATTACCAGACCGGCGGCGATGTCGGCGAAGCGCCCGATATGCCCGAGGCCGAGCGCCTGATGGAACTTGCCCATGACTGGGAAATCGCCACATCGGATGACGAACGCAAGGCCGTCTGGTCCGAGATGCTGAAGATCCACGCCGATCAGCTTTATGCCATCGGCATTCTGAATGGCGCCCCGCAGCCCATCGTTGTGTCCAACCGCCTGCGCAACGTGCCCGAACAGGCCATGTGGGCATGGGAACCCGGCGCGCATTTCGGCATCCATCGCCCTGACGAGTTCTACTTCGCCGACTGACAGGAGCAGCTAAATGGTAATGCTGCGCTACGCGGTGTATCGCTTTTTCACGATGCTGCTGACACTGCTTGTGGTGTCGGTTCTGATCTTCGTGATCATCAACCTGCCGCCTGGCGATTACCTCAGCAACCAAATCGCCGAGCTTCAGGCCTCGGGGCAATCCGCCGGTGTGGCCAAGGCCGAATTCCTGCGGACCGAATACGCGCTGGACCGTCCGATGTGGGAGCAATACCTGATCTGGATGGGCTTCTGGCCCGGCCCCCATGGGTTTGAGGGGCTGATTCAAGGCAATTACGGCTGGTCCTTTGAATTTGACCGCCCGGTGGCCGAGATTGTGGGCGACACACTGTGGCTGACCGTGTTGGTGAACCTTGCCGCAATCCTGTTTGTCTACGCGGTCGCTTTGCCGCTTGGTGTCCTTGCGGCGGCGCGGTCGCGGACGTGGATCGACTATACCTCGGCCTTTGTGGGCTATCTGGGTCTGGCCACGCCGAACTTCCTGCTGGCCCTGATCCTGTTCTACTACGGCCACCAATATTTCAACCTGCCCATCGGCGGGCTCATGGACCCGATTTACGAGGGTGAGCCGATGAGCTGGGACAAGATGAAATCCATACTTCTCCACCTGATTGTGCCAACCTTTGTAATCGGTACCTCGGGCGCCTCGGCGATGATGCAACGGCTGCGCGCGAATATGTTGGACGAGCTGGGTAAACCCTATGTGGAAACCGCCATCGCAAAAGGCATGGCTCCGTCGCGGATGCTGACCAAATATCCGCTGCGCGTGGCCTTCAACCCCTTTGTCGCCGATATCGGCAACCTGCTGCCCTCAATGGTGTCGGGGTCGGTTCTGGTCTCGGTGGTGCTAGGGCTGCAGACCATCGGCCCGACCTTGCTGACCGCGCTGAAGACGCAGGATCAGTTCCTGTCTGCCTTCATCCTGATGTTCGTCGCACTGCTGACGTTGATCGGGACAATGATTTCGGACATCTTGCTGGTCATGTTGGACCCGCGAATTCGGTATGAGGGGCGTGAAGCATGACCAAACGCTCTGACGGTCGCTATGTCGACGATGCCCCCTTCGATCCAGACGCCGCCCTGCAACAGCTCGAGCGAGCTGATCTGGACGCCCCCAACTGGCTGCTGGTCTGGCGCAAATTCCGCACCCACAAACTGGGCTTGATCTCGGGTATCTTCTTGCTGCTGTGCTACCTGATGCTGCCCTTTGCCGGGTTCATTGCCCCCTATGGTGCGAATGAACGCAATGACGAGCATCTTTATGCCCCACCCCAAAGCGTCAACTGGTTCCACGAAGGCGAATTCGTCGGTCCGTTTGTCTACCCGACGGTGATCGAGGCCGACCTTGAGACCTTCCAGTGGAAAGCCGTGACCGACACCAGCGATCCGCGCCCGCTCCAATTCTTCTGTGAAGGGGCCGAGTACAAGCTGGCGGGGCTGATCAAGTCGGACACGCATTTGTTCTGTGCGCCCGAAGGGGCAACGCTGTTCCTGTGGGGGTCCGACCGTCTGGGTCGGGATGTCTTCAGCCGCATTCTTTATGGCGCGCAACTGTCGCTGACCGTGGGCCTGATCGGCATCTCGGTGTCGTTCTTCCTAGGCATCCTGTTCGGGTCGATGGCGGGTTACTTCGGCGGCAAGATCGACTGGGTCATCAACCGCGTCATCGAGATTCTGCGCTCACTGCCCGAACTGCCATTGTGGCTGGCCTTGTCTGCAGCGGTGCCCTCGAACTGGAGCCCAGTGGCAGTGTTCTTCATAATCTCGATCATCCTCGGGATACTCGACTGGCCCGGCCTTGCCCGATCTGTGCGCGCCAAGTTCCTGTCGTTGCGCGAGGAAGAATATGTGCGCGCAGCCGAAATGATGGGTGCAAGCTCGGGCCGTGTGATCCGCAAGCACCTGCTGCCGAACTTCATGTCCCACCTTATTGCCTCGGCCACTCTGTCGATCCCGGCGATGATCCTGGGGGAAACGGCGCTGTCTTTCCTAGGCCTCGGCCTTCGGGCTCCAGCGGTTAGTTGGGGCGTGATGCTGAATGACGCGCAGAACCTCGCTTCGATCGAGATCTACCCGTGGACGGCGATCCCGATGCTGCCGATCATCGTGGTTGTGCTGGCTTTCAACTTCCTTGGCGACGGGCTGCGTGACAGTCTCGACCCCTATCAGCAATGACACTGGTTTCGGCGCTTCCTGACCCGGAAAGCTATCGAGTAATCGGAAGCGGAGCGCGGCCCAGCGCCTTTGCCGTATCTGAACTGGCCACCGCCAGCTTTGCCGCGGTGGGGCAAGAGCTGGCGCGCTTGATGGTGTCCCTGAACCTGACGTCCAGCGCGCCCAACGTCACGGTTGATCACCGGCTGGCTTCACTGTGGTACGGGTTTTCCTTCAAGCCCGAAGGGTGGGAGATGCCGAGCCTCTGGGACGCCATCGCTGGGGATTATCAAGCTTCTGACGGGTGGATCAGGCTACATACCAACCTAGCGCGCCACCGACTGGCCGCATTGAAAGTGCTCAAGGTCGATGCGAACCGTGATGCTGTCGCTCAGGCCCTCAAGACATGGGCTGTCGCCGATCTGGAAACCGCCATCGTGGCCGAGGGCGGCGCCACCGCCGCAATGCGCAGCAGGGCCGAATGGCTGGAGCATCCCCAAGGCCGGGCGGTGTCGCGTGATCCGTTGATCGGCTGGCACAACCCCCGTCAGATCATGCTGCGCGACCGTCCAGAGGCCACGGACAAACGGCCGCTTCAGGGCCTGCGCGTTCTGGACCTGACCCGCGTTCTGGCAGGCCCCATTGCCACCCGCACTCTAGCCGGGGTCGGGGCCGAGGTTTTGCGTATTGATCCGCCCGGCTGGGACGAACCCGGCGTGATCCCGGATGTCTCGCTGGGCAAACACTGTGCCTATCTGGATCTAAAGTCGCCCGCCGGAATGGAGACATTACAGGAATTGCTGTCTCAGGCGGATGTGTTCGTGCATGGCTATCGCCCAGGCGCGCTGGATGCGCTGGGGTTGACGCAAGCGAAACGGGACGCGATTGCGCCCAACCGGGTCGAAGTCACATTGAACGCCTATGGCTGGCAGGGGCCATGGGCGAACCGGCGCGGATTTGACAGCCTTGTGCAGATGAGCGCAGGCATCGCCGATACTGGCCGCATCTGGGCCAAGGCAGACAAGCCGACGCCCCTGCCAGTGCAGGCGCTGGACCACGCAACCGGCTATCTGATGGCCGCCGCCGTGCTGTCTGCTCTGGCCGAGGCCGCCCAAGGTAACTCAATCATGCAGGCCCGCTTGTCCCTTGCCCGAACTGCTGAATTGCTGGCCATTCTCAGCAAGTCCGAAACGTCTGAGGATATCGAAAATGCCAACCCGACCGACTATGCCCGCACGCCCGAGGAATCCGGCTGGGGTGTCGGCCATCGTCTGAAACCGGCCCTGAGGCTGAGCACAACGGAAATGCACTGGCCTCTGCCTGCATCGAAACTGGGCACGTACCAACCCGTCTGGCCAACGCTGAAGCCCTAGCGCATCCGCCGCGCGACACGCGCGGCCCGGCCCAACGCTTTTGGATGCGTTTCGTCAGAAACGAGGCCCAAAGGGGCGGGAGCACGCCCTATCTGTCATCCCCTCCGCCGGGGCCGATATCGTCCAGATAATCTTCGTCTATCGCGGCCTGCACCGCGCCGGTTACCGCCTCGCGCTGTTTCGGTGTCAGGTCTTCGGACGCTTTCTCATCAGCCAGACGCACCGTCACTTCGCGGTGGGCAAAGCGGATGCCTTCACGGGCGAACAGTTCGCGGATTTCCTGATAGACCTTCTTGCGCACCAGCCACTGATCACCCGGCTTGGTCATGAACTTGACGCGGATGATCATTGCGGAATCCTGCATCTCGATCACGCCCTGCGACTTGAGCGGCTGGATGAAATTGTCGCCGATGACCGGGTCGCTCAGCAATTGCTGCCCCAGCTTCTTGATCAGTTTGCGCACCTTCTCGACATCAGTGTCATAAGTTACGCGCAAGGGTAGCTTCATGATCACCCAGTCACGGGAATAGTTGGTCAGCACCTTGATCTCACCAAAAGGAATGGTGTTCAGCGCACCCAGATGATGACGCAGCTGGAACGACCGGACCGATATTTTCTCGACAGTGCCTTTCACATCACCAATGTCGATATATTCCCCTTTGCGGAACGCATCATCCATCAGGAAAAACGCCCCTGAGAAAATATCCCGCACCAGCGTCTGCGATCCAAACCCAACGGCCAGACCCACAACACCCGCGCCCGCAAACAGGGGGCTGACATTGATGCCCATTTCCATCAGCGCGATCAGCGCAATGGTTACGACAACCACCGCCAAGATCGCCCCCCGGAACAGCGGCAGCAGAGTGGCTAGACGGCTTTGCCCGCCTTCGCCACCTTCATCGCCCAGCTCGGCCTCGGCCCCGCCATCGTCAATCTCTTCAGCAATCTTGCTGTCAATCCAGATGCGGAAGAAATGGAACAGGACATAGCCAATGAAGATGATCACCATCACGTCCAGGAAACGCTCGATAGGCAGTTCCTCGCTCCAGCTGGCATCCGGGTTCCAGATGACGACCAGCGCGTAAAGCCCAACCACAAAGGCCAGAATACCAGCCACACGGCGCGCCAGATCCTCGTACGTCACGATGGAATGCGCGCGTTTTTCGGCCAGAGGGGTCTCGATTAACTCCTCCTCGGGCGCATCGGCGTCTTCGGCGTTCATCTCCTCCATCTGACGGTTGCGGTCGAAATACCGCTCAAGCAGATAGTTCATCGCACCGTAAGCGATCACCACCGACATAAAGATGGCATAGCTACTGGCCACGATCGGGATCGAGTTCTGGTTTTCAAGCACCAGATCGACAGCCAGTTTGAACCAGCTGAACACGATATAGACGATCAGCACAGGTGCCCAAGCCAGCGAGATGAAACGCAGGATCCACGACACTTGTTCCTTGGTACGTCCTCCCCGGATGGCATGGGAAATGGCACGCCCATTGAACGCGATCATCAGCAAATTGCCCAACGCACCCAACATGGTCAGGCCGCCATAGACCATGGCATAAACGTTATAGTTCAGCCCGAAATCCGCGACCCAGGTCGAAAACATCACGACCGAGATGTCATAGGTCGCAATCGCCGAAGCCCAGATATAAAGCCGTTTGGCGTCCCGGTCCGAAAACGGCGGCAGGCGGTACTGGCTAAGATAGGGCGACAGCACCATACGCCACAGATCGGACACCGTGCGCGACAGGAAGAAGGCCGCGAATATCGCCGTGACCGTGAACTGGATCGAGATATCTTCGGCCTCGCCGAAAAACAGGAACCCGACGATCAGGGCCATCAGCATGGCAAAGATTGTACCCCCGATCCCCATAAGGAAACGGAACACCAGAAACGGCATTTTTTCGCGGTAGCCCTGCGGATTTTCCTTGGATCGCGCGACCACGATTCCCTTGGCGATGCGCTTGCCGTAGATCTCGGTCGACAGCCACCGCCCCAGCAGCAGGAACAGGATATTCCAGAACAGCACCTCGACATAGGTCTGTATTCGGCCATCGGGGCTGGTTTGGCGCAGGACGTATTTCACCTCGAAAATCGAATAAGGCAGCGCCTCAAGCCGCGACTGCATCGACTCGCGGAATTTCGAAAACCGCTCCTGCGCCTTCATCAATTGCGACCCATCGGCCATCGGGTCGCCTGCGGCGTCCTGATTGGCCTGTGCAGGTGCACCCGACGATACGATTTTCCCCGCACTGTCGATGACGATAACGCTGGCACCAGCCTCGGTTGCTGAGCGGATCGCAGCAGCCAGATCCCCATCTTCCGAGGCCTCGTCGGTGCTGTCCGCACCCGTTGTGTAGCCGGGAATGAGCGATGTTTGCGCTTCAGCTCCGCCTGCAAAAGTCAACGCGATTGCCCAGGTCAACAGCGCAAAAACGGCAAATAATCTTGTTGTCATCGGGTCTTTCATCCACGTCCGCATTTGCCCCGCAGCCTATAGAAGCACAATCCCGTGTTCAAATGCTCAACAGATGTCGAGCCCAGTTCGTCTTTCCACGTGTTCCCACCGCAATAGCGGTGACCGAAGTATTTCCATCGCGATGGAAAGTGAATAAGACCGGGCCGGACAACAATTGAGGTTTTCGACCCGGAACCTGATGTAAAGCAAAGCGACGTTGGGCCATTTCATTGCAACATGTAGCCAAATCGCAATGTTTGTCGGTTTTGACCCGCCGGAACCGCGTTTTTTGCAAGCCGACCGAAAACAAATACGATAGAAGTGCACCCGCGCGGACATGCACCAAGACACGGACACAGGCAAAAGTATGAGCCTTAAAAGAAAACAGAAAATAGCCGGACGTGCGCCCCGTATTCTGTTCTACAGCCACGACACCTTTGGTTTGGGTCATCTGCGCCGCTCGCGTGCTCTGGCCGCTGCGATGACACAGGCGGACCCTTCGGCCTCGGCACTGATCCTGACCGGCTCGCCCGTTGCCGGGCGGTTTACCTTTCCGCGTCGGGTGGATCACGTTCGTCTACCCGGTGTTACAAAACGCGCTGACGGGTCCTATGCCTCACAGACCATGGGCATGGGTATCGAAGAAGTGACCGAACTACGCTCGGGTTTAATCCGAACGTCAGTGCAGCAATTCGATCCGGATGTGCTTATCGTCGACAAGGAACCTACCGGCTTCCGGGGCGAGCTGCTGCCGACCCTTGACTGTCTGATGCAAAGCAGAAGAACCAAAATGGTCCTTGGATTGCGCGACGTTCTGGATGAGCCCGAGGTTCTGGCCGCTGAATGGGATCGTAAAGAGGCGGTCGCTGCAACCGAGGCCTATTATGACGAGGTCTGGGTCTATGGGCTACGCTCGATCTACGACCCGACACGTGGCCTACCGCTGAGCCCCGAGGTGCAATCGCGCATCCATTGGACCGGCTATCTGCGCCGTGATCTTGGCCCCGTGGGCGAACCGCCCGAGCAGCCATATATCCTGATCACCCCCGGAGGGGGCGGCGACGGCAAGGCGATGGTGAACCTTGTTCTGTCGGCATACGAAAAAGACCCCACCCTGTCGCCCCGCGCCGTGCTGGTCTATGGTCCGTTCCTGTCGGGCGAGTTGCGGGACGATTTCGAAACGCGCGTTGCGGCGTTGAACGGTCGCGTGACTGCTGTCGGTTTTGAATCCCAGATTGAAACCCTGTTTGCCGGGGCCGCCGGTGTCGTCTGCATGGGCGGCTACAACACGTTCTGCGAAGTGCTGTCCTTTGACAAACGCGCCGTCATTGTTCCTCGCACGACCCCGCGTCTGGAACAGTGGATTCGCGCCTCGCGCGCAGAAGAGCTGGGGCTGGTGCGGATGCTGGACGAAAGCCGCGATGGCCTGACTCCCGAGGCAATGATTGCAGCCATTCGCGCCCTGCCCGATCAGCCCCTGCCGTCCCAAGCCATTGGCGACGGGCTGTTGGACGGGCTGGACTATGTCACGGACCGCGTTGACTCCCTGCTGAACGGAGAACAGGAACGGGCTATCGGATGACATCTGCGCCTCCTAATCTGGCGGTGCTGGTCAAAGGGTGGCCGCGCCTGTCGGAAACGTTCATCGCTCAGGAACTGGTTGCATTGCAGGATGCGGGCCATCGGTTCGACATCTGGTCACTACGCCATCCCACCGACGTCAAACGCCATCCGCTGCATGACCGGTTCAAAGGTCAGGTGCATTATCTGCCCGAATATCTGTATCAGGAACCCCAACGCGTCTGGGCCGCGCGCCGTGCCGCGCAGGCCCTGCCCGGTTATGCCGAGGCCTACCGGATCTGGCGTGCAGATCTGCGCCGCGACCCGACTCACAACCGCATTCGCCGCTTTGGTCAGGCTTGCGTGCTTGCCGCTGAATTGCCGCAGGACACGCGGGTCATGTATGCGCATTTCATGCACACGCCGTCCTCGGTCGCGCGCTATGCCGCCATCATGCGCGGCCTGCCGTGGAGCTTCTCCGCCCACGCCAAGGATATCTGGACTTCTCCTGATTGGGAAAAAGCTGAAAAGCTTCAGGCCAGCACCCATGGTGCTGCCTTTGGTGCAACCTGCACAGCCATCGGCGCCGCACATCTGCGCGACCTGGCCGACGATCCCAAGCGGGTCGATCTGATCTATCACGGGCTGGACCTGAGTCGTTTTCCGGACCCGCCCGAGCGCACGCAGCGCGCGCCTGACGCGCCGTTTCACATGATCTCGGTCGGGCGGCTGGTCGAGAAAAAGGGCTTTGACCGCCTGATCGACGCCTTCGCGCTGTTGTCCGAGGGTCTGGACTGGCACTGGACGCATATCGGCGGCGGCACGCTGGCCGAAACGCTGGCCGGGCGTGCCGAAGATGCCGGGCTTGCAGGGCGGATCACCTGGAAAGGGGCCTGCGACCAACCCGAAGTTATCGAAGCCATGCGCAAGGCCGATCTCTTCGTCCTGCCCAGCCGCATCGCCGCCGACGGCGACCGGGACGGCCTGCCCAATGTACTAATGGAGGCCGCCTCGCAAAAGCTGCCGATCCTGTCCACACCGGTTTCGGCCATCCCGGAATTCATCGACACCGGAATCCATGGGTTGTTATCCGAGGATGCGCCCGCCGCATTAGCCGCAGCGATCACCCAAATGGCGCAAGACCCTGCTGAGGCGATGCAGATGGCAAGAAACGCCTATGACCGCCTGATCGCCGAATTCCGCATGGATCCCGGCATTGCTTTGCTGTCAAAACGGCTAAACGCATTGGGGGCGGACCGGGGCTGATGGCACGCGTTGCGTTCTACACGCCGATGAAATCCCCCAACAGTCCGGTGCCGTCCGGCGACAGGGAAATGGCGCGCAACCTTTTGGCAGCGATTGGTGCGCAGGGGGACCCGGTCGATCTGGTCTCGCATCTGCGCGTTTTCGACAAAACCGGCGACGCTCAGGTGCAGGATAAGCTGCGCACCGAGGCTGACGCCGAAGCCAAGCGCCTGATCCATACGCTCTCGCCGGATACCGCCCTTTGGGTGACGTATCACAACTATTACAAGGCACCTGACCTGCTGGGCCCGCGTATCAGCCGGGCGCGGAAAATCCCCTATGTGCAACTGGAAAGCACGCGCGCGACCAGCCGTCTAACCGGCCCCTGGGCAGGGTTCGCCCAAGCCGCCCATGAGGCCTGCGATGCGGCACAGGTGATCTTCTACCACACGGCCAACGATCTGATCACACTGGAACGTGAAAGATACGGGTCACAGCAGCTGATCGAATTGCCGCCCTTCCTGCCTCGCGTGGACCTTCCGGGTGCGGCGGTTTGTGAAGGCCCTATGCTGGTCGTCGGGATGATGCGGCACGGGGACAAGCTGGCCTCGTACCAGATTCTGGCACAGGCTCTGGCGTTGCTGGACGGCGCCTGGTCTCTGGATATCGCGGGCGATGGCCCGGCGCGGGCCGAGGTTGAGGCTTTGATGGCGCCTTTTGGGGCGAAAGTTCGGTTTCTGGGCCAATTGGATCGCGCCGATATGCAGGCGCACTATCAAAAGGCGTCGCTGTTGGTCTGGCCTGGTGTGAACGAAGCCTACGGCATGGTTTATCTTGAGGCGCAATCCTGCGGCCTGCCGGTCGTTGCGCAAGACCGTCCGGGCGTGCGCGACGTTCTGGCCCCGTCGGACTACCCAACGGTCGAGGACGGCCCGGCCGGGTTGGCCCATCGGCTGCAAACCCTTTTGGCCAATCCCTTACTGCGCCGAGACATTGGCGCTGCGGCCCAAGCGCATGTTGCCGCGCGCCATCTTCAACCCGCCGCCACCGAACGCTTCTGGCAAACGGTGCGACCCCTGATCGGAGGGCAGAAATGACCCAGCTTGCCTTGCTCCGCCATGGACATACGACATGGAACCGCGCCGGGCGCATCCAAGGGCGCAGCGATATTCCATTGGATGACGCGGCCCGGTCCGAGCTTGCGACTTACGCATTGCCCGAGCCGTGGGATCAGGCGGCGCTCTGGTCCAGCCCCCTGAAACGCGCGCAGGAAACAGCGCGTCTGCTGGCCGGGCGCGACCCTCTGACCGCAGAGGCGCTGACCGAGATGAATTGGGGCGATTGGGAAGGGTTGCGCGGCGTTGATTTACTGGCTGAGCCCGACAGTGGCTATCGACATATCGAAGATTGGGGGTGGGACTTCCGCCCCCCAAACGGCGAAAGTCCGGCCGAAGTTCGCGACCGTCTACGCCCGTGGTTAGGTTGCCTGACGGGCGACACGGTTGCTGTCTGCCATATCGGCATCATGCGGGTCATTCTGGCGCAAGCTTGGTCTTGGGAATTTGATGGACCCGCCCCTTTCAAAATCAAACGGAACCGGCTTTATATCATTGATATGAAGACCATGCGCGCCCAGACCGAACCTCTCCGCCTGATCAAAAGGGATGGCGCGGCATGAAGGTGATGATCGTCGTCACTCATCTGTTGGGCACGGGGCACCTGAGCCGCGCGCTGACATTGGGGCGCGCGTTTGTGCAAGACGGCCATCAGGTTCTGGTGGTAACGGGCGGAATGCCTGCGCCGCAGCTGAATGTGACGGGCATGACCTTGCTGGGTCTGCCGCCGCTGCGCTCGGACGGAACAGATTTCACCCGGCTGCTGACCCAGACCGACGAAGTTGCCGATGTAGCATATCTGGCCGGGCGGCAGGCAGCTCTGGTTGAGGCGGTGCGCAGTTTTGCCCCTGATGTGCTGATAACCGAACTATTTCCGTTTGGCCGACGGTCCCTGAGCGCTGAGTTCATTGCCTTGCTCAAGGCCGCCTCTGCACTGCCCAAACGACCGGTCATTTTGGGCTCGATCCGGGACATCCTTGCGCCGCCCTCAAAACCAAGCAAAGCCACGCGCGCAGAAGAGATCGTGCTGACCACATACGATGGGGTTCTGGTGCATTCTGACTCGCAGATGGTTTCGCTGGACGTAAGCTGGCCAGTGTCAGAGCGGTTGCGCCCAAGGCTGTACTACACCGGGTTTGTCGCCCCGGATGCGGCCCCTCCACACCCCGACGCGTTGGGGCAAGGTGAGGTTCTGGTCAGCGCGGGCGGAGGCTCGGTCGGGCAGCCGATCTTTCGCGCGGCCATCGAGGCCGCCCAAAAGATGACCAACAGGCGCTGGCGCCTGCTGGTTGGGGGGCAGGACGCTCAGGTGCGCATTGCTCAACTGTCGGATTTGGTGGGCATCGCCAATGTCACCGTGGAACCTGTGCGACCCGATTTTCGCCAGATGCTGCGCCACGCCGCAGCCTCGGTCAGCATGTGCGGCTACAATACAGCACTTGATATTCTTCAGGCCGCGACACCTGCGGTCTTTGTCCCGTTCGATGACGGCAATGAGGTCGAACAGACCTTGCGCGCCCAAAGCCTATCGGATCAGCCGGGGGTCGCATTGGTTGCCAGCCACGATCTGAGCGGTGCATCCCTTGCACAGGCTGTAGACCGCGTTCTGAACGCACCCGCGCGGCCCGTTCCCGACCACGGGTTTGACGGCGCGGCCAAATCTGTCGAGATCGCCAAGGCTCTGCTGGAGCGTCGGGGATGAAGGTCGATTGGCACTCTCTGGATGCAGAACTGGCACTGTGGCGGCAAGAGGGATTGTCACTGCCGCTTTGGTGGCGGGATGACGATGCGATCACCACAACCCCGCAATTGGAGCGTCTGACTCAGCTGTCCGACGCGCTTGGGCTGCCTGTTCATCTCGCCGTGATCCCACGGAATGCCGATCACGCTTTGGCCGACTATGTACAGGCATATTCAGCGCTGGTCCCAGTCGTCCACGGCTGGGCGCATCAGAACCATGCTCCGGCGGCCGAAAAGAAAGCCGAATTCCGGCTGCACCGACCCTTGCCCGATATCATGAAAGACGCCAAAGCCGGGCTGGATAGGTTGACCACCCTGTTTGGGCACCGGCTACGGCCGCTATTCGTGCCCCCGTGGAACCGTATCGCGCCCGAAGTAGTGCAGAACTTGCCGACGCTGGGTTTCACAACACTTTCGACCGCGACACCGCGCAAAATCGCGCAAACCGCACCGGGGCTGGATCAGGTGAACACCCATCTAGACCCGATTGACTGGCGCGGCACGCGCGGGCTGATCGCGCCGGATCAGCTTGTCGTCCAGACTGTCGATCTGCTTCGCGACAGGCGTTTGGGACGCGCGGACAACGCCGAACCCTTCGGCTACCTGACCCATCATCTGGTTCATGATGACGACATCTGGACCTTCACCCATGACTTCTTGCGGCGGCTTCTGGATGGGCCCACGACCCTTTGGACTGCCCCCGAGACCTTACGGAGACCTCAATGAGCCGATTGGATTCCATGCTGCGCCGCCTGACTGCCCAGCGCGACGGGCTGAACTGGGCGGTCGCGCAGATAGCGGACCACCCCGGAGACGTTCTGGACATGGGTCTTGGTAATGGCCGGACCTATGACCACCTGCGCGAAATCCTACCCGACCGGCGCATCTGGGTGATGGACCGGGTGCTGCAATGCCACCCCTCCAGCACCCCCCCTGCCGAGGATTTCCTGCAAGGCGAAGCTAAACCCATGCTGGAAAAACTGGCCCAAGGCGGGCCGAAGATCGCCATGGCACACTATGATTTCGGGCGCGGCATCAAGGCCGATGACGTGGCCGAAGCCGCCCGCCTCAGCCCCTTGATCGCGCAGGTCATGTTGCCCGGAGGGCTGCTGATCTCGGGGCAACCACTGGTAGGTTTCGACCAAATCACCGGGCCCGAAACCATCGCGCCAGACCGCTACCTGTTCTATCGCGCCTGATCAGACTGATCTGACGCACCAATCAGGCCACACGCCGTCCGCGCGACCAAACGCCGTTCAACGCAGGAGCACCTTCGCGCAGACGGAACCGAATGACATCGGCGCGTGCACCTTCACGCAGCTCACCGCGATCCTGCAGACCCACAGCTTGTGCAGGTGTTTGCGTCACAGTGCGCAGACCACGCGCCATATTGCCCCACATATCGCCCAGGCGGGTTGCCGACAGCAGCAGCGCGGCGGGCACATAGTCTGACGACAAAATATCCAGATGGCCCAGATCAGCCAGTTCCTGCGCCGCGACATTGCCGGAATGAGACCCACCCCGGATCACATTGGGCGCCCCCATCATAACCTTGATTCCGTGATCGTGGCAGGCCCGGGCGGCCTCGACCGTGGTAGGGAATTCGGCCAGCGTGATGCCATGCCCCGCCGAAACGGCCACCTGATCCTGCGTCGTGTCATCGTGGCTGGCCAGCATCGCCCCGAACCGTTTGGCGGCCTTGACCGTCTCGACCTCGTGCTGATCGCCGAACCGATCGCGCAACGCCTTCAGTTGTGCCACGTGCTGCAGGAAGTCATCATCGTTCATGCCATGCTTGCCCTTCATGTAGGCCTCAAGCTGGGTCATATCGCGGAACTGCCTCTGGCCGGGCGTGTGATCCATAAGCGACACCAAACCGACGCGATCCTCGGGGCCGAACTCGTCCAGCTCGGCCACGAGGGTTTCCGAGCAGACCTCGGCCCGCAGGTGTAGAAAATGGCTGATCTTCAGCGCATCCTGTTCGCGCAGATCCCACAGTTCGCGCGACAGCTCGCGGGCGTATTTCTTGTAGCGGTTGCCCGATGGGATCGAACCGATGCGCATGGCGTCGAACACAGTGGTGATCCCGGTGCTGGCCAGTTCCGCATCGTGCGCCAAAATCGCCGCCGCGTGGGGCCAGTCGACTTTGGGGCGCGGCTGGATGTGGCGTTCCAGATTGTCCGTGTGCAGTTCGACCAGACCGGGGCAGACATAGTCGCCGCCGCAATCCACTGCGCCGGGCGGCACGGTGCTGCCCGTGGCGATCTCGGCGATGGTTTCACCGGTGACGCGGATGCTGCCTGTGACCGTCTCATCGGGCAGAACCAGCGTGGCATTGGCAAGGATCATTTCTTCTGTCATCTGAACTTCACACGGTATGAGCTATTGGGTAGGCCACGCATAGGAGGCCAATGTGACATTCACGCGATACGCGATCTATTTTGCGCCACCCGACGGGGCCGAGTGGACCCGGTTTGGCACAAGCTGGCTGGGCTGGGACGTTGAGACCGGCGCGACGGTCGCGCACCCCGATATCCCAGATGTTGACGTGGCTGTCGTCACGCAGGTGCCGCGCAAATACGGGCTGCATGCGACGATGAAGCCGCCGTTCCGGCTGCGCGACGGGCAATCCGTTCAAGCGCTGCGCGAGGCTTGCGCGCAGATGGCTGCTGCGCAGGCTCCGGTCACGTTGGAGGGGCTTGAGATCGCACGACTGGGTCGGTTCCTGGCCCTGCGCCCCAAAGGTGACGGGGCCGCGCTGAACGCGCTGGCCGCCGCCTGCGTGCGTGATCTGGACAGCTTCCGCGCGCCCGCATCCGAGGCCGAATTGCAGCGTCGTCGTGGCACCGGGCTGTCGCCAGCGCATGAGGCCAATCTGGTGCAATGGGGATACCCTTACGTGATGGACTCGTTCCGCTTTCACATCACCCTCAGCGGCAAGTTGGACAAACCCACGCTGGCCACCGTTCAGGATGCGTTGGACACGCGGCTTGCGCCCCTGCTGCCCACGCCGTTCCACATCACCGATCTGGCGCTGATGGGCGAGACCGAGGACGGGCGGTTTCACCTGATCCATCGCTATGCCCTTTCCGGCTGAAGCTGGGTCAGGATGGCACTGACCGTCTGGTCCAGCGGACCGGAATTGTCGATCTGCACCACCCGGCGCAATCCATCGGGCAGCGTGATCTGCGCGCGTTCAAGCCGACGAGCCTGATCCGTCGCACTTTCGCGCCCACGCGCCGACAGGCGCTGCGCCAGCACCCGCGGGTCGGCAGTCAGCGAGATCACAACCAGATCACCAAACACCTCTTGCGCGCGCAAAAGCACGGATCGGGACAGGTTCACCAAAACTGCATCCGCCTGCCCCCGCAGCTGCTGGATGCTTTGGGGCACCCCATACAGCAACCCATGGGCCGGCCAGTGCAGGGCAAAGGCATCCTCATCCACCATCTGCTGAAATGTGCCTTCGGAGACCCGGTCGAAATCTTCGCCGTCCTCGCCCTCGGGGCGGGTGATCACCCGGCGCATCCGGTGAATACGTGCGGAGCGCGCCTCTAGCGCCTCGATCACGCTGTCCTTGCCAACGCCCGAGGGTCCGACGACCGCAATGACCGGTGCAAGGGTCATGCGGCCATCCCCGGTGTGAAATCCGATACGTTGATCTCACGGTCGCACACCCGTTCACGCGCGCCGACATCGTGGAAAATGCCGATGATCGCCGCACCGCGCGCCTTCGCTTCTTCGATCAGGCTCAGCACGGTTTCACGGTTCTGCACGTCAAGCGAGGCGGTGGGCTCATCCAGCAGCATCGCCGGATAGTCGTGCGCAAAGCCTCGCGCGATGTTCACGCGCTGCTGCTCGCCGCCCGAAAAGGTCGTGGGGCTGAGCGTCCAGAGGCGCTCAGGAATGTTCAGCCGGGCCAGTAGCCCTGCCGCCTTATCGAGCGCCGCCTGACGGTCGCATCCGACGGCCAGCAGAGGCTCGGCCACCACCTCAAGCGTCGGCACGCGCGGCACCACCCGCAGGAACTGGCTGACATAGCCCAGAGTGTCCCGCCGCAGGGCCAGAATCTCGCGCGGCTCAGCCTGCGCCACATCCACGCCGCCCACCATGACTTGCCCCGAGGCGGCCAGATAGTTGCCATAGATCACCCGCATCAGGGTGGATTTGCCCGCCCCGGACGCTCCGGTCAAAGCCACGCATTCCCCGGGGGCCACGCTGAGTGTCGCGCCCTCCATCACAGGGATCACCGCGCTGCCCTGATTGTGCAGGGTAAAGCTTTTGCTGACGTTGTTCAGTTCAATCATCTCTCACACCTGCAACACGCTTGAGACCAGCAACTGCGTGTACGCATGTTGCGGATCGTCCAGCACCTGATCGGTCAGGCCGGATTCGACCACATGACCGTCTTTCATCACCATCAGCCGGTCCGCCAACAGGCGCACCACAGCCAGATCATGCGTGACGATGATGGCGCTCAACCCCATCTCGCGCACCAACCCGCGCAGCAAATCCAGCAGACGCGCCTGAACCGAAACATCCAGCCCGCCCGTCGGTTCATCCATGAAAACCAGCCGAGGCCCGGTCACCAGATTGCGCGCGATCTGCAACCGCTGCTGCATCCCACCGGAAAAGGCGGTGGGGCGGTCATCGACGCGGTTCGCTTCGATCTCGACCCGGCCCAGCCAGTCGATGGCCTTGTCGCGGATGTCACCATAGTGACGGTCGCCCACGGCCATCAGACGCTCACCAATATTACCGCCCGCGCTGACTGTCATACGCAGCCCGTCGCGGGCGTGCTGGTGGACAAAGGCCCAGTCGGTACGACCCAGCATCCGGCGCTCGGGTTCCGACATCGTCACCGTATCCACCGGCCCGTCGGTTCGCGTATCGAAAACAACCCGCCCCCCGTCCGGTTCGAGATGACCGGCCAGACAATTCAGTAACGTCGACTTGCCCGAGCCGCTTTCGCCCACAATTCCCATCACCTCACCGGGATAGAGATCAAAGCTGACGTCGGTACAGCCGATCCGGGTGCCATAGGTTTTTCGGATGTTCTGAACGCTTAACAGCGGGGTCATGGCTCTACCTCGGATCATAGGCAAATTCGATCCGATTGCCGCCAGGCTCTTGGATCATGAAATGGATTTTTGGCCCAGCACCCGAAGGTTCGGGGGCAAATTCCACCTGAACGCCGGGCCAGTCTTTCACAGCGGCAAACACCACATCCAAAGACTCGCGCGACGGGATTTTGAACGCCACATGGTGCAACCCGACATTGGCATGACGATCGAAGCCGTGCTGATCTTCGCCCTTTTGCTGCCACAGCGTCAGAACCGCCGAGCCGTTGCTGATAAAGGCCGAGGGGTATTCGGGCCGTCCACCGACCACATCCCAGCCCAGCGCCTCGACAAAGAACGCCTTGGTCGCCTCAAGGTCCGAAACCGTCAGGCCCAGATGATCAATTCCCAGTACGTGTTCACGCATCATGCTGCATCCTCCTTGGCCAAACGCCCTTCGTGCCCCGCAGCGCGGCGTGAGCGGCAGTAATCGGTGTCGGAGCAGACAAACATTCGGTTGCCCGCATCATCCATGATCAACTCGTCCAGATAGCTGTCTTCGGCCCCGCACAGGTCGCAGGGATGGTCTGCCTTGGTCGCCTCGAACGGATGGTCCTCGAAGTCGAGGCTGACGACCTTGGTGTACGGCGGCACCGCATAGATGCGCTGCTCGCGCCCCGCGCCGAACAGCTGGATCGCGTCCATTTCCAGCTTGGGGTTGTCGAATTTAGGGATCGGAGACGGATCCATCACATAGCGCCCGGACACTTTTACCGGATAGGCGTATGAGGTCGAAATTGCCCCGTGCTGACTAATATCTTCATACAGCTTCACATGCATCAGTCCGTATTCTTCAAGCGCGTGCATCTTGCGCGTTTCCGTCTCACGCGGTTCCAGAAAGCGCAGAGGCTCGGGGATCGGCACCTGATAGACCAGTATCTGATCCTCGGTCAGCTTGGCCTCGGGGATCCGGTGGCGGGTCTGGATGACAGTGGCCTTTTCGGTTTCTTCGGTGGTCGCGACCCCGGCGGTGTTCTCAAAGAACTTACGGATCGAGACCGCGTTAGTCGTGTCATCCGCGCCCTGATCAATCACCTTGAACGTATCATCCGGCGTCAGCGTCGCGGCCGAGACCTGCACCCCGCCGGTGCCCCAGCCATAAGGCATCGGCATCTCGCGGCTGGCAAAGGGCACCTGATATCCAGGTATCGCCAGTCCTTTGAGGATCGCCCGCCGGATCATCCGCTTGGTTTGCTCGTCGAGATAGGCGAAATTGTACTCACTCATAGTATTCCCCTCTCGGACAATTCAGTTTCCAGTGCTTCGGCGCCGACAAAATGAATAGCGTCCATTCCTACAGCACGCGCGCCTTCGACATTGTGCAAACCATCGTCGATGAACACGCAGTTTTGGGGCTGAACAGCGGCCCGTTCGCACAGAAGTCTAAAAATACGCGGATCAGGCTTCATGACGCCTTCCTGACCCGACACCACCAACGTGCCGAACACCTCACCCAACCGGGGATGCACTTTCAGACCCTCTGGCCAGGTTTCGGCCGACCAATTGGTAATAGCGTGGACGGGGGTTCCATTCGCCTTGAGGCAATCGAGGATATCCCAAGTGCCGTTAACCGCGTTCTGAACAGTGAGTGTATATCGCTCCACGTAGGAGGCGAACAGGTTCTGATCCTCCGGGTCCGCCAACTCTTTGGCCATATCCGCGAACCGCTCGCCATTGTCTCCCCGCGCGTTTTTGGCTTTGAACCCGGTGCGTTCGATAAAGGCATGGGCGGCGTCCTCGGACCCCAGATCGTCAACCCAGGCAAGATGGGGGTGCCAATCAACCAATACGCCGCCGATATCGAATACAACGACCTTCATTCCGCAGCCTCCTTGGGCGTGATCCGTTCCTCAGCCTCGCGGCGCAGTTTTCGGACCAATTCCAGTTCGGACTGGAAATCCACGTAATGCGGTAGCTTGATATGTTCCAAGAAACCGGTGGCCTGAATGTTGTCGGCATGGCTTAGGACAAATTCCTCATCCTGCGCGGGCGCGCCCAAATTGTCCTCGCCCAGCTCCTTCCAACGCAGCGCGCGATCGACCAGAGCCATGGCAATGGATTTACGCTCGGATTGACCAAAGACCAAACCATAACCGCGGGTGAACTGAGGTGGTTCGGTTTTTGAGCCCTTGAACTGGTTGACCGTCTCGCATTCGGTCAACTCGACTTCACCGATTTCGATGGCAAAGCCCAGTTCCGGAATATCCATCTCAACCGCGACGCTGCCAATTCGCAGTTCGCCCACGAACGCATGGTTGCGGGCGTATCCGCGTTGCGTGGAATACGCCATACCCAACACGAACCCTTCATCCCCGCGGGTCAGGGATTGCAGACGCAGGGGACGGGTCGAGGGGAACTCCATCGGTTCACGTGTCAGGTCGCCCGGTGTTTCGTCGCTTGTGAGCTCATCCTGAATGATGTCCTCACCCTTGAGGAATTCGGTGATATGTGGCGTTGGCTCGGTGCGCGGCGCGGCTTCGGGCGCAATCGGGTCGCCGCCTTCTGCGGCCAGTTTGAAATCCAGCAAACGATGGGTGTAGTCGAAGGTCGGCCCCAGCACCTGCCCGCCGGGCGCATCCTTGAACGTGGCCGAAATGCGCCGGTCGCAGGCCATGTTGCCTGTCGCAACCGGGTTGGTGTACCCAAAGCGCGGCAGCGTCGTGCGGTAGGCTCGGATCAGGAAAATCGCCTCGATCAGATCTCCGCGCGCCTGTTTGATCGCCAGTGCAGCAAGATCAGGGTCATACAGCGACCCTTCCGCCATCACCCGGTTCACTGCAAGGCTTAGTTGTTCGCGGATTTGGGCGACGCTCAGCTCGGCCACGTCCAGCGCGCCTCGGCGCTCTTCGGCCAGCCAGGCATGGGCGTTCTCGATCGCCTTCTCACCCCCTTTGACAGCGACATACATCGGTTACACCTCCGCGCTGATCTGGGTACTGCGCGGCAAGGCCGCTACGGTTGCACCAGATGTGAAAAAGAAATCGCAGCCCAGCGGATAAAGCGCCGCGTTGGCTTGCAGCGCCGGAATATCAGGCAGCGACAGTCGGGCCGTGTCCCGGATTCCCGGTCCTGACAACTGGGCCCCCTGCGCTCTCAGACCATCACACTCCACGATCAGGGTGGCCGAGCGGTCAGGATATTCTGCCGTCCCAATGCGGTATTGCCCGATCGGCAACAGCGCTTGCCACGTACCGACCACGAAGTCGGCCTGCGCTGCATCCGTAAAGGGTGCGCCGGTGTGGAATGTCAGCCATTGCCGCACGGCATCCGTGTCTAACTCTCCGGCCAGACAAACCTTGGTGTCGGGGTCACACAATGTCAGCAGCAACGTGCCCGCCGCAACCGATAGCGGCGCAGGTGGCTGTGCCCCGGCCAGCGTTCTGATCTCACCCGGCCGCGCCATAACGGTCATCGCGGCGCGAAAGGCGTGAGACGATTGAACCGGAGCATTGTCGAATCCACCCGAAAACTGAGCTTGTGCGGTCATCAATCCTCTCCCCGAACCAGCGTGAAGAACTCAACCTTGGTGGCAGCAGCTTTGGCCGCGCGCCGGGTGCGGTCTGCCTGCACACCCTCTGACAAAGGCGCGATCACCTGCGCACGCACGTCATTCGCCGCTGCCGTTTGCATCAACGCGTCAATCAGCGCGGCAGCCTCGGATTTCGGCTTGGACCGGCCCTGGACATAGCCATGCCCGACCGTGCCATCCTCCAACACCACCGAACACCGGGTAACGGTCATTTCCCCCAGGTTGAATGGGGCACCCGTAGCCCCCGCACGACCCCGCACCATAACGCCGCCGATTTCAGGGCGTCGCAGCCATTCAAAGCGCGGAGGCGTGGCATATTTCTGCCAAAGGGCCATTAATGCGTCTTCGGGCGCGCGGGCCAGAAGACCCATCCACGCCCGACGCGCTTCGGTGTTGATTTCTGACAATTCCGTCATCGGACCCTCTTGGATGGGTTGTCTATTTATACTATACAACTAGACAAATATTACACCTCAACGGTACCTTCCGCAATCCACCGGTGCATGAAGATTTGATGACATGAGTAAAACACCCATCTGGAAAAGCATCGCGTTGGCCCTGATCTCAGATATTGCCGAAGGCCGCTATGACACTGGCGACCGACTGCCGACCGAGGCGCAACTGGCCGCCAAGCATGGTGTGAACCGCCATACGGTGCGACGCGCTCTGGCAGACCTGACCGAGCAAGGGCTAGTTCACCCCCGGCGCGGAGCAGGTGTCTTTGTGGCAGCGCGACCCACCGACTATCCGATCGGAAAACGCGTCAGGTACCACCAAAGCATATCGGCCAGCGGAAAAATTCCGGGCAAGAAAATCCTGAGCCTGACAACGCGAACGTCCGATGCGGCCGAGGCCGAGGCCCTGAGTCTGACCCCCGGCGATCCGGTGCACGTCTATGACGGCTTGTCTTTAGCGGATGGTCAGCCGATCGCTCTGTTTCAAAGCGTCTTTCCGGCCAAGCGCCTGCCCAAAATACTGACCGCCTTGTCCGAGACGCAATCCGTGACCAAAGCATTGCAACGCTGTGGGATCGACGACTACACCCGCCACTCCACCCGCCTGACCGCACGCGCCGCGAGCGCAACCCAGGCTTTGCACCTGCGCTTGCCCGAGGGTGCCCCTGTCCTGCATTCGATCGGTATCAACATAGCGCCCGATGGCACACCCATCGAATATGGCCGCACCACATTTGCCGGTGAGCGCGTTACTCTGACACTTGGGGATGATTGAGCCCAAAATGCTCCCGCCCGTCTTCAACCTCCTGCCGGAGGTCTCATCCTGTTGGGCATAGCGCCGCGCAAAGCGCGGCGCCGGGCCCAAGGCCGCTAGCGGGTATCGGCGTAGCCGATGCGTGCGCGGGCGCGGGAGGACCACGCCCACACATGTTGCGGCTACTCGTATTTCTCTAGGAAGGCTTCCGCCTGCAGCGACCGGAAATCCGGAAGCGCAGCCCGCAGGCGCGCATTGTCCCAATCCCACCAGGCCAAGGCCAGCATTCGTTCCGCGACGCCAGCGGGGTATCTCGGCCGGATCGGAGCAGCCGTCACACCACCTACAATGGTGTATGGTGTGACATCCTTGGTCACGACCGCGCCTGAGGCCACAATCGCACCGTGACCAATTGTGACTTCGGGTTTGATGATCGCAGCATGGCCGACCCACGTGTCATGACCAATCACGGTCATCCGACTGGCGCGATGTTCGAACCAAGCTGCATCATCTTCTACGTCATCCCAATAATCCGCCGAACGATACAGGAAGTGATGCAACGAGGCTTTCTCCATCGGGTGATCCGTTGCACCGACCCGGGTAAAACTGGCGATGTTGGCAAACTTGCCGATCTGTGCGTTCGCGATATCACAGGTCCTGTCACAATATGAATAGTTCCCAAGCTCCACATTGGCCAATCGCGTCCCGGCACCAATTTCGACATACGCGCCGAATGTGCTGTTGGTGATCGCACAATCTGGGTGGATAAACGGTTGATCGGAACTCAGTCGTGCCATGTGATTTCCTTAGCTCGCGGATAACGCGATCTTTGCCTTTTTCCGTTGCGGCTTCGTTTCGCCCTGGATCAATCGGCGGCGCAACCAGCCCGAGAACCAATCCATCAGCATCACCATCAGGATGATCAGAACGATGTAGTAGGCAACCTCTTCCCAGTCTTTCTGGGTGATGATGGACTGCGTCAGCAACAAGCCGATCCCACCGCCCGTAATCGCACCAATCACAGTGGCGCTGCGCGTGTTGGATTCGAGGAAATAGAGCAACTGGCTGAGCAGCACCGGCGTCACCTGCGGGATCACCCCGAACCGATAACGTTGCGGCGCATTGGCTCCGGTCGATTGGACGCCTTCGATCTGTTTTTGATCCACATTCTCCAGCGCTTCCGAAAAAATCTTGCCGAACGTCCCCGTGTCTGTCACCAGAATGGCCAGCGCACCCGTCAGCGGACCGGGTCCGAATGCCCGCGCCAGAACGACGGTCCAGATCAGAGCGTCCACACCGCGCACAAAATCAAACACCCGGCGCGTGAGAAACCGAACCGAACGCAGCGGGTTGAAATTGCGGGTCGCAAGGAAAGCCAGCGGCAGGGCCACAATGCCTGCCCCCAAGGTTCCGAGGAAGGCCATCAGGATCGTCTCGAAAATGGCCCAAGCCACGTCCTGATGGCGCCACATCTTGTTGGTCCAGAAATCATTCAGGATCGCGCCCGCCTCACCATTTGCGGCCAGCCCGATGAGTTGCGGGACCGACTTGCCATAGTAGGGGCTATCGAGGGTGAAGAAGAACAGCTCCCACCCGTTGAAATAGCGGAACACCTCGGACCGGTTGCGCGTCACAGTCAGGCGGCCCGCATCCGTGGTGATCGCCATCCGGTTCTTTGAGACATTGATCCAATCGGGCACGTCGCCTGCGGGTAGCTCGGCCTGAACGCCCGCCGAACGGGTCGGCGTTGCACGCACCGTGCCATACCCTGGGATGTCATATTCCACCGTCTCAGGGCCAAACCGCACGATATGGCCGTCTTCCAAATCAATCACCGTGGTCTCGCCCAGAGCGACCCAATCCGGCGCTTGGCCTTCGGGATAAGCGCCCTTGCGCTCACCTTCGATTGCGGCCGAGACTTCACCTGTGCGATTGTCACGCTCGATGTGGGTTTTGTAACTGTAGCTGTCAGCCACAAGCGTCTTGCCGTTTTCCCAGTTGGCGCGTCCGGCCAATCCGGGCACGTCGAAAGCGAAAAACACATAGGTCAGATAGACCAGCACCAACGCAGGCAATCCAAAATTGATCAGGCGCTTTCGGCTGAACAGACGATCAGCCTCGGCCTTCAACTCATGAAGGGTGAGGTCAGTGGCGAAGGTGCTCATTTCCGCGCTCCTTTCTCGGATCCGTGGGTCAGGCGATCACGCAGATGGCCCGAGATTTGGTCGACCACAACGATGGTGACGAACAACAGCAAGAAAATCGCGGCAGCCTGATCGTACTTGCCCTGCCCCCAAGACATCGAGTTGCGCAGCTCATAGCCAAGACCACCTGCACCGACGAAACCCAGAATGGCCGAGGCGCGAATGTTGATCTCGAACCGCAGCAGCGCGTAGCTGACATAGTTCGGCCCAACCTGAGGGATCACGCCCAGGTACATGCGCTGCGACCAGTTCGCGCCGACCGAAGCCAAACCCTCGACCGGTTTCAATGAGGCGTTCTCATTCACCTCAGAAAACAACTTGCCCAGTGCGCCAGCCGTATGGATTGCAATGGCGATCATCGCCGGAACCGGGCCGCCACCCAGAATAAAGATCAGGACCAGAGCGATCACGATTTCAGGGATTGCGCGGCAGATATCGGCGATACGCCGGAACAGGGGGATCAGCGCAGGCCAAAGCGCCATTCCGCGTGTGGACATCAGCGCTAGGAACGTACCCGCAATGGTGCCGATCAGCGTAGATGCGGCGGCGATGTTGATCGTTTCAACCAGCGCAGGGAAGAACTTGACCAGATTGGCAGGCAACGCGTCGATCTTTTCCCAGGCTTCTGACAGCACCTCTGCCGGGTAGTCAAAGATACGGTGCCAACCATCCGCAAAACTGCCTGCGTTGCGGTCATCCGCTGTGCGGAACCCGGCGGCCATCAAGGCCACGAAAACGATCAGAAGAATACCACCATAGACCCGCTTGCGTCGTGTCATCTCGGTATAGTCGGCCCGGATCTGGTCGACGGTCGGGGACCCTGCGGTCAGGTCTGTCATGGAATGCTCCTGAGTGGAAAACGGGGCCCGGCTTGGAACACCGGACCCCGGTCTTAGGGGTGTGCAGGCTTAGTTGGACTTCAGCTTGCGCGCTTCGATGATGATCTCATACGCGTCATGCGTGATCGGCTCGAACGCGCGGGCTTCACCAGCAGCAACGCCGTAGAAGCACTCACGGTCTTTCTCAGCCAGACCCGCCATCAGGGCGGTCATTTTCTCTTTTACGTCTGCAGGCAGCGCGGTGCGCAGAACAACCGGACCTTCGGGGATCGGCTTGGATTTCCAAATCTGGACCATGTCGTTCATGTCGACCAGACCGGCATCAACAGCGCGACGCAGCGCGCCCGACTGATACCCATCTTCCCAATCGCCCAGGCCGTCAGCCCAAGTCACGCCACCATCGACGTCACCGTTGTTCACGGCAACGATGGTCTGCTCGTGGCCACCGGTGAATTTCACCTCACCGAAATAGTCGCCCGATTCCATGGTGGAACCCGTTGCCGCAGGTATTTCGATCGACGGGATCAGGTAGCCAGAGGTCGAGTTCGGATCGCCAAAACCAAAGGTCTTGCCCTTCATGTCTTCCAGCGAGGTGATGCCGCTGTCTTTGCGCGCAAAACCGATCGAGAAATAGCCATAACCGCCATCGGTGTTGACCTTGACCAGAACCGGCTCGACCGCTTCGGGATCAGACAAGTAGGTTTTCGCATAACCCGAAGCACCCAGCCACGCCATGTCGATGGTGCCGCCCAGTAGGCCCTGGATCACGCCGTCATAGTCAGCCGGTGCAAACAGTTTGGTTTCAACACCCAGTGTTTCCTCGGTGTATTCGCGCAGGCATTCGTTGTTGTTCAGACGGTCCTGAGCGTTTTCACCGCCCAGAATGCCGATGCGGAATTCGTTGATATCCGCGGCCAGGGCCGGCGCGGCCATTGCAGTTGTGGCCACTAGGGCTGCCATCAGTTTTTTCATCTGTTTCTCTCCGGTTTGATATGCCGGCCTTTCATCGGCCGGTCGATGAAAGGGGTAGTTGGCTTAGATGGTTGCTTCTGCTTCCATCAGGGCCTTCCGAGTCGCATCCAGCGTCTCAATCTCGGTCGATGTCGCCTCTTCCGAGAAGCTGGCATCAGCGCCATAGATCTCGCGGGCGACGCCGGTTGTCAGTTGCTCAGGCAGGCCGTCGAACACGATGCGACCGTCACGCATACCGACAACGCGGTCGCAATAGCGACGAGCCGTATCCAGCGTGTGTAGGTTGGCGATTACTGTGCGGCCGTCTTCTTCATGGATGCGGCGCAGTGCCTGCATGACGACCTGCGCATTCATCGGGTCCAGCGAGGCAATGGGTTCGTCCGCCAGAATTATGCTTGGATCCTGCATCAGCGCGCGCGCAATGGCGACCCGCTGTTGCTGCCCACCTGACAGCGCCTCGGCCCGTTTGGGTGCGTGCTCTGCAATGCCCAGACGGTCAAGAATATCGATGGCGCGGTGAATTTCCTCCATCGGAAATAGGTTAAACATGGTCGCCAATGTCGAATGGCGGTTCAGCGTACCATGCAGCACGTTCGACACCACATCCATGCGCGGCACCAGATTGAACTGTTGGAAGATCATCGCGCAATCGGCCTGCCAGGCACGCTTGTCGCGGCCCTTCAGCTTGGTGACTTCACGTCCTTGGAAAGTGATCTCGCCTTCGCTGGCGTCCGTCAGACGGTTGATCATCCGCAGCAAGGTCGATTTCCCTGCACCGGAACGACCGATGATCCCGATCATGCAAGGTTTGTCCACGTCCAGCGTGGCCCGGTCCACGGCGATATTGTCGCCAAAGCGCTTGGTCAGTTTTTCGATACGCAGCACGTGCCACCCCCAATACATGTTGGCGGTCAGCTACAGATCCTGCTCAACGAATATGTGTCAGGGCAGTGAAAGTTTTGTAACGGCGCAAAATGCGCGGGGGCTACCCTTTGTAGGACGTCGGCGGTATATGCGACGACGACTCTACTGATGACATGAGGCCGCCATGAGCTTTGACCGCACCATCAAGATCGCACCGTCGATCCTCTCCGCCGATTTCGCCAATTTCGGGGCCGAGATTCAGGCCATCGAAGCCCAGGGCGCCGATTGGGTCCATGTGGATGTGATGGACGGTCATTTCGTACCTAACCTGACCTTCGGCCCTCCGGCGGTCAAAGCGTTCCGACCGCATGTGAAAACGGTGATGGATGTCCATCTGATGATCACTCCGGTCGATCCTTACATTCAGGCCTATGCCGATGCCGGAGCCGACATCCTGACCGCGCACATTGAGGCAGGGCCGCACACTCACCGAACCCTGCAAGCGATCCGCGCTGCTGGCATGAAGGCTGGTGTTGCCCTGAACCCCGGCACCCCGGCCGAGGCGGTCGAACACCTGTTAGACCTGACTGATCTGGTTTGTGTGATGACCGTGAACCCCGGTTTTGGCGGGCAGAAATTCATCGACATGACCGACAAGGTCCGCCGTCTGCGCCAGATGATCGGCGACCGCCCCATCCATATTGAGATCGACGGCGGCGTCGATCCAAACACCGCCCCACTGGTCGCGGCGGCCGGTGCAGACGTTCTGGTCGCAGGGTCGGCTGTGTTCAAAGGCGGATCAGTCTCGACCCCCGAAGTATATGGCGAGAACATCCGCACCGTGCGCGCCGCCGCAGAAACAGCACTTTAACGCCTTCGGGCCATGCACCTGCTGCACTGCGGCTATGCCTGATTTCAGCTACCTAATCGCACAAGCTGCGATTAGGTTTCGGACTGTCAGAATTCAAACCTATGGCGTGTTTCCATGTCCAAACCCTCTTCACCCCGCCCGTACAGCTTTAACCCCGTTGGCCTGACCGGGCGCTTGCCGCATAGATTGCGCACAGCACTGCACAAGCTGTCCAAGGCGCGATCTTCGGCTCGACGCATCCGTGCCTATTGGGTCATGAGCGATCAGGACCTGCGCGCACGCAGCTTGAGACGCGAAGACATCATCCGACTGGTTCTGGCGGATGTGATCTAAACACAGTCCCCACCCAAGGCGATTTGTGGTGCAGGGCTCAGGCGCATCCCTGCGCTATTTGGCTTTGCTTGTCATCCGGGACAGCTTTGCGTCCCGATAGTCAAATTTCGCGCTGCGATAGGGCGCGAAGATCGCGTCGCAATCCGTGGCATCTGGTGATGGAGGCCGAATGAAATCGTGCAGTTCAAAGCCCTGCTCGGCCATCACTGCCACAAAGTCACTGAACCTATAACCACCTTGGTATCGCCGCCGAACCGAGACCTCGGCCAGAACAAAGGCGCAGTTTTGCAGCATTTCGCTTGCGCCCTTGATCACCTCAATCTCGAACCCTTCGGTATCGATCTTCAGGCCAAAAGGCCCATCGTAAGAACGCGCAATCTCATCCAACGTGCGGATGGGCACCAGTCTTTCCTCAATGCCGGACGTATGCGCACTGGCGGCTTCGTCAAAGGCCATCATCGTAGCGCGCGTTCCCAGCACTCGGCCAGCAACTGTCGGTATATGAAGGGTGGTCTGCCCGTTTTCCGCGCCAACACCGCAGGCATGGAAGTCGAAATCAATTTTGTCGCCCCAATTCTTGCGCAGCTTAATTTCATAGTCCGCGATCGGCTCGACCAGAACAAATTTCGCCTTTGGAAAGGCCTCATACAGATGAGAGGTGCCCGACGCGACGCCAACATCGAAAATAGTGGCGGCCTCAAAGCCCAGGCTTGCGATATAGTCCCCGCTCTCTCTATTGACCGATACTTGATAGCCGCGACGTTTCAGACGCCGAGCCAATCGAATTTCGATGTCATCCATAGGTGAATTCTCCGTTGGCGCGCCTAACACAGTCGGCGAAGCAGTCGAGCTAAAGAAACATCGCTTTGCCACAAGCACAACGAAAAAGGCCGCCCCCTATGGAACGGCCTTCTTTAGTTCAACGTTTAGGGCCGAGATTATTCGACGAATAATCTCAGCACCTTCACTGATTACTCAGTGATTTTCGACACAACGCCGGCGCCGACAGTGCGGCCGCCTTCGCGGATCG
>NZ_WQGP01000006.1:0-365005 GCF_013034745.1 Ruegeria lacuscaerulensis | reverse complement strand
CCGTCAGCACCGTCTCCAGCGCCCCAGCACCGCCTCAGCAGCGCCGGTGAAGGGGTATTTACGGATTAGGTCTGGAACCTGCAACCCCCATTTTGAAAAAACTTTGAATTTGCAGGTAGAAACTTATTTAACTTAACAAAAACAACAGACTAACTTTAATAATCGCATCGAAAACCCGCCGAACAGAGTGTCACAATAGAGGATGCATACCCCTTTCGCAGGAATCGTACCCAATGCTTGGTAGCCGTTCATGACTCGCAAATAAAACGCCGCCCAAGTTTCCCTGCGCGGCGTCGTATTGTGAGTGATGGTGGTCTAAATTACTTCAGGTCGAACCGGTCCGCGTTCATCACCTTGATCCAAGCGGACACAAAGTCGGTGGTGAACTTGGCTTCGGCCCCGGCCTGACCATAGACCTCGGCCAGCGCCCGCAGTTGCGAGTTCGAGCCAAAGACCAGATCGACACGGGTCCCGGTCCACTTGACCTCACCGCTGGCGCGGTCGCGGCCTTCATAGACGCCCTTGCCTGCGGGCTTCCATTCGGTGCTCATGTCCAACAAGTTGGTGAAGAAATCGGTGCTGAGCGTACCGACCCGGTCTGTGAACACGCCATGCTTGGTATCGCCGAAATTGGCGCCAATCACGCGCAGCCCACCAACCAGTGCGGTCATTTCAGGCGCGGACAAGGTCAATAGTTGCGCTTTGTCGACCAGCAACTCTTCGGGTGAAACGGTATAGTCACCTTTCTGATAGTTGCGGAAGCCATCAGCGATGGGCTCCATCACCGCAAAGCTATCGACATCCGTCTGGTCCTGCGACGCATCAGTGCGGCCCGGAGTAAACGGAACCTCGACATCCTGACCGCCAGCCTTGGCCGCCTGTTCGATACCTACGGCGCCGGCCAGAACGATCACATCCGCCAGCGAGACCTTTTTGCCGCCCAACTGCGCATCGTTGAACGCGGCCTGAACACCCTCGAGCGCGGACAGCGCCTTGGACAATTTCATCGGCTCGTTCACATCCCAGTCTTTCTGCGGCGCAAGACGGATACGGGCACCATTGGCACCGCCACGCTTGTCCGACCCGCGGAAGGTCGAAGCCGAGGCCCAAGCGGTCGAAACCAGTTCCGACACCGACAGACCGGTTGCCGCGATCTTGGCTTTCAGGTCCGCCACATCCGCATCATCCACCAGATCATGATCTATGGCGGGGACGTTGTCCTGCCAGATCAGCTCCTCGGTCGGAGCTTCTTCACCGATATAGGCCGCGCGGGGGCCCATGTCGCGGTGGGTCAGCTTGAACCAGGCGCGGGCGAACGCATCTGCGAATTCTTCGGGGTTCTCATGGAAGCGCTTCGAGATCGGGCCATAGATCGGGTCCATGCGCATCGCCATGTCGGCGGTGGTCATCATGGTCTTGACCTTTTTCGACGGATCATGCGCCGCCGGGGCCATGTCTTCTTCTTTCACGCCGACCGGCTCCCAGATCCACGCGCCAGAGGGGCTTTTGGTCAGGTTCCAGTCATAGCCAAATAGAAGATCGAAATAGCCGTTGTCCCATTGGATCGGGTTCGCGGTCCACGCGCCTTCGATTCCCGAGGTTGTGGTGTCGTCACCTTTGCCCGAGCCAAACTTGTTGATCCAGCCAAAGCCCATTTCCTCGATCGCGGCAGCTTCGGGTTCGGGGCCAACCAGATCGGGATCGCCCGCGCCATGCGCTTTGCCAAAGGTATGACCACCCGCAACCAGAGCCACGGTTTCCTCGTCATTCATCGCCATCCGACCAAAGGTGTCGCGGATGTCACGGCCCGAGGCCAGCACGTTCGGCTCACCATCGGGGCCTTCTGGGTTCACATAGATCAGGCCCATCTGCACAGCGGCCAGCGGGTTTTCCAGATCGCGTTCACCGGAATAGCGGCTGTTCGGGTTGTCGGTGGGGGCCAGCCATTCGGTCTCAGTGCCCCAATAGATGTCTTCCTCGGGGGCCCAAATGTCTTCGCGGCCACCGGCAAAGCCAAAGGTCTTGCCGCCCATGGATTCGATGGCGCAGTTGCCCGCAAGGATCATCAGGTCAGCCCATGAAATCTGGTTGCCGTATTTCTGCTTGATCGGCCACAAAAGACGGCGCGCCTTATCGAGGTTGCCGTTATCCGGCCAGCTGTTCAGCGGGGCAAACCGCTGGTTCCCGGTCGAAGCACCACCCCGGCCATCCGCCGTCCGGTATGTCCCGGCGCTGTGCCACGCCATACGAATGAACAATCCGCCGTAATGACCATAATCCGCAGGCCACCAGTCCTGCGAATCCGTCATCAGCGCATACAGGTCTTCTTTCAGCGCCTTCATGTCCAGTTTCTTGAACTCTTCAGCGTAGTTGAAATCGGCATCCATCGGGTTCGAGGCCGGTCCGTGCTGATGCAGGATCGACAGGTTCAGCTGGTTCGGCCACCAGTCCCGGTTAGACCGGGTTCCTGCGCCGTGCATGACAGGGCATCCGCCTGCTTTGGGGTTATCACTTCCGTCCATGTCGATCTCCATTCCTGGCAAAATTCCGGCGCAGGTGCGCCGCTAAAAACTCGGTCGATCAAGAGCACATATAGATGACACTTTTATCCATCCTAAAAGCATGACGAAAAATCGCGCAGTCGTGATGGGCAGTAGCGACTCGGTAGGTCTTGTCTAGAACCGTTCTAGCAAAGACAATCCATGCGAATAAGTTTTGTTTATGGATGATTATGATAACTAAAAGCTATCACAATTCAATCATTCCGCGCGCATCAGAGACGTCAGCCCGACCCGGTAGTCTGGATAAAGCAGCTTTACCCCCAACTCATCCTTGATCCGGTCGTTTCTGACCCGCTTGTTCTCGTTGTAAAAACTGCGGGCCATCGGGGTTAGGTCGGCCTTGTCAAAAGGAACGGCGGGGGGCAGAGGCAATCCCTGCAACTCAGCCGCATAGGCAATGACATCCTGTGGTGGAACCGGTTCATCATCGCAGACATTATATATGGCGCCGGGATTTGGCGCGGCCATCGACGCCGCCAGTACCTGCGCGATATCGGCCACGTGAATGCGCGAAAAGACCTGACCCGGCTTTATGATCCGCCGCATCCCAACGCGTTTCAGCTTGGAGAACGGACCGCGACCGGGGCCATAGATCCCCGCCAGCCGGAAAATATGCGTGGGCAGACCCGGAATGGTCAGCCATTGCTGTTCCGCCTGCACCCGCCATCTGCCCCTTTGGGCCGTGGGTGTTGCAGGGGTAGTCTCATCTACCCAATCACCCTGATGATCGCCGTAAACGGCTGTGGTCGACAAGTACCCGACCCATTTGAACTGCGCGGCGCGCTCGGTGATTTCGTCCTTCAAGGCCGCCAGAACCGGGTCACCTTCGGCATTAGGCGCCGTCGAGATCAGCAAATGCGTCACCCCGTCCAAATCAACCTGCTGTCCAGGCCAAACAACCGGCTCTGCCCCCGAAGCCCGCAGGGTTATTGATTGCGCGGGGTCACGGGTGGTTCCGATGATGCGCCAGCCCGCGGGTGCCAAAAGCCGCGACAATTCCTGCGCGGAATAGCCATGGCCGAATGAATAAAGAGTACCAGTCATGCCGCCATTGATGATCCCCAAATCAGCCGGATGCAAGCGCGGGCGACGGGATACTTGATTCGAATCCCACAATGGGCCTTTCTTTTAGGCATGAGCGATAAAACCCCTGATCTGCATGCGGCCTATGCGCTGGAAACGCCGGACGACAACCGGCGGCTTTATGCGGAATGGGCCGGGGATTATGACACAGGCTTTGCCACGCGTGAGGATTATCAGCTCCACATCCACACGGCGCGCGCCTTTGTAGGGGCGGGAGGACAGGGCCCGGTGCTGGATGTGGGCGCGGGGACCGGTCTGTGCGGCGACGTTCTGGTCGGGCTGGGCGTCGGTCCCATCGACGCCACCGATATCAGCGCCCAGATGCTGGATCAGGCCATGCGCAAAGACATCTACCGCGATGCAATCGAGGCCGACCTGAACGAGGGCATCCCTGTGCCGCGCGAAAGCTACTCGGGCATCGTGTCATCGGGCACCTTCACCCACGGCCACCTCGGCCCCGAGGCGCTGTTGCCCTTGCTGCGCGTCGCGCGCCACGGTGCGCAATTCGCCCTGTCGATCAACGCCCAACATTATGAGGCACTTGGCTTTGCCGAGGCGCTTCACAAGCTGGCTCAGGGACAGATCAGAAACCTGTCTCTGCCCGAAGTACGTATCTATGGCGACCTCGCCGTTGGTCCCAACAAGGACGACACGGCGCTCATCGCCTTGTTCGAGCGGATTTAGCGCCCTTTCCAGACCGGGTCGCGTTTCTCGGCAAAGGCGCGGGCGCCTTCCAGATTGTCCTCGGACCCATACAGAACATCCACGGTCGGCAATTGCCGCCGTGTGATCCGGTTCATAATGTCCTGAAACTTTGAATCCTCGGCCTCGCGCACGATCTCTTTGAGCGCGGCATAGACCAGGGGCGGCCCGCTGGCCAATAAACGCGCCAGTTCCCAAGCGCGGTCCATTAATTGATCACCGGG
Organism: Ruegeria lacuscaerulensis; assembly: GCF_013034745.1. NCBI lineage: Bacteria > Pseudomonadati > Pseudomonadota > Alphaproteobacteria > Rhodobacterales > Roseobacteraceae > Ruegeria > Ruegeria lacuscaerulensis. The sequence goes on along the minus strand of NZ_WQGP01000006.1, from coordinate 360,435 downwards.
AACAATCTCGTTGATCAAGCCCCATGCCTTGGCCTCGCCCGGATCGAACCAGCGTCCGGTCAGCAGCAGTTCCATCGCGATATGATAGGGGATGCGTTTGGGCAGTTTGACACTGGCGGCATCCGCAACGGTGCCGGATCGGATTTCGGGCAGAGCAAAGCTGGCGTGATCTGCGGCGATGATCATGTCGGCGCTCAGCGCCAATTCCAGCCCGCCACCGCAGGCGATACCGTTCACGGCGGCAATCACCGGCTTGTTCATATCGCGCAGCTCTTGCAACCCGCCGAAGCCGCCCACGCCATAATCGCCATCCACCGCGTCGCCATCCGCCGCAGCCTTCAGATCCCAGCCGGGGCAAAAGAACTTGTCGCCGCCACCGGTGATGATTGCCACGCGCAGGTCCGGGTCATCGCGGAAATCCCGAAACACCTCCCCCATAACGCGGCTGGTAGCCAGATCAATCGCGTTGGCTTTGGGACGGTCCAGAGTGACCAGTAGAATCGCGCCGTCGCGCTGGGTTTTGACCGGGTTCATGTGCGTGCCTTTCGGATCAGTGCATCCACCGCCACGGCCCCTTTAGGCCCGCAAATCAGCGGATTGATTTCAACTTCGCTGACATGGGTTGCGTTGGCAATAACATAGGCCTGAACGGCCTCGACCGTAACCAGGATCGCGCCCATGTCGGCTGCGGGTTTGCCGCGATAGCCAGCCAACAAAGGCGCACAAGCCAGCTCGCCCAGCGCCTTTTCAACTACATGCCGAGGTGACGGGATCAGCAGCGACACCGAGTCCCGTAGGATTTCCGTCAACACCCCGCCCGCGCCTAAGGTCAGAACATAGCCATGGGCCGGATCGCAGGTGACACCGATTAGCAACTCGGCAACGCCTTCAGGTGCCATTTCCTCGATCAGAACCTCAGAGGTGCCGATCTGGGCCGCGACCGCTGGCAGATCGTCCGCGCTGACCCCTAACTGAACCGCCCCATGGTCTGATTTATGCGCCAGTCCAACGCCCTTGACGGCGAAAGGACCGGTCATGTCACCCGCACAGGCGGCATCGGCCTGAATCACCCGCCTTTTCGGAGTGGACACACCGAAGGCTGCAAGCTGGTCCTTGGCCTCCGCCTCGGTCAGCGTGACGTCTGGATTGGCGGCACTGGGAAGAACCACCGGATCCGAGCCCTGCCCTGTGGGTCGCGCCGCTGCTTCGACAGCCGACAGTGCCTCATGGAGCCCGGCGAAGGGGATAACGCCGCCATCCATCAGGCGCTGCGCGACGTCCTCGGGCATCAACTCGGGCAGAGTCGCTGTCACTGCAAAGGACCGCCCGGTTTGTGCCACACAATTCAACGCGGCCTGCGTCGCACAGTTCCAATCGGTTTGATCAGTGTGCGGATAGTCCACAATGGCCATAGTCAGAGCCTGTTCTGGCCCCATCATCGCCGACCAGGCACGCGTCATGGCGTCGGTGTCGCGCCAGATATAGGTGTGGTAGTCCAGCGGGTTCGCCAGCGCCACCATCGGCCCCAATGCCGCGCGCAGATCGGTGCGTTGCGTATCCGTCAACGGCGGAAAGTGCAGATCACGCCCCTCGGCCATATCGGCGGCCAGACTGGCCTCGCCCCCCGAGCAGCTGATCGTACCCAGCCCGTTGCTGTCCAGACGCCCAGCAACATGCAACAGCTTGAGGCATTCCAGAAAGCTGGGGATGTCATCCAAGCGGGCAATCCCCAACCGATCCAGAAACGCCTGAGCACCCGCGTCCTGCCCCGCCAGCGAGGCCGTATGCGAAATCGTTGCCGCCTGGGCATGGACCGACCGGCCCATCTTCAGCGCAACAATCGGGACACCGCGCTGACGAGCCTTTTTAGCCAGCGCCTCCCATTTGCGCAGATCGCCAAACCCTTCGATATGCACGCCGATGGCCGTAATGCGGTCGTCATCCAACAACGCCGAGGCAATCTGGGCCTGATGCGTCTGCGCCTGATTTCCACAGGTCAGCATGAAGGCCAACGGCAAAGCGCGGCGCTGCATGGTCATGTTGATGGCAATGTTCGAGCTTTGCGTCAGGATCGCCACCCCGCGATCCACAGGCCGCATGCCGTGCTGATCAGGCCAGACAGCCACACGATCCAGGCCATTGACGAAACCGTAACAATTCGGCCCAAAAATCGGCATGTCCCCTGCGGCGGCGATCAACTGATCCTGAAGGCCCGCGCCTGAATGGTCTTCAGCCTGTGCCTCGGTATAGCCGGAAGCGAAACAGACCGCACCGCCCGTCCCCATCGCAGACAGAATCCTGACGGCCTCAATTGTGGCGTGGCGGTTGATGCCAACAAAGGCCATGTCGGGCACATCAGGCAACGACTCGAGTGTCGGGTAAGCACTTTCCCCCGCGACATCGGTTGCTTTGGGGTGCACAGGCCAAATTTCGCCCTCGAATCCAAACTTGCGTGTCTGCTCGATAACAGACGTACACCACGCGCCACCGCCGATCACGGCGATGGTCTTTGGGTTCAGCGCTCGGGCCAGCGCTGTCGTCATGCGCCCAGCGCCCGCAAGAGATCGCGGCTGATGATGTGGCGCTGAATCTCGCTGGTGCCGTCCCAGATGCGTTCGACACGCGCGTCACGCCAGAATCGCTCCAGCGGGTAGTCATCCATCAGACCCATCCCGCCATGCACCTGAATCGCCGCATCCGTCACCCGGGCCAGCATTTCCGAGGCGTACAGTTTGGCCGAGGCAATCTCGCGGTTGGCGGGCAGCCCCTTGTCCAGACGATCGGCGGCTGCAAGGGTCAGCAGATCGGCGGCATCAATCTCGGTGATCATGTCTGCAATCTGGAATGAGACGCCCTGAAACTTGCCGATCTTCTGGCCGAATTGTTCACGCGTGGCGGCATAGTCCAGCGCATAGTCGAACGCTCGGCGCGCACGCCCAACCGACATTGCGGCAACGGTGATCCGGGTGGCGTAAAGCCAGGTGTTCATCACCTCGAACCCGCCATCAACCTCGCCCAGAACCTGCGCATCCGGCAGGCGGCAATCGTCGAAATCCAGCACCATGTTCTTGTAGCCGCGATGACTGACCGACTTGTATCCATCCCGGATCGTGAAGCCGGGGGTCCCGCGATCGACCAGAAAGGCAGTGATGCGCTTCTTCGGGCCTTTCGGCGTCTGATCTTCACCGGTTGCGATGAAGACGATGATAAAGTCTGCATGTTCCGCGCCCGAGATGAAGTGCTTGGTGCCATTGACCACCCAGTCGCCCCCATCGCGCACGGCAGCGCATTTCATCCCCCGCACGTCCGAGCCCGCACCCGGTTCAGTCATCGCCAGCGCGTCCATCTTTTCACCCCTGACGGCCGGCATCAGGTAACGGTCGATCTGATCCCCCTCGCACGCCATCAGGATGTTTTGCGGCCGTCCGAAGAAATGGTTCAGCGCCATGGATCCCCGGCCCAACTCGCGCTCGACCAGCGCAAACTCCAGATGGTTTAGCCCGGCACAGCCGACGCTTTCGGGGAAGTTGCAGGCATAAAAGCCCAACTCGATCGTCTTGCGTTTGATCTCGGCGGCGATCTCGTGCGGAACCTCGCCAGTGCGCTCGACCAGCTCTTCATGCGGGTAGATTTCGTTTTCGACAAAGCTGCGAACGGTCGCGGCGATCATCTCTTGTTCGTTGGACAGGCCATATTGCATCTGGGGTCTCCACATCTGGGGTTGCGGATATCCTGACGTGGCTTGCCAAGCTGAATATGCAGAAATAGACCTAAATCATGCAAAGATGGATCAAATCGCCTGCTGCGCCGCAGCAATTCGGAGTGCTTCTGTTCGACGGCTTTTCCAACCACTGCCTTGCGAATGCGGTCGAACCCTTGCGGGCGGCGAATTCCATAGCGGGGCGCAAGCTGTATGACTGGCAATTTCTGTCACTGGATCGCGCTCCCGTCACGTCATCTTCGGGGCTGCAAGTCGCACCGCACGACATCTTGCAGAATGCACGCGGCGATACTTTACTGGTCATGCCCTCTTACGGGTATCGGGCCCATGGCGGGTGGCGGACGCTGGCGGGGTTGCGATCCGCAGCGGGGCGTTACAGTGCGCTGGCCGGGCTGGACACAGGAAGCTGGTTGTTGGCGCTGGCCGGATTACTGGACGGGCACCGTGCGACGATCCACTGGGAAGAATTGGGCAGTTTTACTGAGCGGTTCCCCGAGATAGACGCACAGCGCGAACGCTACGTGATCGACGGCGACCGCATTACCTGTTCTGGCGCGATGGCGGCGTTTGATCTGGTGCTGCACCTGATTGGGCGAGACCGCGGGCAGGCTTTGGCGCTGGAGGTTGCGCAGCTTTTCATGACCCGCGATTCCGCCAGGTCTCACTCCGGCGGGGCGGGTGCGACCAGCGGCTATGTGAACAAAGCGCTGGCGCTGATGCAGGAACATTTGGAAACGCCCTTGCCTATCCCCGAGATCGCCCGCCGGGTTGGACGATCGCAAAAGGCATTGGCGGCCCGAATGCAAACCGAACTGGGCGCAGGCCCCGCACAGGTCTATCGCCGCCTGCGCCTGAACCTGGCCCGGAAACTGGCAGCCGAGACCGACCTGACCATCGCCGAGATCGCCCTGCGCGCAGGCTATGACGACCCCAGCGCCCTAACCCGAGCCTTTCGGACCGAGTTCGGGACCACCCCGCGCGCAATGCGATCCGGTTAGGTATACATCTGTTTTTTGTAGGCCCGCGTCCGCGTCGTCGCCTCGGCAGACCCATCGTGATAGGTGCCGAACCACTTGTCGAAAGGGATTTCTGAGGTACCATAGTTGCACTCGAAATACCGGTGATGAAGCTGGTGGAAAAAGTCCCCCGCACGGGCCGCTTCAGTTTCTCCGGCTTTCAGCTTTTCAAACCCTGAATGAGACAGAACCGGGCTGATCTGCTGGAAATACGTATGAAACAGAAGATGCAGAGGGTGGGACGGCACGATCAGATGGATGAAATAGGTCGTGAAATACAGCAGGTTTTCATACCAATGGTTCGATATCCCCGACCACGGGCCGATATTGACGTTGCGATGATGCACGGCGTGGACGTGTTTATAGAGCTTTGGGTGATGCTCCAGCCGATGCACCCAATAGAAATGCAAGCCAGACCACATCGGAATGAACAACATCCAGACGATAAACCAAATCGGCGCGCTGGCCCAAGTGACTGTCGGCACATATCCGTTGGCCATCGCCCAATAGATCACCCATTGATACACGGTTGCCACGGTCATGGCGCTGCCCAGCGTCCACCAGATATTGTCCCAGACCTGATTGCGGAAGGTGAAATTGCCGTTGTCCCGGGTCAGGTCGCGACGGTCGAACTTTTTGTACATGCCCTGCCCCTTGCGCATGTAAAGCCACCAATGCAGCCCGCCCGCCACCAAGATCTGAGGCACCATGTTCAGCAGCCAAATGCGGAACATCCACCCCGGAGCAAAGCTCTTCATCGACTCTAACGCAGGGAAGAATATGGCATAGGTAATGATCGCCAGCCCCATACACAGGGTCAGCGAGGTAATCTGCAGCCAAGCTCCACTGTACCACTTCAGCACAGAGGCGGGGCGCGGAGGCCATGCGAACAGCGGGTTCAAGCCCACCGGACCTTCGGGGTGATAGTGCCAGCGGGCGGCTTCGGGGTCTTGGGCGGCGTCTGTCATGGCAATTCCCTTTAGCTGGCGTAATCCGAACCCTCTGCATCCAGCAGGGCTTTGATTTCCCGCAGATGCGCCTCGGCCTGATCAGGGTAGTCATCCAGTTCCTGCGCGGTCTTCTCGGCGATCTCATCGGACAAGACACGCAGGGGCTGGCCGGTCTGCAACGCGCGGATATATGTCTCGGCCGCACGCTCGAAATAATAGAGGCGGTTGAACGTATCCGCCGGATCGCTGCCCGTCACCAACACGCCATGGTTGCCCATGATCATGACCTTCTTCTTCGGGTCCGACAGCATTGAGGCGCAGCGCTCACCTTCGCTTTCAAAGGCCAGCCCGCCGAATTCCTGATCTACAACATAGCGGTTGTAGAAGGTGGCCGTGTTCTGGTCGATCGGCGGTAGAGTGCTGTCGGCCAACGAGGCCAGAACGGTTGCAAAGATCGAATGCACATGCATCACACAGCGCGCATGCGGGCAATGGCGGTGGATCGAGCCATGCAGACCCCAAGCGGTTGGGTCGGGCGCGCCGGGCTGATCCATAACGTCGGGATCATTGGCATCCAGCAGCAGAAGGTTCGACGCCTTGATCCGTGCGAAATGCATCTGATTGGCGTTCATCAGGAACTGCGTTCCGCCCTCGTTGACCGCCAAACTGAAGTGGTTGGCCACGGCCTCGTGCATGTTCAGGCGTTCAGTCCAGCGGAAGGTGGCAGCAAGGTCGACCCGCTCGGGCCAGTGGTCGATATTGGGACGCAATTCGGTGACGGTCATGGCGGGCTCCTCCATCTGGTTTCTCAAGAAGGTGGCGACGCGAGGCGGATTTGACCAACGAAAAATTCTCGACTATCTCATAAGCTCAGCTAATGGTGAGGTTATGCCAATGCAGACATCGCTGCCTCCGCTGGGCTGGCTGCGCACGTTCGAGGCCGCCGCGCGACACCTGTCCTTCACGGGCGCGGCGCGCGATCTGAACATGACGCAAAGCGCGGTCAGTCAGCAGATAAAATCGCTTGAGGGCTATCTGGGCCAACCCCTGTTTCTGCGCCGTCCCCGCGCACTGGAACTGACCGAGGCCGGAATCACCTATCTGCCCGTAGTGCGTGAGGCGTTTCGCACGCTGGTGCGCGGCACACAGGCCGTCACCGGCGCGCAGCAAAACGCGGTTCAGGTTCAGAGCAACATCACCTTTGCCGTGAACTGGCTGGGACCGCGCCTGCCCCGGTTCCGGGCTGCGCACCCGGATGTGCAATTGAACATCTTCACCGAACTCTGGGAGCCGCGCGAAATGGCCGAGGGCGCGGCGGTCGAAATCCGATACTCTCTGCGCCCGTCCGACACGGTGCGCACCGAGTTGCTGCGCACCGACCACTACTACCCGGTCTGCGCGCCGGGCTATGAAGTGCGGCTGGAAGATATTCAGGAACAACCCCTGTTTGATTGCTCTAATCTGTTGTCGAATTGGCAGAATTGGATCACTGAACAGGGCCTAACTTGGGAAAATTCGCCCATTACCTATTCAACAACCTATCTGGTTAGCCTGTCTGTTGCGATGGCCGGGGGTGGGTATTGCCTGACCCATGACACCATAGCTCGCGACCTGATCGAGCGCGGACAACTGATGGCTCCGTTTGAGTATCGTGCGGAGATGCCCGAGGCTTATTACCTGCTGCTGTCGCCTCAGGCCGAGGAAACGCCGGGTGCCGTCCTGTTCGCCGATTGGGTAAGGCGGGAAATTGCCCGCGATCTGGCGGGGTAGGCGCTCCCGCCCATCGTCAGGGGCGCTTGCGCGCGCCCTCCTTTGGTTGGGCCGGGCAGCGCTGACGCGCTGCGTGACGGTTTGATGATAGATGTTCGGCAGGGGTTGCACCTTCGGACACATTCAGAAAAGTTGAGCCATGGAATATACGCCTTTCCCAAGTTGGCCCGATACCGCCCCCCGATTGATCGCTGTTGCCGCTGGACGTGATCCAGCCGACATGGTCGTGTGCGGCGGGATCTGGGTGAACGTACACACGCGCGAAGCGCTGCCGGATCACGACATCGCAATCGCCAGCGGGCGCATCGCCTTTGTGGGACCGGATGCCTCGCATTGCATCGGCCCAAAGACGCAGATCATCGAGGCCAATGGGCGCCATATGCTGCCCGGTCTGTGCGACGCGCATATGCATATCGAATCGGGGATGCTGACCCCGGCGGAGTTTGCCCGCGCGGTCATTCCTCATGGCACGACGTCGATGTTCACCGACCCGCATGAGATTGCCAATGTGCTGGGACTGGACGGTGTGCGGATGATGCATGACGAGGCGTTGATGCAACCGGTCAACATCTTCACCCAGATGCCATCCTGCGCGCCATCGGCCCCAGGGCTTGAAACCACAGGCTATGAAATCACCCCTGAGGACGTGGCCGAGGCGATGAACTGGCCCGGCATCATCGGGTTGGGCGAGATGATGAATTTCCCCGGCGTGATCCACGGCGACCCGAAGATGCTGGCCGAGATCGCGGCGACTCAGAATGCGGGGAAAACCGTGGGTGGGCACTATGCTTCGCCTGATTTAGGGCCTGAATTCGCGGCTTATGTGGCCGGGGGCCCCGCTGACGACCACGAGGGAACTTGCGAAGCCGACGCCATAGCTCGGGTGCGGCAGGGGATGCGGTCGATGATGCGGCTGGGCTCGGCCTGGTATGACGTGGAAAGCCAGATCACAGCCGTGACCGAGAAAGGGTTAGACCCGCGCGGCTTTATTCTGTGCACGGATGATTGCCACTCGGGCACATTGGTGAATGAGGGGCATATGAACCGCGTGGTGCGCCACGCGATTGCCTGCGGTTGCGATCCGTTGATTGCGTTGCAGATGGCGACGATCAACACCGCCACCCATTTCGGGCTGGAACGCGAGATCGGGTCGATCACGCCAGGCCGGCGGGCGGATATTATCCTGAGTTCTGATCTGGCTGCGTTGCAGATTGAGGTGGTGATCGCCCGCGGCCAGATCGTTGCCGAAAATGGCGCGATTTCAGTAGACTGCCCGCATCTGAACTGGCCGGACAGTGCGCGCAATACGGTGCATCTGGGCCATACCCTGACCGATAAGGATTTTGAGATCAAAGCCCCCGAGGGCGCCAACCGCGTGCGGGCCAATGTGATCGGCGTGGTAGAAAACCAAGCCCCGACCAAGGCGCTGAAGGCAGAATTGCCGATCATCGGCGGGCTGGTCGAGGGCGAAGGCGACGTCTGCCAGATTGCGCTGGTCGAACGGCACCGCGCAACCGGAGGGGTCACGAACGCCTTTGTCTCGGGCTTTGGGTATCAAGGGCGCATGGCCATGGCCTCGACCGTGGCGCATGACAGCCACCATATGATCGTGGTCGGCACCGACCGCGAACAGATGGCGCTGGCGGCGAACCGGCTGGCCGAGGTGGGCGGAGGTATCACCCTTTTCCGCGACGGCGAGGAACTGGCGATGGTGGAACTGCCCATCGCTGGCCTGATGTCCGACAGTCCCGCCGCCGAAGTGGCCGCCAAGGCGGACCGGATGGTTCAGGCGATGCAGGACTGCGGCTGCCATTTGAACAACGCGTATATGCAGCACTCGCTGCTGGCCCTCGTCGTGATCCCCGAACTGCGGATTTCCGACCTTGGGCTGGTGGATGTGCGGACATTTGAAAAGATCGACCTTTTGGAACCCCTCGCATGACAATAATAAGAACACCCGACGTCCCAAACCCTGAGAAATTCACCGACCCTGCTGCAGCCGTGGCGCGCCTGGAAGAGCTCTACGAAAAGGCCACAAGTTTCCTGTGCGAAAACTTCGCCAAAGCGATGGAGGCAGGCACTCCGACTGAGCGTTTCAGAGCCTATTACCCAGAGATTCGCATCAAAACGACCTCATACGCGCATGTGGACAGCCGGCTGAGCTTTGGTCACGTCTCGGAACCCGGCACCCATGCCACGACGGTCACACGGCCCGATCTGTTCCGGGCCTATCTGACCCAACAAATTGCCCTGCTGATCAAAAACCACGACCAACCAGTGACGATTGGCGCCTCGGATACACCCATCCCGGTTCATTTCGCGGTGGCCAATAACCCCGACCTCGTGGTGCCGCATCAGGGCGCGGCGGGATTCACCTTGCGCGATGTGTTCGACGTGCCGGATCTGACGACCACCAATGATGATATCGTCAACGGGGTGCATGACCACGAAACCGAGATTGGCCCCTTGGCGCTGTTCACCGCCCAGCGTGTGGATTATTCGCTGGCCCGTCTGGCGCATTACACTGCCACCGATCCCAGCCACTTCCAAAACCATGTGCTGTTCACCAACTACCAGTTCTACGTGTCCGAGTTCGAGAACTACGCCCGCGAACAACTGGCCGCCGCCGACAGCGGCTATACCAGCTTTGTGTCGACCGGGAATGCGCAGATCACCTCGGCCGATGGCGTTTTGGAGCAGCCGCTGAAGCTGCCTCAGATGCCGACCTACCACCTGAAACGCGCCGATGGGTCGGGGATCACGTTGGTCAATATCGGGGTGGGGCCATCCAACGCAAAAACCGCGACCGACCATATCGCAGTTCTGCGGCCGCATGCGTGGCTGATGGTTGGCCATTGCGCCGGCTTGCGCAACACGCAGGCGCTGGGGGATTTCGTGCTAGCCCATGCCTATCTACGTGAAGACAAGGTGCTGGACGATGACCTGCCCGTCTGGGTGCCGATCCCGCCCCTAGCCGAAGTGCAGGTAGCGTTGGAACGCGCCGTGGCCGAAGTGACAGAACTGGACGGCTACGAGCTAAAGCGCGTCATGCGCACCGGCACCGTCGCCTCGGTCGACAACCGCAACTGGGAACTGCGCGACCAGTCCGGCCCGGTGCAGCGCCTCAGCCAGTCTCGCGCGATTGCGCTGGATATGGAAAGCGCCACGATCGCCGCCAATGGATATCGGTTCCGGGTGCCCTATGGCACTTTGCTCTGTGTCTCGGACAAACCGCTGCACGGGGAATTGAAGCTTCCGGGCATGGCCTCGGACTTCTATACCACACAGGTCAGCCGCCATTTGGCGATCGGAATTCGCGCGATGGAACACCTGCGAGGCATGCCGCTTGAGCGTCTGCACAGCCGGAAATTGCGTTCTTTCGACGAAACAGCCTTTCTCTGAAGCAAAAAAGCAACGTTTCCCCCCTATTTTTAGGGTTTTCCGCGCTACTATTCGTTGTGTTCGCCCACAATATCCCGTTACAGTTACGCGGTGAGGCCCAAGACATCGGGCACGTTAAGGAGACCAAGAAATGGCAAAGCCTATGACAAAGACTCAGCTGGTTGCTGCTCTCGCTGAGGAAATGGGGACTGACAAGAAAGCCGCGAACGCCGCGCTGGAGGCCATGACCGGCCTGATCACACGCGAAGTTTCGGCCGGCGGCGCAGTGACCCTGCCCGGCGTTGGTAAAATCTACTGCCGCGAACGCCCCGAGCGCATGGTGCGCAACCCCGCCACTGGCGAGCAGTTCAAGAAAGAGGCCGACAAGGTGGTTAAAATGACCATTGCGAAGGCACTGAAGGACAGCGTGAACGGCTGATCTCAGCTGTCGCAAAGATACGATCAAGGGCCGCCGTTTGGGGGCCCTTTTTCTTTGGGATCAGTGCAAACTTAACAGCACTTCCAGATCACGACGGCTGAGCCGGTTCATCAAGGCCCGATCGTCTGCAGACAGTTTTGCTTCCTTACGAATATACGTTTCAAGGTACGTCGCGATCTCACTGGTTGGGCGATAGTACAGATCAGGCGAAGATTGGCTGAGTTCATCCACAAGCCGAAACAGCAGCTTTTTCTGCCGCTCTGAATCCAAGTCTTTTCGCTTCTCTTGCAACATAACAAGCTACGCCTTTGTCATCGACACTTATAATCTAGCGTGCCGAAAAGTAACTCCAACTCCGGTAAGAAATAAATTGTGCGCCGCGCGTGTGGTGCTCTTATGAGATTCCTAGTTACTACGGCCAGACGGTACATCTTGCGACCCTTACTGATTTAAGGAACAGTGCGCGAAACCAACAAAGAGGATGGGCGATGGATCTGCGCGCCATGGCGATGGGGCTGACATTTGCACTGATCTGGTCGTCGGCCTTTACTTCGGCGCGGATCATCGTGATGGACGCTTCACCGTTGTTTTCGCTGGCACTGCGCTTTTTGATTTCCGGGTTGATCGGCGTGGCCATTGCGCGCGCAATGGGACAGAGCTGGCGGCTGACACAGCAACAATGGTACGCGACCATCCTGTTTGGAATCTGCCAAAATGCCCTTTATTTGGGTCTGAATTTCTACGCAATGCAAACGATTGAGGCGTCGGTTGCCGCCATTATCGCCTCGACCATGCCGCTGCTAGTGGCGCTGGCAAGCTGGCTGTTTCTGGGTGATCGTCTGCGGCCCATGGGCGTGATCGGCCTGCTGGCAGGGTTTGCAGGCGTCGCCCTGATCATGAGCAGCCGCATCAGCGCGGGCGTTGATATGTTCGGCGTGATGCTCTGTGGTGTTGGAGCCTTGGCGCTGACCTTCGCCACCTTGGCGGTGCGCGGGGCGACCTCGGGCGGGAATTTCATGATGGTCGTGGGGTTGCAGATGCTGGTTGGTTCAGCCGTTCTGTTCGTCGCGGCTCCCGTATTCGAGACGATCTATATCCACCCCACGGTGCCGCTGGCGCTGGCTTTCACCTACACAACCCTGTTCCCCGGCTTGTTGGCCACGCTGATCTGGTTTCTGCTGCTGGATCGGATCGGAGCGACCCGCGCAGCCACCTTCCACTTCCTCAACCCTGTTTTCGGCGTGACGATTGCTGCGTTGCTACTGGGGGAAAAACTCGGCCCACTGGATGCCGTTGGCGTACTGATCACCACCGCCGGGATTTTGGCCGTGCAGTTATCGCGGCAACCTGCTCAGGGCAGCAAAGCCTCGACCTGAGACAAAACTTGCCGGGAATCGGGGCGCGTGGTTGCGCCATAGGTCGCTATAACTTCGCCTTCAGTGTTCAGAAGGATTTTGTTGAAGTTCCAACTGGGCTCAAATCCTGTCTGCTCCGCGACCTGTTGATAGAAAGGATGCGCTTTTGCGCCTCGAACCGAGGTAATGTCGGTCATTGGCAGGGTCAGGTTATAGTTGAAGTCACAGAATTCCTTGACCTCTTCCGCCGAGCCTAACTCCTGATTGAAGGAATCCGAAGGCACTGCCAGCACCACCAGCCCACGCGGGCCATAATCCTCATGCACCTGCTGCAGCGCGCTGTATTGCCCGGTAAAGCCGCAATGCGAGGCCGTGTTCACCACCAAAACCGGCTGCCCGCGCCAATCCGCAATCGACAGGGTACCGCCGTCGATGGACGGAAACTCTCCGCTCAACGGCGCAGCCTGCACGGTGCGCCCAGTCAGAATCAAAGCGGTCAACAGCAAGATGCGGAACATGGTGAACTCTCCTCTACCCAAGTATACGCGCCAAATCGTCCCCCGGATCAACGCACGAGGGCGCGAGGCGCATGAAACAGGCTTTGATTTCTGCGCCCCAACCCCCAAATAATGGTGCAACTCAACCGACCGGAGGATCCATGACCCAATACACCAAATCCCCCGAGGCCATCGCTGCCCTCTCGCCCGAAGAATACCATGTCACGCAGAACAGCGGGACCGAGCGTCCGGGCACCGGCAAGCTGCTGAACAACAAGGAACCGGGGATTTATGTGGATATCGTCTCGGGCGAGCCGCTGTTCGCTTCGACTCACAAATACGAATCCGGCTGCGGCTGGCCTAGTTTCACCAAGCCCATCGTGCATGAACATGTAGAAGAGTTTCGGGATACCACCCACGGCATGATTCGCACCGAGGTGCGTTCAAAACACGGCGACAGCCATCTGGGCCACGTCTTCCCCGACGGCCCGCGTGAACATGGCGGGCTGCGCTATTGCATCAACTCAGCCTCCTTGCGGTTTGTCCATCGCGATGACATGGAGGCCGAAGGCTATGCCGACTATCTGATCCATGTGGAGGAAATCCAATGACCGAAGAACGCGCTGTCCTAGCAGGAGGTTGTTTCTGGGGAATGCAGGACCTGATCCGCAAGCTACCGGGTGTGTCCCGCACCAGCGTCGGCTATACTGGCGGCGATGTCCCCAACGCCACCTATCGCAACCACGGCACCCATGCCGAAGGGATCGAGATTTTCTTTGACCCCACGCAGATCAGCTATCGTGACCTGCTGGAGTTCTTTTTTCAGATCCACGATCCGACTACGGTAAACCGTCAGGGCAATGACCGCGGGATGAGCTATCGTTCGGCCATCTACTATGTGGATGACGCGCAAAAACAGGTGGCGTTGGACACGATTGCCGATGTGAACGCCAGCGGTTTGTGGCCCGGCAAGGTCGTGACCGAGCTGGAGCCCGTCGGTGATTTCTGGGACGCCGAGCCCGAGCATCAGGACTATCTGGAGCGTATCCCCAACGGCTATACCTGCCATTTCCCGCGCCCCGATTGGGTTCTGCCCAAACGCGACGCGGCAGAATAAGCGATCAGCCGGCGGCGACCCTTGGGCGGCCGCTGGCTTCGACCGTGATCATGGCCTCGACAAAGACCTCCTGCGCCTCGACGCGGGCTGTGCGGATGTCGCGGTCAACGATCACGCGGATATCCTCGGCCCCGGCGTCGCGTACCGCGCCCTCAGCCTCGGATCGCAGTACGGATTCCAGCAGCGACAACGCCGCCTCGGAATCGTTGAAATCCTGCGGTCCGTCCTCAAGATGCACCCGGAACTTGCCCTCGGAAGGCGACGTGACCGTCCCCGCCCGGCGCAAGGTCAGGCGACCGACGACCGCGCCGATGGCATTCGCCACGCCAGTATGTTCGGGCAAGATCATCTTGCAATGCAAACGGTCCCCCACCGCCGGGTAATAGCTGGGGGCCGAGGCACCCAGCCCGATCACATCCACATTCAGCGCCGCATCCAAAGCCAACAGGCCCCGATGCCCGGCCAACCCCTTGCAGGTCAGAACATGCCGGGCCAAGTCGGCCGGGGGAATGCCAAAATCCTCGACTTCTTCGGCAAAAGCAGTCTCTAACAAGGTCAAAGAGGTCTGTTCGGTCAACTGATCCACGATCATCTGCGCCAAAGCCTCGGGGGTTTTCGCCAGCACATCACCCGACCCGACCCGTTTGCGTGACACCAGTTCCAGAGCCTTAAGCGCGGCCTCGGCATCCCAGGCGTCCAGCCGTCCCAGAACGTGGCTTGCATCCGACGGCGTCACGCCCGAGACCTGAACGATCCCGCGATCCACCAGCCGCGTCAGGGCGCCATTCTCCATCCGTGTGCGCAATAGGTCGCTCAGCGGCAAAACCTGATCGCCAAGACGGTCCAATAACACCTCTTCCCGTGCACCCAGCCCTTCGGCGTGGATACCGGGCACGCGGCGGGCAAACCGCGTGTCATGTTCACCTACCGTGGTCGCGCGCAGTTGTTTGTCCAACTCAGCATGCACCACATCCCGGGCCTCGGCCGCGATCAGCGACACTGGCAATACCCTACGCGGCCCAAGGACCACGCCGCCTCCCAGCCCCTCGGTCACCACATGGACCTGACTGTCGCCGCCCAGACCATGGGTGCGCATCGCTACCGCCTCGACCATGGTGCGAAAGCCACCGACGCGCGCACCATTGGGATCAATTGCGGGCTTACTGTCGCGGATCACGGCGATGTCCGTGGTCGTCCCGCCAATATCCGACACCAGCGCATTCTCGGCCCCCGTCAACCAACTGGCCCCTACGATCGAGGCCGCAGGCCCGCTGAGGATCGTCTCAATCGGGCGTTCTCGCGCTTGCTCGGCGCTCATCAACGCGCCGTCGCCGCGGACCACCATCATCGGCGCGGTAATTCCCAACGTCAGTAACTGATCCTGCGCCCGTCCGATCAGCCGATCAATCATCCCGATCAGCCGTGCATTTAATACCGCCGTCACTGCCCGTTTCGGCCCGTTTAACTTGGCCGACAGGTGATGAGAACATGTGACCGGAGCCCCCGTCCGCTCGGCTATAATCCGCGCCGCTTCCAGCTCATGCGCGGGGTTGCGCGTGGCAAACTGCGCGGCCACGGCAAAGCCGGATATGCCTTTATGAGAGTCTAAAAACGTCTGCAACGTGGCCAAATCCAGCGGAGCAACTTCACCCCCCGCATGGCTATGACCCCCGGCAATCACCAACGCCGGATCACCCTTCAGCGCGTCGCGCAACCCGTGCCGATCCAGATCACCTTCTTTGAACCCGATATAGACCAACGCCACACGCCCGCCCTGCCCCTCGACCAGAGCATTGGTGGCCAAAGTGGTCGACAAAGATGCCATCGAGATCTGCTCGGGGCCAACCGCCGCCTGTTCCAACACAGCCGAAATCGCTTTGCCCACGCCGATTGCCAAGTCTGCCCGCGTGGTCAGCGACTTGGCCGAGGCGATCACCTCAGCTTCATCCCGGATCAGCACCGCATCCGTATAGGTTCCGCCCGTATCCACCCCCAAAGCCAGCGCCATCGGGTTCTCCTTCCTGTTCGCTAAATTGGGTGTAGCGGTTTGGACCGACACGTCCAGTCTGTTTGCGGCACTTATGGCAGTTGTTGTACCGCCCAGCGCGCGGCATCAGCCACGGCTGGATCAGGATCATCCACCAACCCCTGCGCCACGGGCTTCAGCGCGGGCAAACCGGAATTCCCAATCGCATACAGCACGTTGCGCACAAACTGATCCCGCCCGATCCGCTTGATGGGCGAGCCCGAGAACTTGACCCTAAACGCCGCATCATCCAACCCGGCCAATTCAACCAGCGGCGGGGCCACCAAATCATCCCGCGCCGCATAGCGCAAATCGCTGGCCGCGACAGCAAATTTGTTCCACGGACAGGCCGCCAGACAATCGTCGCATCCGTAAATGCGGTTGCCCAACTTGCCGCGCAGCTCTTCGTCCACCGGGCCCTTATGCTCGATGGTCAGATAAGAGATACAGCGCCGGGCATCCAACTTGTACGGCGCAGGAAACGCATCTGTCGGACAGGCATCCAAACAAGCGCGACACGACCCGCAATGATCCACCTCGGCCATATCCACAGGCAGGTCCAATGTAGTAAAAACAGAGCCTATAAAGGCCCAATTTCCCCAATCACGGCTGACCAGATTCGTATGCTTCCCCTGCCAACCCAACCCCGCCGCATGGCCCAGGGCCTTCTCGGGCACCGGCGCTGTATCAACAAACACCTTCACCTCGCCGCCACCTTCGGCAATCAACCACCGCGCCAACCGCTTGAGGCGTTTTTTCACCAGATCATGATAGTCCTTGTTCTGGGCATAAACCGAAATCGCACCCTGGTCGGGATTGCCCAAAACCTCCGTCGGATCATGTTCAGGCGTATAGCTCTCGGCCAGCATGATCACTGACTGCGCCTCGGGCCACAAAGCCGACGGATCGCCCCGCCAATGGGTCCGTTCGGCCATCCACCCCATCTGTCCGTGATACCCGGAATCCAAAAACGCCTGCAACCGCGCGGGCACTTCCGGCACATCCCACGGCCGACAAATCCGACAGGACACAAACCCCTCACTCAATGCCTGAGCGACCACCTTGTCCTTTAAATCCGATCCGCTCTTCATCTGGCTAAAATATCCTCGGGGGGAATCGCGCCCCGGCGCGATGGGGGGCAGACAGCCCCCCTGCCTCCCTATCAGAAATCCAGATCCGCGTAATGCGGCGGAGGCCGAAACCCCGGCACCTGATCCGCCAGTATAGACCGAAACGCAGGCCGAGACTTGATCTTGGCGTACCAATCCTTGACCGCCGCCGAACGGTTCCAATCCACGTCCGAGATATAGTCCAGCGCCGACAAATGCGCCGCGGCCGCGAAATCGGCCAATGTCATCTGGTCGCCCGCCAACCAACGCCGGTGATCTAGAAGCCATGCCATGTAGTCCAGATGATACTTGATCGCCTTGGCACCCTCTTTGACATTCTTGCTGTCCGGGTAACCTTGCCCGGTCATCTTCTTGTTGACCCGCTCGTACAACAGTTTCGATGTCACCTCGTGATGAAACTTGTCGTCAAACCAGCCGACTAGCCGCCGGACTTCATACCGGGCTTCCGGTGTTTTTGGCATCAAAGCGGGTTCGGGGCGCGTTTCCTCGATATACTCGCAAATGGCGCTGCTTTCCGCCATGACATGCCCGTCCAATCGCAGGACCGGCACTTTACCCGCCGGATTGCGGCGCAGGAAATCCGGGTCCTGTTCCCAGTATTTCTCTTCGACCAGCTCAACCTCGATCTTCTTTTCGGCAAGCGACAGACGGACCTTGCGGCAGTACGGGGACAGGGGAACGTGAAACAGACGCGCCATGAGCTTCCAATCGAACCAGTGAATACCCCTCAGCTTTAGCCCTGAGATGGCCTGTTTTTCAATCCTCGAAACAATCCGCGCGACCATCTGCGCGGATGGTGGCCGCCCCGTCTAGAATCGCAGCCGCTCGTCTGCGGGTGCGCACCGACGGGTCGGTTACCGACCGATTTCGCGGGGATGGCAGGATCGCCGCAATCCGCGCCGCCTGAACCGAGGACAGTTTGGACGCCGGAACGTTGAAATTACGCTGTGCCGCTGCCTCAACCCCGAATACGCCATTTCCGGTCTCGGCGACGTTCAAATAGACTTCAAGTATACGTTGTTTGCTCCAGAAAATTTCGACGACCGGCGTCATCGAAGTTTCAAGCGCCTTGCGCACCCAACTGCGCCCTTGCCACAAAAAGACATTCTTCACCACTTGCTGCGTAATCGTCGACGCACCTCGGGCACCACCCCCTTCAATCGCGTCACGAATAGCTTCGACATCAAACCCCCAATGGCGGCAGAAATTGGCGTCCTCAGCCGCTACGACTGACCGCGCCATGATCGGCGAAATCTGTTCGATGGGAACCCAGTCACGCTCGACCTTGCCCAATCTGCGCCATTCGGACCAGATCGTATGGGTCACCGGAGGGTTGACTACCGAATAGAGCCCAATCAGCGCCACTACAAACACCGCAATCGCCAATAGCCCACGCGTGACCCAGCGGCGAATCCGCATCACGACGTTGGGTTTGGCTTTCGACGCCTTCTTTTTCTTACCGCTTGTCTTGCGGACTGCTTTCTTTGCCATGCCACAGCTATACGACGTGTAGGTCTTGTTTGAAATGTCTGTTGTAAAGGTCCATGAATAAGAAAACCCGCGTACCGGACTAGTACGCGGGTTTTGCAATTTGACTGATTGGCGACTTATTCTGCCGGAACGGCTTCAACCTCATTGGTCAGAGGATGGCTGAGCTTGTTCAGCATCTCTTTCGGGCAGACCTGCAGGAAATTGGCCTTTTCCACATCCCAATGTTGCAGGATATCAGCGGCCTTGCGGCTGAAGGTCTCAGACTGATGAGTTTCGATCAGCGTTTTCAGCTGGTCTTCCCAATGGTCCACCGTAACCGGGCAGGTCACCAGCGTTTCCATGTTCATCAGAGCCTGTGCCTTGCCTTCGGGATCGTACAGGTACGCCATGCCGCCGGTCATGCCCGCGCCAAAGTTGGCACCAATGTCGCCCAGAATCACGGCGACACCGCCGGTCATGTATTCGCACCCGTTCGAGCCACAGCCCTCGATCACCACTTTGGCGCCCGAGTTCCGAACCGCGAACCGTTCGCCTGCGCGGCCTGCTGCGAACAGGTGGCCATCGGTGGCGCCGTACAGAACAGTATTGCCGATGATCGTGTTGTCATCTGCCTTAAGCGGGCTGACCTGCGGTGGGCGCACAACGATCATGCCACCGGAAAGGCCCTTGCCAACATAGTCGTTAGCATCGCCAGACACTTCCAGCTTGAGCCCCGGAGCCGCAAACGCCCCCAGCGACTGACCGGCCGAGCCCTGCAATTTCACATGCAGGTGGTCGTCCTGGAACGTGTTCCGCATCCCGAAATTCTGCACGATATGGCTGGATACCCGAGTACCAACCGTCCGGTGCGTGTTCTGGATCGCGTAGGACAGCTGCATCTTTTCTCCGTCTTTCAGGAACCGCGCCGCATCGCGCACGATCTCGGCATCCAGCGTATCCGGCACTGCGTTGCGGTCCTTGTCGCGGTTGTAGACGATGTCATGTGCGCCATCGACGGTGATCAGCAGCGGGTTCAGGTCCAGATCGTCCAGATGCGCCGAGCCACGGCTTACCTGCGCCAGCAGATCGGCCCGGCCGATGATTTCGTCAATCGAGCGCGCACCAAGGCTGGCCAGCAGCTCGCGCACTTCCTGAGCGTAGAAGGTGATCAGGTTGACGACCTTGTCGGCATTGCCGGTGAATTTGGCGCGCAGGGATTCGTCCTGCGTACAGACGCCGACCGGGCAGGTGTTCGACTGACACTGACGTACCATGATACAGCCCATCGCGATCAGGGCAGCGGTGCCGATACCGTATTCCTCGGCTCCCATCATTGCAGCCATGACGATGTCGCGCCCGGTGCGCAGACCACCATCTGTCCGCAGAGTCACGCGGTCGCGCAGGTTGTTCATCGCCAGAACCTGATGCGCCTCGGTCAGGCCCATCTCCCACGGCAGACCGGCGTATTTGATCGACGTCGCAGGCGACGCACCCGTGCCGCCATTGTGACCCGAAATAAGGATGATATCCGCTTTCGCCTTGGCCACACCGGCTGCAATCGTGCCAACGCCCGAGGACGCAACCAGCTTCACTGTCACCTTACAGCGCGGGTTGATCTGTTTCAGGTCATAGATCAGCTGCGCCAGATCCTCGATCGAATAGATGTCGTGGTGCGGTGGCGGTGAGATCAGCGTCACGCCTTTGGTCGAGTGGCGCAGACGCGCGATCAAATCGGTGACCTTCATGCCCGGCAGCTGACCACCTTCGCCGGGTTTCGCACCCTGGGCGACCTTGATCTCAAGCTCCTCACACTGGTTCAGGTATTCGGCTGTCACACCAAACCGGCCCGAGGCCACCTGTTTGATCTTGGCAGACGGGTTGTCGCCATTGGGCTCGGGCACGAAATGCGCCGGATCTTCGCCACCTTCACCCGAGTCAGATTTCGCGCCAATCCGGTTCATCGCCACATTCAGCGTTTTGTGCGCCTCGGGGCTCAGCGCACCCAGCGACATGCCCGGCGTGACAAAGCGCTTGCGGATCGAGGTGATCGACTCGACCTCTTCAATCGGCACCGGTTTGCCCAGCGGTTTGAAATCCATCAGGTCGCGCAGATGAATTGGCGGGTTCGATTGCATCTTGGCCGAGTATTGCTTCCACAGCTCGTAAGATGCGCGGTTACAGGCCATCTGCATCATGTGCATCGAGGTCGCTTCCCACGCGTGGGTCTCACCCGATTTGCGCGCCTTGTAGAAACCACCGATGGGAAGCACGTCCAGACCGCTGTCCCAGCCCTTGGCATGGATTTCCTCGGCCTTGGTCTGAATACCGGTCACACCGATACCGGAAATCCGGCTGGTCATGCCGGGGAAATACTCCGCCACCATGGCACGGCTAAGGCCCACGGCCTCAAAGTTCAAACCGCCGCGATAGGAGGAGATCACCGAAATACCCATCTTGGCCATGATCTTCAGCAGGCCTTGGTCGATTGCCTCCCGATAACGCGCGACGTTTTCGGTCAGCGTGCCATCCAGCAAGCCGCGATCAATCCGGTCGGCCAGCGAATCCTCAGCCAGATAAGCGTTTACGACGGTCGCGCCGCAGCCAATCAGAACCGCAAAATAATGCGGATCAACGCATTCGGCCGAGCGCACGTTCAGCGAACAGAAGGTCCGCAACCCCTGACGGGTCAGATGCGAGTGCACCGCGCTGGTCGCGAGAATCATCGGCATCGCCACGCGACCTGCGCCCGAACCCATGTCGGACAGCACCAGATGCCCCGCGCCCGAGCGCACGGCCTCTTCTGCCTCGGCTCTAACACGGGCCAAAGCGGCGCTTAACGCGCCCCGACCGGGTTCAAAGCTACAATCTATTTCCGCTAGCGGCGAACCGAGATTTTCTACCAGCTTGTCCCATTGGGTGTTGCCGACAAAGGGGCTGTCCAGCGTGATGATCTCCGTCTGGCTGCTGTCTTCGTCCAGCACGTTTTTCAGGTTACCGAACCGGGTTTTCAGCGACATGACGCGGTATTCGCGCAGACTGTCGATCGGCGGGTTAGTCACCTGGCTAAAGTTCTGGCGGAAGAAATGGCTGAGCGGGCGGTATTGCTTGGACAAAACCGCCGATGGCGTGTCATCGCCCATCGAGGCCAGGGACTCTTTGCCGTCTTCAGCCATGGGGGCAAGGATTTGCTCCAGCTCTTCAACAGAATAACCGGCTGCGATCTGTCGCTTGCGCAGTTCCTCTCCGCTGAACTTCGCGGTTTCGGTCACGCCTGACAGGCTTTCATTCAGATCGTTGATCTTGCCAACCCATTCGCCAAAGGGCAGGGCACGGGCCAGTTTGTCCTTGATCTGCGTGTCGCGGTACAGCTTGCCACGCTTCATATCCACGGCCAGCATCTGACCCGGACCCAGCGCGCCTTTTTCCGTCACCGATGCCTCATCAATCGGCACCATCCCGGCCTCTGACCCGGCGATAACCAATCCATCACCCGTCACAACGTAGCGCATCGGGCGCAAACCATTCCGGTCGAGCCCGGCGCAGACCCAGCGACCATCGGTCATGGCCAGGGCGGCGGGGCCATCCCATGGCTCCATCACCGAGTTGCAGTAGGAATACATGTCGCGCCACGCCTGCGGCAGCTCGACCGCCTGTTTGGACCAGCTTTCCGGCACCAGCATGGTTTTCGCCATTGGAGCAGACCGGCCCGCACGCACCAGAACCTCGAAAACCGAGTCTAATGCGGCCGAATCCGACGATCCGCCTGCGATGATCGGCTTGATATCTTCGGCATAGTCCCCAAAGGTCGAGGACGCCATGCGGATTTCATGGCTTTTCATCCAGTTGACGTTGCCTTTCAGCGTGTTGATCTCGCCGTTATGGGCCAACATGCGGAAGGGCTGGGCCAGCCACCATTGCGGGAAGGTGTTGGTCGAATAGCGCTGGTGATAGATCGCAAAGGCGGATTCGAAACGCTCGTCCATCAAGTCGGGATAGAAAACCGCGACCTGCTCGGCCAGCATCATTCCTTTATAGATGATCGAGCGGCAGGACAGCGACGCCAGATACAGGCCGGAAATTCCTGCCGCCAACGCCGCCTTTTCGATCCGGCGACGGATCACGTAGAGCTCGCGCTCAAAGGTGTCTTCGTCCACACCTTTGGAGTTCGAGATCAGGATCTGCTCAATCTCGGGCCGGGTCGCATTGGCCTTTTCACCCAGGCAGGTCACATCGACCGGCACGTGACGCCAGCCATAGATGTAGTAACCCATGCGCAGCACTTCGGTTTCCACGATGGTTCGGCACTGTTCCTGCGCACCAAAGTCCGTACGGGGCAAGAAGACCTGACCGACCGCGATCAGCTCATCCAGATTGGGTTCGTGGCCGGTGCGGCGGATCTGATCATAGAAGAAAGGAACAGGGATCTGCACATGGATACCCGCGCCATCGCCGGTCTTGCCATCGGCATCCACAGCGCCCCGGTGCCAGATCGCCTTGAGCGCATCAATCCCCGCGTCGACCACCTTACGCGACGGCCTACCGTCGACAGACACGACAAGGCCGACACCGCAGGATGAATGTTCTTCCTCCTCGGAATAGAGACCGTTTTCAGCCATCCACTGACGTTTGGCTCCTTCGGCGCGCACCCAATCGGCATCATATTTGGTCATTGGCTGTCTCCTTCTTCCGAGGGGGCGTACATGGCCTCGACCTCGGCTTTGGTCATTTGCTTGCGTTCACCTGCGAACGCGTATCCTTCGGGCTTTTTGTCGAAGTAAAGTTCAAGTTTCAGCGTGTGGCCTGTATCCTGAAACAGGCCTGCCGCGATTTGCGTGTGTCCGTGCATTTCACCTGGAAGCGTGATCCGGTACCACAGCGCCGAGCCGCAGTCAGCGCAGAAGGCGCGCTCGGCCCAATCGGACGAGGTGAAGGTCTTGACCGGCCCAAGCGCGGCGTAGCCTTCTTCGGCCTGAAAAGTAACCAGCATCGAACTTGTCCAGCGTCGGCATTGGTCGCAATGGCACGCGCCCAGCGCATCGCGCGCGGGCGTAGCGGTCACCGTGACCGCGCCACACATGCATTGGCCTTGCAACTCGGGCATTTCGAGGCTCCTGATCGCTGGGTTTATTCGGCTGCAACCGCAGCCTTGGTGTTGAACCGGTCAATGATTGCATCGGCGCAATCGCGCCCGTCGCGGATCGCCCACACGACCAGAGAGGCCCCACGCACGATGTCACCGATGGCATAGACGCCGTCCATCTCGGTCTCGCCGGTCTGGAAGGCCGCCTTGACGGTACCCCAGCGTGTCACGGGCAGGTCGGGCTGGCCGAATAGGCTGGGCAGGTCTTCGGGCTCAAATCCCAGCGCCTTGATCACCAGATCGGCGTCTTCGACATAGTCCGCGCCTTCGATCACCTCGGGGGCCTGACGGCCGGTTGCGTCGGGCTGGCCCAAGCGCATCTTCTGCACCATCACACCTGTGACGTTGTCGTCGCCGGTAAAGCCCTTGGGCGCGCTGAGCCACTCAAACACCACGCCTTCTTCTTCGGCGTTCTGAGTCTCGCGCTGCGAACCAGGCATGTTCGCGCGGTCGCGGCGATACAGGCATTTGACCGATGTCGCCCCTTGACGGATCGAGGTTCGCACACAGTCCATCGCGGTGTCGCCGCCGCCGATTACGACAACCTTTTTGCCAGCCGCGTTCAGGCGACCATTGTCGAAGTCTTCAACCGCGTCGCCGAAGCTTTTGCGGTTCGAGGCCGTCAGGAAGTCAATCGCCTTCTCGATCCCGGCCAAACCGCTGCCCGGCATGGACAGGTCGCGCGACTTGTAAACGCCAGTGGCGATGATCACTGCGTCGTGCTTCCCACGAATTTCTTCGAATTTCGTGGCGTCGACGTCACAATTCAGTTCAAATGTCACGCCACCATCTGCCAGCAGATCGTTGCGACGCTGCACGATGTCCTTTTCCAGTTTGAAACCCGGAATACCGTACATCAACAAACCACCGGCGCGGTCATAGCGGTCATAGACCGTCACCTGAATACCGGCGCGGCGCAGCATGTCGGCAGCCGCCAGACCACCAGGACCCGCACCGATGATGCCGACGCTTTCGCTGCGCTCGGTGCCCGGAACAACGGGCTTAACCCAACCTTTGTCCCATGCGGTATCGGTGATGTATTTTTCGATCGTGCCAATGGTCACGGTGCCATGGCCGGACTGTTCAATCACGCAATTGCCTTCACACAAACGGTCCTGCGGGCAGATACGGCCACAGATCTCGGGGAAGGTGTTGGTAGCCTGACTGGTCTGATAGGCCTCTTCCAAGCGCCCGGTTGCAGTCAGGCGCAGCCAATCGGGGATGTTGTTGTGCAGCGGGCAGTGGGACTGACAATAAGGCACACCACATTGGCTGCAGCGGCTGGCCTGCTCTTCCGCCTTGGCCGAGGCGAATTCGGCGTAAATCTCGTCAAAGTCTTCCTTGCGCGTGTCTGCGGCACGCTTTTCGGGCATGGCGCGATCGACTTGCACAAATTTCAGCATCGGTTGCTTGGCCACGGGTCAGACTCCATGAATTGGCTTGGTCGAGCTTCCATAAAAGATGCAAGATCAGATGAAAAGTCATAAAAGCTGACCTATTTAGTAATTTCCAAAGCAAAATTTCCAATGATGTCCAAAAACTTTGAAAAAATAGATCCGATTCGGACCTATAAGTGTCCTTTCCTTTTCAACGCAGCACTTATACCCATGAATCGCATAAAACACGTGGCAATGGCACGGGCAGGTTCATGAGTCTTTTTCAGCTGATTCTTGTGGCAATCATTCAGGGCGTCACCGAATTCCTGCCGATCTCATCCTCGGGCCACCTGATTCTTCTGCCCAGCCTGACCGGCCTGCAAGATCAGGGTTTGGCCATAGACGTAGCGGTTCATGTGGGAACTTTGGGTGCCGTGGTCCTGTATTTCTGGCCCGACGTAAAGTCCGCGGCGGCGGGGCTGCCCCGCGCGCTGCGCGGTAAAACGGACACTGAACAAGCGCGACTGGCCTTGGGGCTGATCGTTTCGACCATCCCGACGGTAATCCTTGGGGCGGTCCTGTTTCAAAGCGGACTCAGCCAATCCCTGCGCTCGATGGCGATAATCGGATGGACCATGCTGGGCTTTGGGCTGTTGCTTTATTGGATGGATCAGAAAGGCCCGCAGACAAAAGAAGTCAAGGACTGGGGACTGAAAGATGCAGCCATCATGGGGCTGTGGCAGATGCTGGCGCTGATCCCCGGCACGTCGCGGTCCGGCATCACAATCACCGGCGCACGGCATCTTGGGTATACGCGAGAAGAGGGCGCACGGATCGCAATGCTGATGTCGATCCCAACGATCCTGGCATCGGGCATCCTGCTGTCGGTCGATGTGATCAAAGAGGCCGACCTGCGGCTGGCCATCGACGGCGCCATCGCCGCCCTTTTTGCCTTTGCCGCCGCCTTGCTGGCGCTATCCCTGATGATGCGCCTGCTGCGCAGTGTCAGCTTTACGCCTTACGTGATCTACCGCGTTTGTCTGGGCGTGATCCTGCTGATCATCGCCTACAGCTAATCAGGTGCGCAGATTGTTGGCCGATCTCTGGATCTCGTCATACTGACCCGAGGGGCGGAACTTCCACAGATAGTCCGGAAGAACCGATTCCAGCGTGGCGGGTTCAATCCCCAGATCGGCAAAACCTTTGACCCTATCCGAGACCACATTGTCGCGCCGAAGGTTCTTTAGCTGATCGCGGGTCAGGATGTTGTTGGGGAACAATTGGAAACTGACGAACTTCACAATATCCAGAACGCCGGCCATTATCCGGGCCACAAAGAATGGCATCCCGAGAATGATGCGGCGGCGATGGATCACATCAAGCATCTGCTGCATGAGCGCGCGGAAGGATTTCACCTCGGGCCCGCCCAGCTCATAGGTGCCAGACTTGGCTTGTCCCAGAACGCCCTGCACAGCGGCTTTGGCCACATCATCCACATACACCGGCTGGAATTTCGTCTCAGCGCCCACCAGCGGCAGGAATGGCCCCATGCGGGTCATCCCGGCAAAGCGGTTGAAGAACTGATCCTCGGTCCCGAAAATGACCGAGGGGCGCAAGATCACGGCACCGGGCATATGTTCCAGTACGCCGGCTTCACCCTGTGCCTTTGTCTGCGCATATTCGCTGTCCGAGTCCGCATCCGCGCCGATGGCCGAGATATGGACTATCGTCGCGATCCCCTGCTTGGCCGCAATCCGTGCGATCCGTTCGGCACCTTCGGCCTGAACGGCGTCAAACGCGTTCTTGCCCAGCTCGTTCAGCACACCTACGCAGTTCACCACCGCATCCGCGCCCTGCATAGCCGCTGCGACCGAGGCATCGTCGCGGATATTGCAAAGAATAGGTTCGACCTGCCCGACCACGCCATAGGGTTTGACAAACATCGCCTCGTTCGGACGGCGCACCGCTACCCGAACACGCCACCCTTCGCCTGCCATGCGCCGCGCGACATACCGGCCGACAAACCCAGATCCGCCATAAATCGTGACCAGTTTTGACATAGAAGGGCTCCTGTTTTTAGGTCCAGATCCGATCTACCGCCCAAAAGGTCGCGGAACAAGGCGCAATAACGCCGCGTGCAAGGGAAAAACCCCACCATTCTCAGGGGTGTTCCGTATGCGGTCAAAAAACTTTCAAAAAACTTCCCGAATCCGGTTGACGCCCCTCGCCAGTGGGCTTAAACGCCCCTCCACGACACCTGCCCAGGTGGCGGAATTGGTAGACGCGCTAGCTTCAGGTGCTAGTGTCCGTATGGACGTGGAGGTTCGAGTCCTCTCCTGGGCACCAATCCAACAAGCCTAAATTATTGAAATAAGTTGGCTTTTCCGGATTGCTGGCCTAGTGAGGTCCACAATCAGGTCCACAAAGCCAATGACAAGAACACTCGTGGTAAAACACCTCAGAATCGAAAAGAACGGTACGTATAAGTATCGCAGAAGGGTTCCAGACAGGCTTCAAGCAGTCCTCGGAAAAAGCGAAATTGTCAGGGTTTTGGGTAAGTCTGAAACTGAGGCAATGCGGAACTACCCTTCGATTCACGATCACGTCGATCTTCTATTCAAATCAACGAGTTCGACCTCTTCAACTGCCGAAACTTGGGCGATCAAATCAGCTATAGAGGCTCAATTTCTTGAAGCTGGTATCGACCCTTATTCGAGAGGGCGTTCAGACGACGAAGAGCTTTCTCGCTCAGAACGAGCTGAGTCAATTCTATCCAAGTACCCAACTAACCCAGAGACCGGACAACCCGACCAAGAAGACCTGTCGGTCAAAGACTCTGCGATGATCACCGCTCTACTGCACGGTGTTCAAAACATCGATGCAGAGCTTACCATAAAACAAGCATTCGCCTTCTACCTGGACGAGAGGCAAGAACCGGACGCGTTCAAGCGGAAGAAACAGGTTCAGAGAATCGCTCGTGCCGAACGCAATCTCCTCAGCGTTACCAAGCAGGATATTGCTCTAAAACACGTCACTCGTGCACATGCTAGAGCGCTCAGAGACAACCTTCTTAAGAAAATGTCACCAGCTTCCGTAAAACGGAACATCAACGACGTTAAGGCGGTTTTTTCATTGGCAATTGAAGAACATGACCTCAACACCAACAACCCCTTCAACAAGCTGAAGTATCCCAAACCAGATGATGCATCAGTGGATTTGAGGCACCCTTTACCAGCTATCGTGATCCAAGACATGTATCGGGAGTTGGAAAACAACCGGACATTGCAGGATATCTGGACCCTGATTCATCATTCAGGGGCACAAAACGCCGAGGTATTGGGTCTGACTAGTGATGACTTGTTCCTGGATGAGCCCATACCGTATTTCGAAATCAAGCCACATGGTTTGAGGTCCGTGAAAGATCGATCACGTATCAGGAAAGTCCCTCTGGTCGGCAGAGCGCTTCATGTAGCGCGTCGTTTGAAAGCAAACACACCTGACTCAGGCGCTCTTTTTCCGAGCTATGCTGATAGCAGCAGCCACGACAATTTCAGCCAAGCCACTCGAAAACGGCTTAGGAAGTTCACAGACAATCCGAAGCACGTTGTCTACAGCCTACGCCACAACATGAAAGACGCGCTGAGAGCAGCCAAGGTTGGTGTAAGGGTCGAGCTTGCTCTCCTTGGGCACTCCAGTGAGAAGTCTTCTTCTGCCCAGTATGGCAGTGGGGTTAGCCTTGACGAACTGAGAGATGCGCTTCTCAGGATCAACTTCGACGTTCCCGATGTAACCTGAGACCATTTGCCACTTCGATACTAACCTTCAGTAAAAAATGGAGCCGCCAAGCTAATGGGTGACTACGATCGTGACGCACTAAACAACGCTAGAATGGCGACCTTCGATCGCTCCCCTAGTTCGGACGCTGCGAAGGCATGGATAGGTGCAATTCAGGCTCTAACATTGGCTTATGAGGCAAAAAAGCACCCGAGGAAACGTGCTCGAAGGCGAGCTGATCATCTCTCTTTCAGTGAAGCCGTTGGTGCTTTTGCGGCAGACCTCCTTCGACACAGCGCAAATGAGGAGTCTCGTGGCTTCATGCACAGGTCAGCTGACCGAGAAGAACTGACTTCAACCCTTGTCAGCAGCGATAACTTCGAGAAGCTGGTGAAGTATTGGACCGAGCTCAGTTTGATGGAAATGACTGGCTACATCGATGCTCGTGATGATTTCGAAGGAGCAAGAGTTCCATTCTATAGAAGGGCGCGTCGCTTCAGAGCGACTCGTTTCTTTCTCGATTTAGCTACCGATCATGGCGTTGAGCCACAGACCGTCAAAAACCACTTCGAAGTCAGTCAGCGTCACGCCAATGTCGTACAGGTTCGGGCTGCCAAAGGTGCAGATCAATCAAATGCCGGTAGGGGCAAGCTCATAAAGCAGAATGTAGACCGATATAGAGGCGAATGTGATCGGGTGAGACACCTCAACCAATTGATAGCCAATCACGAGTACAATCTGTCTGATACCCCCATCGTCCGACGCGTATTCAATTGTGGCGATCGCCGAGGCTTTGACTTCAATCTTGGCGGCAGGTTCTACGGTGCCTCAGACGATAATTGGATGGACATGCCCAAGGCGCAGCGAGCACGTATCAGAATTGATGGAGAAGAAACGACTGAGATTGATGTACGCGCAAGCCATCTTTCAATCCTGTACTCGATATTGGGAAAATCTCCTGACCGGACGACTGACCCCTACTCCATTGAGGGCATCCATAGAGAAGTAGTCAAAAAGGTAATCGTAACGGCTATCGGTAGTGGCAAGTTACCATCCCGATGGCCTAAAGGCTTTAAGGAAGAGTTTGAAGTACAACACGGCTGGGCACCGCAAAAGCGACATAAAATGAAGGACATCACCGAGGCGATCTTAAAGAAGCACCCTGTCTTGTTGGAGTTAAAAAAGGGCGAGCTTGACTGGGCCAATCTTCAGTTCGAAGAGGCTGAATGCTTTTTCACTGCAATGATGAGCATGCACAATGAGGATCAAGTACCCTCTCTACCTATCCACGACAGCTTGATCGTTCGAGTGCGCGACGCTGGATACGCAGCCAATTGTCTCAGAGATGCCTACGAGAAGCGCCTTGGGTTTAGACCTCACGTTGACATCCCGGGCGTGGAGTTTGCCTATTTGGTAGCCTAAGTATCCTTGGATCTTACTTTAGGCGTACCCAGTAGCAGTAGTAATTATTCTACTTCTAAGAAGTTGGCCCAATAGTCCCCGAGACACACTATGAGATCGATACGAATTACCATGAGGCGTAAGAGATGATCACTTAAATTCACCGTTGATCTGGGTAGATCAATTTGCAACTCGGCCCACTGGTGATCGATTTAAAGTGAGGGAAACGCTGTTCTTACTGGCGAGTTTGTAATTGACCCACAAAGATGCAGCTCACTGTTGGTTTTGAGCCATAACTTAATGCGACGTGCGCAATTCTTGCAACGAGGGGTGGTCAAAGAAGTCTCTCTGTAAGACCTTAAGACCAACGAAAACCAAACTAATACGGGTTCCTACGTTGCCGCACTCTGGCTTGAATAAACTCTTTTGTCTGTTTTTAGCATTGTTTTTCTGGCTGGAAGCACCGAACAAAGCGTACTCTCAAGACTTCGAAGTTCTCTTTAGGGATTTTGACGCCAGCGACCTGACATACCAAGACAAGCGCTTTCTTCAAACCGCATTAGCCTTTGAGGGAAAGTATCAAGGCTTGTTAGACGGGGCATGGGGGCGGATTAGCGACCGGGCATTACGCAGATACTCTCAAAGCGAGTTTGGCACTGCACCTGAAGACTGGCACATGGCAATGCTTGCTTGGTCGCTCTTTGAGCGACTGTCTGACAATGGGTGGGAGTTCAACTATTTTTCAGGCATGGGTTTGTCGCTCTTGTGGCCCGAAAAGGCAATCGTTCGTGAGGCCGACACTGAATACTTTGTGAATTATCGCCATTCAAGAAGCAGCCTTGCGATTTCGATGGGTATTCACAGTAAGGACATTACGCAGAACTTACATGACTTCACTTTGAGAACTCACAAGAGTGCATCGCAACCCTATTCTGTTCGAAAGTCGAACCTAGCTGTTTCATCCGCCACAGAACGAGATGGCTCTATTCTCTACACACGTTCCGACTTTATTAACGGGTCTTGGTCGACTGTGATGCTCTCATCAAATGAACGAGACTCAGCCGTCTTGGGTACAGTTGCTTCTAGTATCTCGCCAAATCGGGTGCAGCCATTATCCTTCACGACAGGTGGTAAACTTGACTACGTCGTAAAAAGAACAATCGACGTGCTCGAACAAACAGAGGAAGACCAAACGCAGTCAGCCAACGCTCCACCCCCTAACGAGGAAAGCCTCTCAGGAAGTTCAGGGAGCGGATTCGTCGTTTCTGAAGCTGGACATGTTTTAACTAATGCGCACGTCATCGAGGGATGCAAAGCAATATCCGTGGACGGGCAAAACGCTCAAATGATCGCCGTTTCTGATGAATTTGATTTGGCGCTTCTACAGTCAGAAGCCGTTCAAAACAAAGCAGTCGCTGTATTCTCAGCAAGTTCGGCAAAACTCAATTCAGATGTTACCGCTGCTGGATACCCATATGCTGGAATGCTTGGTGGCCTAAACATAACAAGAGGATCGGTTTCGTCACTGAAGGGCTTAGGAGGAGACTCAGTTACGATGCAGATTACGAGTCCAATCCAAAGTGGTAACTCGGGCGGTCCTCTGCTTGCTTCTGACGGTGAGGTTGTGGGCGTTGTTGTGTCAAAACTTAATGAGCTCAAAGTAGCTGACGCATTGGGAGACGTTCCTCAAAACGTCAACTTTGCCATTCGGGGAGAGATAGCAAGACTGTTCCTCGCCCAAAATGGCGTTGAGCCCAGACTGAGTTTGGATGATCAGCGCTTAGAGCCAGAAGAAATTGCTGAAAAGGCTACAAGTTTCACGACTTTTGTTGAGTGCCAATGATAAAGTGCTCATCGGCTGGGCCTGAGGGTGAAAGCTCCAGGTGCTGCAACATCATCGGACACAACTGTTAACCCTAAGAGTCTTCCCTGAAGCTGCTAGAGTGTAGATCTAGTCTGGTGTGCTTGAATCAAACTCAAAAGACCTTTTTGGCTCTGCACGCAAGTGATTCTCAATTCAGTTTTACCTGTGCTGACGATGCTCTTTAGCGACAATAATACCTGCTTTCGCCAAGATCACAGTAAATAGACCACCCACCCAACCAACAACCGGGGCGTAAAGTGCAACTGCTGTACCCATCAGAGCTAACCCCATATTGCCAACCAAAACGGTCACAGCGATTGCACAAAGAATCGGGAAGATAAGAAGTATTTGGATGAACAAAGAGCGGCGACGAAACCAAGTCCATATCTCGTAACTAAAAGCTTTGATTCTTTTAAACATTTTTCCTCCGAAGCCTTCGGACTGACTTGGAAGCGAAAGTAATGAAAATATCAACCCAAGAAGATCAAAACTCGACGTGAAACCGGAAAACCATCGCACCCATGCATTAAGCAGATTCGAAAGTCGACCAAGCTGCCGAGCTCCAATCACACCGCGACGAGAATAAACGCGCTTTCCAGGTTCCTTTGAACTCATACGGCTTACGTTCCCTCAGGCTAGTATGTTCGAAATGCTTGGTAGACCCTTCCCCGGTCACTCAACGACAATAACTTGCCCGCCGGAGCCGTGACTTGGCCGCTGGTGTCTCCAGATGCCTGTAGCGTCCGCCCGAATACCTGGCACAGTCCAATGCGTGTCCAGCGGCGATTACAGCGGCTCCCACGTCCTCGCCATCTGCGAAACATACGCCTACCCATCGGTCATAAGTGCGTTCGCCACTCAAATCACAGGAAATAGATTTTCCTCGAAGATAATTAACCATCCATCGTTTGGCGTCCTGGCCCGATCGAGTACCGAGTTCGGGCGCATCCACGCCGTTCAGGCGAACCGGGGTACCGTTGACGACAATGGTATCTGCATCGCGAACATGGAGTCCCTCGGCTTGAGATATAGTGGGTAGACTTAGAACGAATAAAGCTAGAAGTTGTTTCATCCTGTTCTTTAGGAAGCTGTCGATTTTAGTTTTGGTCAACCACATAGGTAGAAAGCTCCATGTAAGTTCTTCGGTTATTCTGGGAGTCTTTGAGCGACTTCGGCCTCCAAGAATCCGCTTTGCCATTGACAGCTAAGTGTCAAAATGACACCAAATTCCTGACATGTTTTACTGAAATTACAGCGGGTGCGTGCCGTCAACAACAAGGTTTCACGTTGACCGTACATAAGGTGCACAAAACACAGGAAAGAAGGAAATAAATCTTTGAGAAAAATAGCTCTTTTCTTTGCCATGGTGGCGTCAATGACGTCTCATTCAGTCTTTGCTGCCGATAACACTCAATCAATTTTGTTGCCTACGGTTGACTACACCGAGCACAGCGGCGGTTGTCGTAAGAGTAGCCCTCCAGGACAATGCTGCCACGCAGGCAAACAGCCTTACCATTGCCACTAAGTCGACAGCTAAAAAGAAGAAGCCAAGTATCTCTACACTTAAGTACTAATACTTGGTCTCACAATCAGCGGTTTAAATGGAGAAAAAACTTCAGCATTGATTCACTGGGAACTACCGACTGCTTGAGCCAATCAACCCGCTTTTACCTATCCTGTAACAACTTCCACCTGTCCAACTTAAAGGTTGCTCGTTTATCCATTAGCTAACTTCGATGGCCAAACCTAGGTTCTGGAAGCCCGGTCGGAACCAGTGAAGTAGCCTTTAGAAATTCGGAACGAGCTTCAGTTAACAAAGGATTCAACCGCTTCTACGTGAAGATCCTTAAACACTGTAGATTTGATAGAGATGTAAATGCCTATAATTCATAAACTTATGTCCGTTCTAGCCCTGGTTTTGGTGCTTGCCTTGCCTGCAGGTGCCGGTGAAATTTCTCCTCGGGAAGCAATTCAACACTTAGGAGACAGTGCAACAGTTGTGGGAGTCGTCAGCCAAGTTTCAAACAGTGGGAAAGGAACGACCTTCATAAACTTCGGCGGCCGATACCCAAATCATGTGTTTTATGCTGTGATTTTCCGAAGCCATGGCCACAAGTTTCCTAGTGTCTACGCACTTGAGGGAAACACCGTCGCCATCAGTGGAACCATCGAACTCTACAAAGGCAAACCACAAATTATTTTGTCTTCACCGGACCAAGTTCAGGTACGTTAATCCTTCTCCCGTCATTTTATCTAATGTAGTCACGGTACTAAGTGTTGGGGGCATGTTAAAAAATTCGATCTACAGTCCTGCCCATTTGCGATGCTCAGCCAAAGCCAACTCTGAAGGCCACAAGTTTCGATTGTTGGGTAAGGCGATGGCTTTGCCGCTGAATGGCTTGTAGGTATCTGCTTCCTCGGCTTGCTTGCTCATGACTACTTGAAAATCATCTGTGATCGCGATGTGCCCAAGATCAAATAGCGTATGCAAATCTGCTCGTAGCAGCAGGCCGTTTTGTGGGTGATTGGAATGGTCTCCCCTGAACGGTCGAATATGGGCTGCCTCAAGCACCTCCGAGAGATCGCAACCTGATATCGCGCATTTACCTGAATAGGCAGACAGCATCTTAGCCCGGAATCTTGCCTGGCCTCGTCGCTTGGCAACTGTAGATACAATCTTTTCTCGGAGGTCCTGGTCGTTGGACGCGTCAAACTCGGGTGTTTCGGTCTCATCCGAGGTTGCATATTTCGCTCTAGTCAGGGCAGCATCATTCGCTTCGTTCCCGGTCCGAACCGAGCCGTCATCAGATAGGCCTTCGATCGTGAAGTAGCCGTCTTTCCAGTCTGAAACCATACCCAGACCAAGAACATCATAGGTCACACCTGGTTTAGGTTTTCGCTTTACTAAAAAGCCGATGGGAACACCATCAGACATGCACTTCAATAAACCTCGATTGGTTGCCTCTTTTTCTACAAGCTTTGGATCGGGGTTCTCCTGGTAGTATTGAACGACCCAACTACCATCTGAACGATGCTCGACTTCCTTATCAGGATAAGGGCCCTCTTGCAGTGTGCGAGCACTGAGCGAATAGTCGGTGTAGCGCGGCTTATAAATCCCCTTAGCCTGAGCAACTAAACGTGGCCCGTATTCTGCCTGTGCTTGGATCACCGACCATGGAATTGTTTGCCCTTTGTGGCGATCAAACCAAAGGAGGGCGTCCCGGTGATCATCAAGCAGGGCAGAAAGCATCTCTTCAAGATCAGTCAAATGTTTACTCCGCATTAGCCGTCACAAGTTGATCTTCGAACAGTTTTAGGGCGCCCTGGTGGAACATCACCGTAACGACACTACTGTCAACAAACTGAGTTATCATTAGAAGCAACGCTACATAACTGTTGCTAAGTAGCGTCGCCATCAAAAGACGTAATCTTCTATAAATTAATGACTTTTGCAGCGCTGTTGTTCCACAACAACACCTTCATTTGTCGCCGATAAAACTCGGTACACGGATCTCTCAGACAACCCGAGGCGCTGGGCGATTTTGCGCTTGCTGATCCCCGACTGCACGAGTTGCAGAATGTCATGTGCCTTCAACTGAGCCGTGGGTTTCCGGCCTTTGTACTTACCCTCAGCCTTTGCCTTAACGATACCCTCACGCTGTCTTTCCAGCATCAGCTCACGCTCAAACTGGGCTACCGAACCTAGAACGTTTAGCATCAGCTTCCCAGTTGCATTTGATGTATCCAGCCCAAGATCAAGTATTCTCAGCTCGACTCTTTTGACATCCAACTCCTCGATGATCTCACCCAGATGCTTTACTGAGCGAGCTAATCTATCCAACTTGGTGACAACCAACGTGTCTCCTTCTCGACAAAAGGTCAGAGCGTCCCTGAGCGCTCCTCTGAAAGCTGTAGAGCTTACTTGTTCCTCGAATAGACGCTCACAGCCATTGCCCTTAAGTGACTCTCTCTGAGCTTCTAAGCCAGCATTCTGCTCTAGGGTCGATGTTCTGGCGTATCCAATCAACATGGCGATGGTCTCCTTGTCTGCCATTAGGTTCTAAGGAGTCGAGGCAGAGTGTCTGCCAAAAGTGAAAACCGACTCCATAGACAGACAAATCCGCCACCCTAAGGAGCTGACACTAAGGCAAGGTCTATTGGCAAAAAAATCGTCAAGCATCTCCGCCCAAGTCAAACTCAAAAGAAGGGCGGGGGGATTCACGGTTTCAAGTTCAAAAAACTTGGGTCTTTATTGTTGTTATTATTCGGTTTTCGATCCGAAAGCGCGTTTAGAAACACCTTGGACAATATGACCTCCACTACTCGAATACGCTCTGATATTTGCAAATACGCCTCATTATTTCACCAAAATCTTCCGAATTTCTTCCAAAACTTGATGGATTGACTCTATGAAATTCATCAATTATGCGTGAAATACGAACGTGTTTAGGTACAACGGTATGACTGAAAAGCGTGAGAAATTTGTAAAATTGGCGGAGGGAAGAACCCGTTCGGCCTTGGATGCCATCCGGAAAATTGGGAATCTCTCAAACAAACGGGCCTACGATTATGATGATCAAGACGTAAAAAAGATCATCAAAGCTCTGCGGGAAGCCACAAGTGAGCTCGAACGAAAGTTCAACCCTACATCCGCTTCCGATTCAGACACATTCAAGCTCTAGGAACACTAGATGAGTGCCGAACCGCTAAAAATTGATGACGACCGCTTCTTGATTAATCGTCTGATCGAGCAAGCTCCTACTCATACGCTCGTGCGAGAGTTTTTTATGAACGCTCAAGAGAACGCTGCACTGGCTCCAGAGGGGCAAAGGACAGTGCGCATCTATCCAACCAAAATTGATGGGGTGCGTAAGTTAACATTCTGGAACACGGGCCCAGGTATGAGCGAGAAAGATCTTCGAGTCGCTACCAACCTGTCATCATCAATAAATAAACAGTTGGCGTTAGACGAGAATTTTGGGATTGGTGCGAAGGTTTCCGGTCTGACAATAAATCCCGAAGGCATTAGATATCGATCTTGTCGAGATGGCATCATTCATGAAGTAACGATTGGATATGATGAGGAGTTACAGACGTATGTCAGATTCCCATTTCAATTCGACGATGGAAGC
The DNA here is from genome assembly GCF_013034745.1 of Ruegeria lacuscaerulensis. Lineage (NCBI taxonomy): Bacteria > Pseudomonadati > Pseudomonadota > Alphaproteobacteria > Rhodobacterales > Roseobacteraceae > Ruegeria > Ruegeria lacuscaerulensis. The sequence continues at coordinate 322,876 of NZ_WQGP01000006.1, read as the reverse complement.
GAAGATACTGTTTTCGATGTAACTTGGTTAGCGACATCAGAAGGAATGCCCAAGAACACTGATTGGACTGAGGTTGTGCTTCTTGGTGAAGATCACGATCACGACACGGTTGAAAAACCCATTGGAAAAAAGGTCTCAGTGGATCGTAGCTACATTGCCACGCAGATATTTCAACGTTTTGCAGAGTTCCGGCCAGGCGTTGAAGTATTTGTGAATACCGCAATGACAAAAGGCGGCGGCAAGTTTGAAGAAGACAGGTTCCGCTCACTTAAGCCGCTTTCTTTCATAGTGCCTGAGTTACCCAATGCGGAAAAGGTCACATGCCCTGAAACGGGAGTTACAGTGCATTATATTCATGACCCTAAGCACGACAGGTACAGCCACACACTGAGTTCGCTAAAAAACCCGGCGACGCAGTCCACAACCTTTTGCGCCTTAGTTCACAAAGCTGAGCGATACGACATCAAAAACAAAAAGAAGTGGTCTACCGTTGCTCCCAATTTTGGAATCCCTTTTGGTTCCACGGTGCTTACAATAGAAATAGTTCTTCCTGACGAAATGGCGCTGCCCAATCAGTATCGCGACGGCCTCACGTTGCCCAGTGACCGGTCCGCTCTGACCACAGAACACTTTGCGACTTTGGTTAGAGAGCTGATGCCGCAGTGGGTTAAGGATGTCATTAAAGATGCTCACCCACCCTCCGACGACAACTTGGATGACCTACAAAAAGATCTTCAGAAGGTATTAGACGAGTTCAAGGTTCCGACTGTTGCTTTCTCGCCGTCCAAATCACTACCGGATAAGGTAGATTTATTCGATCAAGGCACTGACGAGACAGAACCATCAGATTCAGAGGGTTTCAGCGAAGATGAAGAAGGTTTAGTGCGTCGTATCGATGCACAATCAAAAAGAGCTTCTGCTACACGAGTTCGCCGTGCTCCAGAAGGTGCAAAGCTGTCCAAAGAAACCAAGGCACTTGAAAGGGTGCCAGAAATAGAAATCCTGGTTAAGCCTGAAGACATTGAAGCCAAAGGAATTAAGGGGCGTGCCGGAAAGTACTATAAGGACGCACAAACGCTTTTTGTGAATGGGAAGTACTCGGCCGTGGACCGGATGGCACAAGAGCTCGAGTTGCCTTTTGCAGGTCAAGTGGAGGCGGAAGAACTTCGCAAACTTGTACTTCGTGCCGCCCAACGATTTACAGCATTTCGGGTCGGCAAAGCCACCTGCTATGCAATTAGTAAACGCCTGTCAGAGGATTGGTCTGTAGACGATCTCGACAGAGCAACTTCACCCGAGTCACTTTCATTGGCAGCCGATGATTATCGTCAAAGTATCAACGTCGCTCGGAAGTGGATTCGTACTGAATTGAAAGCAGAGGCGTTGGAAATTGAAGACACAGCGATGGACTAGTCTCAGTGCCATGTTTTCAACGGCCTTCGGGATAGGATTGAAAGCTCTTTCCGTCACGCAGGTCCACAATTGAGTCCACAAGTAATTTTTGACGCTGGTTAAATATTTGATATCATTTGTTTAAATAATATAGACAGGACCTCTCCTGGGCACCAAAAATCATGTACATTATCTAGTTAATTCATTGTTTCTATTAGGTTTACTAGGGAAACAAGTTGTTTTTCGTGCGGCATCTGTATCACGTTTTGTAGCACACTAAGGTCTTTTTGCGTGTTTCCTTGTCGCCACATTGCAAGCAGAAATTCCTACCTAAACAAAACCGAGAATCGATGACAAGGTGGGTGGAGTGCTTCAATCCCACCTCTGCACTTATTGATGAAAGGAACCCACTCACTTCTGAATACTGAGAGCTTCGATTAAGAAAAATGCCGTCAACGAGACGTCAGCGGCATTCAGGATATTGGTGAGTTAACGGGAAGCTTAGGCTGCAAGCTAACTCATGTTCGCGATAGCTCGTATTCTGGACATCGTATCTAGGTTTTGACGCCGGTAGTGGATTTCTCGCTCAAGCCTTTCAAAGATTGGTATGTAAAGTTCACCGTCTGCCCGACTTTGAATAGCCTTTGCTACATAAATCTTGTAATTTTCTAAGTCTTTTATCGAAACCTGCATGGGCTGTGCCTCTATTGTTGTCGTGCCCAGTTTTAAACTTTGTCAGGTTTATCAAATGTTAAGGTATTTGAGCCTTTAGCTTGGTCGATGGCTTGCGGCGTCATATCGGCAGCAGGCTACCATTCCGGCACCATCAAAAAGGTAAACGCTCCGGAATCCCACGCTGACCTTCAAATATTGGACTTCGATGCCCCCAGTAATCGACTAGACCCAATAAACCAAAGTGGGCTTACTTTATTGGGGCTGCCGTATCGCGTTTGGTTTTTGGCGTACCGGTTCAAGTTTCTTGGCGATAATATCGCCGATCAAGACGTTAGATCACATGCGCTTTGTGCGCAAATTCATAGCAAACATAACAGACATGAAAAACCACGCAGATTTCATGTGCGCGATGAAACTGAAGCTGAAAAAAATTGACCATGGTTGTTGTCTCCCAGAGATAAGCAGAGCGAAAGTAACGTAATATGTGTATAGTGTGTATAGTGTGTTTAATGTCCTGTCAAGTATTTGACGCACTGTGTGTATAATGTTATTTTGGCCATATGAAGAAACTCGGTAAAAGCCCCCCGCAAAGATTGCAGATACTGATGACGGACGAGGAGTTGTCAGACATCAAGGAGTACACCCACCAAAATGGGATTTATGGGCGTTCCGCAGCAATCCGAGAACTTGTGCGGGTCGGATTGGAAGCCGAGAGGATGGCCGGAAGATTCAAAAAGGAAGGCTAAACCGACTAAATAGCCTTTGTGGAAATTTCTTACCTGCTGGGGGAAATTGTTTTCTTTTGTACGAAGTAATGCAGAGAGCCCCCAGATTTTGGTTTTTGGCAACGCTCTAAACTCGTCCGTTCTGAAGCCCGAGTACAGAATGAGATCCTTTAAGTGATCTGAACGCAACTAATCCTTTTAAAAGTTTTAAACCGCCTTCGTGCCATTTGCTTTCTGGCGAGTACAGGCCGTGGCCACATCCCTGAGGTCGGAGTGACAACGCCCCGTTCGCGAGAAATTGTGATCAGAGGCACGGAGGCAATTTAGCTCGAAACAACAGCCGTCCTTTGGTCCGTGACCGAAGGAAAAAAGTTGTGAAAAAGAACAACGCGGGAAAATTCCGCGCACAAAGAAGATGTGCCCAACGAAGGCGCGATCACCAAAAACTCAAGCAGAATAGTGGGCAAGCTAAGCACATTTATGGGCATGAAGTGCTCCCACCAAAAACCCTGCGCCACGTGGGAAGAAAAGTTGAATATCACGGCGGTTTTCGCCTCGGTTCAGGCTCTGAAAAGTATAGGAAAATGTCTGCCGTTGTTGCCGAGATGGCGGCTGAAGTAGGTCACGACTTATACAGACCCGGCAAGAAGAAAGCGGCACAATTTCTGCTAGGTCTGCCAGACAACGAATACCTGGCGGTATGCTACCCAGCATTCAAACACGACAAGCGGCTGCCTTCAGTTGCCATGGTGGATACAACACAGACAGCGGCCAATCTCCTATACCATTATGAAACCAAAGTGCAGGGTCGGGCCCAGTTTGCGGCGCTGACATTTCCCGCCCTGGAAAGCCGTGTTTCGATTGACGGCTATAACGCTGGCGTCGCCCTGGCGTTCAAACGTATGAACAAGCTCAAAACTGCGCTCAAAAAATCCGACCTGGGCGACTTTTTGTATGTTCAACTGGAAGCGCCATTTCAGCCTGAAACGGAAACGTTCAACCTGCATTTTCATATTTTCCTGACCTTCGATCTTGGTGATGTCCATCGTCAAAGAGCATTGGCCTTCATCAAGGAGAATTCGCCTTGGCTGCAATGTAAGGCCGGCGTTCATCTAAAACGCATTGCACATCAGGATGTCGCCAGATTCATCCGATATGGAACCAAGCCGAGCAAAACCGCATATGAGATTGCGGCGTCTAAAAACAAAGAGGTGTTTGAAACTTATCTGGCTGTCTCCAAGGGGCGGCGTCTTATAAGGACGGAAGGTTCGCTGAAGGAGACAGTGCAGGAGTTAAAAGCGCAGGGGCGACGTACGAAGTTCTCCCAATGCGAAAATACCGGCCGTCTTTGTGTCTGCCTTGTGGAAAAACGTGGAGGCCGCGAACCAGAAGCCATTGAACAGGTAGATCGCAGGGGGGGCAGGGGGCAAGACACGCCGAAGCCAAAGACCGGGAGCAATGCAAAAAACATCTACTGTGGTTGCGGCCGCCCTGTCGCGTCGCCAGATGGTCGCCTGGTCGCTTTTGGGTACGTCCAGGACTTCTGCAACAAATCCTTCGAGCCAAGTTTGGGAAAGGGCGTTCAGGGCAGTTTGTTTGAGGTCAATCGGATCGCTCGACATGCGTGGGAGACGAACACGGGAAAACCCTTCGACTTGAAGGAATTCCTTTCTCCGCTTGCCGACGACATCATACGGTTGCTCCGCGATGCTGATGTTCAGAGTTACACGGTAATCGCCTCACCAATTGTTCTGAGGACACTTCGGCAGATTCAAAACGAGCGCGAGCAACGATCCCGATGCCAAAAGGCGGTTCAAAGTGGAAGTTATGGTCAGAAAGGTATTGCGAGAAAACCAAGACGTTGGGTTTCCAGAATGATCCCAGTCTTGAATTGGTTCACAGGCTTCATGAACGGAATTTTCGGCAAAACCAGCAGGCCATCCTCAAGCACTGTCGTCAATCAAAATTGGGATATCCATTGAACTTTCATATAAATTGCAATACGTTACACGAATGAGCAGAAACCGGGTCCACATCCAATTGATATGAGCAGCAACTTTGCTGTTCGAAAATCTATTGAATGCAGGCTTAGAGTTTCCAAACAAACCTCCTTGGATTTCATCACCTGCGACACTCGCGTGAAGGTGTTCACATGCCAAGAATTGTTCCGTTGCTTACCGATCTAAAGCTGTTCGAAACCGACGATGATGACATTGAAAGACGTTTGAGGAACCACTTGGAAGAACTCCGGTACTCAAGCTGCAAAGAAGGAAAAACCGAAGAACCTAAGCGAGTGACATGGCAAGACACTGACACGATCCGCCGCCGCGCAAAGAAAATTATCGAAGCCCGTGGCAAGTATTCTCAAGGTCGGCATCTGTCCCGAGCTGACAGAAAGATGTTGCGGCCTGTTATGAATGGCGTTGCGGTAGGTGGACCGTCAACTGAACATCAAGTCGATGAAATCGCAGCAATGCTGTATGACGAGTTGCCGTGGATGCAGCGGGTTATCCATGAAATTTGGTTGGACATGCGCCACAATGTCATTGAGCATGGGCCAGGTTTGAGACTGAGGCCGACGCTATTGATTGGCGGAGCTGGATTGGGGAAAACTCACCTTGTTCGTCGGGTTGCAGAACTTTCTAATTTGCCGGTTGTTCACATTGATGGAGGCGCAAGTTCAGAGGGGTTTCCTGTTGCTGGATTGAGCCGAGGCTGGGGTGGTGCCGAATGTGGACGGCCTCTTAAAACCATGCTGTCTACACAGTTGGCGAACCCAGTGGTCGTCATTGATGAAGTCGACAAAGCGGGAACTGCCTTCGGTACTAGTGGTCACAGCACATCCATGCATTCTGCTTTGCTGGGCCTGTTGGAACCAGTGTCGGCTGTTGATTGGCACTGTCCATATTTCCAGGCTGGTGTTGATATGAGCTGGATCAACTGGTTGATGACTGCGAACGATGCTACTGTTCTTCCCGGATTGCTTCGGTCTCGTGTGCGTGCAATCCACATCGATCCGCCGAACAGAGCCCAATTGGCAACATTCATTGAAAATGAAGTCAAAAGGCGAATGTTGCCGGAGGAATGCATGGATCAGATTATTCATGCTATCCAAAAGCCTATCGGGAGCAAAGCAGTCAGCGTTCGTTTTGTCGTGAAGCTCCTCGAAGAAGTGCAAAGGTTCGAGACATTGCCGTTGAAACACTAGCAACTCAGCGCGAAGTTATGGCAATCGGCGTCCAGAATTCGCACTGTGATGCTCGGACTTTAATAGTTCAGTGGAGCATGAGCAAAAGATGATTACATATGATAAGGCGTCTCTAATGAACAACGCCAAAATCTACTCTGGGGTACAAGCTGCAAATTAGTTTTCACCAACCTTTAAGGCCGCGAGTATCGAGATTTTCGATCATCACTTGTCGAAACTGACTCGCGTTTAGGCCAAACCCGCCCCACGGGTTCGTTCCAATTTCCGATGCCATACGGCGCCACACATAGTTTTCCAAATAGTTATATTCGCTTTGGTCAAGAACCTTGGGGCCACCATACAAAGTATCTAACCCTTCGTTTAGAAATTCATCTATGTGTTCCACCCCTTTTGCGAAATCCTCCGCCGCCTCCGCAAATTCATTCGAAACAACCAAAGCGTCGGCCGCAGGTCCAATTTGCAATCGGCTGTTGGATAAACTCAAGAACCAAGAAGTAAGTGTTGCTAGGTTACTGTCTAGGGCAGAGAAAAAGAGCTCGGAAAGACTATGTGTGGGAAACTGCGGCTCGGCCAACTCATCCGAAGAATGAGGTGTTTCTGTCGGGGAAATACCTGAATTGGCAAAGGCCTTTGCGTATTGCCTTAGAGCGTCGTCAACAGACAAGCTGTCGTCACGATGAAGGCTTGCCGCGCGTCTTCTGAATCGGCCATCTGCACTAAATTCATTAATGTGGATGAAGCGCGAAGGAAATACCACCTTACCTTCAACTCTTCCCCAAAAACGATCCTCGAAGAGCCAATAGCCGACAAAGTGATCTGCCGTGCCACTTGATACGCGCATTACCACTGTACCAGGTTCAAAGACTCTCCATGTAGTCGAGTTTGCACGGGGGTGTCTGAATGCTTGAACTCCACGAAGTGCTTCCAAATTGATCAGCTTTGAACCAGTGAAGAAGTACTTGTCATCGCCTTCTTTCCACAATCCAACTAGCTCTGGGATACTGGCTGAATCCACTACTTCCGCTGCACTTCTTTGCCTTTCTCTTTCGACATCTTCTTCGGTTGTGACGGGGCGAATCTCGTATGCAGGTCCGCCAGTAGCCTCGCTGCTCCTGATGCCGTTTCTTTCGCTTGACCGGTACTCTTGCAGGCCAGTGTGAGGTTCAATCGCAATAGTGCCATTACCCTCTGGGTCCAGTAACCCGGAATGAGCGGCAGCGGAGCAAGGGTTCGATCCTTGTTTATAGATGCGGTCGCCGTACAACTGTCCGTCGGTGTTACCAGAGCATTCGCAAACGGTAACTCTCCAAGGATATCTATATTGCCAACAATCGCCATACATGCCGGAATGAAGCGCATTTGATTGGTGGTCGGCGCCTACAACACTTGAAAGGCCAATAAGAAGCCCCGACAACTTAAGTGTCTTTTTAAAAGTTTTCATCTTGCTAACAAAATCTAGTTCATAGCCCAGTTGATCCAAAGGGATATGAGCTCGGAAGGTCACTTGGTATTTTCTCGCTCGCACCTGACATACTCAAGGCGGCTTTCTGGAATTGACGGGTTCTCAGAAGTTAGACGATCATGCTTCCATTCGAAACTAAGCGTATAAGATCTTTCGTCTTTGGTGCCATGGCCGTCTATTTTACAATGTACATTTGTCACATGTTTACTGGCCCCTTGAGGAATCGGACTAGTAAACACACATTCCGCTGTGTTTCCCGCCGGACCAATACCGGAGCTTCCTTCAGGTCGTATTTCGGTCAGGTAAGCCCAATCCAAGCATTTTCGCCCGTCTGCAAAAACTCCAAGTTCTCCAACCGAGTCTTCAACCTGAAAATAGCCTAGTAATGGGTCTGAGGTTGAGTTGGCGTTGCCGTTTGGCAGGTTACTTTGACTCAGTGTTGCAGGATCAAAAGTTTTGCAGCGCGAGATACTGCGTTGTAAGATTTCTACCAGTTCACCTACGTCGGCGTCGTTGCCCGGCGTCAAAATCACTTCGCGCATTTCCGCATTGTTCTTTTGAATAAATGTGGATCCATCCTTCGTGTAAACCTGTTGATCCAGCCAAATTGGATTGGACCTCTCCGTGACGATCAAAACGGTATCATTGAAGCGAAGCAAAGAGTGCAGTTTTGCGGAATAGAGCTGTGACAAGTCCACGGTATATCTATCGTCAAACCTCTTAGCCTCAAAAACGTTCACACTCTGGCTGTCGATAGCCAATTGGCAGATGTTTACGGGGCTCGCTCGGAGCGTTCTGTATTGATGAGAAGTTTCTAAGATTTCTGATAGCGATTGGATGTCTGCCCAAGCCTGCTCAACGTTTTCTTGGTCGCTCGGACCTTCTTGCGCAGGCCTGTTCTTGAATGCGGCTTCAAAACACTCTTGTCTAATCTCTTTGTCTGCTATCGCGGCGCAGTCTTCTACAGTCTGAGCGTTGGCCTGCTTGGAACCCAAACCTAGTGCAATAGTAAAAAATGCAATCAGAAGCCAATTAAAATACACTTGTTCCTCCAAACAAAAACGTAACCCAAAATGCGCTTCACAAGTAGCTTCAACAACAGAAAACAAACACCAGAAAGCAAGCGGTGGTCGTGTTGTGCGTCGAATAGGATTAGGGCCGAAGAGTATCTATCAAGTCAAGTTTCACCCAATCAGGCGTCTACTAGCCTGTGCAGTGAGGGCATAGCCAGGCGGTGGTAGGTAGAAAGCAGAAGACCGTATGAACACCGTCAGGGTGAGGCTGCTCAGAAGCATATTTACAAAACCGAGAAGAACTGGATTTTGCCGATAGGTGATCTCAAAGCCTCGATGACCACGAAAAAAATTTCGGACTACTCTTGAAGCTCACTACCTAGACGTTATTACTGCGCCTTAACTTCAGCCAGAAATTATTGAGAGAATTGGTGACGGCGCTAACATACTCGGCAACTTACCACGGGACATCTGATGAGATTGCCCAAGAAATTGTTCAGGGAAACGTAGACATATCCGTGGGCGGCGGAGAGCTCGGCCAAGGTTTTTACCTCGGGGATCGGCTTCACGTAGCAAAGGCATGGGCAATGCAGAAGTTCGGCACAGAAACGGTCGTCGAATTCAGTATGGCCGATAAGAACTTTCTGGAGTTTGAGATCGAGGCGCTTAACCGTCTCCAAGCAATTGAACGACGAGGATTTATTAAGAGCCTCTCAGCACAGCGCTCGTTTACCTTCGGTAAAGATATTGTTTGGTCCCCTATTGTTGGGGGGCCAGATGTTTATTGCGATCAGCACAAGTGGGAAAACCGTAAGGGTCAAGATTATCTGAACGGGGACATCGTTCTGAGGCGAGTTCGATGAACAAAGAAATATTATACCTAAGCTACTTCCCACAGGAAGACGGGTTTTTGTTTCCTGATGAATTACCGGACCACTACTTTTCACCCGGTCTGTTTATTGCTGAGGAGGATGGGAGTGAAACTCTGCCGTACGCCTATAGATTTGATGCTATGGACGCCGGGCGTAGAGTGCAGCTGAATCTCGTTCGTTTTCCGGAAGCGGATGAAAATTCTAATCTTTATGTTGTACATACTGATTTTTATGGGGACTTTTGGTTCTCACTAGACAAAATGAATCCAGCTCTTCGTTATCGCGGCAGGCGACCCATGCTGCGTGGTCATCAAAAATTTAGAATCGCAGTTACGCGCGATAGCCAAAAGTTGGAGCGTGTTTGCAAAGAATTCGACTTTTACTTTATTGGTTCTACCATGACTGAAGAGGAGCAATACTGATTGCCTAGATATTTAAGGCAGTCCAGCCTAAGTGGATAAGAATGGCCTTGATCTTAGGGGCTTTAAAGCCATTCTTCCGCGCGCCAAGACCCAACCAACAAACTCCGGCAGCGCCTCAATCATTTCCTCCAGACGTTTCTTCAACATCCATCGTCTGCTTGGCTTCATCCTTAAGTTCTTCCTGAGTTTACTCGAAAAAACGCATGAAGTTCGTAAACTTTAGGTCATTACTGATGACTTATTTACGATAACGCGGATTACGCGAGATGGAGAAGGTCTGTCTGGAGGGCTATGTACAAGGGAAGGTCTTTTCAAATGCTGCAAGCAAAATTAGTGAGGCTGGTCGGTCTTCTGCAAATGGGTACTCTGTCACGTAATCTTCCAGAATTGAGACGATCTACTCAACATGAAGAACGAGGCCACTTGGTTGGCAGTAAAACTGTGTATCGCCTTTCTTTTAAGGTCGCATTCGCAAATATGAGCGCCTCTTCAGCGCCCCTGAGATACTCAACTATGGTATCGTGAACTTGGCTACTAGAAGAGTAATAGTGTTTGATTACTTGCCCAGCCTCAAGGGCTCGTGCGCGTTCAGACAGGGCAACTCCAGCCAACAAAAAAGCCACGATTGCCGCTAAAAATCTCATCCGCCTACCCATAATTCTTCAAAGTTTAGTTCGGTCTTCGATCATCGAATATCGACGTCTTCCAACTCCACATACCACTCAGCCGCGTTGAGCAACCCCTTCTGCTGCCCATTGCTGAACCGCTTGGAGGTTTCCGGAGACCAGACTTCGCCGTGATATGGGTTATCAGGCACTCCAGGTTCGTCCTTGATGGGATCGTAGCCTACGATGAGGTCAAGCTCCCTGATCTGATGGGCTGAGAAGGACACTGAGCCGGTAAATCTGGGTGTTGTCACCCAACCAGCCGGATCGTCACCACCGGCAACAATCAGTGCCTCAATATCCACTGACATACCGCCGTTTTCTCCTGAGGACTTGGAATAGGCCTTTTTGGAGATGCGATTACGCCCACGATTGTCGTCCCACACAACGTGTTGCTCAGGACTGATGCGCCGAATGATCGTGTCATCCGACCCTATTTCTTCTTCGTCATAGGGAGCGACCGCCAAAGGATTTAGTTCTCTGCCACCTGGGCCATTGCCCTATTTTCACCAAGGGCAAGCATCCAATCCGCTAGTTCCGTGAAGTCTGATTGGATCTCTATCTCATCTTCGACATTGGAAATGTGGTCGTATCGAGTGGCTACAACATCAAACGGGGCAAGGACATCGATTTCGATATCATACCCATTCAGATGCCACTCAAGCTGCATTGTGCCGTCCGAACCCGGAACAAGTTGCGGAGCAGGAACACCGTCAATGCACAACGTCTCGATCAGATTGGCAGCGAACTGAGCGACATTGAACGAAACCGGCTGGCCTGCATAACCATCCCATCCCTTCTTTAAAGAAGTGAGATCATTCAGTCTGCGTTTCAACTCTCGGGCCCAGTGCGAGTTGTTTTGAGGAACGCGTACGCGTGAATTTCTGTTGGTTAGCGTTGAAACGTTCTCGTTGGGCGGCAGAAAGTTAGGGATTTCATCTTGAAATGCCGCGGTCATGAATTGTGAAAATACGGTCATGCCTGTTTCCCCCAAATTTTGTGGGCTGTTTCTGTAGTAATCTCGTCAAATCGTTCAACGATTGCCTCTCGGCCACCTGAAATAAACTCCAAAGCAGACGCCAAATTGCTGCCTGCCGGCTTGCCCTTGTACGTTATAGATAGGCGAAATGCTTTCGATTTTCCATCCGGCGAGAAAACTGACTGGAGATCATGTCGTAATCTTGCAATTGGCTTACCCCCTTGATCCGTGATCACCTCGTTGAAGCTTGCATTCAGCGCTTCTGTATTCAGGTGCGCGCCATTCCACATGCGAAACCAGTCGCTTGCTTCAGAAAAATCATCGACTGGGATTATGTTTATGTAGCCAATTTCAGCCTGGTTAATGTCGATTTTGTAGGCAAATCTTTCAGCAAAGTGCGCCTCCAGCTTCTTTAGACTCTCCAAGAACGAAGCTGCAATGCCTTCATACCGAGGGTAGGGCTGCGGATTAGGTTGTCTTCTCCAGTTAGTGAGAAAGCGGTCTGGTTGAAACTGAAGCAAATGATTTTCATCGCTAGAGAGAAACCACAACCGGCTACCAACTGGAGCACTCCCAAATTGGATCTTGGGGCCAGTTTGAACGTTCAGGCCACCAAATGTCTCGAATTGCGGTTCCAGGATCGGTTGCTCTAGGACCTTGGGGAACTCATCTTTGAAAAGTTTCCAAATTTCCATTGCATAAACAGATGCATACGAGGGAACTGGGGCAAACTGTACACCCAATACGACTTCGTCCAGCGGTGGATCCGTGAAATCCGGAAGATGTTCAGGTCGCTGCATCAATTTTCCCTCATGACACACGTCTAGCGGAGCAAGAATCACGTTGCCAGAAAATTCTGTTCAATCTCAGCGAGAATGATTGACGCACCACTAACACCAAGGATGCTCACACCACTACTTATTTACATAGGTCGGGTTGCAAACTGCGGCATTATTCATTTGCCGAGCCTCGGATCCGAGAGTATGTATTACTTAAGACGTCACGAGAATTCTCTACGATAGTCTACCAAAAGAGGGCCCCGACGCGGCAACGTCGAGGCCCTTGTTTTTTGGGAAGCGGGCGGGGTGAAACTGGGCGTCCAGCCGCCCCGCCCTCACTCAGGTCTTACCGACCATTCGTGATAATCGCGATCCAGATGGCGACCAGTATTTGGACGACCATCAGGATCACTGTCACGAGATCCGTCATACGCATCTCCACGGATCGGAGCGTTGGATTTACTCTCACTCGGCAAAGCAAGAGCAGACTCACATCCTTGAGTCAGGTGCGCCAGGATCGCCCTGAAACACCGTGCGGCTCGCGGATGCTGACCCGCTGAACAGTCTCTACCAGTACTGTTCATGACACCTACTATATCTCGTCCGCACACAGACGGGAACCGCGATATGTGCGCTTAATTGCATATCTTTTCTCTTCCCGTAGCATGACTGACGCTGTATGTTTGCGCGCCACAAAGCATACGGCGATTCATCTGCGGATTTTGATTGTGATCAGTCGATCCCAGGTCATTCTTGGAAACTATTCGGGCCGGACAGTCCTAGTCATGGAAGGTGACCGGCTCCAGTACCGACCGATTAGCGCGATCCCTACACATGCAGCGACTTCAGGCATATGGCACAGGCCCTCGTTGCCTTCGGTCCTGTCCGGGCGGGTTATTGGCTCCTGACCGTCGATAAATTTTGGACCACAAACCTTGTGACATCACAGATCGCAAACACGGGTCCGAGTTGATCCGGGATTATCTGAACGAGATCACTGCAACGAAAGATCTGTTTGAAACCGGCCTTAAAGGGATCGAAGATTGGGATTTCTGGTCATTCAAGGATCTGCAAGATCCTCTGAATTCGGATAAACCATATTTGCAACAATTCCCTGCCCCTTATTGCATTACTTCAGCCTGACCAATCACCCCATGCGACCGGTTGGCCTTTGAGGTTCTCTGTCGTACTTGTCGCGTGATCAAGGCAATAGGAACTCGCTGTGAAAACTGAGCGCAGAAATATTACTCAACGTTTGGCCTCCCAAAAGAAGCAGAGCCCAAAGAAATCTAGAAAACCCGTCCAGTTGGATGACGGTCATACCCTGCACAACGTATTCGAGGATCAGGCTGAAGCATTTGGTGAGCGCCTGAAGATGTTTCTGAAGGTGAACCCAGACGTTCGATATGTGGATGCGGTCATCTCTGTGGCTCCTAATCAGGAGGCCCGACGCCTGTTCCACTCGCAGGATGGTAAGAGCTGGAAGATGGTTGATCTGCGTAACTATGGCACCGAACGATTTAGCTCTCGTTTGGTTGCCCGTGGCGCGTTGGAACTGGACGGAATGGATGACTTCCCAACCGAAATCGGAATGCTTGGGTTGAAATTTCGCCAGGCAGCCGGCCACACGCTGGTAGAATTGGATGACGAAATTCGCCGGACGGGCAGAAGCTATATGTCAATCGAAGATCTGCTTGGTCGTCGTGAATCTGAGCCCAAGGGAACATTCGATAAATGGGTTGAACAGCGCGCCCGTGCCGTTCGGGATATCGTAGCCGAAGAATATGTCGAAGGCCCTGAAAGCGAAGAGGCCAGACTCGGTCGGGAGAAATCCCTGGTAACCATCGAGCGAACCATTGATGCCGTGCGAGCCAACTACAGCCCGACACGCTTTGAAAGCGATGTGACCCACAAAAGCACAAAGGAACAAGTCCGGGCCGCGCTCCAGGAACACTTCATCAAGCAGAAATATCCATTCCTGATAGATGTGAAGGTCGTTCAATACTCGATTTCAGGTCTGCCAAAGGCGAGGGCGCGGAAGCAGGCCCGAAAACTCTGGGCCGATGTTGTAGGCCGTCCGCATGATGCACGGTTCGATAGTATCTACGGCGATATTCTGAGGTTTTCGAAGGGACATAAGCTCTTCGGGGATAGAGACTACCAGAAACTCGAAGAGATGCTCTCTGAGGCGCTCTCGGCCGGTATCTCGCTGGTTTCGCTGCGGGGCCTTCTGTTTGTGCGCAGCGAAAACAACTGGCGCCCGGTTCGGGTGCACCCAGATGTCAAATCGGAAGCTGTCTGGGAGCAGGGTAGAGTAGTTTCAAACAACTACGGGCGCCTGATCATACCGCCCCATATTCGGGATGGGGAGCTCGTGGATGGATACACTCGCAATGGCCCCGGAGAAGGATGCTCGGCACTTCGGGATGAACCTCTCATCATGAAGTGCAAAGAGCTTCAGGTGGAGGATACAAACTTAGCTTGGGTGCATAGCTTCCATGAATGGGTATTCGAAAACAACTTGCCCCCTGAAAACATCAGTGCAACAGATGCATAGATCTATCGGGATCCTTCAGACCCAGATCAGGCTATAACGGCTTGCCAAAAAGTAAACGAAGCTTCTTGGGGTAGTCAGCAATTTTAGATATCTGTCTATTTGGTGATGGTTAACGGCTGCTAAACAGCGGGCGAATTGTTACAATTAGGAAATGGTCAGGTTAATTGTGGCCGCATCCGACTAAAGTGGCCTTTTTCCGAAGCCCAAAAAACCAGCGGGAACAAAGTCCGTCAACCAAACGCCGTTATCCGCTCGAAAAAACTGGTGACCTTCCTTCTGCATGCCTTGTGCATCCACCGAAAGGACCACCGGTTTTCCATGACGAGAACCGACTCTTAAAGCTGTCTCTTCATCCGCAGAAAGGTGAACTTGGTTTCGACCCTTGGCTTCTAGCCCATTGGAAAAAATACTGTCTAGATTTGATCGTGCCGTACCATGAAAGAGAAGCTGCGGGGGCGTCGATGGGGCAAGACCCAGATCAATATCAAAGGAATGTCCTTGGGCAGCTCTGATACGGGACTTGTCTGGGCTCAGAGTAAATCGTTTTTTGTCGTTTCCGACCACAATCTCTTCTAGTTCTTCGCGTGCGAGGGGACGATTTGCTTTCTTGAGCCTCAGTAGCAAGTCGTTCACATCAGCCCAACCATTTCGATCAAGTGTCAAGCCAATCGTTTCAGGCTTATGACGCAAAAGCATGCTGAGAAATTTGCTTTTTCTACTCATTATGTCCCACCTGTACTACCGGTTCCTTTTGCTCTGCTGATTGCGTAGAGAATTATCCCAAAACCCTTCAATGTCGGTTTTCCAAATCAGTTTTCCTTTAAGCAAGTTGTAAGTGAAATCAGGATGCAGCACGATGTAGTATGGGCAGCTTCTAAGATGCGTGCCCAAACTTTGGCTCCAGCGCCCAAGTTCATTGATCTCACTTGCATGGATTTTCGTCCAACAGAAATCGGCTAAAACTAGGCATCCTTCAAATTGACCAAAGCAAGCGGCCTATTTTCGTTGTCCATCTGTTGTCAAGCATACGCAAAGACTTGTCGTTGAGCCGGACACTCTTTCTGCAATCCTCTTCGTGGACGCAATAAACCCAGTGTCGCGGACAACGCGGTATGGTTGAGTCCTGAAGTCTAAAAATTCAGTTTTGGATTGATCAAAATGTCAATGAGTAAAATCACGAGCGGTCGGGATGAAATTTTTGCAGCGTAACCATTGAAAAAGAATATTTTTTTGAAATATGTCGATTGCGTTTTTATTTGGCTGAAACTCCACTTCTACCTGCTGCCGCAACCTACGATAGTGTAGTGTGCAACTTCGCCAAGGGAAAACATGCCGGCAATAAAACAGGAGATTATCGGTGGATTTCTTTCAGGACGTCTGGGCTAGCTTCTCCAATTGGGTTGCGAGAGTTTTCGACTGGCTGCCGGCCATCGATGGCAGTGTCGGCTTGGGTTTCGATATTGCCACGATGCTCACTATTATTGGCGCGACTGGCCTTTTCTTGCGCGAGCAAGCACGCACAGCGCTGAGCAAGAACAGGTTTCAAATCCGGCAGGAAGCATCCAGCACAGCTGCTGGCATCCTTGTGTCGTTCATCGAACGCATTTCACGTCTTCAGTCGGACCAGATTGCTGGCCATCTAGACGTTTTGCACAACGCTTGGCGAGCAGCCGACATGATTGAGAGCACAGCGCCATACTTTAAAAAGGAGGTTACTGAATCGATTTCGAAAATTGAACAGAACGCCTACGAAGTCTTCGAAGACACGCTGGAAACGCGCTATACGTTGAAGCCGGTGATGTCGGCGTTGGGACATGATAAGTATTTTGATGAGTTCTGGGAAAACGCGCTGAAAGTTCGCGGACTGATTCACCAATTGAGGAGCGGCTCTAAGCTGCTTTCGCTGACGGGTGAATTTGAGCAACTGTGCGAGGAGTTCAGTTCACGCAACACGCCGCCGTCGGAGGAAGAAGCCAGTGCCATTATTGGACAGTATGTCGGAAGCATCATGGGGCAAGATAGCGATTTCCTCAGCCGCACAATTTTCAAGGAAGTGTCCTGGGTCTACGAGACACTGCGACCTGAGGATGGTAACCGGGTTGGCATTTATCTCCGGGGCGTTAAGGACGCCATTGAAGACCACAACGAAACTGAAGATTACAAAACGCTGGTGAAGGAACTAGGGAATTTCTACATGAATGCGCTTACGAATAATGGGCGCGTGTATGTTGATGGGAAACTGTCGGAACCTTTGCCTCGGGTAGTATTTCGCGGGATTGAAGAAAGCCTAATGAAATTCACGACCCAGATTCAATTCATGCTCAGCGATACTAGCTGCGCACTTGGCTTGGTACTATCGCACAAGGAATTTACTGATGAAAGCTTCGAGGTAGAAAAGACCAAGTACCGTGAAGAATTGAAAGCGGGTATTCTGACGAGATAGGTACGTTCATAGTACTCAACCTTACTGGAACCCAGAAACAAGTGCTTAGCGACCATGAAACACCCCAACTTTGCGGAGTTGCGGAAGAAGCTGCGCGCACGTTCACGATGAAGTGAAGGCTCGGTCGTATCTAAGAACCCCACCTGGATCAATTTTTGCTAAGGTCACACATACGTTTCTAACGAGAGAAGCCTTTTGAGATCAGAATACTTTCGATTTCCTTCTGCAACTCTTCTTTAGGTCTAGGAGACCACGCCTTTGTTGGGAATGCCACCATCTCTGCGTAAAGTACTCTCAATTCCAAACTTAACTCGTCACCATAAACTTCCCGGCCTCTAATTCTCCTTAATGAATGACCCATAAGAAACCCTCGGGTCTCATTATCGATCCCCGCATTCATCAACCGGCTTTCATAGCTGTGACGCAAGCTGCTCAGCTTATGTCTCTTGCTTGGAAGAAGATCATTTTCGCGGAGGTACTTTCCGGCCGACCCACTGAAGTTTCCGTTGCCGCGATATCTAGGGAACCCATTCGGGTGCCTCTTGGCCGCTTCCAATGCTGCGCCGACAAGCGGAACCTGTCTGTAAGATGCACGATTTTTGATTTCACGGCGCTCTTCGCCTTCGTTCTCCACTTGGATGAGAATGTGCGGGATCTTTGCATCAAGCCTAAAGGCAGATCCAGGCGCATCGTAAATCTCCGTCTGTCGGCACCCGGTTTCAGCGACGATTGCCAGGATGTCTCTTTCCTCTTCATTCATTCCAGCGAGTTGCGCTCCGTCGATGATTGTCTGCTGAATCCACTCAGGTGAGAACTCAGCCTTGCGCACCTTGACCTCATTTCTTTCCCAAGTTGAGTTAGGGGAGATTTTGAGCCCTTTGAAGGGGTTGGAGTATTGAACGCTTTCGATTTCTCGATAGTAAGCGTCGACCATAGTCCGAATATGTCCGATATGCTTGTTTGCATGTGCAGTAGTGCATTCACGCTTTAGGACCCTATTGTCCCAGTGAAGCATGTACTTGCCCGCATCACCTGTGGTCACTTGATTGATCGGCATGTCACCCACTGTGTCGACAAACACTTTCGCTGCTCGCTTATATCGATTGTGCCATGTCCGGATCTGGCGATGGTTCTTATCATGGATCTGATCCCTACGTAACTCAGGCATATTTTTGGCGACTTCGCTGACCAACGTGCCAGGATTTTCGAAGCCGCCCATTTGTGCTGCGAACTTGGCAGTTTCAGCATTTGGATCTGTCAGTCGAAGATTGGCTAAACGGCGAACCAACTCGGTGATATCCCCCTCTGCTAACTCAATCGACGTTTTTGGTGCTACTCCGCTGGTTCTTGCCAAGCCGATCAAAGATCGGTGTGTAGAAATATCCCTTGGTGACGCTTTGCCGAGCATTCTGGCTTGCAGCTCCTCAAGAACTTCGATCTTGAGTAATGCCGCTTTTGCCTCCGCGTGGCTCTTGCTGTCAGTTTCCAAAGAACGGCAAATATATTCTTTGCCAAGAACATCAAAATACTTCTTCGGGCACCTCATTCTGAACCAGTAGACGTTGCCCCGCTTCCAAATATACCTCATGCTTAAGCCTCAATATCTGTATCACAATTTGTATCACATCGAGGCACCGGCCCTATACGGTGAGCGCTCTCGACCCTGTAAATTTGTGATTAGCATCAGCGACTTGTGAGGTTGTTAAAGACTAGTTAACGAATCGAACAAAGCCTCTCCTGGACACCATCTCTTCCGAAAACTCGCTGTTTTGTCCGGACGCAAATGTCCGTTCTTGCAACATGCTGTACCATCAGTCTGTTTCGACGAGCGCTTTCATTTCGCTGTTCCGCTTTTTTGCTTGCTTCTGAACGCGTTGAATAAACGTTGGTAACAGGTTCGGACCTTGTTGCGATCTGTATGACTCACTTGCTTCGTCGCCAATTAGTTCAGCGTATTTTACCCATGTGCGAAAACTGAAAACATCCCTCAGACTGAGAAACGTTTTCGAGTTCGTCTTCCGCAAGGATGTCGGGAGCTTCAAGTTTTTGAAATAGCGCGTCTCTTTCGTAACCCAATCATCTGGTACCTTGAACTCACTGAATGCTTCAGCTTCGTTGAATTTAAAATCCGGGTATTCCTGCACGAACTCGGAGCATCCGTGCGAAATTTTTGTACGAATCCCCTTTATCCCGTTCCGAATTTTGAGGCTTTCGAAAGCTACCATGCAGTCCTTGGCTTCTTCGATGCTCTGGCAATAAATATACCCTTTATAGGGGTATTTGATGCCATCTCTCAGCTCAATCATGCACTTCCTTGCATTGTCGTTCGGCAGATTGAGCAAAAGCAAAAGGAAATAGGTCTGGAACATCTCGTCTAGATTTGAAGGCAAGATTTGCACTTTGTAGCAATCGTGACAAAGCCGCGATATCACCTTGGTTTCTTTGAAGAACTTGATCCTCGTATCGCAGTGCGTTTGTTGGCCTTTGATTGTCATGACCCGGCCCGAAAACGCCTGAGCAATCGGGACGGCAGTAGCCATGCCTGCAGAAGACAAGACAGACATCCAATGATGATAACTTTCGCAAATTTGCGAGCGATCCAGCATGTCCTGACGCCAATCTGGACCTAGGTCTTCATTTATCCGGGCCTGCGTCGCGCCAAAGGTACCGCTTGCATTCTCGGAATTTTCCCAAAGGTCCAAAAGAGTAACGAGACGCCTGATGGCAGGACCGTCTTTGGGATTAATCAAAACCCTGTCTTCAAGCTTCCTGACCTGAGCGCCAATCGACATCCCACACCTCCTGCCTGCGGAAATCTCCTACAGGCATGGTGATCGCTTTGATCCGCATTGCGGTCAACTCATTTGCTCACGGACGCAAACAATAGATCCCCCCAAGCTTAAAAGGTCAGGACACCTCCTGTTCCGCCACGACCTCGGCAAATCCGGTGAAGAACTTGCCCCACAGTTTTTTGGCTATCCCTGCAATCAAACGGCTGCCCAATCTGGCGACTCATTTTCTTTTGACTTGATGCAGCGCAGCACTCCTGCAACCTATACGGTATGGTGCCACTGATTTGTTGCGAGTTGTTATGAAATCTTTGATCTATTCTTTAGCCTTGTTGCCGACACTTCTACATGCTGATCTACGACACTTCTACATGCTGATCTACATGCTGAAACTTTTACCATTGAAACCAATGTTAGCGCCGTGACTGTGTACCCGGAAGGGGCTCAGATCACCCGAACAGGCGCATTCGATGTGCCAGCGGGCCGTCATCGACTGGTTCTGTTGGGCACACCGAAAAGCGACGATGTAGGCTACCAAATCGCGACAATGCAGTTTCGCGCAGATGGATTAAGTCAGACGGCTCTGATCTCACGCTACGCAGACGTGCCCTGGCGCGACTATGTCGGCGAGGCAGTCAAAAAGGTAGAAGAACGTATCGAAGACATAGAATCTCGAATCCAATCGGTCGAGGATCAGGCTGACACCGCCCGATTGAAGGCCCAAGCTGCCGGTCACACGATTGCGTTCCTCACAAATCTGGGGCGTAACGTAGGTTCGGCCGAGTCGGATCCCGAAAACCTGCGCAGCATTGCCCGCATGGTTGGCGACGAAACCCTTGATGCTGAAAACACCGCGCAGGCAGCAGAACTTGAGGCGCGAGAAACTGAAACCCAACTGGCAGAGCTTGAGGCCGAGCTGGAAACGGCGCACGCTGATCTGGCCGCGCTTGTGCCGGAAGCGGATGAACGTATCTTTATCGCCGTAGATGTTATTGCCGAAGAAGATACAAACGGAACACTATCGCTGTCATATCTCACTTATGAAACTGCATCATGGCAACCGGCTTATGTCTTTGATCTGAAGTCCGGAAATACCCTGAGGGTGCAGATCAAACGCAGCGTCTTTGCGGCTCAAACGACTGGTGAAGACTGGGACGACATCGCCCTGAGCGTTTCCACACTGCAACCCGACGATCAAAGCACTGCGTCTAGGATTCGAACCAAACGCCGCTCTATCCGTGAAAAACCCAAAACGCTGGAAGAACCGGTCGTAGAGGCGCCGGTTGTAGTCGAAGAAACCGCGAGAAGTTGGAACCCGAGCGCCGCGTCAGTTCAAGGAACGGGCACGACCTATACGCTGCCAGTACCGATCTCGATTTCCAGTGGATACGGGGCCGCCGAACTGGAACTGGATAGCATGTCTCAACCGGCAGAGCTTTTTGCCTTGGCCAATCCCAGCCGAGACGACACGGCTTATCGCACTGCGCGTTTCACGAATCCGTATGCACAAAACCTAATCTCTTCGGAATATGCCAGATGGCATGTCGATGGCGTTCTGGTCGCAATCGATGCCAGCCCCGAAATCGGACCTCGTGAAGAGGTGGAATTGGGATTTGGTCCTCTTTATGCTCTGACTTTGAAGCACCAAATCCTGGGACGGCGCAGCGGTGACGTCGGGTTGATATCACGCTCGAACGAAAGAGTTGAACGCGCTCAAATTCACATCGAGAATCTCTCGGACCAAACTTGGCCCCTACGGCTGCTCGAGAGCGTCCCCTTTTCCGAACAGGATGATCTGAATATCACCTGGAGCGCAAATCCCAGCCCTGCCGAAGAAAATGTCGATAACCGGCAGGGAGTTCTGGCGTGGGAAATGGAGTTGGCCCCCGGACAGGCAGAAACTATTCAAATCGAGACAGAACTAAACTGGCCCGAGGGTATGATCCTACGGTGATTCAATTGCACAAAAAAGAGAAGGGCCTGACCGGCCCTTCACATCGCATTGCGCCTATCGAAAATCAAACAACCACGAACTTCTTTTCATGCGGGTCATAGCATTGCAGCCCGCCCTCTCCGATATCGGTCCACAGACCGTGCAGGCTCAGTGATCCGTCCTCGACTGCTGACGCAATGAACGGAAAAGTCAGCAGGTTTTCCAGCGAGGCAACAACCGCATGCCGCTCGAATTGGCGTGCCTGGTCCGTGCTGTCCTCGATATCGGCCACCAGATCGTATTTCGGCTTGAGGATATCCATCCAGCGCCCGACAAAACTGTCCTTGGCTTCAAGCTGAGGGGCCTGACCCTTGCACATGTCGATACAGCCCTGAACGCCGCCACATTGCGAATGGCCCAACACGATCAGATGCGCCACTTTCAGCGCGGTCACGGCGTATTCGATGGCGGCGCTGGTGCCGTGGTGATCTCCGTCCGGGGCGTATGGGGGGACGAGGTTGGCGATGTTACGGTGAATGAAGAAATCGCCCTGATCCGCGCCGAACATCGACGTCACGTGCACCCGGCTGTCGCAACACGAAATAACCATCGCGCGCGGGCGCTGACCCTCGGTTGCGAGGCGCCGGTACCAGACCTGATTTTCGGAATAGGTGGTAGCTTTCCAGCCGTGATACCGTTTGACCAGATAGCTCGGCAGAGGTTTGGCGCGTTCCATTCTTACGTCCTTAGTCTTGTGTCTGACGAGTGCTGTAACCCGAATTCACCGAAAATTCGAGCCATTATCCCGCAGCACTGCAAGGTTTTGCAAAGGAATTTCACGCCACAGTAGGGCCACACCGTGGGGGTGCAAGGAATTGGGGTGAATGTGGTGGAAAAGATAATCACGCTTGAACACAAGGAATCCGTCCGCTTAGACCCGGAGCGTCTGAACGGATTGTGCGGACAGTTGGGGGATCAGAATGCATTGGACGTGTTGTGTCGCACGGTCGAGGAACTGGCCGTGCGCCTGTCAAATTGCGAACGCTACTGGCGGCGGCGCGACTGGGTGAGCTTGCGCAAATGCGCGCGTTCTCTGGTTGCGATTTCCGAACAGGTTGGGATGACCGCTTTGGCGCGCGTAGCAGGGGACGTGGCGCATAATGTTGATGTCGGCGATGCCGTGGCCACGGGGTCAACGCTGTCGCGCCTGATCCGCGTGGGTGAAAAATCGCTGACCGTCATCTGGGACCAGCAGGACCTTTCGGTCTGACGGGGCTTGCGAACGGATCGTGGGTGACTAGGCTGGGCGCAATTCGAACCAGTTGAGATCGCCATGACCCTGTCTTTTGCCCCTGCCTCTGACCCGTCCCTGCCATTGCACGTGATCGCGCAGCCCGATCTGGAAAGCTGGCTTTCGGATCAGCCTGGTTTTGTGGCGGCTTGGGTGGAACACAGCGGGTTCACGGCCGGTTTGGGTCAAACGCTGTTGATACCCGATGCAGACGGTGCGCCGTCCATGGCGCTGGCGGGCTTTGGCAAACCAGCAGGCCGGGCGCGCAAACGGTTCCCACTGGCCGCAGCGGCCGAAGCGTTGCCCAAAGGCACGTATCGCATAGCCTCGGGGGTATCGGATGATGTGCTTGAGACTGAATGCCTGGGATGGTTGCTGACCGGATACAGTTTCGACCGCTATGCCAATCAATCCGCCGCCAAAGCGCGCCTCGTCGCACCGGCTGGTGTGAATCCCACCCGATTGGAGGTTCTTGCCAAGGCCGAGGCGTTGATCCGCGATTTGGTCAACACCCCCGCCTCGGATATGGGGCCGGATCAGTTGCAGGCCGCATCTGAAGCGCTGGCGCAGGAATTCGGTGCATCCTGTTCGGTGATTGCAGGCGATGATCTGTTGGAACAGAATTTTCCCATGATCCACACGGTGGGCCGTGCCGCCGCGCAGGCTCCTCGCCTGATCGAGATGAACTGGGGCAACGCCGGGCCAAAACTGACTCTGGTCGGTAAGGGTGTCTGTTTCGATACTGGCGGGTTGAACCTGAAGCCCGGTGCCTCGATGGGGTTGATGAAAAAGGATATGGGCGGGGCAGCCAACGTGCTAGGGCTGGCGCGGATGATCATGGCGCTGAACCTGCCGCTGCAACTGCGTGTTCTGATCCCAGCGGTTGAGAATTCGGTGGCTGGGAACGCTTTTCGACCCGGCGATATCCTGACCTCGCGCAAGGGTCTGACGGTCGAGATCAATAATACCGATGCCGAAGGGCGTCTTGTTCTGGCGGACGCGCTGGCGCTGGCGGATGAGGGGAAACCAGACCTTGTTATTTCGATGGCGACGCTGACCGGGGCGGCGCGTGTGGCGGTTGGCGCCGATCTGGCGCCCTTCTACACCGACAGCGACAAGGCTGCCGACGCCTTGACCCACGCGGCGCGCGCAGCAGCCGACCCGGTCTGGCGGATGCCTTTCCACGAGCCTTACGAAGGCATGATCGAACCCGGCATCGCCGATCTGGACAACGCCCCTGCGGGTGGATTTGCCGGGTCGATCACCGCCGCCCTGTTCCTGCGCCGTTTTGCGGGCGACAGCCCCTATATGCACTTCGACATCTATTCGTGGCAGCGCAGCAAGGAACCCGGACGCAGCAAGGGCGGGCTGGGCCAAGGCCCACGTGCCCTTTTGACCGCCCTGCCCGAGATGCTGGGCCTATGACCCACCACCGCATAATACAGCCAGTTGTTGATCTGATGCGCAGCCCAGATGGCCCTCGGGATCGGCAACTTTTGTACGGGGACACCGTCGCGGTCACTGACACATCAGATGGTTGGAGCCAGATCACATCGGACAAGGACGGTTATCCGGGCTGGGTTCGGTCGGACCAGCTTGGCCCGGACACCCCCGCAACCCATTGGATCACCGCCCCAGCCACTCATGCTTATACCCAAGCGGATATGAAAAGCCCCGACACCGCGTCACTGAGTTTCGGCAGCCGGATTGCCTCTAATTCCGAGGAGAACGGGTTTCTGGAAACCGAACTCGGGTTTATTCCCGCCGTTCACGCCAAACCCATCGGCGTCACCCTGACCGACCCAGTCGCCGTGGCCGAGCTGTTTCTGGGCACACCGTATCTGTGGGGCGGCAACAGCCGAAGCGGGCTGGATTGCTCGGGCCTTGTGCAGGCCGGATTGCTGGCCTGCGGGATGCCTTGCCCGGGTGATAGCGGAGATCAAGAGCGCGCGGTCGGGCAAACTCTGCCAGATGGCACCCCGCCTCAACGTGGTGATCTATTGTTCTGGAAGGGCCATGTTGCATGGGTCTATGCCGAGGACATGCTTCTGCACGCCAATGCCTTCCACATGGATGTGACGTTCGAGCCGATGGCGCAGGCCATTGCGCGGATCAAGGATCAGGGTGACGGGCCAGTGACCAGCCACAAAAGGCTCTAATCAAGGTCAACCGAGCGGATCAGCTTGCGTTCCAGAACCCGCAGCACGGTACGCAAATCCTGACCGCGCTTCAGGATGCGGCCATCCATGCCGACCACCGAATACATCCCCTGTTTCTGCCGCAAGCGCGGGTGTTTCTCGACCCGGTAGATCGGGTGTTCGGCCGTGCGGCGAAAAATCGAAAACACCGCCATATCGCGGAGGTTGGAAATGCCGTAGTCCCGCCATTCTCCGGCGGCGACCATCCGGCCATAGACGGACAGGATATGGGACATCTCGTGGCGGTTGAAGGCGACGGGCATCTGGGCCGAGTTACCAGAGAACCGACTGGGAGGCTGCATGTTCATACCCCAAGCCTTGCCGGAAAACGCATCTGAATCAAGCCCACCCAGCGCAAGGTGTGGTAATTTTGAAGCGACCTAGCGTCTGCGCCCCACTTGCCGGCAGATCAGAATAACCGGCAGCAGCCCCACAGCCAGAATGACCAGCGACGGCACCGCAGCCCCTTCGAGCCGTTCGTCCGAGGCCAGCCGATAGGCCTGCACCGCCAGTGTGTCGAAGTTGAACGGGCGCATGATCAGGGTCGCGGGCAGCTCTTTCATCACGTCCACAAACACGATCAGCAGCGCGGTCAGCAGCGATGGTGTCAGAATCGGCAAGTGCACGCGGCGCAACGTGCCCAGCGGGCTTTGCCCCAAGGACCGAGAGGCCGCGTCCATATTGGCGTGGACCGTGCTTTGACCGCCCTCATAGGCACTTAGCGCAGCGGCCAGGAACCGGACCATATAGGCCGCAACCAGCAGCCAGATCGAGCCGGTGACAAGCAACCCGGTCGAGATATCGAAAGTCTGCCGCATCCACGCATCCAGAGCATTGTCGAAACTGGCAAAGGGCACGATCAGTCCGACGGCGATAACTCCGCCGGGCACCGCATAGCCCAGCCGCGCCATATACCCTGTGCTAGAGGATACCCGACCAGGCCGAAGCCGTTGAAAGAACCCAACGCAGATCGCAGCAAAAACCGTCACGACCGCAGCCGTCCCTGCCAAAATCAGCGAGTTTTGAATGAACCCGATATAGCGCCGTGACAGCAGGTTTTGTTCCGATTCCGTCCCCATCTGCACCAGAATGAACACAGGCAGCAGGAACCCCAGCAACACCGGGATGATGCACAGCGTGAACGCCGCTGCCGCCTGCCATCCCTTTAATTGGGCCGAGGGCAGCGCGGCGTGGTTTTTGCCCGCCTGATAGTATTTCGCTTTGCCGCGTTGCATCCGTTCAGCCACGGCCATGACCAGCGCAAAACCCAGCAGGCACAACGCCAGTTGCGCGGCGGCAGCGCGGTCTCCGATAGAAAACCAGCTGGTATAGATGCCGGTGGCAAAGGTCTGCACGCCAAAATAGGCGACGGTGCCGAAATCTGCGATGGTCTCCATGATCGCCAGCAACACGCCCCCTGCAATCGCCGGGCGCGCCATTGGCAAGGACACCCGCCAGAATGCGCCCCAAGGGCTGTTACCCAGCGCGCGGGCCGCCAGAAAGGCAGTGGCGCTTTGCTGCAAAAAAGCCGCGCGAGCCAGCAGATAGACATACGGGTACAGCACGAGGATCAGCATAACCGCCGCGCCCTCGGTCGAGCGGATCTCGGGGAACCAATAGTCGCGCGGACCCCAGCCGGTCATGTCGCGCAGGGTGGTCTGAACGATACCGGGGTGGTCCAGAATGAACGTATAGGCATAGGCCAGCACATAGGCCGGAAAGGCCAATGGCAGCACCAGCGCGATTTCCAGAAACCGAACTCCGGGAAAGCGCGTCATCGTTACCAGCCACGCCGCACCGACACCGATGGCAAACGTCCCCATCGCCACCAAAACAACCAACACCGCAGTGGTCAGCGCATAGCCCGGCAAGACCGTGTCCATCAGGTGCGAGATCGTGTCCGTCCCGCCCGTCGCCGCCGCCAGAACAACTGCGAGCATAGGCAGCAGACAGGCCGCCGCCACCAGACAGGCTACGGTCGCCACCAACCGGGTGCCCAACGCGCCGCGATTGCGCGTTCCATGTTCTGAGAATTCGACGTCGGCCATGATCCCGGCTTGTTACTGGCTAAGGCGCAGGTTTCGTCATTAATCGACCAAAACGGTCAGAAACACCAGTGGGCAGGGATACAAATCTGCGGCACATACTGCCGCAGACCTGCTTGGCGTCATTCGTAAACGCGCTGATCCTCGATCACCAACCCGTCCTTGGGCAGCGATCCCGGCGCGACGACCTCGATCGCGCCCTTCAGTTTCAGCAGCTCGACAACCGATTTGGCATAGGCCATGTCATCGCCACCGGGGCTTTCGATCTGAACGGTCATCATGTCCATCTCACCCTGGCGGGCGGCAATGACGCGAGCTTTGACGATCTCGGCATGTTTATCGACCAGCGCGGCCACCTGTTCGGGACGCACAAACATACCCTTGATCTTGGTGGTCTGATCGGCGCGGCCCATCCAGCCCTTGATCCGTGCATTGGTGCGCCCGCAAGATGACTGGCCGGGCATGATCGCCGATAGATCGCCCGTCGCGAAACGGATCAGCGGATAGTCGGGGTTCAAAGAGGTCACGACGACCTCACCCACTTCACCCTCTGCCACTGGGGTTCCAGTGCCGGGGGTCACGATCTCGACAATGACATGTTCGTCGATGATCATCCCTTCCATGGCGGGGCTTTCGTAGGCGATGTTACCCAGATCGGCGGTCGCATAGCATTGCAGGCACGAGATTCCACGATCCGCGTATTCCTGCCGCAGTGACGGGAACAAGGCCCCGCCCCCTACAACGGCGGTCGTGAAATGAAGCTGGACACCCATCTCATCCGCCTTGTCCAGTATCACCTTCAGATAGTCCGGCGTCCCGGCATAGGCGGTGCAGCCTACATCACGCGCTGCTGTCACCTGCAACTCGGTCTGGCCGGTGCCTGCGGGCAGAACAGCCGCCCCGACCGCGCGTGCGCCGCTTTCAAAGATCATACCCGCGGGCGTCAGGTGATAGCCAAAGCAATTCTGAACGATATCGCCCGGCCCTACACCAGCAGCGTGCAGGAACCTGCCCATACGCCACCAGTCGGGATCGGTGCTACCCGGTTCATAGATCGGACCCGGAGACTGAAACACATGGTGAAAATGCCGCGCAGGTTTGACCGTGAACCCCCCGAACGGTGGACGCGCAGCCTGCGCCTGCGCCAGATGGGATTTGCGCAGTACCGGTAGTTTGGGCAAGTCCTCGACAGACGCAACACCACCCGTCTCCACATCCGTCAGATGCGTTTGAAAACCGGGGGCGGAAAGGGCCCGAGCAAGTTGTTTTTGCAGCGCCTCGGCCTGATCGGCGGCGCGTTTGTCGGCTGATCGGGTTTCGAGTGCGTCGAAATAGGTCATCGCCAGATCCTCCATCCGCTTACAGCCACCTCTTGCGGCGGCGATAGGACCGCACATCGCGGAAGCTTTTGCGGCCCTCATCCGACATACCGAGGTAGAATTCCTTCACATCCGGGTTTTCGCGCAGTTCCGCCGCCGGGCCATCCATCACCACACGACCCGATTCCAAGATGTAGCCGTAATGTGCAAACCGCAGCGCCACGTTGGTGTTCTGTTCGGCCAACAGGAAGGACACACCCTCTTTTTCATTGAGGTCCTTCACGATTCCGAAAATCTCTTCGACAAGCTGCGGGGCCAGACCCATCGAGGGTTCGTCCAGCAGGATCGTCTCGGGCCGCGACATCAATGCGCGCCCCATGGCGACCATCTGTTGCTCACCACCCGAAGTATATCCGGCTTGGGATTTGCGGCGTTCGGCCAGCCGTGGGAAATAGGAATAGACAAGCTCAAGGTCTTTCTGGATCGCCGCCGCACCGTCCTTGCGGGTATAGGCACCAGTCAGCAGGTTTTCCTCAACCGTCAGGTGTTCGAAGCAATGGCGGCCTTCCATCACCTGGATGACACCCTTTTCAACCAAATCCGCCGGATCGCTTTCATGCACGCTGGTGCCGCGATACTTGATCGTGCCTTTCGTCACCTCGCCGCGTTCGGAATGCAGCAGGTTCGACACCGCCTTGAGCGTCGTCGTCTTGCCAGCCCCGTTTCCACCCAGCAGCGCGGTAATACCGCCCTTGGGCACGGTCAGGCTGACGCCTTTGAGGACGAGGATCACGTGATTGTAGATCACCTCGATATTGTTGACCTCAAGCAGGGTTTCGGTCTGCACTTCGGTGTTTTGAGCCGCATCCAGCATCAGCGCGTGTCCTCAAGCCTTGTGTTTAGGTCGGGACGGCGAGAGCCCGCCGCCCCGTGTTTCAGATCACCGGATCAGCAGCGCGAACCGATGTTGTTTTCCGACGCATATGCACCCGAATCCTCGTTGATCAGCGGACCGATCACGTCGCCATCGGTGGCTTTGAACTCGGAAATCAGGCTCCAGGTCTTGTTGGTCGCATCCCACTGGGTCACACCGACCAGAGCGTCGCCGCCGTGGTTTTCACACGAAACCGAGAAGGTCGGGCCAAAGTTTGGCAGGCCCAGTTCGGTCATTTTGGCTTCGGTGATTTCCAGCGCTTCCATGCCGTCGCGCATCATCGCAGGGGTGATGTCAGCGGTGCCGTGGATTTCCTGCGCTTTCTTGGCAGCTTCGGCAGCCAGCATTGCGGCATAAAGACCACGGTTGTACAGAACCGTACCCACCTGATCGCCCGCGCCAGCGGCTTTACCGGCATCGACGACATATTTCTGCAGGTCATCAAAGACCGGGAAATCGGTGCCCACGTTGTGGAAGGTCAGCGCCTTGTAGCCATTCGCAGCTTCACCCGCTGGCAGCACGTCGTTTTCCGAGCCCGACCACCAGATACCGATGAAGTTTTCCATCGGGTAACGGATGTTGGCAGCTTCCTGCACCGCCACCTGGTTCATCACGCCCCAGCCCCACATCAGGACGAAATCGGGACGGTCACGGCGGATTTGCAGCCACTGCGACTTCTGCTCCTGACCCGGATGATCCACCGGCAGGGCAACCAGCTCGAACCCGTGCTTGGCAGACAGCTCTTCCAGTGTGCGGATCGGTTCCTTGCCATAGGCCGAGTTGTGGTAGACCAGCGCGATTTTCTTGCCGCTCAGGTCGCCGTTGTTGGTATCCAGCAGGTAGTTGATCGCGCCCGAGGCCCCATCCCAGTAGTTCGCAGGATAGTTGAACGTATGGCTGAACACATCGCCGTTTTTGGCCGAGGTGCGCCCATACCCCATCGTGTGCATCGGAATGCCATCTGCGGTGGTTTTGGGGATCAGCTGATAGGTGATACCAGTCGACAGCGGTTGATACACCAGCGAGCCTTCGCCCTTGGTGGATTCATAGCATTCCACACCTTTTTCGGTGTTATAGCCGGTTTCGCATTCGATCACCTTGGTCGCCACGCCACCAATACCGCCATCGCGTTCATTCAGCAGGGTAAAGTAATCAGCATAGCCATCCGCGAACGGGATACCGCCCGCCGCATAAGGCCCGGTCCGATAGCTGAGCGACGGGAATACGAGGTCGGCCATAACCGGACCTGCCGCCATTGCGGCGCCGAGCGCCATGGTTGCCAGTTTCAATTTCATCGGGTGTCTCCTCCCTTGGTTGGTCCGATGGTGAGTTCGGGCTTTGCACCCGTTATCTGATTGGGCCGGACCACTTAGTGCGGGAACGGCCAGAGTCTGAGTTTCTCTTTGGCCACGCGCCACAGCTGCGCCAGCCCGTGCGGTTCAAGGATCAGGAACATGATGATCAGCGCGCCAACGATGACGAGATTCAAATGAGCCACGATATCGGTGGGCCAGCCTAGCATGTCCGCGCCGACAACCTTCAGGACAACGGGCAACAGCACAAGGAACGCAGCCCCGGCAAAAGATCCAAAGATGGATCCCAGTCCACCGATAATGATCATGAACAGCACCAGGAACGATTTCTGAATACCGAAGACTTCGCCGACCTCGACCGCGCCCAGATAAACCGCAAAGAACAACGCACCCGAAATACCCACAAAGAACGAGCTGACAGCAAAAGCCGTCAGCTTAGCCCGAAGTGGATTCACACCAATGATCTCGGCCGCGATGTCCATGTCCCGGATCGCCATCCATTTACGTCCTGTGGTACCACGCGTCAGGTTGCGAGCGACGACGGCGCAGACTGCTAGGAAGATCAGGCAAAACAGATAGGTTGCCCATGCAGGCGCATTCGGGCCGGTAATGATGATACCAAACACATCGCGTTCCGGCGCATTAATCTGCCCCGAGGCCGAATAGTTGTAGAACCACGGCACCCTGTTGAACAGCCAGACAAGGAAGAACTGCGCTGCCAAAGTCGCCACGGCCAGATAGAACCCTTTGATCCTAAGGCTTGGAAGGCCAAACAGCACACCGACCAACGCGGTGATACCTCCAGCAAGGATGACATGGATGAACATGCTGACATCCGGGAAGGCCGTCATCAGCTTATAGCAAGCATAGGCCCCTACAGCCATGAACCCGCCGGTGCCCAGCGAAACCTGCCCGCAATAGCCCACCAGAATGTTCAGTCCGATCGCCGCAATCGCATAGATCAGAAACGGCAGCAGCAGCGCATTTGCCCAATAGTCGTTGATGATGAACGGGATGATCCCAAACGCCACGGCAAGCACCACATAGTACCGATACCGGTCGAACTTGATCGGGAAGGTCTGGCTGTCATCCACGTAAGAGACTTTGAAATCTCCGGCCTCACGATAGAACATGTCTTACTTTCCCCATTCTTCCTGCGCCCGGTTGCGGGCTGCGGCATCCAGTTGGTTCGATCCTTTGGCATATCCCGTCGCCTCGGACGCACGGACCAGCTTGAGGTAGGCCAGGATGCCCATGACCAGTCCGGCAAAAGCCAGGATCGCTGCGATTGTCACCTGCCCGTCCGTCAGATCATCCGACGTCAGAGCGATATATCCAAAGGCCCAGAACCCGGCCCATGCGATCACGTTGGTGATGGCGAGGAACTTTTGCATCGCTACACCCTCTCGATGATCTTCTCACCGAACAGACCCTGCGGCCGGAACACGAGGAAGATCAGCGCCAGCACATAGGCAAACCAGTTCTCGGTCGCACCGCCCACAAGCGGGCCGATGGCAAATTCGAACAGTTTCTCGCCCACACCGATGATCAACCCTCCGACAATCGCTCCGGGGATCGAGGTGAACCCGCCCAGCATCAGCACCGGCAGCGCCTTGAGCGCGATCAGCGATAGCGAGAACTGCACACCCGATTTCGTACCCCACATGATGCCTGCGACAAGGGCCACGAACCCGGCGACCGACCAAACCATCACCCAGATGAAATTCAGCGAAATCCCCACGGACAGCGCCGCCTGGTGGTCATCGGCCACCGCACGCATCGCCCGGCCCTGCTTGGTGTACTGGCTGAACGCCACCAGCGCCGCCACCAGCAATGCCGCGATAACTGTTGCAACAATGTCCAGATTGTCGATGAAGAAGCCGTAGCCGAAGATGTTGAATGTGCTCTCATCAATCCACAGGTTGATGCCCTGCGGCAGGCCCACATCCAGCGTCTTGATTTCAGAGCCCCACATCAGATCGGCCACACCTTCCAGCAGATAAGCCAGGCCGATCGTCGCCATGAACAGGATGATCGGCTCCTGACCCACCAGATGGCGCATCACAAAGCGCTGAACCGCCCAGGCCAGCAACACCATCACCGCCATGGTCAGAATAATCGCCAGCAGCGCAGGCACGTTCCAGCCAAAATAGTGGATATGCGTGCCGAACATGGCATTGATCAGATGCGCAAACGGCACCTGACCTTTCATGATCCCCACCAGAGTCATTGCCGCAAACAGTGCCATAACCCCTTGGGCATAGTTAAAAATCCCCGATGCCTTGTAAATCAGCACAAAGCCCAGCGCGACCAGCGCATAAAGGACCCCGGCCATCAGGCCATTCAGAATGACCTCCATCGCAAATACCAACTGATCAGGCATGTCCGCCCCCTCTCATGTCTGTCAGATGTCTAGTCATGGCTCACCCCCAGATAGGCGTCGATGACCTCTTGATTGTTGCGCACCTCATCGGGTGTGCCGTCACCGATCTTGCGGCCATAATCCATCACCACCACGCGGTCGCTCAGGTCCATCACAACGCCCATGTCGTGTTCGATCAGCGCGATGGTGGTGCCAAACTCGTCATTCACGTCCAGGATAAAGCGGCTCATGTCCTCTTTTTCCTCGACATTCATGCCCGCCATCGGCTCATCCAGCAGCAGCAGCTTTGGCTCCGCCGCCAAGGCTCGCGCCAGTTCGACCCGTTTCTTCAGCCCGTAGGGCAGGCGAGACACAGGTGTTTTGCGGATGTGCTGGATTTCCAAGAAATCGATGATCTTCTCGACCGCCTCGCGATTTTCCGTCTCTTCCGCCTCGGCTTTGCCCTTCCACAAGGCCTGTTGGACAATATTCGTCTTCATGAAGCCCAAACGCCCTGTCATGACGTTATCCAAAACGCTCATCCCCTCGAAAAGAGCGATATTCTGGAACGTCCGTGCAATCCCCTGCTGCGCCACCTCAAAGGGTCGCATCTGCGGGCGTTTTGATCCGTGAAACCAAACCTCACCCTCCTGCGGCACATAGAACCCCGAGATCACGTTCAGCATCGAGGATTTACCCGCACCGTTCGGTCCGATGATGGCCCGGATCTCACCCTCGCGAATGTCGAACGAGATATCCTTGATTGCCACCACGCCGCCAAAGCGCAGGGTGATGTTTTTCATCTCCATCACCACACCGCCGATCTTACGACCGTCTTCGGTGACATATCCTTCGGAACTATCCAGCATCAGATCCTCCCTGAGCTGCGAAAAATCGGGACGGCGGGCGGGGCGATGACCGCAAGGTCGAGCGGCGCTCGAACGGCCTTCATTCCGCCGCCACCTTGTGCGAGGTCGCAGCAACAACCGGCGCGTCCACAATTTCCAGCGTGGCCGAGATCGACCCCTTACGCCCGTCCTCATAGGTTACTTCAGTCGTAGTCGAAACGCTGGATGATCCGTCATAAAGCGCATCAATGATGTCGTGGAACTTCTCCTCGACAAACCCGCGGCGCACCTTGCGGGTCCGGGTCATCTCACCATCATCCGCATCCAACTCTTTGTGCAGGACCACAAAGCGATGCACCTGACAGCCCGACAGCATCTCATCTGCCGCAACCGACTTGTTGACCTCTTCCACATGCGACTTGATCGTCTCTAACACACGCGGATGACTAGTCAGTTCCTGATAGGACCCATAAGCCACATTGTTCCGCTCGGCCCAGTTACCCACCGCCGTCAGGTCGATATTGATGAAGGCCACGCAACGATCCTTGCCATTACCAAACAGAACAACCTCAAGAATATCGGGATAGAACTTCAGTTTGTTCTCGACATATTTCGGCGCAAACATCGACCCGTCGGCCATTTTGCCCACGTCCTTGGCACGGTCGATGATCCGCAGATGGCCGGACCCTTCCTCGATGAATCCTGCATCGCCCGTGGCCACCCAACCCTCGGCATCCTTGGTCGAGGCGGTCGAGTCCGGGTTATTGTAATACTCGACAAACACGCCGGGCGAGCGATAGTGAATCTCGCCCTTGTCGTCGATCTTCAACTCGACATCCGGCGCAGGAACACCGACCGTATCCGCGCGCACCTCGCCGTCTGGCTGTACAGTAATGAAAACGGTGGCTTCGGTCTGACCATATAGCTGCTTTAGATTGATACCCAGTGAACGGTAGAAATCAAAAATCTCAGGCCCAATCGCCTCACCCGCCGTATAGCCGACGCGGAACCGGCCATAACCCAACGTATCCTTGAGCGGACCGTAAACCAGCATATTGCCCAGCGCGTATTTTACCTTGTCGCCAAACCCGACCGGCTTGCCATCCAGCAACAGACCGCCCACCTTTTTGGCGTGATCCATAAAGTGTCGGAACATGCGTTGCTTCAGCTTGCCCGCATCCTCCATCCGGATCATCACATTGGTCAGCTGCGTCTCAAACACGCGTGGAGGGGCAAAGAAATAGGTCGGCCCTATCTCGCGCAGGTCGGTCATCATCGTGTCGGCGCTTTCGGGGCAGTTCACGCAGAAGCCGCACCAATAGGCCTGACCGATCGAGAAGATGAAATCGCCCACCCACGCCATCGGCAGGTAGGACAGAATATCTTCGTTCCGGGTCAGATGATCGAACTCGGCCGAGTTCTTGGCGCTTTCGATCACATTACGGTTCGACAGCACCACGCCCTTGGGCTTGCCCGTAGTGCCCGAGGTATAGAGCATCACGCAGGTATCGTCATAGGTGATCGCCGCGATGCGTTTGTCCAGTTCTGCGTCAAACCGCGCGTGACCCGCCCCGCCTTCGGCCATGATGTCATCCAGCGCGTTCATCTGGGAGTGGTCGTATTTCCGCATCCCGCGCTTGTCAGTGTAGAGGATATGCTTGACCTGATGCAGCCCCTGCTGAATCTCGATGACCTTATCGACCTGCTCCTGATCGCCACAGACAACGAACTTCGCACCGCAGTGTTCCAGAACATAGGCCATCTCTTCCGCGACCGAGTCCTGATACAGCGGCACCGGCACCGCCCCCACCATCTGCGCGGCGACCATCGACCAGTAATGCGCCGGGCGGTTGCGGCCGATGACGGCGATATGGTCGCCCTTCTCAACGCCGATCTCCAGAAATCCCAACGCCAGTTTGCGCACCTCGGCGGCGGTCTCAGCCCAGGACCAGCATTGCCAGATCCCGAATTCCTTTTCCCGGTAGGCCGGGGCATCCCCGAACTGCGTCGCATTGCGATGTAACAGCGCCGGAAGGGAAACCAACCCTTCAGCGCCCGATTGCGTCTGAGCCAATCTTTCTCTCCTCCCCACCCGACCCCTCCCTTGGGTCGGAAATGGCGGGTTCGGGATGGTGCCCGAACGCCAATGCCCCACGAAGGGACAGGCGGAGGATCAGCGGCAAGTTTTGCCTGATGTTTTCTCAATTCTTACGAATTGTAACAGGGGTGGAAGGGTGATGGATTGGATGGATCGCCGGAGCACATCAGTCAAAATGTCGTCACCAAGCCACGATATTTCCGCGCATTTTGATAATGAGCTATTTCAGCGTACCCTGTTTCTTACTGCTTCAGTTGATGGCCAACACGGTTGGCCACAGTTTCGTAGGGGGGGAAACACATGTCTATCCGAAAAGCCGCAAGAGAATTCTTTGAGGCCTGCGATACAGGCAAAGGGTGGGACGCCTGCAAAAACTTTTGCCATGAGGGCGCGACGTTTTCAGCACAAGCCGACGCATTGGCCGACGTCACTTCCCTGGAAGGTTACGCAGACTGGATGAAAAACCTGCTGACTCCGATCCCGGATGGTCATTATGAGCTCAAATCATTTTCTGTTGATGAAGAGCGTGGAATTGCAAGCATATTTGCCGTGTTCCATGGAACTCATTCCGTGGATGGCCCAGTGCCTGCTACGGGAAAAACTCTGGCCGCGGAGTACGTCTATGCCATTGAGTTTGACGGTGACAAAATCAAACACATGACCAAGATATGGAATGATGCGCATTCCTTGAAACAGCTCGGCTGGGCCTAATACTTTAGGATCAGGGGTACAGGTCACAAATCACGCAATTCCGACCACCGCGTGCTCTCTTTTGGCCACAGGGGGCATGCGCCCTGCCGCGACACTACAACCAATCCCGCAGAATCGGGATCAACGGCACATCAGCTGCGGGCATAGGATAGTTCCGCAGATCATTAGCGCGGACCCATTTCAGCGCCTGACCTTCTTTTGATTGTGGTATCCCCTCCCATTTCCGGCAAGCGAACAGCGGCATCAACAGGTGGAAATCGTCATAGCTGTGGCTGGCAAAGGTCAGCGGTGCTAGGCAGGAGGCCCAGGTGTTGATGCCCAGTTCTTCCTCCAGCTCGCGGATCAGGGCGACCTCGGGGGTTTCGCCGGGTTCGACCTTGCCGCCGGGGAATTCCCACAGACCGGCCATGGACTTCCCCTCGGGGCGCTGCGCCAGCAGCACCCGGCCTTCGACGTCGATCAGGGCGACGGCCGACACCAAAACGGTCTTCATGAACGATAATCCGCGTTGATCTCGATATAGCCGTGCGTCAGGTCGCAGGTCCAAACGGTGGATGCGCCTTCATCCAGCCCCAGATCGACCGCGATCACCAGATCCTGACCTTTCATATAGGCGGCAGCGTCTTCCTCGCGGTAGTCGGGGCTGACCCAGCCTTTCTCAGCCACCAGAATATCGCCGAAAGAGATGCTCAGAAGGTCGCGATCCGCAGCCGCTCCGGATTTGCCGATGGCCATGACCACGCGGCCCCAGTTCGGGTCTTCGCCCGCAATCGCCGTTTTCACCAGCGGCGAGTTGGCAATCGCCAACCCATGCACCTTGGCATCCGCGTCCGTGGCTGCTCCGGTCACACGAATTTCTACGAATTTCGTGGCACCTTCACCGTCGCGCACCACCTGCTGCGCAAGGTCCAGCATCACCGTCTCAAGCGCCTGCGCAAACGCGGCGTTTCCGGTGGCATCCACGCCAGAAGCCCCGGTCGCGCACAAAAGCAAGCTGTCCGAGGTCGAAGTATCGCTGTCCACCGTGATGCAGTTGAAGGTGCGGTCGGTCTGCGCGCCCAGCATCGCTTGTAGCGCCGATTGTTCGACTTGCGCATCGGTGAAGATGTAAACCAGCATCGTCGCCATATCCGGCGCGATCATGCCTGAACCCTTGGCGATCCCAGCAATAGAGACTGTTTTGTCGTCAATCTCGACCTGTGCGCTTGCCCCCTTGGGGAAGGTGTCGGTCGTCATGATCGCCCGCGCGGCGTCTTCAATGGCGTGGCGGCTGAGACCCATTTTAAGCGTCTCAAGCTGCGATACGATGCGACCATGGGGCAGCGGCTCGCCGATCACGCCGGTGGACGATGTAAATACCCGCTCGACCCCGACGCCGGTGGCTTTGGACACGGCCTGCGTCACTTCGGCCACAGAGGTCTGGCCGTAGTGCCCGGTGAATGCATTGGCATTGCCCGAGTTCACCAAAATAGCCGCCGGACCATCGCTGGCCCCACCGATCTTGTCCTGACAATCCAGCACCGGGGCCGCGCGGGTGGCGGAACGCGTGAACACCCCCGCCACCGAGGTACCGGGATCCAGCACCGCCAGCATCACATCGGTGCGGCCCTGGTAGCGCACACCCGCCTCAACAGTGGCAAAGCGCACGCCGTCAATTGCGGGCAGGTCGGGGAATGCCGCCGGAGCCAGAGGCGAAACTTTGGTAATCGTTGCCACGGACGCTTACTCCTGAAGCAGTTCGATCTGACGCAGTGCCTCGGGTCCGACACCCTCGGTCGTGGGGCGCTCGATTTCGGCCTGCTGGGTCAGCTCGTCGATGCGCGCCTGAATGATCTCCTGCTGAAGACCTTGGGACAGTTCGGCGCGGACAGCCTCAATATCCGGGGCTTCGGTTTTGCGCTTGTCGTTCAGGGTGACAACGTGCCAGCCGAACTGAGTTTTCACAGGGTCCGAAACCTGGCCCTTTTCCAGACTGACAACGGCAGCCTCGAAGGCAGGCACCATGCGACCCGGGCCGAACCAACCCAACTCACCCCCATTCGGGCCGGACGGGCCGGTGGATTTCTCGCGCGCCAGTTGCGCGAAATCAGCACCGTCATCAAGCTGAGCCTTGATTTCATTCGCTTCTTCTTCGGTTTCGACCAGAATGTGGCTGGCGTTATATTCATCCGCGCCCTGGAAATCAGCATATTGCGCATCATAGGCGGCCTGGATCGCCTCATCCGTCAGATTTTCCTCGATCAACGCATTCACAGTCTGCACCGCACGCAGAGATCGGGTTTCATTCTCGATGCCCAATGCGTTCAGCCGGGTCAGCGCGTCCTGCTGTTGGCCCAGCAATTGCTGCTGGATCAACTGATCGACAATCAGATCATAGAGAACATCGTCTTCGATCTGCTGATATTGCTCGGGCAAGGCTGCGGCAGTAGCGATGATGTGACCCAATGTGATCTCTTCCCCGTTCACACGGGCCACGACCGCGCTGGGATCGGGCTGGGTTTCGGCGGCCAGTGGCAGGGCCAGCACGGCAGTCAGGGCCAGCGATGGCAGAAAAGTGAGGCCTTTGGGCATGGATTCATCCTATTTTCTAGCCGCGACGGGGCGCAGCGTTGACACTGTGGAACCTGCCGCTTACATCGCTTTGAAGCCTTGGACAGGGCCGCCTTTCACCCCCCGTATCTATGGGTTGCGCGCAAGGTGGGCAAGCCTGTCGCAACCAAGACAAGAACAGATCCGCTGGAGTGAACATGCTGGGACTCGGAACGCTCGCCAAAAAGGTGTTCGGAACACCGAACGACCGCAAGATCAAGGCGACCCGCCCCCTGATCGACCAGATCAACGCGCTGGAACCCGAGTTCGAGAAATTGTCGGATGACGGTCTGAAGGAAAAGACCGAGGAATTGCGTAAACGGGCGTTGGACGGCGAGAGCCTGGATGACCTGCTGCCCGAAGCCTTTGCCAACGTACGCGAAGGCGCCAAGCGCGCGCTGGGTCTGCGCGCCTTTGACGTTCAGTTGATGGGCGGCGCGTTCCTGCATCAGGGCAACATTTCGGAAATGAAAACAGGTGAGGGCAAAACGCTGGTCGCCACGTTCCCGGCCTATCTGAACGCTCTGACCGGCAAGGGCGTGCATGTGGTCACCGTGAACGAATACCTGGCCAAGCGCGACTCGGACTGGATGGGCAAGGTTTTTGGCGCTTTGGGCATGACCACGGGTGTGATCTGGTCTGGTCAGCCAGATGCGGAAAAGAAAGCCGCCTATGCCTGTGACATCACCTATGCCACCAATAACGAGTTGGGATTCGACTATCTGCGCGACAACATGAAGTCCGATCTGGCCGAGATTTATCAAAAATACCACAATTTCGCGATTGTGGACGAGGTCGACTCGATCCTGATTGACGAGGCGCGCACGCCGCTGATCATCTCGGGCCCGTCGCAGGACCGGTCTGACATGTATACTACGATCGACGGGCTGATCCCTTCGTTGCAGGACGACCACTATTCGCTGGACGAGAAATCACGGAACGTGACCTTCACCGATGAAGGCAACGAGTTTCTTGAAGAACAACTGATCGCAGCCGGACTGATCCCCGAGGGCCATTCGCTGTATGATCCCGAAAGCACCACGGTCGTTCACCACGTGAACCAAGGTCTGCGGGCGCACAAACTGTTCCAGCGCGACAAGGACTATATCGTGCGCGACGGCAATGTCGTTCTGATCGACGAATTCACCGGGCGCATGATGCCGGGTCGCCGTCTGTCGGAAGGTCTGCACCAGGCCATCGAGGCCAAGGAAGGTGTACAGATCCAGCCTGAGAACGTGACGCTGGCCAGCGTGACCTTCCAGAACTATTTCCGCCTTTATGACAAGTTGGGCGGCATGACCGGCACTGCCCTGACCGAGGCCGAAGAATTCCAAGAAATCTATGGCCTGGGCGTGGTCGAGGTTCCGACCAACAAGCCGATTGCACGTGTAGACGAAGATGATCAGGTCTATCGCACTGGTGCCGAAAAATACGGCGCGATGATCGAAGAAACCAAAGAAGCGCAGGAAAAGGGCCAACCAGTTCTGCTGGGCACCACCTCGATCGAGAAATCCGAACTGCTCAGCCAGATGCTGACCAAAGAAGGCATCCAGCACAACGTTCTCAACGCCCGCCAGCACGAGCAAGAGGCGCAGATCGTCGCCGATGCGGGGCGTCTGGGCGCAGTCACCATCGCCACCAACATGGCCGGTCG
The DNA here is from genome assembly GCF_013034745.1 of Ruegeria lacuscaerulensis. NCBI lineage: Bacteria > Pseudomonadati > Pseudomonadota > Alphaproteobacteria > Rhodobacterales > Roseobacteraceae > Ruegeria > Ruegeria lacuscaerulensis. The sequence continues at coordinate 281,600 of NZ_WQGP01000006.1, read as the reverse complement.
CGGAACCGACATCCAGTTGGGCGGCAATGTGGAAATGAAAGTGCTGAAGGCGCTGGCCGAAAACCCCGAGGCCGACCCCGCCGAACTGCGCGCGGCCGAAGAAGCAACTCACGCCGAGGAAAAAGAAAAGGTTCTGGCCGCTGGTGGTCTGTTTGTTATGGCATCAGAACGCCACGAAAGCCGCCGCATCGATAACCAGCTGCGTGGCCGTTCGGGCCGTCAGGGTGATCCGGGCCGCACAGTATTTTACCTCAGCCTCGAAGACGACCTGATGCGCATCTTTGGCTCGGAACGTCTGGACAAAGTTCTACACACCCTGGGCATGCAAGAGGGCGAGGCCATCGTTCATCCCTGGGTCAACAAATCGCTGGAGCGGGCGCAGTCCAAGGTCGAAGGCCGCAACTTTGACATGCGCAAGAACGTTCTGAAATTTGATGACGTGATGAACGACCAACGGAAAGTGGTGTTCAGCCAACGGCGCGAGATCATGTCTGCCGATGACCTCTCAGATGTGGTCTCGGACATGCGCGAACAGGTCATCGACGATCTGATCGACGAATACATGCCGCCGAAATCCTATGCTGATCAGTGGGACACCGATGGATTGCACGAGGCGATCAAGGACAAGCTGACCATCGACGCGCCCGTACAGGATTGGGCCGCCGAAGAAGGCGTGGATGACGAACAGGTGCGCGAGCGTTTGGTCAAGGCCGCCGACGAGATGATGGCGCAAAAGGCGGCCGCTTTTGGCCCCGAGAACATGCGCAACATCGAAAAGCAGGTTCTGCTGAACACCATCGACAGCAAATGGCGTGAACACCTGCTGACACTGGAGCATCTGCGCTCGGTCGTTGGGTTCCGGGGCTATGCCCAGCGCGATCCGCTGAACGAGTATAAGAACGAAAGCTTCCAGCTGTTTGAAAGCATGTTGGACAGTTTGCGCGAAACCGTGACTCAGCAATTGTCGCGCGTGCGCCCTCTGACCGAGGAAGAACAGCGCGAGATGTTGGCGCAGATGCAGGCGCAACAGGCCCAAGCGCAGCAGGCGGTCGATCAGGCCGCAGGCCAGGCCGAAGCTGTGGCCGAGGCCGAAGCCTCGGGTGATGCGCGACCCGGTTTCGATGAAAACGATCCAAGCACATGGGGCAATCCGTCACGCAACGACAGATGCCCCTGCGGTTCGGGCAAGAAGTTCAAACATTGCCACGGACGCCTGACCTGACATCACCTTAGTTCAGACACAATTAACCCGCGTCACGGCCACATATTGGCCGTGATTGACCCGCAGGGTGCGACTCGCTCCTTCAACTGGGGAGGGTGTTTTGTTTGTAATTAAGAACTACGTGACCACTGGGGGTACCGTTGCCTGTGCCCTGGCCATTGGTTACCTGATGCAGAATGGAACGCCTGCGGAACCTGACGTCCCGCAGACGCAGATCAGTTCTGTCATGGATCACACGGCGATCATCGCAGGGCTGGAGGATATCGTTCTGACCTCCTCGACTCCGGCCCACGAAACGCCGGACGACACCACAACCGGACATCGCAAGCTGCACGCCAACGGGTCTGCCCCCTCGGGCCCGACGGACTGCGCTATCGGCGCACGGGCGCGGGCTGTACCCGGTGCTGCAGCGCAACTGACCGTCCTTGCCCCTTGCCACGCGGGCGAACGGATTGATGTGCATCACAGCGGCCTGACCGTCACGCAACAAACAGACGCGACCGGTCGTCTGGAAGTGACAATCCCGGCGCTCAGCGAATATGCGATCTTCCTGATCTCGGTCGGGGATCAGGCGGGCACTGTTGCGACCACACATATCCCCGATATCACCCATTTCGATCGCGTGGCCCTGCACTGGCAAGGCAATACGGACCTGCAAATCCATGCGCTGGAGTTTGGCGCAAGCTATGGCAGCACCGGCCATGTCTCGGTTGACGCCAAAACACAGGGCGCCGGGCAAGTTGTCCATCTGGGTCAACCCGACCTGAACGACGCGCAGAACGTTCAGGTCTATTCCTACCCTGCAGGGCAATCCGATCAGACCGGCTCGATCACCCTGTCGGTCGAGGCCGAAGTGACCCGGGCAAATTGCGGCCAGGAACTGCACCTGCAATCGCTGGAACTGCGCGGCGATCAGCGCCTCAGCGCGCGCGACCTGTCCGTCACTCTGCCGGAATGTTCGAAAGCGGGTGAGTTTCTGGTGTTGAATAATCTGCTCGAAGACCTGAAAATCGCGGCAAAGTAAAACCGCAGGCAGGCTCGGGCATCTTATGACATTTCTTCGTGTGGCGACCGCCGCACTCTTCTCCTTGGCATCTGCGTCGCAGGCGGCTGCGCAAGACATCACCCTGACCTCGCATGACGGCAAGGTCGAGGTAATCGGCAATCTGCTAGGCTATGACGGCGAGTTCTATCGCATCGACACCCGGTTCGGCGCGCTTACCGTTGACGGCTCGGGCGTGACCTGCACGGGTCCCGCTTGCCCCAGCCTGACAGATTTTGTGGCCGAGGTTCGCCTGTCCGGCGCGTCAGTCATGGCCGAGAACATCTTGCCCGCGCTTTTGGTGGCCTTTGCCCGACACGAAGGGTGGGCCGCGACCCCACGACATCTGGAGGGCGGGCAATTTGCCTATGAGCTGACTAGACCCGACCGCGCGGCGCCGCTGGGTCGGTTCGTATTCACCCCCACAACCACCGACCAGGGGTTTGCCGATCAATTGTCAGGTAAGGCCGACATCGTCATGGCCCTGCGCGAGGTTCGACCAACCGAGCAAGACAGCGCCATCAAGGCCGGTTTGGGCGATCTGTCCCTGGCCCGGCGGTCCCGCATCGTGGCATTGGACGCGTTGGTGCCGGTGGTGTCACCAGACAATCCGATCCGACAGATATCACCCGCTGATCTGGTCCGCATCTTCACCGGAGAGATCACGAACTGGACCAGCCTGGGCGGACCCGACGCGCCAATTGCCGTGCATCTGCCGGACACCGACCCGTCGCAAGCCTTGCAGGACAGTTTGCTGACACCGGTAAACGCCTCCCTGCCCGCAAGGATCAACCAGCATAACCGCAGCAGCGCTCTGGTTCAGGCAGTTGCACGGGATCCGTTCGCCATCGGCATCGCCAGCCAGGCGGCGGTCGACACGGTCCGCGCGTTGCCCCTGACCGGCGGCTGCGGTCACGCGCTGGCGGCGACCCGACAATCCATCAAGACCGAGGACTACCCCCTCACCTCGCCCATGTTCCTTTACTTGCCCAACCGTCGCCTGCCCCGGATCGCAAGGCAGTTTCTGTCTTTCGCCCAAAGCCCCGAGGCGCAAGTCGCAATCCGAGATGCAGGTTTCGTCGATCAAGCCCCCGAGCTGTTGTCCATCGACCAGCAGGGACATCGCCTGGCCAACGCCGTCGCCTCGGGCGGGGCTGAAATTGGGCTGGACGAGCTACAACGCATAGTAGGTACATTGCGCGCCCAATCTCGGCTGTCGCTGTCCTTCCGGTTCGAGACAGGCTCCTCCCGCCCCGACGCGCAATCGCGCGCCAACATCCAGCTTTTGGCTCAGCTGGTGGAATCCGGCCAATTCGACACCCGGCGCCTCACATTTATCGGCTTCAGCGACGGCGACGGATCGGCACAAGCTAACGCCCAGATCGCCCTGCTGCGCGCCAAAACCGTGCGCAACGCCGTTCTGGCCGCAATTGAAGCTTCGATCTCCGAAAAGGTGGAACTGAATGTCGACGGTTTTGGCGAAGCCATGCCCATGGCCTGCGACGACACCGAATGGGGACGAAAGGTCAATCGTAGGGTCGAGGTTTGGGTCCAATAGCCCGGCCCTTCTTCTCGTTCCAAATACGGCGGGGGTGAATCGTCCCCAAAGGCGAAGAAGAGCAAAGCCCCTACAAATATCCTTCCGACAGGAAACTCAGTTCTGTCGATTTCCCGATGATCAGGTGGTCATGCAAGGTCAGACCCAACGCGACACAGGCATCCTGAATCCGGGTGGTCATATCGATATCCGACTGCGAGGGCGTTGGGTCACCTGACGGATGGTTATGCACCAGAATAAGCGCCGAGGCATTCAGCTCCAGCGCCCGTTTTGCCACCTCCCGCGGGTAGACCGGCACATGATCGACGGTGCCTTTAGCCTGCTCTTCATCCGCGATCAGCACGTTCTTACGGTCCAGATAGAACACCCGGAACTGCTCGGTCTCGCGATGGGCCATGGTCGTGTGGCAGTAATCCAGCAGCGCGTCCCAGCCCGAGATCACATGCCGCTGCATTACTCGCGCGCGGGCCATACGATGGGCGCAAGCCTCAAGAATCTTCAGGTCGGTGATGACCGTCTCACCCACACCTTTGATCTGACGCAGCCGTTCTTCGGGCGCGGTCAGCACGCGGTTGAAATCCCCAAACGTATCCATCAGCGCCCGCGCCAGCGGTTTCACATCCTGCCGGGGGATGGACCGGAACAGCACCAGCTCCAACAACTCATAATCCGGCATTGCAGCGGACCCGCCCGACATGAACCTTTCGCGCAGCCGCTTGCGATGGTCTTTGATATAGGAGGGCAATCGACCACTTGGCAGCGGCTGCGCGGGCGCTTCGTCCGTTTCAAACAGCATTGGGGCTTCGGCAAAGGCGTCCTTGGTCATGTTCTCACCCTGACGCCGAATCGGTTTCCAAACCGTTAACGCACTTCACCTGCCATGCGCGCCGTCGCGCGGCGGAAGATCAGATGCAATAGGATCGAAAACACGCCCAAGGTCAGCATCGCGGCAAACATCAGGTCGGTCTTGGCACGCCCATTGGCCAGCAGCATTAGATAGCCCAAGCCTTGAGACGAGCCCACCCACTCGCCAATCACGGCCCCGATGGGCGCATAAACCGCCGCCAGCCGCATCCCCGACGCCAGCGAGGGCAGCGCAGCCGGAATGCGGATATGCCACAACACTGCACGCGGGCTGGCCTGCATGGTGCGTGCAAGGTCCAGATAGCCGGGGGGCGTGCGCATCAATCCGTCAAAAAAGGACGAGGTGATCGGGAAATAGATGATCAGCACCGCCATCGCCACTTTGGACCACAGCCCATAGCCCAGCCACAGGGTCAGCAGCGGGGCCAGCGCAAAGACCGGCAGCGCCTGCGTGAACACCAGCATCGGCTGCACCAACACCCGCGCTGCCCGCGAATTGGCCAATTGCAGAGCGGTAATGACGCCGAGAGCCGTGCCGAAAGCCAAGCCGATCACCACCTCTACCGCTGTAATCCACGTATGTTCGGCAATCACCCAGCGGTTCTGCCACCAGGTTTCAGCCACCAGCGCGGGACCAGGGAGGATGAATTTCGGTAGGCCCGTCAAGCTGACGATCGCCTGCCATACGGCCAGCGCGAATACAGTTGCGGCAAGAGCGGACAGGATCTTCATGCCGCCTCTCTCAACAACCGCAACAACGCGCCCTGCGTCTCAAGCGTTTCCAGATCGTCCACATGGCGCGGGGCCGGAGCCGAGGGCGGATCGCAGGGCGTCAACCCCTGCGCCGTCATCACCATGATGGATTGACCCAAACGCGCGGCCTCGGCCGGATCATGCGTCACCAACAACACGGTGCGCCCGGCCAGCGCCTCGGCCGCCAAATCCTGCATATCCGCGCGGGTACGGGCATCGAGGGCAGAGAACGGCTCATCCAACAAAACGATGGGGCGATCCTCCATCAAGGTGCGCGCCAGAGCCACGCGCTGACGTTGACCGCCCGACAACTCACCGGGTTTCTTGTTCAGATGATCCTGCAATCGCATCCGCTCGATCAAACGGCCCCGGCGGGCCAGGTCGGGTTTTTCCCTGCGCAGCCGCGCGCCCAGAGACACATTCTGCGCCACCGTCGCCCAAGGCAGCAGCAAGTCGTCCTGCGCCATATAAGCCACCCGGCTTGGCACCGGCTGCGCATCGCTGGCTGTGATCTGTCCTTTGAAATCCGCGCCCGTCTCCAATCCAGCAATCAAGCGCAGAACGGTGGTTTTCCCCACACCCGATCCGCCCAGCAGACACGTCCACTGCCCCGCCCCAAGGGTCAGGGTCAACGGCGCGAACAAGGGCGCGCCGTCGATTGTGGCCGAGCCACTGATGGTCAGATCAGGCGCTTGGGTCACGGGGTCAGACCCATTTGCCAGAAATTGACCTCAAGCTCGGTCGCGGTGCGGAAGGTCTGACACAGACGGTTCCAACGCGGTGAGGCTTCGAAATCTGCCCCAATACGTCGAGTTAGAGCCTGGTCCAACAATTCTCCTACCGCACTGCACGCGCCCTGATAGTCCTCACCGGCATAGGTGTTGATCCAATCACGATAGGTCTCGGATGTAGCCTCGGCAGCCAGCCGCGCACCGATCTCACCATAACCCATGACACAGGGCGCAAGGGCCGCCAGCAGGTCCAGCAGATCTCCGCTATACCCGGCCTCTAACACGAACCGTGTATAGGCCAGATTCTCGGCCCGCTCGGGAGTCGCGAACAGCTCCTCCTGCGAAATCCCGGCAGCCTCGCAGATGCCGATATGCAGCTGCATTTCTTCAGCGACCAGAGCATTCACTGTTCCCACAGCGGTCAACATCTCGGAATGCGTTTCCGATTTCACCACCGCCAATGCCCAGGCGCGGCTAAAATGGATCAGGAACACGTAATCCTGCCGCAGATAGTGCAGGAACGCCTCACGCGGCAGCGTGCCGTCCTTCATGCCTTCGACGAAGGCGTGGCGGGTATAATCCCGCCACGGCCCTTGCGCCGCGTCACGCATCAGCGCGAAGGCTTTGCCGTAGCCGCTCATTGCGCGGTCACGTCAATGGTGATGTCACTAACCGGGTTGATGCTGTCGATCATGCCGCTGTCTTTCAGGAACGCCTCGAACCGTGCGTAGCGACCAGCGTCAAAACCAGCCGGACGCAGGGCGAAACGGGGCAGAGTGTCGACCCATGCGCGCGCGTTCAACTCATCCTGCAGCTCGGGCGATGTGGCCGCAAAAATCTCCCAGCTTTTTTCGGGGTTGTTGACGATATACTGCGTGGCTTTCTCGGTCGCGGCCAGAAAACGCGCGATCATGTCGGCATCCATGGTTTCGGGGTTGGCCACATAGATCAGCTCATCATAGGGCGGTACGCCTTCTTCCTCGATGTAAAAGCAGCGGCCCGCGACACCTTCGATATCCATCTGGTTCAGTTCGAAATTGCGGAACGCACCGATCACCGCATCCACCTGCCCGGTCATCAGCGACGGCGACAGCGAGAAGTTCACGTTGATCAATTCGATATCGTCCAGCGCCACCCCATGGGCATTCAGCATGGCGGTCAGAATGGCCTCTTCCACGCCCGCGACCGAGAAGCCGATCTTTTTCCCCTTCAGGTCGGCCAAAGATTTAATCGGACCGTCTTCCAACACCAGAAGGCAGTTCAGTGGGGTCGCAACCAGCGTGCCCACGCGTTTCAGCGGCAGGCCTTCGTGGATTTGCAGGTGCAGCTGCGGCTGGTAGGACACGGCCAGTTCGGCCTGACCTGCTGCCACCAAACGCGGCGGGGCAGAGGGATCGGCGGGCGGGACGATTTCAACCTCAAGCCGCTGCTCGGCGAAATAGCCATTTTCCTGCGCCACGATGATCGGGCCGTGGTCGGGGTTGATGAACCAGTCCAGCAGGACGGTCATCTTATCCTCGGCCCAGGCAGGCGCGGCAGCCAGCAAAGCAATGGCGGTAATCAGCTTTTTCATATCTCGCGTTTCCTTTTCGCTTACGAGGTCGAAGCCGCGACGAGGACAATCTCGCCTGGCCAATCCGGTTGAATCTGTTCGGCAGCACGCCATGCGCGCAGGCCAGTGGCGCAACACAAGGCCAGTCTTTTGCCTTGTTTAGGGTCTATTTCTTCCAAATTTTCAGGCGAAATGCGCTGCGCGTTCGGATGCGCTGGGATCGCCGCCTCAGCCTCATCGCGCAGCTCAATGATTTGATCTTCAGCACCGAGTTGACCGGCTGAGACGAACCGAAAACAGCTATTGGGTTCGGGCGCGTTGTCGAACCGGAAGGTGCTGGTACGCAGGGTACGCGCGTCGTATTGAACCATCTGCCCCAAGGGCGAGGGCGAGATCCCAAGGATCAGATTCAGCGCCATCTGCGCCTGCATCGCGCCAATTGTTCCAACGACCGGACCCAGTACACCAGCTGTGGCGCAGCTCGCTCCGCTATCGGGCGCGTCAGGGAACACCGCGCGCAGCGAGGGCGCCCCTCCGCAGAACCCACCAACATAGCCCGACAGCCCCAGCACCGAGGCGCTGATCAACGGTTTCCCCTGCGCCAAACAAGTATCGGACAGAATATAGCTGGCCGCATAGCTGTCAGCACAATCCAGGATCACATCCGCCTGCGCGGCCATATTGGGCGCATTTGCACTTGTTAAAGCATGTTCTAGCGCCTCAACTTCGATCTCATCGTTTAAGGCCCGACACCTCTCGGCGGCCACTTTGGCCTTGAGTCGCCCACAATCCGCCTGCGCGAACAGAGTCTGGCGATGCAGGTTGGACAGATCAACTGTATCCCTATCCATCACCGTGATCCGCCGTACCCCAGCCCCAGCCAACAATGGCAAGACCGGCGCAGCCAGCCCTCCGGCCCCCACAACCAGCACATGCGCCGAGGACAGACGCGCCTGTCCCTCTGCCCCCACCTCAGGCAGTATTGTTTGACGCCCGTAACGGCTCATCGGGTGGCCTCGATCCATTGGCGCACGCGCGCTTCGGGGTCCGTGTTCAGGGTGATATCTGTCACGACCGAGACGATATCCGCCCCCGCCTGCAGAACACCCGGCGCGCGTTCGACGCTCATCCCGCCGATCCCGACCAGAGGGATATCGCCCACCCGCGCCTTCCATTCGGTGACACGTGGCAGGCCCTGCTGATGCCATTTCATCTTTTTCAGGATAGTCGGATAAACCGGCCCCAGCGCCACATAATCCGGGTCCATGGCCAGAACGCGTTCCAACTCGTCGTCATCATGGGTCGATACGCCCAGCTTCAGTCCAGCCTTGCGAATGGCTTGCAAGTCGGCGTCGTCCAGATCCTCCTGCCCCAGGTGAATCCAGTCACACCCGGCCTCAATCGCGGCCTGCCAATAGTCGTTCACCACCAGAACCGCGCCATGCTGGCGGCACAGATCGCGTGACTGTGCAATCTGTTCGTGCACCACCGCATCGGGTTGATCCTTGGCGCGCAGCTGCACCAGTTTCACGCCCAGCGGCAGCATCCGCCGCAGCCAGTCCGAGTGATCAAAGATCGGGTAAAAGCGGTCGAGGCTCATGACAGAAACGCCTTTCCGATCACGGGCGTCGAGGCTTCGGCCATATCGCGCGCCTCGATCGGGTCGGCTTGATGGGCCAGTTGCCCGGCCTCAATCGCCTGCATCATGGCCCGCGCCATCGCCGGCGGATCACCCGCGCGCGCCACGGCGGTGTTCAGCAGTACCGCGTCATAGCCCAGCTCCATCGCGCGCGAGGCGTGGCTGGGCAGGCCAATGCCCGCATCAATCACCAACGGCACATCCGGGAATTCTGCCCGCATCGCCCGCAACGCGTATTCGTTGTTCAGCCCGCGCCCCGACCCAATCGGCGCGCCCCAGGGCATCAGCACCTCACACCCTGCAGCCAGCAGACGTTCACCTACGATCAGATCGTCGGTGGTGTAGGGGAAGACCTGAAACCCTTCCTCGGTCAGGATGCGGGCAGCCTCGACCAGTTGGAACACATCCGGCTGCAGACTATCCGTGTGCCCGATCAGTTCCAGCTTGATCCATTTGGTGTCGAACACCTCACGCGCCATCTGTGCAGTAGTCACAGCCTCTTTAACCGTATGGCACCCGGCGGTGTTCGGCAGGACCAACACGCCAAGATCGCGGATCATCTGCCAAAAGGTCTGACCGGCCCCGGATTCGCGCCGCAGCGACACGGTGGCCACCCCGGCCCCGCTTTCCCGAAACGCCTGCTCCAGAATGGCCGGGCTTGGATATTGCGCCGTGCCCAGCATCAAGGGGTTGGGCAAATCTGTGCCGTAAAACGTCTTCATCCTCAGCCCCCCTGCATCGGTGCGACGACCTCGACCCGGTCGCCATCTACCAGTTCGTGCGCAATGCGCAGGCTCGAAGGAACGAATTCCTCGTTCACCGCCGTTGCGACCCGGCCCGAGAATCCGCATTCAACCAACATTTCCGACAGCGTCAGAGCCGTAATTTCTCGGGTCTCGCCATTAAGCACGATCTTCATCGACCATCTCCGAATGTTTGTTTTCAAGCGCCAGATCGGCCACACCCTGCGCCAGCGCCGGGGCCAGTAGATAGCCGTGGCGATAAAGACCGTTGGCGTAGATCGTGTGGCCCAAGCGCCGGATACGCGGCAGATTGTCGGGAAAAGCAGGACGTAGATCGACACCAATCTCCAGAACCTCGGCCTCACCGAAGGCCGGGTTCAGCGCATAGGCTGCACTGAGCAACTCCAGAATGGAGCGCGCGGTGATCCGACTGCTGTCCTCAGACTCGATCATCGTTGCGCCCAGCATGTAAACGCCATCTCCGCGCGGTACGATGTAGAGCGGCATCCGCGGATGCAACAGCCGCACCGGGCGGGTCAGGTGGATATCCGGGCAGCGGATCACCAGCATCTCACCCTTCACGCCGCGCAGATCATGCAAAACCTCGCGTGCATGTAACCCTCGGCAGTCTATCGCGTTTTCCAGACGGGGCGGGGCGAGTTTCTGGTGAAATTCAACCCCTTGACCCTGCAACTGCCGGTAGAGGTCCTGCAGCGCTTGCCGAGGGTCCAGATGCGCCTCATCCGGGAAGAACAAAGCTTTGGAGAAGCCATGCAGATCAGGCTCTAATTCTTGAATTTGGGTCTGATCAACATCTGAGAATGCCTGGGTCCTGCGCGCAAACCGCCGCAAATCCGGCAGATCGCGCGGATTGGCCACGACCAGAGTTCCGCGCCGCTGCACCTGTGTACGCGCGGCCCACCAGTCCAACGCGGTCTTTCCCAATCGCAGCACCGGCTCTTCGGCATTTTCATATTCGCACCATGGGGCCAGCATCCCGCCAGCCCACCACGAACACCCATGCGCACCGGGCGGGCCACCGGGATCAAAGACCTGCACCTTGGCGCCGCGCGACACTATCTCGCTAGCCACGGCCAACCCTGCGACACCGGCGCCTATGACCGACCAGATCGTCACGCAGGCCAAACCTCATGAAAATGATGAACCGGGCCGTGGCCCTGCCCAATATCCAATGCATCCGCCTTGGCAATCGCACCTTGCAAATAGTCATGAGCCTGCGCAACCGCGTCCGGGATCGTCAGGCCCTCGGCCAATCCGGCCGCAATAGACGAAGACAAGGTGCACCCGGTGCCATGCGTGTTTCTGGTTTGGCGGCGCGGTGCGGTGAACTCGGCGATCAGCCCTGCCGAACTGACCAGAAGATCATGGCAAATCTCGCCTTGCCCATGCCCCCCTTTCATCAGAACAGTTTGCGCCCCATACCCACATAGGGCGCGACCTTGTTCAACCATCTCATTGGGGCTTTGTGCATCAGAAGACCCCAGCAAACACGCAGCCTCGGGCAAATTCGGAGTCAAGACCGAGGCGCGAGGCACCAACACATCCCTAAGCGTTTGAACAGCATCCTCGGCAAGCAAAGCGTCGCCGGATTTGGCGATCATCACAGGGTCTAACACAATAGGGCCGTCGAATTCGGCGATGCTGCCGGCCACAGTGTGGATAATGTCTGGCGTTGCGAGCATTCCGATCTTGATGGCACCCACGTCCAAGTCCGTCAGAACCGCTTCGATCTGCGCCGCAATCACATCCAGCGGGATGCCATGAACCGCCGTAACCGCCCTGGTATTTTGCGCCGTCACTGCCGTTATCACACTGGCGCCGTATACGCCAAGCGCCGACATGGCCTTGAGGTCAGCTTGAATTCCAGCCCCACCGCCGCTGTCCGAACCGGCAATCGTCAATGCAATAGCGGCCATATCGTTGCTCCAAATTCTTGGGGCAATCGCGGCGTAGAAACCGTCTATAGTTTGACGACCGTTCCCTCCGCCGGAATTGCCCGGATCAGGTTCGATGGGTTGATGCGAAAGCACCTCTCAGCCCCTTCTAGGAGGCACCCCAACGGTTGGCGCGGAACATCTCAGGCGCGCAAGAAATAATCAAGAGGATTCTGCGAGGCTCTGCCTCGCGCTCCGGGATATTTACGACCAGATGAAGAGCGGATCCCACTTTACCTGGCCAAAAGTATACCGGGGGAGTCGCCTGGAACATACGGCGGGGGCAGGGCCCCCTATTCGACTTTTCAGCCCTTCATTCCGTCCCAGAAAGACTTGACGGATGAGAAAAAGCTTTTGGACTCTGGGTGGTTATCTTCACCCAAGTCGTCGAACTCCTTCAACAGTTCTTTCTGACGGCTAGTCAGGTTCACTGGCGTTTCCACTGCAAGTTCAATAAACATGTCGCCTACACCGCCGCCGCGCAAAGCGGGCATACCCTTACCGCGCAAGCGCATCTGACGACCTGACTGACTGCCCGCCGGGATTTGCACGCGACCGCGGCCACCGTCGATGGTAGGAACTTCGATCGAACCGCCCAACGCTGCTTTGGCCATGCTGACTGGCACGCGGCAATAGAGGTTTACGCTGTCTCGTTCGAACAGTTTATGGTCCGACACTTCGACGAAGATGTACAGATCACCCGGAGGGCCGCCGCGCATTCCGGCCTCACCCTCGCCCGCCAGACGTATACGGGTACCCGTTTCCACCCCGGCGGGGATGTTGACGGATAGCGCGCGCTCTTTTTCCACGCGACCCGCACCGCCACAGGATTTACAGGGGTTCTTGATGATCTGGCCCAGACCCGAGCAAGTCGGGCAGGTGCGTTCCACAGTAAAGAAACCCTGCTGTGCCCGAACTTTGCCCATACCCGAGCAGGTCGGGCAGGTTGTCGGTTCTACACCACCTTCGGCACCCGAACCGTCACAGGCTGAACAGGCCACAGCGGCCGGCACGTTGATGGTTTTTTGCAGACCTGAGAACGCCTCTTCTAGCGTGACGCGCAGGTTGTAGCGCAGGTCCGAGCCGCGGGCGGCGCGACGTCCACCGCCTCCGCCACGTTGGCCACCCATGAAATCGCCGAACAGATCGTCGAACACGTCCGAGAAGGCGCTGGAAAAATCGCCCTGACCGAAGCCGCCGCCAGGACGGCCACCACCGCCCATGCCATTTTCAAACGCGGCGTGGCCAAAGCGATCATAGGCCGCTTTTTTGTCAGCATCGCGCAGGACGTCATAAGCCTCATTTGCTTCTTTGAACTGCGCTTCGGCATCCGGGTTGTCTTTGTTGCGGTCCGGATGCAATTCCTTGGCTTTCTTGCGAAAACCTTTTTTGATCTCATCCGCCGATGCGCCCTTGGCTACGCCGAGCACATCGTAATAGTCGCGTTTTGACATCAGTATGTCCTTCTGCCTCAACGTAAATAGGCCGGCCCGGAGAACGGACCGGCCCGCATTGGCCCGGTGAGCCGTTAGTTACGTTTGTCGTCGTCCAGATCTTCGAACTCGGCGTCGACAATGTCATCATCGCCCGGCGCTGCATCGGCTGCGGCCGGTTCTTCTTCGCCTTCCTCGGACTGCGCCTTGTAGATGGCTTCGCCCAACTTCATCGCGGCTTCGGTGACGTTCTGGATGCCAGACTTGATCTTGTCGGCATTCTCGGTTTCCAGCTCGTCCTTCAGCGCGGCAATCGCCAGCTCGATCGCTTCGATAGTGGTCGGGTCGACCTTGTCGGCATGCTCTTCCATCGACTTTTCGGTCGAGTGGATGAGGCTTTCCGCTTGGTTCTTGGCGTCGACCAGCTCGCGGCGTTCCTTGTCGGCCTCGGCGTTTTCCTCGGCGTCCTTGACCATCTTCTCGATATCCGCGTCGGACAGACCGCCCGAGGCTTGGATGGTGATCTTCTGCTCTTTGCCGGTACCTTTGTCCTTGGCCGAAACCGAGACAATGCCGTTTGCGTCGATGTCAAACGTCACCTCGATCTGAGGCATACCGCGCGGTGCGGGCGGGATATCCTCGAGGTTGAACTGACCCAGGATCTTGTTGTCCGCAGCCATTTCACGCTCACCCTGAAACACGCGGATGGTCACGGCGTTCTGGTTGTCCTCGGCGGTCGAGAAGACCTGAGACTTTTTGGTCGGGATCGTGGTGTTGCGGTCGATCAGACGGGTGAACACGCCACCCAGCGTTTCAATACCCAGCGACAGCGGGGTCACGTCCAGCAGAACCACGTCCTTGACGTCGCCTTGCAGAACACCGGCTTGGATAGCGGCGCCCATGGCAACAACTTCGTCCGGGTTCACGCCTTTGTGCGGCTCTTTACCGAAGAATTTGGTGACCTCTTCGATCACTTTCGGCATCCGGGTCATACCACCGACCAGAACAACCTCGTCCACATCGCTGGCCGACAGACCGGCGTCTTTCAGAGCGGCCGCACAGGGCTTCATCGACTTTTTGATCAGGTCGCCCACCAGCGATTCAAGCTTGGCGCGGGTCAGTTTCATGACCATGTGCAGCGGTTGACCGTTGGCACCCATCGAGATGAAAGGCTGGTTGATTTCGGTCTGCGAGGTCGAGGACAGCTCGATCTTGGCTTTTTCGGCGGCTTCTTTCAGACGCTGCAGGGCCATCTTGTCTTGCGACAGGTCGACACCGTGTTCCTTTTTGAACTCATCCGCCAGGTAGTTGACGATGCGCATGTCAAAGTCTTCACCACCCAGGAAGGTGTCACCGTTGGTCGATTTAACCTCGAACAGGCCGTCGTCGATTTCCAGAATGGTCACGTCGAAGGTACCACCACCAAGGTCATAAACCGCGATGGTTTGCGTTTCTTCCTTGTCCAGACCATAGGCCAGAGCAGCCGCTGTCGGTTCGTTGATGATCCGCAGCACTTCCAGACCGGCGATTTTGCCGGCGTCTTTGGTGGCCTGACGCTGAGCATCGTTGAAGTATGCCGGAACAGTGATAACCGCTTGCGTGACTTCCTCACCCAGATAGCTTTCTGCGGTTTCCTTCATCTTGCCCAGAGTGAAGGCCGAGATCTGGCTTGGGGAGTACTTTTCGCCGCGAGCTTCAACCCACGCGTCGCCGTTGCCACCGTTCACGATAGCATACGGCACCATTTTCTTATCTTTTTCGACTTCGGCATCATCCACACGACGACCGATCAGGCGCTTGACGCCAAAGATCGTGTTGTCGGGGTTGGTGACCGCCTGACGTTTTGCAGGCTGACCGACCAGTCGCTCATCTTCGGTGAAGGCGACGATCGAGGGCGTGGTCCGCGCCCCTTCGGCGTTTTCGATGACCTTCGGCTGCGAGCCGTCCATGATAGCCACGCACGAGTTGGTGGTTCCCAGGTCAATCCCGATTACTTTGCTCATATGTTCGATCCCTTTCTCTTCAAGGCGATGTCCCGAGGCCGGGACCCGTTATGGCATCCCTGCCTCGATCTCAATTGCGCAATGGCCCTACACCATCACGCGTCCCGGCGTATATAAGGGCGAGACCAAAAGCCTGCAAGCGGTGTAAATCGCAGGTTTTCGGGAATCTGGGGCCTTTTTTGCAACGTTTCGGCAAGGATTGAGGAATCTTCGATGACGCGGCTGCTTTTGCGCGATTTCGATATCAGAAAAGCCTATCTGGATGTGGCGGCGCAGACCGCGCTGATCGACCTGTTGCGCCCGATTCTGAAATCCGCACCCCTGTTCCGCCCGACGACGCCATCAGGCAAAGAGATGTCGGTCCGAATGACCTCGGCCGGGGCGCTGGGATGGGTGTCGGACCGGGCGGGGTACCGGTATCAGGATCACCATCCCAAGGGGGTGGCATGGCCCGCGATACCCGATCCGATCCTTGAAATCTGGCACGCCCTCGCCAGCGTCGAGCGCGACCCAGATTGCTGCCTGATCAACTATTATGGCGAGGGCACCCGCATGGGCCTGCATCAGGACAAGGATGAAGCTGACTTTTCCTGGCCAGTCCTGTCAATCTCGCTGGGCGATGATGCTTTGTTTCGCATCGGCAACACCACCCGTGGCGGCAAGACCGAGTCGATCTGGCTGAACTCGGGCGATGTGGTGATCATGGGCGGCCCCGCGCGCCTGACCTATCACGGGGTGGACCGTATCCGGTTCGGATCATCCAAACTGTTGCCCAAGGGTGGTCGGATCAATCTGACGTTGCGCGTGGCGACCTAGCTGCGCGCCCCCCAGCTTTTCGACACGTGCTGACGGGTGAAGAAAATGCCCAGCAAACCGATCAAAAGCAGGATAATGCCTACCCAAAGCGCGTATTCCCAGCTGGTCTGGCGCGGGAAATAGTTGCGAAACACGAACCCGCGGCATTGGTCAATGACGTGAAACAGCGGGTTCCAGATAAACATGGTCAAAGTGAACCCACCCAGACTGTTGGCCACAAACATCTTGCCAGAAAAGATCATATTGATCCGACGGTAGACGACGGACGAAATGGACACAAATGTCGGAAGCCAGGGCTTGAGCGCCATAAACAGGACGCCAACTGCGCTGCCGGTAAACCAGGCCAGCACAAGCATATAGAACGCGCCACCCGGATCCTGTATTTCAAGCGGTTCGATGGCGACGTGATACATGAACAGGATGACCAGGATCGAAACCAGTTGCGTGTAGAACGTCCCGAACGCCGCCGCCAGAAGCGACACCATCATGTTCATCGGCGAATGCAGCATCATCGGGTTGTTTCCGGTCGCAACCCCGGCCACGCCGCTTACGGATTTCACGTGGGTTAGAAACAGAAACACTCCTGACAGCAGAAACAGGATGGGATTGCCGCGAATCTTGGACAAGCCGGTTATCTTTCCAACCAACGTCATGATCAGATAGAACACCGTTACCAGCGCAAGGATCTGGACGATATTCATGATCACCGCCAGCACCGCGTTCGACCGTTGCGAACGGATGCTGCGCACCACCGAATGAAACACCAGTTCCGAGGTGGTGAAGGCACCACCCAAAAGCGTCCGGTTTCGCTTAAAGTAATACACCTGCGCGGTCTTTCCTGCTTTATTGCCAGCAATCTGGCACGAAATTCTTGCTGTTCCGTAACCGGGACATCATAAGGCCGTCAGGATTTTCAATCAACAAATCACAGGAACGGAGCCTTTTTGTGACCTACGACGCCCTCATCCCCGTCATTCGACGTTTGGCCCTGGAAGCCGGTGACAAGATCATGGAGATCTATAACTCGGATGATTTCGACGTGAAGGTCAAATCTGATGCCAGCCCTGTGACCGAAGCGGATGAGGCTGCGGACGCTCTTATCTCGGCCGGCCTGCGCGCAGCCTTCCCCGATATCCTGCTGGTGACCGAGGAACAGGCGGCCTCGCACTCTGAGAAAGGCGACACGTTCCTGATCGTGGACCCGCTGGACGGCACCAAAGAGTTCATCAACCGTCGCGGGGATTTCACAGTGAACATTGCGCTGGTGGAAAATGGCGTACCGACGCGCGGGGTGGTTTACGCCCCGGCCAAGGGACGCATGTTTTATACCCAGCCCGATGGACAATCGGTTGAGGAAACCGGCGCTCTGGACAAGGATGTTGTGGGCAACGTGACGCCGATACTCGTCTCTAAACCAAACAATTCGGCGCTTCTGATCGTGGCCTCCAAGTCGCACCGCGATCAGGCAACTGAGGACTACATCAACAAGTATCAAGTGCGCGACAGCAAAAGCGCGGGTTCATCGCTCAAATTCTGTCTAGTCGCAACCGGTGAGGCCGATCTGTACCCTCGCGTTGGCCGCACAATGGAATGGGACACAGCCGCAGGTCACGCAGTTCTGGCCGGTGCCGGCGGCAAGGTGGTTCGCTTCGACAACCACGAACCGCTGACCTATGGCAAGGACGGCTATGCAAACCCGTTCTTCATCGCCTACGCTCCGGGTGTTGAGTTGAAGGAAGCCTGATGTCCGTTCTGATCGCCATTCCCGCCCGCTATGCCTCGTCCCGCTATCCGGGCAAACCGCTGGTGCCTCTGACCGGGGCAAGCGGCAAGGCGATGACGCTGATTGAACGGTCGTGGCGTGCGGCCTGTTCAGTGTCGGGCGTGGACAAGGTAGTTGTCGCCACCGATGACGACCGTATCCGCGAGGCGGCCGAAGGGTTTGGCGCCGAGGTGGTGATGACTTCAGACACCTGCCAGAATGGCACCGAACGCTGCGCTGAAACCCATGCCAATCTGGGCGCGGGCTATGATATCGTGGTGAACCTTCAGGGCGACGCGCCACTGACACCGCATTGGTTTGTGGAAGACCTGATCGCGGGCCTGCGCGCCGCACCCGAGGCCGGTGTGGCCACACCTGTTCTTCGCTGCGATGGCGATGCGCTCAACAGCCTGCTGAACGACCGCAAACATGGCCGGGTCGGCGGCACTACGGCGGTTTTTGCGTCCGATCACAGCGCCATGTATTTCTCGAAAGAGGTGGTGCCTTTCACAGCGCAGACCTATGCGGGCACCGAGGATACCCCGGTGTTTCACCACGTAGGCGTCTATGCCTATCGCCCTGACGCGCTGGCCGCCTATCCCACATGGCCGGTGGGCCCGCTGGAACAGCTGGAAGGTCTGGAACAGCTGCGCTTCATGGAAAATGGTCGCAAAGTTCTGTGCGTCGAGGTCGAGGCCAAAGGTCGCCAGTTCTGGGAACTGAACAACCCCCAAGACGTGCCCAAGCTAGAGCAGATGATGGCCGAAATGGGCTTGGAATAAACCATGAGCCTTGATGCAGAACTGCATCCTTCCACAACGCGGGAAAAGACTGTCCGATGACGAATATTCTTGTAACCGGCGGCGCCGGATATATCGGGTCCCATGCTTGCAAAGCGTTGAAACTGGCCGGATACACGCCCGTCACCTATGACAACCTGATCACCGGCTGGCAGGATGCAGTGAAATTCGGCCCGTTCGAACAGGGCGACCTGCTGGACCGAGCCAGGCTGGATGAGGTCTTTGACAAATACAAACCCGCCGCCGTCATGCATTTCGCAGCCCTCAGCCAGGTGGGTGAAGCGATGTCGGAGCCCGGAAAATACTGGACCAATAACGTCACCGGCTCGCTCAATCTGATCGAGGCCACGGTCGCTGCGGGCTGCAAAAATTTCGTATTCTCATCGACCTGCGCCACCTATGGCGAGCATGACAATGTGGTTCTGGACGAAGATACGCCGCAATTGCCACTGAACGCCTACGGGGCTTCGAAACGCGCGATCGAGGATATCCTGCGCGATTTTGATGCCGCGCATGTACTGAACCATGTGATCTTTCGCTATTTCAACGTAGCTGGCGCGGACCCCGACGGTGAAGTGGGCGAATTCCACCGTCCCGAGACTCATCTGATCCCCCTGATGCTGGACGCCATAGACGGCAAGCGCGACGGGTTGACCGTGTTCGGCACCGACTACGACACGCCTGACGGCACCTGCATCCGCGACTATGTACATGTCTGCGATCTGGTCGATGCGCATGTGCTGGGCCTGAACTGGCTGGAGCACGGCAAGGGCAGCCGCGTGTTCAATCTGGGCACCGGGACGGGTTTTTCAGTGATGGAGGTCATCGGTCATTCCAAAGCGATCACCAACCGTGATGTGCCCTATTCCATCGGTCCGCGTCGGGCGGGGGATTGCACCAAGCTTGTTTCCGGCTCGATTCGGGCCGGGGCTGAACTGGGCTGGACGCCAAAAAGCTCAACGTTAGAGACGATGATTGCAGATGCATGGCGCTGGCATCAAAACGGGCATTACGAGAAATGAGGGCGCGGTGACCGCTGCCACCAACCCTCTCCCGCCGATCTCATGGGCGCAGAAATACCGGTTGCGCCTGAAACGTCGGCGGCTTTTGTGGCGTGCGTTCCGCAGCCGACATGACCTGACATGCCTGATAGACCGGACCAGCGACATTCGTCCCGGTGCCATTCTGGCCTTCACCACCCTGCGCAATGAACGCAATCGGTTGCCGTGGTTTTTCAACCATTACCGCGCATTGGGCGTCGGTCATTTTCTGATCGTCGACAATGACAGCGGCGATGGCTCAACCGAGTATCTCGAATGCCAACCCGACGTTTCGCTTTGGCAAACCACGGCCAGCTATCGTGCGTCACGTTTTGGTCTGGATTGGCTGACATGGTTGCAGATGCGATACGGTCACGGCCATTGGACCTTGATGGTCGATGCAGATGAGCTGTTAGTTTATCCCGACCACGACACCCATCCTTTGCCAGACCTCACCGGATGGCTGAACCGCACCGGGCGAAACGCATTTGGCGCATTGATGCTGGATCTCTACCCCGACACGTCACTGGGGATGCAGGACTATGACCCCAGCGCCGACCCAACCGAAGTTCTGAACTGGTTCGACACTGGGCCATATCGGATGCAGAGGCAGGCTCCGCTGGGGAACCTATGGGTTCAAGGGGGCGCGCGGGAACGGATGTTCTTTGCCGAAACGCCGCAAAAGTCACCCACATTGAACAAAATCCCGCTGATCCACTGGTCGCGGCGCTATGCATATGTGAATTCGTGTCATTCTGCCCTGCCGCGCAGGCTGAACGCAGCCTATAACGGACCGGGCGACAACGCGCCCTCTGGGGTTTTGCTGCATACGAAATTCCTGCCCGAAGTGGTTGAGAAATCAGGTGTCGAAAAGACTCGCCGACAACATTTCCACGACCCCGATCAATTCAACACGTATTACGACAGCATTCTTAATCGCCCCACCATGTGGACGCCCAACTCGGCCCGTTACAAAGGCTGGAGACAGCTTCAGCAGCTTGGCCTGATGGGAAAAATTGAGTGGAAATCCGCCGCGCGGGCTAACGACTTGTAAATGCGTTGCTTTGATAGATGGAAAGATGGCATAACGCGGCAATGCTCCGGCACCACTCTGGTTGATCCAGGCCCCGGAGATGCTCGCGTAAAGTAAAAGGTTGGGCCGTCACGTGAGCCTGTTGGATTCGTATCGCATGAGATTGCGGCGCAAGCGCCGCCTTTTGCGTTGCCTGCGCAAGCGGCGCGAACTGACGCCTGTCTTGGACCAGACTAACAAGATCAGCCGCCGCGATATTCTGCTGGTCAGCGTCGTGCGGAACGAGAAAATTCGCCTGCCGTATTTCCTGGACTATTACCGAAAGCTGGGGGTCGATCACTTTCTGTTCGTCGACAATGACAGCGAGGACGGAACCGGTGCGTTTCTGGCCAATCAACCCGATGTCTCGCTTTGGTCAACTGATGCCAGCTATCGGCGGGCAACCTTTGGCATCGACTGGTCCAACTACCTGCTGCGGAAATACGCCCACGGTCATTGGGTACTGACAGTCGACCCGGACGAGTTCTTTATCTACCCGTTCTGCGACACGCGCCCCATCCGCGCTTTAACCGATTGGTTGAACGGATGTGCCGTGCGCAGTTTCGGCACCATGCTGGTCGATATGTACCCACGCGGACCCGTGGATGATGAACCTTACCACGAGGGTCAGGACCCGTTCGAAATCGCCCGTTGGTTCGACGCGGGCAATTACATGATCACCAAGAACCCCGAGTATGGGAACCTGTGGATACAGGGCGGCCCCCGCGCGCGCACGTTTTTTCGCGACACACCGGAAAAAGCCCCCGCGTTAAACAAGATCCCGCTTGTGAAATGGGACCGGCGCTATGTCTATGTCAGCTCGACCCATTCCCTGCTGCCGCGCGGGTTGAATCAAGTCTATGACGAATGGGGCGGCGAAAAAGCCAGCGGTGCCCTACTGCACGCCAAGCTGATCGACACGCTGGGCGCCAAGGCGTTGGAAGAAATGCAACGCGGCCAGCACTACCGCAAATCCGGTGAATACCGCGCCTATGCCGAAGGGTTGGAGGATCAGACGGTGTTCTGGTGTGACTGGTCCGAGAAATACATCAACTGGCGGCAGCTTGAGATTCTCGGCCTGATGTCCAAGGGGAACTGGGCATGAGCCTTGGGGTTGTCATGCTGGTCCACACTGCCTTCAACCGGGCCGAACAGGTTGCCCGCCATTGGGCCGCCGCCGGATGCCCTGTTGTCATTCACGTGGATCGCAAAGTGCCCGACCCCACATGCGCTGCGTTCAGAGCCGCTTGTAAAGATGAACCCCTGATCCGCTTTTCAGACCGGTTCACCTGCCACTGGGGTGGCTGGGGAATTGTGCGAGCCACGCAATCAGCGTCCGAGATGATGTTGAACGCTTTTCCCGATGTGCATCACGTTTTTCTGTCCTCTGGCGCGTGTCTGCCTCTGCGCCCAGTTGCCGAACTCATCGACTACCTTGCACAGCGGCCCCGCGTCGATTTCATCGAAAGCGCCACGACCGCAGATGTCAGTTGGACAATTGGCGGGCTGGATCAGGAACGGTTCACCCTGCGGTTTCCGTTTTCCTGGCGCAAGCATCGCAAATTGTTTGATGTCCATGTGAAGCTCCAACGCGCGCTCGGTCTGCGCCGACGAATTCCAGACGGTCTTGTACCACATATGGGCAGCCAATGGTGGTGCCTGACCCGTCAGACTCTGTCCGCCATTCTGCAAGACCCCAAACGCAAGACCTATGACCGCTATTTCAGTCGGGTCTGGATACCGGATGAAAGCTATTTCCAGACGCTGGCCCGAATGTATTCGACACATATTGAAAGCCGGTCTCTGACTCTGTCGAAATTCGATTTTCAGGGTCGTCCGCATATTTTCTATGACGACCATCTACAATTGCTGCGCCGGTCCGACTGTTTTGTTGCCCGCAAAATCTGGTGCGAGGCTGATCGTCTGTACCAAAGTTTTCTGAAGGATCAATCCGGCGCGTTGGAACGGGCAGAGCCCAACCCCGGCAAGATTGACCGAGTCTTTTCCAAAGCGGTCGAACGTCGGACCCGCGGCCGGGACGGGCTGTACATGCAAAGCCGCTTCCCCCGCCATGGCAGCGAAAATGGCCTGACCTGTTTCCCCTATTCTGTGTTTCAGGGCTTTGCCGAGTTGTTCGATGATTTTGCACCCTGGCTGACGGATTGTACCGGAACGCGTGTTCACGGACATCTTTTCGACCCTGAGCGGGCCGAATTTGTGGATGGGGCATCTGTCATCAACGGTGCCTTAAGCGATTGCGCCACTTTGCGCGACTATAATCCCACTGCATTCGTTTCAAACCTGATCTGGAACACGCGGGGTGAACGACAATGTTTTCAGTTCAGCCCGCGCGACACGCAAAAGATCAACTGGTTCTTTGCCCGCGACCGAAATGCCCAAATCTCGGTCATCACGGGGGCCTGGGCGATCCCCTTGTTCCGGTCCAACCGGGATTTCGCCGACATCCGGGCCGAGGCGGCGCGACTTCAGCAAATCGAGACCAAACAGCTAGAGGTTCTGAACTCGGTCTGGACCAAGGCACGGGTCAGGACCTGGACCTTGGCCGAGTTCGTGGAATCGCCGATGGAAGCTCTACAAACCGTGATTGATGAGATTGGTACACAACCCCACGGCCACTTGACCAAAGCCCCCACCATGGTGGATCTCAGCGGATTTGGCCAATTCCTTCAAAATCTGAAAAACCAGGGCATGCACCCCTATTTGATGGGCGATTTTCCGGCGGATGACGTGTTTGGCACCAAACTCCGCCCGTTTCCGAAACCCTATCTGGTGCAATAGCACGCAATGGCCAAGACCTTCGACTATTTCGTTATTCTCGCAGCCATGCGCACCGGTTCGAACCTTTTGGAAGCAAACCTGAATGCGCTGGACGGCGTGACCAGCCATGGAGAGGCGTTCAACCCGCATTTCATCGGGCGCATCAAAAAGGACGATCTGCTGGGGATCACGTTGGATGAGCGCGATGCGGACCCGCTGTCCCTGCTGGACGCCATCCGGTCGGGCGACGGTCTGAACGGGTTTCGGTTTTTCGACGGTCACGACAATCGTGTGTTAGAGCCTGTTTTGACCGATCCGCGCTGCGCCAAGATTATTCTGACGCGCAATCCTTTGGACAGCTATGTTTCGCTTAAGATCGCGCGGGAAACCAAGCAATGGCAGCTCAAGAACATAAAGCGACGGCGCGAAGCGCAGGTTGGTTTTGACGCGGCCGAGTTCGAACGGTTTCTGGATCAACACCACGCCTTCCAAACCTCGATCCTGCACCAGATGCAAGCCACCGGTCAGACCCCCTTCTACCTTGCCTATGAGGATCTGCGGCGGCTGGACAGTTTGAACGGCCTGGCCGCATGGTTGGGGGTTGAGGCGCGGTTGGATGCATTGGACGACACGCTCAAACCGCAAAACCCGGAACCGGCGCGCTCCAAAGTGACAAACCCTGATGAGATGGAGCGCGCGCTGCCCACTCTGGACCGGTTCAACCTGCATCGCACGCCGAATTTCGAGCCCCGGCGCGGTCCGGCTGTTGCGACCTATGTGGCCGCCCCGCAAACGCCGCTGATGTATCTGCCTGTGCGCGGCGGGCTGGAAGGGCCGATTACGCAATGGCTGGCGGATCTGGATGGCGTGCCGCAGGATAATCTGACCACGGGCCAGAACAGGCGACAAGCACGGAACTGGCTGCAATCACATCCCGGACACCGCAAATTCACGGTGCTGCGCCACCCTTTGGCGCGGGCTCATACGGCCTATTGCCGCTATATCCTCAGCACCGAACCGGGCGCTTATCTGAAAATTCGCAACATGCTGCGCAATCGGTTCAAACTGCCAATCCCCGGTCAATTGAGCGACGGCAATTATCCGATCGAGCAGCACCATCAGGCTTTTTGCGAATTCCTGACCTTTCTCCGCCAGAATCTGGCCGGTCAGACTCCGGTGCGCGTTGACGGGGTCTGGTGCAGCCAGGCACAAGTGCTGGAGGGGATGGCGGGTTTCACGCCCCCTGATCTGATCCTACGCGAAGAAGACGTCACCACTGCCCTGCCCGAGTTGGCGCGCCGTTTCGGCCATGAGGCCCCCCCGACTCCAACGGCCGTAGTGCGCGATGCGCCTTACGACCTGTCAGACATTTGTGACGAAAAAATCGAGGCGCTGGCGGCCGAAACCTACCAGCGCGACTATATGCAATTCGGATTTGATCGGTGGAAACCGGTTACGCGCGCAAGGTGATGATCGTGCCGCGGTTTACCATCGCGTAGATCTCTTCAATCTCTTCATTCTTGACGGCGATGCAGCCTGCCGTCCAATCGGGCGTTTTCTTGGCGCGTTTGCGTTCAGCCCGTCTGTTCGGTTGGCCGTGGATAAAGATATCCCCACCCGGATCAACCCCGGCGGCTTTGGCCTGCGCAACATCGTTGGAATTGGGATACGAGATTCCCAACGACAAGTGATATCGGCTGTTGGGGTTGCGGCGGTCGATCAGATAGGTGCCCTCGGGGGTGCGCCCATCGCCGCGCTTGGTCTTGGTCCCTTCGGGGGCGAATCCAAGATCTACATTATATTCCTTGAGGACGTGTTCGTTGTGCAGAAGATACAACTTCCGCGCGCCCTTGTTGATGACCAAAGATGTTACTTCGGGTCCATCATAAGTTAGAAAACGTGGGCTGGCCGAGGCACAGGCCGAAAGGCCTACCGCTGCCACAGCACCCAATCCAAATGCTCGACGATCCATATTTCACTGCCTGCTACTTATTTTTTTCCGAAATTATGCCATAAAACACAAAAACTGAAATCACTTTTTGCTGTTCGCCCGCTCGGCCAGGCGTCGTTCGATATTTTCCAGCCGTTCCAGCACCTCGTCCCGATAGGCATCGGTTTTCACTTCATCCTCGGCATGGTGCGCGTCCTGCATCGAGTTCACGATCAGACCAACCAGCAGGTTCACAACTGCAAAGGTCGTGACCATGATGAAGGGAACAAAGAACAGCCATGCATAGGGATAAACCTGCATCACTGGGCGGACGATCCCCATAGACCAACTTTCCAGCGTCATGATCTGAAACAGTGTATAGGCCGACAGACCCAGATCGCCGAACCAGTCGGGAAAGCTGCCCGAGAACAGCTTGGTCGAGATCACAGCCCCGATATAGAACAGTATCGCCATCAGCAAAAATACGCTGGCCATGCCCGGCAGCGCCGAGATAAAGCCTTCGACGACCCGACGCAGGCGCGGCGCGACCGAGATCACGCGTAACACTCGCAGAATTCGCAATGCCCGCAACACAGACAATGCGCCGGCACTGGGGACAAGAGCTATGCCCACAATGATAAAATCAAAGATATTCCAGCCGCTTGTGAAGAACCGACGCCCGGTCGCGACCAGTTTCATCGCGATCTCGGCCACAAAGATCGCAAGACAAAGCTTATCCAGAGTCACGATCAAAGGGCCCGCAGCCTCCATCAACGTCTCGGAGGTTTCCATGCCCAAGAGAGCGGCGTTAAACAGGATGACACCGGTGATGAATTTGCCGAAAATCGGCGCTTCTATAATGGTCAGCAGACGCTGATTGATGCCCATTCGGGATCTCCAGTGCGATTAGGGGTTCAGAGCGAACCGGGCGGCAAGTTCGGTGTGGGACGACCACCGAAATTGGTCAACCACCTGTACCCATTCAAGGGTGTAGCCTGCGTTAACCAGCGTCTTTGCGTCGCGGGCAAAGGTGACCGGGTTGCACGAAACATAGGCAATCACCGGCGGTTTGGCCTGCGCCAGCTCGGCAGTTTGTGCCTCTGCCCCGGCGCGGGGCGGGTCCAGCACCACGGCGTCATAGGGTTTCAGCTCGTCCGGCATCAGCGGGCGGCGGAACAGATCGCGCGCCTCGGTCGTGACTTTTTTCAACCCCTGTGCCCGGCGCCACCCCTGATCCAACGCGTCGGTCATCGCAGACTCGCCCTCAACTGCATAAACTTCGGCAGTTTGCGCCAGAGGCAGCGAGAAGGTTCCGCATCCTGCAAACAGATCGACAACCCGCTTTGCCCCCTGCGTGGCCTGCAAAACTGCCTGTAACAGAGCCTGTTCGCCCTCTTTCGTCGCCTGCAAAAACGCACCGGGCGGCGGTACAACCGCAGCTCCGTCGAAGCGCTGAACCGAGGCGTGGCGCATCGCGATAACCTCGCCCTCCCAACTGAGGCGGGCAAGCCCGTGTTTCTCGGTCGCTTGCGCAAGGGCCAGTTCCAACGGGCCATCCAGCGGCTTGCCGCCTTTGACCGCAACGTCCAGCCCGCCTTCGGACAGGGTCAGGGTCACCGCCAGCACACCTTTGCGACTACCACCCAACAGCGCAAGCGCCTCGGCCACGGGAATGGCAGCGATCAGGGCCGGGTCCAGCAGGTGACAATCGGGGATCTCGGTGATGGTATCAGACGCGCGTCCATGGAACCCGGCAAGCGTGCCTTTCTTCGTCCGCCGCACGGCAATCGTTGCACGGCGACGCGAACGTTCCGGCGAGGTGTGAATGGGCCGCATCGGGGCATCGAGCCCCTGCGCGGCCAGCGCGTTGCGCACCACCGCCACTTTCCAGTCAGCAACAAAATCATCCGCCGCGTGCTGCAATTGACAGCCGCCGCAGGCCTTATAGTGGCGACACGGTGCCTTCACCCGTTGGTCCGAGGGGGTTTCGACCCGGATATCAGTCAAAACCTGCCCGTTAAGCGTGCCGCTGACCACCTCACCCGGAAGGGTTCGGGTGGCATAAACGGGACCGTCGGCTATCCCGTCGCCCTGATGGCCAAGGCGGTTTATGGTGAATGTCTGAGTCATGCGGGCCTGATACAGGTGCTTTGCACACAACAAAAGCCCTTTGGGCGCTATTCCGCCGCCTCGGCCTGAATGAATCCGCCCGACTGGCGGTGCCAGAACCGCGCATAAAGCCCGCCTTGATCCAGCAGCGCGTCATGCGAGCCGGATTCGACGACGCGGCCCTGATCCAGAACCACGATCCGGTCCATCTCGCTGAGGGTGGACAGGCGGTGGGCAATGGCCAGAACGGTTTTGCCTTCCATCACGCGGTGCAGGGCTGTCTGGATCGACGCCTCAACCTCGGAATCCAGCGCCGAGGTCGCCTCATCCAGCACCAAAATTGGGGCGTCTTTGAGGATTGCGCGGGCCAAAGCGATGCGCTGACGCTGTCCACCCGACAGCTTTACGCCCCGCTCACCCAGATGCGCGTCATAGCCGGTGCGACCGTGAGCATCTTGCAGGGACAGGATGAATTCATGCGCCTCGGCCTTTTTTGCGGCGGCAATCATCTGATCCTCAGAAGCATCGGGGCGGCCGTACAGAATATTGTCACGCGCCGAGCGATTGAACATCGCGGTTTCCTGCGTGACCATGCCGATCTGACGGCGCAGGCTGTCCTGCGTCACCTGCGACACGTCCTGCCCATCAATACGAATAGCGCCTTTTTCCCCGTCATAGAGCCGCAATAGAAGCGAAACGAGCGTCGATTTCCCTGCGCCAGAAGCCCCAACGATCCCCAGTTTTTCGCCGGGGTGAATGACCAAATCCACATCCGATACGCCGCCGATATCACGACCATAGGCAAAGCTAACGTGGTCGAAGGCGATCTGACCCTGACCCACTTTCAGTTCCTTTGCGGCATGTGCATCCTCGACCCGGTCACGTTTGGCCAGGGTTTTCATGCCATTTTCGACCTCGCCGATATTGGCGTAAAGACCCATCAGGGTGAAACTGACCCAGCCGGTCATCTGCGAAATGCGGATCGAGACTGCGCCCGCCGCAACGATATCACCCGCAGTCGCAATGTCGCTGCGCCACAGCAACAAGGTCGCGCCCATCAGCAAGACCGGCAGAACACCTGCCAGCACCATCAGGATGAACCGGAAAGCGGCGGACAGGCTGCCGAACTCCAGAGATCTTTCGCGTAGATCGACCATAGCTGTACGCGCGGCCTGATCTTCGAACGCGGAATGGGCGAACAGCTTGACCGTCTTGATATTGGTGATCGTATCCACCACCTGCCCCGACACCATCGCCCGCGCCCCGGCCCGCGCGCCCGAGCGCAACCGGATTCGCGGCAGGTACCAGCGGATCAAAAGGAAGTAGACGATGAGCCAGCCGATAAAAGGCATCATCACCAGTGGATGAATCGATCCTAACAAAAGCAAAGAACCCACAAGCGAGGCCAGCGCAAAGACAATCGCACTGATCGTCTCGGACACGACCGAGGCCATCGCGTTCGAGGTCTGCATCTGTTTCTGCGCAATCCGTCCAGCAAAATCGTCATCGAAATAGGTAACCGACTGGCCCAGAGTCCAGCGGTTCAGCTTCGCCAACACCAAGGGCGTGATATTGGGCATCACGACATAGTTGTTCGACAGGGCCGACATGCCGAAAAACACAGGGCGCAGCAGCATGAAGAACGCGGCACCGCCAAGGATGACCCACAGATTGCTGCCGCTCAGAAAACCCTCGGGACCGCCTTGGGTCGCCACGTCTATGACGCGTCCCAAGATCCAGGCAGTTCCGGCTTCCATCGCACCTGCCGACGCCGAGAAGAACGCGGCAACAAAGATCATCGGCCAGGCGCCCGACAGGCTCCAGCGAATGAACGCCCCCAGCGTTTGCGGCGGGGGCGTTTCGGTGGATTTGAACGGGTTTATGAGGTCAGCAACCCTCATTCCGCGGCCTCCGGGTTCAGAAAGCCGCCGGATTGCCGCGCCCAGAACTGAGCATACAGTCCGCCCTGCGACAGTAGCTCTGCATGGCCACCCTGCTCGACGATCTTGCCGCCATCCATGACCAGAATACGGTCCATGCGGGCGATCGTGCTAAGACGGTGAGCAATGGCGATCACGGTTTTTCCCTGCATCATGCCGTAGAGCGTTTCCTGGATTGAGGCTTCGACCTCGGAATCTAGGGCGGACGTCGCCTCATCCAACAGCAAAATCGGCGCATCTTTCAGAATGACTCGCGCCAACGTCACTCGTTGCCGTTGGCCACCAGACAGTTTCACGCCACGCTCACCCACATGCGCGTCATAACCCGTGCGCCCCTGCGGGTCTTGCAGATCAAGGATGAACTCATGCGCTTCGGCTTGCTTGGCGGCGGCGATCATTTGCCCCTCTGTCGCTCCGGGGCGGCCATAGAGGATGTTGTCCCGGACCGAGCGGTGCAGCAACGCGCTGTCCTGCTGCACCATGCCGATATGGCTGCGCAAACTGTTCTGCGTGACCTGTGCGATGTTCTGATCGTCAATCAGGATCGCGCCCTGTTCGACATCATAAAACCGCAAAAGCAACTTGACCAAGGTCGACTTACCGGCTCCGGACCGCCCGATCAGACCGATCTTTTCACCAGGCTGAATTGTCAGGTTGATGTGATCCAGCCCTCCGGTCTCGCGCCCATAGTGATGCGACAGATCGCGGATGTCGATCTGACCGTGGGTCAGCTGCAAAGGCTGTGCGTCCGGTGCATCGAGCAGGTCGATGGGTTGAGCAATCGTCTCCATCCCTTCGGCCACAACACCCAGCTCCCGAAAGAAGCTGGTCAACGCCCACATGATCCAGCCGGTCATCGCATTCAGCCGCAAGGTCAGCGCCGTCGCCGCCGCGACCACCCCGACCGAGGCGCTACCCTGCATCCAAAGCGCAATGGCCCAGCCGACCACGCTGACGATCAGCAGCCCGTTCAGCGCAACCAGGACAGCATCCATGATGGTGAAAATCCGCATCTCGATCTGGAACGTGCGACGCGTTTCCTCGATCGCTTCGCGGGCATAGCCCAGCTCTTGCGCGTCATGGGCAAACATTTTGACCGAATGGATGTTGGTATAGCTGTCCACCACCCGCCCTGTCACTTCGGACCGCGCATCCGAGGCCGCCTTGGACGCGGGCCCCACCCGCGCAACCGTCCATCGTACTAGCAGCGCATAGAGCGCAAACCAGATCAGCAACGGCAATAACAGGCGCGGATCGGCGGCCATCAACAGGATCGCCGCACCCACCAGATACGCAAGCGAGAAAGAGATCGCGTCAAACACCTGAAACACCGCCTCACCCGCGGCGGGAGGCGTCTGCATGATGCGGTTGGCGATACGGCCGGCGAAATCATTTTCGAACCATTTCACCGACTGGCGCAGCACATGATTATGGGCACGCCATCTAAAAATAGTCCCTACATTGGGCAAAATTGCATTGTTCAGCAGCAATACATCCACCACATGCAACAGCGGACGCAGCAGCAGAACGAAGATGGCCATCAGAATCAACTCGGTGCCATGGGCTTTCCAGACTTCGGCCGGAGAGCCGGACAACAGGTCCACAACGCGGCCCATGTAGTAGATCAGCCCAACTTCGACCGCGGCCACAATGATCGAGATCAGCGCCGCCCAGACAAACAGCCCATAGAAGGGCCGGGTATATTCCAGCATGAACGGCCACAGCCGCGTGGGCGGCGTGTTGGTTTCCGTGTAAGCGGCAAAAGGGTCAACAAGGTTTTCGAAATAGCGAAACATGAAGCGTGCTCCAGATTGAGCAGATAATAGGTCGTGCGAAGAAAGATGGTGCCAGAACACCACCCTTACGGGTCAACGTGTCCCGGCTTTAGCCGAACCAGATCCCGTAATACATTCGCATCCCTCCATTCATGTGACAGGCGCACGTAAGCACAAAGAATCCAAATTGTCATCCCTTTTTGAGGCTTTGGCTCAGCTTCCCAGCAGTTCTTCACGGGTGAGGGCAAACCCGGACGCAATCCACCGCGTCTCAAGCTCTGCCAGTTTTTTGCCCAGCGCGGGGCCGGTGAAATCCGGGATCAGATCGGTCGCTTGAACTGGGAAATCAGCGGCAGCCCCTTTACGCAGATCAGCGCGCATGTCTTCTGACCAAGGCTGTTCCAGAAGAGCGCAGCGCAGCAAAGCTTCGTGCAGACCATCCTCTTCGCCGTCGCGAAAGCCCAACTCGGCAATGGATGCGGTGCCGCTGGCCTCATCCCTCATCCGGGTCAAGCGTTGAAGCTGGGTTTTGCTCAGGCGCAGGGTCTTGGCGATCTCAGGCGGGGCAATGGCGGCCAGACGGCGGATCGGTTCGGGATCTACCCCCGCCTGTTCTTCTAATGCAATCAAAGGAGCAAGCGCGCGGTCATCCGCCCCTGGCAGGATTTGAGACAGAGCCCCCGCCTGCCGCATCGCCGCGACCGAAGGCGCAGGATCCTGCGCACCCAATAGTTTCAACAGTTCAGCGCCAACGCGTTCGCGAGACAGGGCGACAAGCCCGTCCAGATTGGACGCAATCGCGGCCAGTGCATCGGGGTCAAACCCCGCCTCAGCGTCGCCATACCACGCATGAAACCGGAAATAGCGCAGCGACCGCAGGTAGTCTTCGCGAATGCGGTGTTCTGCCGTGCCTATGAACCGCACCCGTCGCGCCTGCAAATCGCCCAACCCGTTCAACGGGTCCAAAACCGAGCCGTCAGGCTGGGCGTAAAGCGCGTTCATGGTGAAATCGCGGCGGGCCGCGTCCTCTTCCACGTGATCGGAAAAGGCCACTACGGCCCGGCGACCGTCGGTTTCCACGTCACGGCGAAAGGTCGTGATCTCATGCGGGATGCCATCGCTGACGACAGTGATGGTGCCATGATCAATCCCGGTGGGGATCGCTTTCAGACCAGCACCTTGCGCCAGTTCCATTACGTGTTCAGGCCGCGCATCCGTGGCGATGTCGATATCCGAGACCGGAGCCCCCAGCAGCGCATTGCGCACGCAACCACCGACAAACAAGGATTGCGCGCCCGCATTCACCAGCGCCGCGCAAACTGTTTGCGTCGCCGGGTTTGACACCCAATCTTCGGTGATCACCGTCATTCGCTCATCCGTGCAGCCAAACCTCGCAGCATTCGGGCCGTCGCGCCCCAGATGTAGTAGGGACCATAGGGCACCGTAAAATAATACCGTTTCTGACCCCGCCACCGGCGCGATTCAACGAGATAGTTTTCAGGGTTCAGCACATGCGCAAGCGGGACCGAGAAAACCTCGTCCACCTCACCAGGTTCAGATACAAACCGGACCCTGTCATGCAAGATTGCCACGACCGGCGTGACCGTGAAGGACGTCACCGTCTCATGCGTGGGCAGATGACCCAGAATTTCCGGCAGATCCTCGGGCAAGCCAATTTCTTCACGGGCCTCGCGCAGGGCGGTGGCGGTGGCATCCACATCCCCCTCATCCTGCTTACCGCCTGGAAAAGCGATCTGCCCCGGATGATGTTTCAGGGCCGAGGAACGTTTCGTCAGGATCAGGCGCGGCGTGCCATCGGCGATGGAAATCGGAACCAGAACTCCGGCCGGTCGCAGCTTGCGCCCTTCGGGCAGAACCGTGTCGGGGTTCAGGTCAAAATCGCTTGACCCGTTGCCGGGGCGGCGCAGGGCCACCCGCAGCTGGTCTGTCAGTTCAGGCGTTGTCAACATCGAAACCAACAGTGCTGGGGTCCAGCACATAATGCGCACCGCAGAACTGGCAATCCGCGGTCACGTCACCCTCGGGCGTGGTCATCTTTTCGATGTCCTTGGCCGAATAGATCGACAGGCTTTGCCGCACACGGTCTTCGGAGCAGGTGCAGCCGAACTGCACCGGCTGCGCATCGTATACACGCGGCTGTTCCTCGTGAAACAGGCGGATCAGCAGGTCGGTCGGCGCTATGGACGGTCCTATTAGTTCAAGATCGTCCACCGTATCCAACAGGATGTTGACGCGGCCCCAATTTTCGCCCTCTTCCCCGTCCACCAGATCATTGGCGGTCAGTATCTCGCCCGCGCCCTGACCCGAAGCCGCAAAAGGCGAGGCTTTGGGCATGTGCTGCAACATCACCCCGCCCGCGCGCCAATGCTCACCGACGCCCGGTTCGGTCGATTTCCCAAAACTCAGCGAGAACCGCGTCGGCAACTGTTCGGACTGTGCGAAATAAGCTTCGGCACAGGCGCTGAGTGAGCCACCGGCCAGCGGCGTAATGCCCTGATAGGGCTGCGTACCCTCGCCCTGGTCGATGAGGATGGCGAAATACCCCTCGCCAACCTGATCAAACGGCGCGGCATCGGTCAGCTTATCATGGTCGAAACTGGCATAGGCGCGGATGCGGGCCGGTTCACCCTCGGCCTGCGGGGCATAGTAATCGGTTGCAATCATGCGCACCGCCCCCTTGGATTGCACCTGCAAAGACAGCTTCCAGCGCAGCGAAACCGTCTGACCGATCAATGCGGTTAGCAGGGCCATCTCGGCCACCAAAGCCTCGACCTTTTCAGGGTAATCATGCTGCTTCAGGATGCCGTCCAGCACCCCGTCCAACCGCGCTACGCGGCCACGCATATCGGATACATCGAGTTGAAAGGGCAGGACGGTGTCGTCCCACGCGATTTTGGTTCCAAGAGACATGGGGTTTCCTTACACGCCACAGATTGGCATACCGCCAGCATATAGGTCGAAGATTTCGGGTTGTAAGGGGCCATACATGATCAGACGGTTCGGTGAAACCCCGCAAGCAGGGCGCAAATACACGCAGCGGGTAGGAGTTTACGCCTTATTGCCGCGCGGGCAGCAGCTTTTGCTGACCTGTCAGTTGGAACCCGGCCCCGATCTGCAACTTCCGGGCGGCGGTATCGATCCCGGCGAATCACCCATCACCGCGCTGCATCGCGAAGTGGCCGAGGAAACCGGCTGGCTGATCGCCGCGCCCCGGCGCGTCGGTGCCTTCCGGCGCTTTACTTATATGCCGGAATACGACCTGTGGGCCGAAAAGGTCTGCCTGATCTACCGCGCCCGTCCGGTGCGGCGCATCGGCCTCCCGACCGAGCCGTTTCACGAAGCGCTTTGGATGGAGGCCACAGATGCAGCCCAAATGTTGGGAAATGACGGGGATCGTCACTTTGCCACGCAATATCTGCTGGATCTCTAGTTCCCGTTATATTCGAAGAATACGGCCGAGACGTCATCATCCATGCCCTTCCCCGGTGCCATGGATTGCGTCAACCGCCAGAACATGTCGTCCAGAAACTCGGTCCCGCTGCGACCCGGCACGCAGTCGGTTGCCAGGCGCCGCAGCCCGTCTTCGTCTAGCAGAGAGCCATCGGCCAAGCTGCATTCGGTGAACCCATCTGAATAGAGCAGCAGCTTGTCGCCCGGTTCCATATAGATTTCGGTCCGCTGAAAAGACACGTCTGACAGCAATCCGATCGGTAAACCGCCTTCGCCCAGAAACTCGGTCCCACCGTTCCGGCGCAACAACAGTGGATGCGGATGGCCAGCCTGCACCATTTTGACATGCCCGTTGCGCAAATCGACAATGGCATAGACCATGGTGAAATATTCTTCGACCCCTGCATCCGCCATTAAACGGGAATTGAGCGTTTCGGCCACGTCTTCAGGCGGTAAAAGCGCAAAGAATTTGTTAAAGCGCCGCTCCATCGCGACGTTTTGGTCAAAATGCTGACTGGAGAGATATCCACCCAGACGCGCGGTCATCATCGCCGAAGTGATCCCGTGGCCCGAGACATCTATGCTGTAGAACCCAACGCGATTCACGCCAGGTGAGAACATACCGACAAGGTCGCCCCCGATGTGACCACACGGCTTGAGCAGCATACTTACGCGCGACTTACCGAATTCCCGCGACAATTCGGGCACCAGAGATTCCTGGATCTTGCGCGCCTGCATCAGGTCCTTGTCGATTGCATCATGGGCCACCCGCAATTCGCTGAGCGCCGTTTCGATCAACCGGTTCTTTTCCGAAAGCTCGTGCTGCATGTCCAAGATGCGCGCCCCGGCCGAGATGCGCGCGCGCAGCTCATCCGCCTCAAGCGGTTTGATCAGAAAGTCATCCGCGCCGGCATCCAGACCCCGTGCCACCTCTTGCTTTTCACTTTTAGCGGTCAGCAGGATAAAGTAGCTGTATTGATCCGTTTCCAACGCCCGAAACGCCCGGCAAAATTCCGGCCCGCTCATCCCCGGCATAACCCAATCGCTGAGCACTAGATCGGGCAGGTCCTGCGCACAAATCTCAATTGCGGCATCGCCACTGTCAGCTTCGAGAACATCGAAGCCCCATTTTTTCAGCGACGCCACCAGGATTCGGCGTTGCAGGCGACTGTCGTCAACGACAAGCACCGTTCGGATACCGCCGAACCCCAGTTCTGCCCTGGTTTCTGTCTGACTGACCTCTGCCACCTGAATGCCCTGCGGTTCCCGTCTTTGCAGGCAGACCCTAGCGCAGGGCTGTTTAATATCCGGTGAAGGGTGAAGCAGTTTGAAATTTAACCGGGTTTTTACCGCTTTCACGTTACCAATCCTCCGTCACCGAAAATACGGAGGTTTGGGTATGATCGACTGGCCCAGGGTCAGCCAACTAAGGGATGAGGTCGGCGCCAGCGAATTTGATGAGGTGGTCACAATTTTCCTGGACGAGGTGCAAGAGGCACTAGCCCGCCTGCGCGCCGACACAAACCGCGACGGGTTCGAACGAACCCTGCACTTTCTGAAAGGCGGCGCGCTGAGCCTTGGTTTCAAAACCCTTGCAACGCTCTGCCAGGATGGTGAAAGGCAATCGGCGCAGGGGCAAAGTCAAATGGTGAATGTCGCGCAGATATTCAAGGCGTTCGAAACCTCATGCGCCGAGTTCAAGTCCGGTTTGAGCAACTTGAAAGGGCTATAGCTTTATGGGGAATTTCTCGGGAAACCGGAACTTTCGCAAGGTGACGTCCATTTTCCGATCATGGGTGAAATAGCCATCATTCATGGCCATCAATGATTTCAAGGCATCCTGACGGCACAGCTCGACACTTTCCGTCATTGGGAATTCTGCGCAGCGTAACAATTCCCGTGTCAACCGCCGGTGTCGCCGTGATCGTCTGCGCCAGCCTACGATCCCCACGGATTGTCCCGGCGTACTGGCAATCTCAACCCCACCCGCCATCGAGTCATCCACCAACGGAGACCTCTCCTGTTCCCGTCGGTGCAACTCGTCCAGGTTGCCATAGTGAAAATGCATGTTGAACAGGCCCGGAAGCAGGTCGAAACTGTCATTCATCACCCCATGCCCGCCGGTTCCGAAGGACACGCGCCGCTGGACAAGGCAAGGTTTGGAATAGGGGACCTCGAACAGGCAGAATTTATCGGGTGAAAACAGCGTTTCCTGATCACTGCCCTGCGTTGCCACCAGATTGAACCCCACCGCCCCGGCCGCGTTTTCCTCGAAGTCGAACTTGTAGTCCAACAGTGCAGATCCGTCCGCCGTTACCAGCAATTCGTCGCAATCTGCCACGATCACCCGGTCATAGAACTGCGTCAGCATGGCCGAAAAATCCGACAACATGCGCCAGCGGGCGTAGTCAAAGCTTTGATGCAGCCCGTCGCGCAGAATGGCGATGACGTTGCAGCCCTGCCCGATCCGGTCAATCTCGGGATCAGCACCGTGGGACAGGATATACACATTCTCGGGGCCAAGCTGAGTTGTGTAGTAGGCGACCCATTTCTCAAGGTACCAATAATCGCGCCATACCATGGTCACTGCTGCAAGCGGCTTCATCTGTGCACTTTCCGGTCCTGTTCACCTGAACGTGCCTAGGCGAAAACCAGAAGGCAAACAAGGCGGTCGGCGCGCTTGCAATCAGATCACGAACTGCGCCAGCGTTTCGTCCTCGGTGATATCGGTATAGGTGAACCCAGCCTCGTCCAGATGCGCAAACAAGCGGGCGAAATTCTCGGGTTTGCGCGTTTCAATCCCTATCAGGACCGAGCCGAAATTGCGGGCCGATTTCTTCATATATTCGAACCGGGCGATGTCATCCTCAGGGCCGAGGATATTGAGAAACTCTTTCAGCGCACCCGGACGTTGCGGCAGGCGCAGGATGAAGTATTTCTTGACCCCCGAATAACGCTGCGCTCTCTCTTTCACTTCCGGCAATCGCTCGAAATCGAAGTTGCCACCCGAGGTCACGCATACGACGGTTTTGTCTCGGATAAAGCTTTGAATGTCGCCCAGCGCCTCGATCGCCAATGCACCTGCGGGTTCCAGCACGATGCCTTCGACATTCAGCATTTCGATCATGGTGGTACAGATACGGTCCTCGGACAAGACATGCACGTCAGACAAGTGGCGCGATTTCAACAGCTCGAACGGTTTCGCGCCGATTTTTCCGACGGCCGCTCCATCAACAAAATTGTCTACGTGATCCAATGCAACCGGATGCCCGGCCGCCATAGCTGCGTGCAGGCAAGCCCCACCCTTGGGTTCGACAAACAGGCAATGGGTGCGGTCCCCGAACCACGTTGCCACGCCCGAGGACATCCCGCCCCCGCCCACCGGCAGGATCACGTGATCTGGTATTTGGCCCAGCTGTTCTTCGATCTCAACCGCCAGAGAGGCCTGCCCTTCGATCACGTCCTCATCGTCGAAGGGCGACAGGAAATGTCCACCCTCCTGCGCACACCACGCTTGTGCCGAGGACAGAGTATCGTCGAAATAGTCGCCGGTCAGGTGGATCTCGATATTGTCGCCACCAAAGATTCGGGTTTTCTGGATTTTCTGCTGCGGAGTCGTCACTGGCATGAAGATCACACCGCGCACGTTCAAATGTTTGCACATGAAGGCCACGCCCTGCGCGTGATTGCCCGCGCTGGCACAGACGAACAGGTCCTGTCCTTGCTGCTTGCGCATCGCATTGAACGCGCCCCGGATTTTGTACGACCGCACGGGGCTGAGGTCTTCACGCTTCAGCCAGATATCTGCACCGTAACGGTCAGACAGATGGGCATTCCGCTGCAACGGCGTCGCCGGAAAGACTGAGCGCATCGCCTGTTCGGCAGCGCGGGCGCGGGTCATGAAATCACTCATGACCCGTTCAGTGGCCGATCCTGACTAAAAGAGCAAGGAATACATATGTGTACGCAGCTTCACCGCAGCTCGCGTTTCTCCACAAACACGCCGAACATAGTGGTCAGGATGCTGACATTAACCATCGGCAACACCAGTGTTCCGAAAAACAGCGCCAGCAAGGCACCCAAAATCGGAACGAAAGCCAGTGCCGATATTACAAACTGAATAAGCATATGAAAAATTGCTCCCACGATCACCAACACAATGATCGCCCCACTGGACCCAACAGTGCCAGCCCACGCTTGGCCAAGCGTCAAAGGCCGCCCAATGGCCGCCGCAGGAAGAATGATCGACAAGCGATAAAATGCGATGAACACGAAGATTGAAAA
The DNA here is from genome assembly GCF_013034745.1 of Ruegeria lacuscaerulensis. Taxonomy (NCBI): domain Bacteria; kingdom Pseudomonadati; phylum Pseudomonadota; class Alphaproteobacteria; order Rhodobacterales; family Roseobacteraceae; genus Ruegeria; species Ruegeria lacuscaerulensis. The sequence continues at coordinate 242,328 of NZ_WQGP01000006.1, read as the reverse complement.
GCCCACCATAGCGATCAGGGCCAACACGCGCCCTCCGGTAGCCGTTGCAAGAAAACTAAGGGGCACAAAGGCAAGCGCAACGAGCGCAACAAGCAGGCCAATCAAAATCAACCGTCCCAGATAGGCAAGGATTCTGTCGAACCGGAATGTCGGGAAAAGACCCCGAGGGTATTCCTCAAGCAGTATGAACCGGTGCCACGACACAGCGATCCAGAACATCGTCACGATGAAAATAACCGCCAAGCAAAGGAAAAACAGAACAACCGAGCCAGAAGGTTCAGTCGAGTCGGCATCAAGTTGGTCCAATGGGACATCCAGCACAAAAAACAAGCCGATCAAAAGCGCTGTCGCCACGATGGCCGGACCAAGTGTGATCTGCAAAACCTGTTTGAGATTTCCAAAAACCATTCGCACCGAGTGCATAAAAATCTGCCAACCCAACATCGTAAAATCTGTCCCTTCAACCAATTCGTGTTTTATGTGCGAATGTTTCACCCGAAATCAGGCAGCCCGTCAACGCAGATAACTTGCCCCGCGCGGCAAAACCCGTTAGGGGCCAGTCGTTCTACGCATAAAGGGAAGTCAGATGTCCGCGCCCAAGAAAGTTGTTCTGGCCTATTCCGGTGGCCTTGATACCTCGATCATTCTGAAATGGTTGCAGACCGAATATGGTTGTGAGGTCGTCACCTTCACCGCCGATCTGGGTCAGGGTGAAGAGTTGGAACCAGCTCGCCAAAAGGCCGAGATGCTGGGGATCAGCCCCGAGAACATCTTTATTGAGGATATTCGCGAAGAGTTCGTCCGTGATTTCGTCTTCCCCATGTTCCGCGCCAATGCCCAGTATGAGGGTCTGTACCTGCTGGGCACGTCGATTGCGCGGCCTCTGATCTCGAAGCGTCTGGTTGAGATCGCTGCCGAAACCGGGGCCGACGCCGTGGCGCATGGCGCGACCGGCAAGGGCAACGATCAGGTGCGGTTCGAATTGGCTGCTTACGCTCTGAACCCAGAAATCAAGGTGATCGCACCTTGGCGTGAATGGGATCTGACCAGCCGGACCCGTCTGATCGAATGGGCCGAAGCGCATCAAATTCCGATCGCCAAGGACAAACGCGGCGAGGCCCCGTTCTCGGTCGATGCGAACCTGCTGCACACCTCGTCCGAGGGCAAGGTTCTGGAAGACCCCGCCGATATGGCACCCGACTACGTCTATCAGCGCACAGTCCATCCCGAAGACGCCCCGAACGAGCCCGAGTTCATCGAAATCGGCTTTGAAAAAGGCGACGCGGTCAGCATCAATGGCGAGGCGATGAGCCCGGCTACCATCCTGACCAAGCTAAACGAATATGGAGGCAAGCACGGCATTGGCCGTCTGGATCTGGTCGAAGGCCGGTTCGTTGGTATGAAATCGCGCGGCATCTATGAAACGCCAGGCGGCACAATCCTGCTGGAAGCGCACCGTGGTATCGAATCCATCACCATGGACCGCGGCGCGATGCACCTGAAAGACCAGCTGATGCCGCAATATGCCGAGCTGATCTATAACGGCTTCTGGTACTCACCCGAGCGTGAGATGCTGCAGGCCGCCATCGACAAGAGCCAGGAACATGTCACCGGCACCGTCCGCGTGAAACTGTACAAAGGTCTGGCCTCGACCGTAGGCCGCTGGTCGGATCACTCGCTGTATTCCGAAGCGCATGTGACCTTTGAGGAAGATGCCGGTGCCTATGACCAAACCGACGCGGCGGGCTTCATCCAGTTGAACGCGCTGCGCCTGAAGCTGCTGGCCGCGCGTGAAAAGCGTCTGTCGAAGTAATCAAAACCGATCTTTGATGGAACCCGGCGCCCGAAACGGCGCCGGGTTTTCTTGTGCCATCACTGCCACGTCAGTTCCCGTTGGGTCACCCTTGCCTGACGTCGCGCTTTACCTTTACGCAAAGGTCAACCGAGGAGGAACACCATGTTGCAAGAGATCGCGGACGGCATTCAAAAAGGTCTGACCGGCAAGAATTTTGACGGCTCGCTGAAGTTCGATTGCGGAGAGGACGGTGTCATCGTTCTGGCCGATAATCAAGCCACGACGCAGGATCAGGATACCGACTGTACGATCCGCATTTCCAGGGACAATCTGACCAAGCTGCTAACCGGGAAACTGAACCCGATGACAGGCGTCGCGTTGGGCAAGCTCAAGATTTCGGGAAATATGGGCGTGGCGATGAAGCTTGGGCAGTTGCTGGGATAAACTCGTCTCACCACCGCGTGACAAACCATGTCAGCGGATTGCATGAGACGAAAAGAGAGGGCAGCTTTGATCTCAGAAGGAGACCTGCCATGACTCGCATCGCTTATCTCGACTACGTCAAACCGACGCTTCTTTTTGCTTTGATTACGATCGCAGCCTTGCTGCGTGCAGCCCCTGCGCCCGCCGCCGGGACCGAAACCCTAACCGTTGCCGGAGGGTGTTTCTGGTGTGTCGAATCCGATTTCGAATCTGTCCCCGGCGTGATCGGAGCGGTTTCGGGCTTTACAGGCGGTCAGGTGGCCAACCCCACTTATGATCAGGTGTCCAAAGGTGGCTCGGGCCATTATGAGGCCGTGCAGATCACGTTCGATCCGGCTCGCGTTTCCCGTGAAACCCTGCTGAACATGTTCTTCCGCTCGGTCGACCCCACGGATGCTGGCGGTCAATTCTGTGACCGAGGTGACAGCTATCGCACCGCGATTTTCGTCTCTAACGCAGGCGAAAAAGCCAAGGCCGAAGCAGCCAAAGCCGACGCCCAACGCGCCTTGGGCCAGACGGTCGTAACGCCGATCCTGCAAGAAGGCGCGTTTTATCCGGCAGAGGAATACCATCAGGACTACTACAAGGGCGACAAGCTGGTCTTCACCCGGTTCGGCCCAAAGCGTCAGAAGAACGCCTATAAGGCCTACCGCAAAGCCTGCGGCCGCGATGCCCGCGTTAAACAGCTTTGGGGTGGCGACGCACCCTTTGCCGGGTCTTAATCGAACCGCGCCTCCCGGACCTCTTTGAGGTCCGGTATTACATCCGCCGTACCGTGCCGCGTGACCATCAGGGCCGCGGCACGATTTGCTTGGGTGATCGCCTGCGCCATTGGCATCCCGCGATCCATTCCGGCCAGAACATACCCCGTAAATGTATCGCCCGCACCCGTAGTATCCACAGCATGCACCTTGTGGGCCGGAAAATCCGAGACCTCTCCACGGTGATAGTACCGCGCGCCCTCGGCACCCAGTGTGACAATCACATGTTCAATCTGAAGGTCCGTTACAGGTTGACCGGTGGCCTCGCGCAGCTGCTCGGCCTCGACCGCGTTGAGGATCAAAAAATCCAGATATGGCAGCACGGCCTGAACGGACTCTGCCTGAAACGGAGCAGCAGCATAACAGACCGTCAGGCCCAGCTCGCGTCCCATCTTCGCCGCCTCAACCTGCAGATTGGTTTCGTTCTGCATCACCAACAGATCGCCTTGCGACGCAGATGACAGCGCTTGCCCCAGTTGATCCTGTGAAATCGCATGGTTCGAGCCCTGAAACAGGATGATATTGTTCTCACCCTCGGCATCCACGGCGATGATCGCATGGCCCGTCGGCACATCCACCTGCGCGATATGGCGAGTATCGACGCCATATTCCGTCAACCGATCCCGCGCCCAGCGCCCATCGAACCCGACGGCCCCGATATGTGCAATCCGCGCCCCGGCTCGGGCCGAAGCCACGGACATGTTCGCACCCTTGCCGCCCAGAAACCGGTCGAGCCGATTGGCCGAGAGCGTTTCCCCCGGTCCGGGAAGGTGCGGCACATCATAGATCATATCCGCATTGATCGAGCCGAGGTTCCAGATCGTCATGGTTTGCCCGAAATGTCACACGAGGCCAGAATGGCCATGTTCAGGATGTCATTCGCCGTCGAGACGGTCGAACAGATTTGAATCGGCTTGTCGATCCCAGACAGGATCGGGCCAATCACGGTCGCGCCGCCCATCTCCTGCATCAGCTTGGTCGAGATCGAGGCAGAGTGCCGCGCGGGCACGATCAGGATATTGGCTGGGCCGGTCAAACGCTGGAACGGATAGCCCGCCTGTTGATCCACATTCAGGGCCACATCCACGGTCATCTCGCCTTCGTATTCGAAATCGACGCCGCGCTGATCCAGAACCGCAGGCGCACGGTGCATCTTTTCGGCGCGTTCCGACACCGGATAGCCAAAGGTCGAGAAACTGACGAAGGCAACGCGTGGTTCAAGCCCCATATGGCGCGCAACGGCGGCTGAGCGTTCGGCAATATTTGCCAGATCATTCTCATCCGGCCATTCATGGACCAGCGTATCGCCGATCAGAACAATCCGCCCCTTGTGCAAAAGGGCCGTCACACCCGCTGCTCCGTGCGCGGCGTCGGCGTCAAACACATGGTTGATCCGGTCCAGCACATGCGCTGACTTGCGCGTCGCCCCCGTGACCAGACCATCGCCATGGCCATGGGCCAGCATCAGCGAAGAAAACACATGCCGGTCGCGCGCGGCCAAACGGTGAATATCCTTGCGGTCGAACCCTTTGCGTTGCAGACGCTGATAAAGAAAATTCGAGTAGGTCTCGAGATGGTTGGTATTGGCAGCATTCACCACCTCCAACTCGCGCACGGCATCGCCCAGACCGGCCTCTTCCAGCTTTTGCTTCACGTCATCGGGGCGCCCCACAACCAGTGCCTTGCCAAAGCCCGACCGCTGATATGTCACTGCGGCGCGCAGCACGCGAGGGTCGTCGCCCTCGGCAAAGATCATCCGGCTTTGCGCGGCGCGGGCACGGGCGTTCAGACCACGTAGGATGCTGGCGGTCGGGTCCATGCGGGATTTTAGGCTCAGCTCATAGGCGTCCATGTCAATGATCGGACGCCGCGCTGCGCCGGTATCCATCCCAGCCTTGGCCACGGCAGGTGGAATGCGGTGGATCAAACGCGGGTCGAACGGCGTGGGGATGATATAGTCGCGCCCGAATGTCAGCGATTTGCCATAGGCCATGGCGACCTCATCCGGCACATCCTCGCGCGCCAAATTTGCCAACGCGTGGGCACAGGCAATCTTCATCTCGTCATTGATGGCGCGGGCGTGGATATCCAGCGCGCCGCGGAACAGGTAGGGAAAGCCCAACACGTTGTTCACCTGATTGGGGTAATCGCTGCGTCCTGTGGCGACGATGGCATCGACGCGGACCTCATGCGCTTCTTCCGGGGTGATCTCAGGGTCGGGGTTTGCCATAGCGAAGATGACAGGGTTGTCGGCCATCGAGGCAACCATATCCTGCGTCACCGCGCCTTTGACCGAAACGCCCAGGAAGACGTCTGCGCCTTTCATCGCCTCTTCCAGCGTGCGCAGGTCCGTGGTGATCGCATGGGCCGATTTCCACTGGTTCATCCCCTCGGTCCGGCCTTGATAGATCACGCCCTTGGTGTCGCAAACGATGCAGTTCTCATGCCGAGCGCCCATGGATTTGAGCAGCTCAATACAGGCGATCCCCGCCGCACCTGCCCCGTTCAGAACGATCTTCACGTCCTCAATCTTCTTGCCCGAGATATGCAGCGCATTCAGCAGACCCGCTGCACAGATCACCGCGGTCCCGTGTTGGTCATCGTGGAAGACTGGAATATCCATCTCTTCCTTCAGGCGCTGTTCGATGATGAAACACTCGGGCGCCTTGATGTCTTCAAGGTTGACGCCGCCGAAGGTCGGCCCCATGAGTTTCACCGCACGGCAGAATTCATCCGGGTCCTCGGTATCCAGCTCGATATCGATCGAGTTCACATCGGCGAAGCGTTTGAACAGAACGGCCTTGCCTTCCATCACCGGCTTACCGCCCAGTGCACCAAGGTTCCCAAGGCCCAGAACTGCCGTCCCGTTCGAGATCACAGCCACCAGATTGCCCTTGTTGGTATAGTCATACGCCGTCTCGGGCGCGGCAGCGATGGCCTCACAAGGCACCGCGACACCGGGACTGTAGGCCAGCGACAGATCGCGCTGCGTGGTCATGGGAACGGTGGCCTGCACCTCCCACTTGCCGGGGGTGGGGTCCAGGTGAAAGGCCAGTGCCTCTGCTTCGGTGATCTTCGTTTTGGGCATCTTTTAGGTCGTTTCCATGACTTCGGGGCTTATGCGTCATAGCGCAGGCAGGGCTGCGCCTCAACGACAATACGTTTTCACCTTTCGTCACGGTTGGGGGATTTGTAAGGTCGCGACCGGAAGACGCCAAGAGGGGGCCGCTTTTGTCCACAGTCACGCCGATGATGGCGCAATATCTTGAGATCAAAGAGGCCCATTCAGACGCCCTGCTGTTCTACCGCATGGGCGATTTCTATGAGATGTTTTTCGAGGATGCGGTGAACGCCGCCGAGGCGCTGGACATTGCCCTGACCAAACGCGGCAAGCACAACGGGGCCGACATCCCGATGTGCGGCGTGCCGGTTCATGCCGCCGAGGGCTATCTGCTGACGCTGATCCGCAAAGGCTTTCGCGTGGCCGTATGCGAACAGATGGAAAGCCCGGCTGAGGCAAAGAAAAGAGGCTCTAAATCGGTCGTTCGGCGCGATGTTGTGCGTCTCGTGACGCCCGGCACACTGACCGAGGACGCCCTGCTTGAGGCCCGCCGCCACAACTTTCTGGCCGCTTACGCCGAGGTCCGGGATGAGGCCGCTTTAGCCTGGGCCGACATTTCCACCGGGGCGTTTCACGTAATGCCTTTGACATCCGTTCGGCTCAGCCCTGAGCTGGCGCGGTTGGTCCCGTCCGAGTTGATCGTGGGCGACGGGATGGAACAGGCGTTGAACGAGACGGTCCGTGATCTGGGCATTTCGCTTACCCCCATCGGGCGCGCCAGTTTCGACAGTACAGCTGCGGAAAAACGCATATGTGGGCTGTTTCACGTAGGTGCCTTGGATGCGTTCGGTAGTTTTAGCCGGGCCGAAGTGTCCGCCATGGGTGCGCTGATCGATTATCTTGAGATCACCCAAAAGGGCAAATTGCCCTTGCTGCAAACACCGCTCAAGGAATCCGAGGACCGCGTGGTGCAGATCGACGCCGCCACGCGCCGCAATCTGGAACTCACACGATCCCTGTCAGGTGGGCGCGCCGGATCACTACTTTCTGTGGTTGACCGCACAGTGACGCCGGGCGGCGCGCGACTGCTGGAGCAGCGCCTGTCCAGCCCGTCCCGCAATCTGGACGTGATCCATGCGCGACTCGATGCGGTGGCTTTCGCGACCGAGGACAGCCTGATCGCGTCAGATCTGCGCGAGGCGCTGCGCAAAACCCCCGATCTGGACCGCGCCCTGTCGCGCCTGTCACTTGAACGCGGCGGGCCACGCGATCTGGCCGCAATCCGCAACGGCCTGACGCAGGCGGCCGCGATTGCTGAAATCTGTGAGGCGCAGGATCTGCCCGTTCTGCTCTCGACCGCATTGCAAAACCTTGTAGGGTTCGACGATCTACTAAACCTTCTGGACGAAGCATTGGTGGCCGAGCCACCCCTTCTGGCCCGCGACGGAGGCTTCATCGCCCCCGGTTTCGACGCAGAACTGGACGAAGCGCGCACCCTGCGCGATGAAGGTCGATCCGTCATCGCTGGATTCCAGCAGAAATACGCGGAACATACCGGCATCACGTCGCTGAAAATCAAGCACAACAACGTGCTGGGCTATTTTATCGAAACAACGGCCACACATGCCGAAAAAATGCTGAACCCGCCGTTCTCTGAGACCTATATCCACCGCCAGACCACCGCGAACCAAGTACGGTTCACTACGGTCGAACTGTCCGAGATCGAAACTCGCATCTTAAACGCAGGAAACATGGCGCTTGAGATTGAAAAACGGCTCTATCAAAGGCTTTCTTGCGATATTCTGACCCTCGCCGCCCGTCTCAACCAAGCTGCCCGAGGGCTGGCAGAACTGGACCTGACCACCGCGCTCGCCGATCTGGCGCGGGGTGAAAACTGGTGCCGCCCACAGGTCGACAGCTCGCGCGCGTTCAACGTGCAAAGCGGTCGCCATCCGGTCGTGGAACACGCGCTGCGCCAGCAATCGGGTGATGCTTTCATCGCCAATGACTGCGATCTGAGCGCCGATCAGGGGGCCGCGATCTGGCTGCTGACCGGTCCCAACATGGCCGGTAAGTCAACCTTCTTGCGCCAAAACGCGCTGATCGCCCTGCTAGCCCAAATGGGCAGCTATGTCCCAGCAGAACAGACCCATCTCGGCGTGGTCAGCCAACTGTTCAGCCGGGTCGGAGCCTCCGACGATCTGGCCCGCGGCCGCTCGACCTTCATGGTCGAAATGGTCGAAACCGCCGCCATCCTCAATCAAGCCGACGACCGCGCGCTGGTTATTCTGGATGAAATTGGCCGCGGCACCGCCACTTATGACGGCCTCTCGATCGCCTGGGCCACGCTGGAGCACTTGCACGCCGCCAACCAATGCCGCGCGCTGTTTGCCACCCACTACCACGAACTCACAGCACTGGCCGGAAAACTCGAAGGCGTCGACAACGCCACCGTCGCTGTCAAGGAATGGCAGGGCGAGGTGATCTTCCTGCATGAGGTCCACAAAGGCGCCGCCGACCGCTCCTATGGCGTGCAGGTCGCACAGTTGGCGGGCCTCCCAGCATCTGTCGTCGATCGCGCCCGAACCGTCCTTGAACAACTGGAAAAAACCGAACGCGAAGGCGGCAAGCAAAAAGCGCTGATTGACGACCTACCACTTTTCTCAGCTGCGCCACCACCTCCACCACACACGCCGAAACCCTCGCCGGTCTCAGACATGCTGCAAGATATCCTGCCGGACGAACTCACTCCACGCGAAGCACTCGACCTGATCTACAAACTAAAAGAGGCGGCCAAAAACTGACCGCCCCTTCTTCTGTTCAAAAATACCTCCGCCGGAGGCTTGGCCTCGCAGAGGCCAATCAGCTCGCAGGTGTCGACGACACTCCAACCTGCGCCGGACGCAGCAAACGGTCATGTAGCATGAATCCTTCAGCCGAGACCTGAATGATGTCGCCCGCCTTGGTGCCAGGAACCGGGGCTTCGAACATCGCCTCATGCATGTTTGGATCAAACCGATCCCCAACTTCCGGCGTGATCACCACAATCCCATGTTTTTGGAATACATCCTTCAGTGCGCGCATGGTCAGTTCCACGCCTTCTATCAAACCAGCAGCCACTTCTTTCTGCTCATCGGTCGCAGCCTCAAGCGCGCGTTTCATGTTATCGTAAACCGGCAGCATGTCACGGGCCAGCTTCGACCCACCATACTGTTCCGCATCGCGACGGGCCTTATCGCCACGTTTCCGCGCGTTCTCCGCATCCGCCAGGGCGCGCATGAACTTGTCCTTGAACGCATCTCGCTCGGCGCGCAACGCGTCGATCTCAAGCTCTTCTTCGCTAATCTCAACAAGGTCCTCGGCCAGCTCTTCCGCTTCGGCCATTGCGATATCGTCCAGAAAATCTTCGTTTTTGGGCTCTGCCATCTCTTACCCTCTAGCTCCGGTCGGAAATCAGCTTGCCGACCAGTTGCGCCGTATAATCCACGATCGGCACGATCCGTCCATAGTTCAGTCGCGTGGGTCCAATAACCCCGACCGCACCGATTATCTTACGATCAGCGTTCATATATGGAGACACCACCAAAGAGGAACCCGAAAGTGAGAAAAGTTTGTTCTCAGAGCCGATAAAAATGCGTACACCCTCGCCATCTTCGGTCAATTCAAGGAATTCGGCGATGTCACGCTTACGTTCCAGATCGTCAAACAGGGTGCGAATGCGGTCCAGCTCTTCAACTTCGCCCGAATCCGCCAGCAGATTCGCCCGCCCCCGCACGATCAACCGGGCCGAGTCGCCTCCGTCCCCGTCCCAGGCCGCGATTCCGCTTTCGACCATGTCACGCGCCAGAACATCAATTTCCTGTTTACGCGCGTCGATCTGAGACAGCATCTGCTTGCGCACTTCGCTAATCGTGCGGCCCTCAATCAGCGCGTTCAGGAAATTCGCCGCCTCGCGCATGGAACTCGGCGTCTGCCCCGGCGGCGGAGTGAACAGGCGGTTTTCCACGTGCCCGTCCGAAAACACCAGCACCACCAAAGCGCGGTCATGGCCCAGCGAGACAAACTCGATATGCTTGATCTCGGCCTCATGCTTGGGCGTCAGCACCAGTGACGCACCTTGTGTCACGTGTGACAAGGCCGATCCCACCCGGTCCAGCATTCCGCCCACATCGCCCGTGTTAGAGCCTAATGTCTCATTCAGCTTCTGCCGATCGTCGGCGCCCAGATCGCCAACCTCAAGCAACCCGTCAACAAACATTCGCAGCCCCTGCTGCGTCGGAATCCGCCCTGCGCTTACATGAGGGCTGTCCAGCAGGCCCAGAAACTCCAGATCCTGCATCACATTGCGCACCGTAGCGGCGCTGACTTTCTCCGACAAGGTGCGGGTCAGGGTGCGGCTGCCCACCGGCTCGCCGCTCTCCAAATAGCTTTCGACGATCAACCGGAACACTTCGCGCGAGCGGTCGTTCATCTCATTCAGAATATTACTTGCTTCGCTCATCGGCGGCCCCCTGCTGGATCGTCATTAAATCGCAGGTAAATGAAAGGTCAATCGGGGTTGCATCGTAACGCCACGGGGCGGTATCCCAAAGCCAGCAAACAAAGGAAATTCCATGCGACCCTCAGGACGTAATCTAGACGAAATGCGCGCTGTTTCCATCGAGACAGGTTTCACCAAACATGCCGAAGGGTCTTGCCTGATCAAGATGGGCGACACCCATGTGCTGTGTACCGCCACGATCGAGGACCGCGTGCCGCCCTTTATCAAGGGCTCGGGCCTTGGCTGGGTGACTGCCGAATACGGTATGCTGCCCCGCGCGACCAACACGCGTATGCGGCGTGAGGCGGCCTCAGGCAAGCAAGGCGGTCGCACCGTGGAAATCCAGCGCCTGATTGGCCGCGCCCTGCGCGCCGGTGTCGACCGGGTGGCGCTGGGTGAACGACAGATCACTGTCGACTGCGATGTCATTCAGGCCGATGGCGGCACCCGCTGCGCCTCGATCACCGGCGGTTGGGTCGCGCTGCGTCTGGCGGTGAACAAGCTGATGAAAACGGGCGATGTGATTTCCGATCCTCTGGTCGATCCTGTCGCCGCCGTGTCTTGTGGCATCTATGCCGGTCAGCCGGTGCTGGATCTGGACTACCCCGAAGACAGCGAAGCCGGTGTGGATGGCAACTTCATCATGACCGGCTCGGGCAAGCTGATCGAAGTACAGATGAGCGCCGAAGGCTCGGTCTTTAGCCGCCCGCAGATGGATCAGCTGATGGATCTGGCCGAGAAAGGCGTCGGCGAACTGGCAGCGGCACAGAAAGCCGCCACCGCATGACCCGCAAGTTCGACAGCGACAGGCTGCTGGTCGCCACGCACAACAGAGGCAAGCTTGAGGAGATGGCGCATCTTCTTGAGCCCTTTGGCGTGACCGTGATCGGCGCGGGCGAGATGAACCTGCCCGAACCGGAAGAGACAGAGGATACCTTTGTCGGCAATGCCCGGATCAAGGCGCATGCCGCGGCCAAAGCGACCGGCCTGCCTGCCCTGTCGGACGATTCCGGGATCACCATCGACGCGCTGAACGGCGCACCCGGCGTCTACACTGCCGATTGGGCCGAAACTGGCAATGGCCGGGATTTCCTGATGGCGATGACCCGCGCTCATAATGAGTTGGACACCAAAAACGCCCCCCACCCGCGTACTGCCCAGTTCCGCAGCACCCTGGTGCTGGCCTGGCCCGACGGTCATGACGAAGTGTTCGAGGGCATCGCCCCCGGCCATCTGGTCTGGCCCATTCGCGGCGAAGGCGGGTTTGGATATGACCCGATGTTTGTTCCCGACGGCTATGACATTACCTTTGCCGAGATGGATCGCTGGGAAAAGAACAAGATCAGCCATCGCGGTCGCGCGGTGGAGATGTTCGTGAAGGGCTGCTTTGGCGGATGATTGGCGCAACGGGGGCTTTGGCCTGTACGTGCACTGGCCCTTTTGCGAGGCCAAATGCCCCTATTGTGATTTCAACAGCCATGTATCGCGTAATATCGATCAAAAACAATGGCTTGAGGCATATCTGACCGAGTTGCGTCGCTCTGCCACAGAAACGCCCAATCGCGTCCTGAACACGATCTTCTTCGGTGGCGGCACCCCATCCCTGATGGACCCCGACACCGTCGCCGCTGTGATTGATGAGGCCCGCGCCCTGTGGCGGCCCGCCAATGACATGGAAATCACGCTTGAGGCCAATCCCGGCTCGGTCGAGGCTGGGCGCTTCGCTGCCTATCGTGATGCCGGCGTGAACCGGATCTCGATGGGGGTACAAGCGCTGAACGATGAAGATCTGCGTCGTCTGGGCCGTATCCACACGGTGGCCGAGGCCCGCGCCGCCTTTGATATCGCCCGTAATTGCTTTGACCGCGTCAGTTTCGACCTGATCTATGCCCGCCAGCATCAAACGTTGGACGATTGGCGCGCGGAACTAACCGAAGCCCTGTCGATGGCCGTTGATCATCTGTCACTGTACCAACTGACGATCGAGGAAGGCACCGCCTTTGGCGACCGTTACGCGGTGGGCAAACTGCGCGGCCTGCCCGAGGATGACCACGCCGCTGACATGTACCTCGCCACGCAGGAGATTTGTGAGGCCCACGGCCTGCCCGCCTATGAAGTGTCAAACCACGCCCGACCAGGCGCGGAGTCGCGGCACAATCTGATCTATTGGAACTACGGGGATTATGTGGGCATCGGACCCGGCGCTCATGGGCGCATCACGGTTCATAACACCAAATACGCCACTGAAACCTACTTGTCGCCCACCGCGTGGTTGACCGCTGCCCTCAAGGGATCGGGTGAAAAGGAACGCACCGCGCTCAGCCCGCAAGATCAGGCAAATGAATACCTTATGATGGGGCTACGTGTTTCGGATGGTCTAGATATAGATCGCTACAGTGCACTATCATCGTATGAGCTGCCACATGGCAAACTCAACGATCTGAGTGAAATCGGCATGGTCGAGGTGCAAGACCGTCGGCTTAAGGCCACCAAAAACGGACGCGCCGTGTTGAATGCCGTTATCCGGGAATTGCTGGGGTAGCATGCAGTATCTTTGGGCTACTCTGGGATTGATTTGCGTGGCGCTTGCAGTCATCGGTGTCGTGCTGCCACTGCTACCGACCGTCCCGTTCCTGCTGTTGGCCGCCTTCTTCTTCGCGCGCTCATCGTCCCGTTTGCATAATTGGCTGATCACACATCGCACGTTCGGCCCAATGATTATTGATTGGCAAAGCTCCGGCGCCATTCGTGCAAGTGCAAAAAAAGCGGCAACCGTGTCGATTGCCGCCGTTTTTGGAATTTCAGTCCTGATTTCTGTACCGGGGTACGTTCTTGCAATCCAGGCGATCGTTTTGGGCGCTGTGCTAACCTTTATCTGGACCCGCCCTAACGGCTGAGCTTGGCGCAAAGATCGTCGAGTTGATCCAGGTTTTCATAGGTTAATACAACCTGCCCCGTCTCGGTCCCCGCTTTATGGTTGATGACAACCTTCATCGCCAGAATGGCTGACAGATCCTTTTCCAATGCCCGCGTATCCGCATCCTTCCCTGCATCCAGATTACGCGCCCGAGGGACCGGTTTGGCTTCATTCGGCTGCTGTTGTTTCTTAACCAACGCCTCGGTCGCGCGGACTGAAAGGCCATCGCGGATCACAATTTTCGCCAGCTCAGTTGGGTTTTCGGCGGTAATCAACGCCCGCGCATGGCCGCCGGACAGCTTTCCCTCGACCACGAAATGCTGCACATCCATTGGCAATGACAGCAATCGCAGCAGGTTTGCGATATGGCTCCGGCTTTTACCCAGAGCCTCGGCCATTTTTTCCTGCGTATGGCCAAAGCGGTCCATAAGCTGTTTGTAACCCGCGGCCTCTTCTACAGCGTTCAGGTCAGCACGCTGGATATTCTCAATTATCGCGACTTCCAGAACCTCGGTGTCGTCGAAATCCCGCACAATAACTGGAATTTCATGCAGTTGCGCCATCTGCGCAGCGCGCCAGCGCCGCTCACCAGCGACAATCTCATAATCACCTTCCGAGATTTCACGCACGATCAAAGGTTGGATAATGCCCTTTTCCTTGACCGAAGCCGCCAGTTCATCCAGTTGCTCTCGTGAAAAAGTACGGCGCGGCTGGTTCGGATTGGCGTGCAGTTTTTCAATCGGGACTTTCATGTCCGGGCGGCGTGGTTCGGACATGACGCGGCCTTCGGTTTCCTGCGTTACATCCGCCATCAATGCAGACAATCCGCGCCCCAACCCCCGAGGTTTCGATTTCTTTGCTGCCACTGTGACCTCCTACCGCCATTCAGGCGGCTTTTTTATTCTTATGCATGACCTCGCGCGCCAAGTGTCGGTACGCCATCGCCCCTAAGGACCCAGAATCATATTGCAGAACTGGCAAAGCGTAAGACGGAGCCTCGCTGACCCGAACATTTCTGGGTATCTTGGTTTTAAATACCATCTCACCCAGATTGTCACGCGCGTCTTTTTCCACCTGACGGGACAAGTTGTTGCGGTTGTCATACATAGTCAGCACAACACCTTCGATTCTGAGGTCGGGGTTTGCGGTTTGCCGAACCTCTCGAATGGTCAGCATAAGCTGCGATAGGCCCTCAAGCGCAAAGAACTCACTTTGCAGCGGAACCAGCACAGAATGCGCTGCAACCATTGCGTTGACGGTTAAAAGGTTCAGCGAAGGCGGGCAATCGATCAGAACAAAGTCAAACCCAAACTTGTCGATAGCGGTTTGACGCAATGCGTCATGAAGCAGATAGCTGCGTTTTTCGTTGGAAATAAGTTCGATATCAGCCGAACTTAGATCCACAGTCGCCGGGATAACAAAAAGCCCACCAATTTCTGTTTCCTGAACGACCGCCTCCAGCGGTGCATCATCCAGGATCAGATCATATGTCGTCCAATCCCGGTCTTCGACACCTAAACCGGTGGACGCGTTGCCCTGCGGGTCCAAATCGACCACGAGAACTTTGCATCCAGCTTCTGCCAGGCCCGCAGCGAGGTTGATCGCAGTTGTTGTCTTTCCAACACCGCCCTTCTGATTAGCTACCGCAATTATCCGAGGGCCAGAAGGACGAGACAAATCAACCACGAGAAACTCCTTTTATCTTAAGGATAACGGCTTGGGACTCGGTTAAACTTTTAATCGGCTCGGCATCGAAATTCCATTCCTCCTGCGCGTCCGACAGTTCTTTTTTCCACTTCGCGCCTTTCGGCAACAGGGCTGTCCCAGATTCGCCTAAATGCCTGTCGCAAAACGATAATAAGACCTTTAATTCTGCAAGCGCGCGGGCTGACAAAACATCGGCATTCAAGGGGTCAACGGATTCAATTCGTTTGGAAATTACCCGGCAATTCGTGCTGCATTCACGCGCCACATTTCGCAGAAATGCTGATTTTCTTTGATCACTCTCCACCAGTGTGAACAAGGCGTCCGGATATTCTTCCATAGCCAGAATCGCACAGACCATACCTGGAAATCCGCCCCCACTACCCAGATCAACCCAAGAATTGAAGCTGTCGGCGCAGCGATAAACTTGCACAGAATCTTTGATGTGCCGCTCCCATATGTCCTCCAGGCTGTTCCTCGAGACAAGATTTATGCTTTGATTCCACTTTTTGACCAAATCCACATAAGTGGTCAGCCGGGAAAATGTTTCACGTGAAACATTCAAGTCGTCCCTCATATCTTTCGCACTTTCTGGTCGCGGCGAAGTCTGGCCAAAACCAATGTCAGAGCTGCAGGCGTAACGCCTTCGACGCGACTAGCCTGACCGATATTCTCCGGCTTTGCTCGGGACAGCTTTTGTTTCATCTCTGACGACAGGCCTTCCAGGGCAAAAAAATCGAAACCCCTAGGAATTTCATAAGCTTCATCCCGGCGCATTGCTTCGACGTCTCTTTTCTGCCGCTCAATATAGTTCGCGTACAGCGCGTCACGCTCCACTTGTTGGCGGATATCAGGGTCAACGGCTTCCGAGCCCGAAATTAGTGGGATCAAATCCGAGTAATTGACTTTGGGAAACGCCAGAATCGCCATGCCATCTCGACGATTGCCGTCGTTATTAACCGAAATTCCTGCCGCGTTTATCTCTTTCGGCGTATATTTCCGCTTATTTAGCAACGACTTTGCCGCCGTTAACTTCTTCATCTTCTCGGAAAACACTTCTTCCCGTTTAGGTGTTACGCACCCCAGCTTAATTCCGACCGGCGTTAACCTCTGGTCTGCATTGTCTGCTCGCAATGACAGGCGAAACTCAGCACGAGACGTGAACATCCGGTAAGGCTCCGCGACTCCCTTGGTGGTAAGGTCGTCAATCATTACCCCTATGTAACTGTCTGCACGTGTAAAATGAACAGGTTCTCTATCCAAGGTGGCCAGGGCGGCATTTAGTCCCGCTACCAAGCCCTGAGCAGCCGCCTCTTCATACCCAGTGGTTCCATTAATTTGACCTGCCAAATATAAACCTGGCACAGATGGCAGAGACAGCGAGGAAGTTAACACACGAGGATCCACGTAATCATATTCGATCGCGTATCCTGGTTGCAGAATCTTGGCTTTTTCCAAGCCCTTAATAGACTGGACATATTCGCGCTGAATGCCCTGCGGCAACGAAGTTGAGATTCCATTTGGATATATTGTGTGATCATTGACCCCTTCCGGCTCCAGAAATATCTGGTGGGAGTCCTTTTCGGCAAATCGAACAATCTTATCTTCAATTGAAGGACAGTACCGCGGGCCAACGCCATCAATATGGCCGCCATACATTGCTGAACGCGCCAAGTTCTTTTCGATTATCTCGTGTGTTTGGGCATTCGTATGTGTAATACCACACGAGATTTGGGGAGCTACAACCGAACTGGACAAAAAAGAGAACAGGCTTGGTTCATCGTCTCCGTCTTGACGCTCTAGATCTGACCAATCAATCGTTCGTCCGTCCAATCTTGGCGGAGTGCCCGTTTTCAAACGACCAAGTGGTAACTCAAAGCTATCTAATCTTTCTGCCAATCGAACCGACGGTCTGTCGCCCATTCGTCCGCCCGGTTTGGCCTCATCCCCAATATGGATCACACCACGCAGAAATGTCCCGGATGTTAAGATCACTGCTTTTGCTCGGATTTCTGAGTCGTCCGCCAATCGGATACCGGCAACACGATCGGCGACGATCAGGAAATCAGTCACTTCACCGACAATAACGCTCAACCCTTGTTGAGCTTGAGTTTCTTTTTGCATTGCCGCCCGGTACAAAGTCCGGTCTGCCTGCGTTCGGGGACCTTGCACCGCGGGCCCCTTGCGACGATTTAGCAACCGAAACTGAATTCCGGCCCGATCTGCAACGCGCCCCATAACGCCGTCCATGGCATCGATTTCGCGTACTAAGTGGCCTTTGCCCAGCCCTCCGATTGCTGGGTTGCATGACATGACACCAATGTCGGCGGCTGACAAAGTCACCAACGCGGTATTCACACCCATCCGTGCGGCGGCGTGGGCTGCCTCGGTTCCTGCGTGGCCCGCGCCGATGACGATGACATCAAAATCCGAATGTTTCACGTGAAACACTCCTTACTTGCCCAAGCAGAAACTCGAGAATATTTCGTCCAACAAGTCTTCAACCCCGATCCTCCCAACCAGAGATTCCAACGTTCTGATAGCTGTGCGCATTTCTTCGGCAGCGATATCATACAGGTCTGGGCCTGATTCCAGAACCGAGATTGCCGCGTTCAAGGCCTGTTGCGCATTGATCAGCGCAACACGGTGCCTTTCTCGTGTCGCAATACCAGATGTCGTGGTTCGCGATGACAAAATACGCGATATACGGGCAACAAGTGCATCCACTCCGTGGCCTGTTTTCCCAGAAATGCCATTTTCACCCTCATCTCGAAGGTCGGATTTAGGGAAAACTTGGATATCTTCGGACTGAAACTGCACATCCAATTCGGACGGGTCAGCTGTCAGAAACACTCGCATATCCGCAGCTTCCGCCCGTTTCTTTGCCAACGCAATCCCCAATGATTCCACATGATCTTCGGTTTCGCGCAATCCGGCCGTGTCCAACAGTGTTACCGGCAGACCGTCCAAGTCCATCCGCACTTCGATCACATCGCGTGTAGTTCCGGCATATTCCGATGTTATCGCGGCTTCTCGCCCGGCCAGCGCATTCAGCAAAGTAGACTTTCCAGCATTGGGCAAGCCGACAATAGCAACTTCAAATCCTGTGCGAATACGTTCAGCAATCTTGACGCCTTCGGCTTCACGCATCAGGTCGGACATGACACCTTCAACTAAGGCCCGAACTTCAGGCGTGACATCGGTTGGCACCTCTTCATCCGCAAAATCGATCACGGCCTCAAGCAGGGACGCAGCACGGATCAGGTCGCGACGCCAACGCTCGGCAAGCTGCCCCAGACCCCCAGCTAGAATAGTCTGCGCCTGCTTGCGTTGCGCTTCAGTTTCCGCGTCGATCAAATCGGCAAGACCTTCGACCTGAGTCAGATCCATCTTGCCGTTTTCCAACGCGCGACGGGTGAATTCTCCGGGTTCAGCCAGGCGCAAACCATCGGTATCAGACAAACACCGCATCACAGCATTCACCGACGCAGTGCTACCATGAATTTGCAGCTCTGCGACGTCCTCACCGGTGAAACTGGCCGGAGCCTGGAACGTCAGCACCAACCCGTTATCCAGACGAGATCCATCCGGCCCGCGTAGCGTGCGAAAATTCATACCGCGCGCGGGAAGTTCCCCGCCCGTCAGATCCTTGACCGCCGAGTGCGCTAAAGGACCAGAGAGGCGTATAACCGCCACCCCTGCTTTGCCTTGCGCGCTGGCCAAGGCGAATATCGTATCCATTCGAAGGCCTCGCGTCCGTTAAGACCTGTGTCAGGTATTCATTGAATCGAAGAACTCGCCATTCGTCTTCGTCTGTTTCAACTTGGACAGCAGGAACTCGATCGCGTCGGTCGTCCCCATCGGGTTGAGGATGCGGCGTAGAACAAATGTTTTGGCCAGATCACCCTTGTCGACCAGCAGATCCTCTTTCCGGGTGCCCGATTTGAGGATGTCAATCGCCGGGAACACACGCTTGTCGGCGATTTTGCGGTCCAACACGATTTCCGAGTTACCCGTGCCTTTGAATTCTTCAAAGATCACCTCGTCCATCCTGCTGCCGGTGTCGATCAGCGCTGTGGCGATGATGGTCAGCGAACCGCCCTCTTCGATGTTCCGGGCCGCACCAAAGAACCGTTTGGGTCGTTGCAGAGCATTCGCATCCACACCACCGGTCAGAACCTTACCCGAAGATGGGACCACAGTGTTAAACGCCCTACCAAGTCTTGTGATAGAGTCCAAAAGAATCACAACATCTCGTTTGTGCTCAACCAGACGCTTAGCCTTTTCGATCACCATTTCCGAAACGGCCACGTGGCGCGTCGCCGGTTCATCAAAGGTCGAAGACACGACCTCACCCTTCACCGAGCGCTGCATGTCCGTCACCTCTTCGGGACGTTCATCGATCAGCAGGACGATCAGATAGCACTCGGGGTGGTTCTGTTCGATCGAGTGCGCGATGTTCTGCAGGATCACCGTCTTACCCGTCCGCGGAGGCGCCACGATCAGCGACCGCTGTCCTTTACCAATTGGTGCAACAAGGTCGATCACGCGAGCGGACTTGTCTTTGATGGTGGGATCTTCGATCTCCATCTTCAGACGTTCGTCTGGGTACAAAGGTGTCAGGTTGTCGAACAGGATCTTGTGCTTAGCTTTCTCGGGGTCTTCAAAGTTGATCTTTGTGACCTTGGTCAGCGCAAAATACCGTTCGTTGTCATCGGGCGCCTTGATTTCACCTTCAACGGTGTCGCCAGTGCGCAGCGAATGCAGGCGGATCATGTCAGGCGAGACATAAATGTCGTCAGGACCCGGCAGATAGTTTGCCTCGGGCGAACGCAGGAAGCCAAAACCGTCTTGCAGCACTTCCAGCACGCCATCGCCGCCAACGGTCCAGCCCTCATCCGCGCGTTCGCGCAGGATCTGGAACATCATCTCGCCCTTGCGCATGGTCGAGGCGTTTTCGATCTCCAGTTCTTCGGCCATCGCCAGAAGGTCTTTGGGGCTTTTGGCTTTCAGATCGGCCAGATTCAAGGATTCATTGGACATGATACAAACCTTCACCGCTGTCAGCGCGGCACGAAGTGGAATTTCAGTACGGAAGATACGCCGCCCGGACGGGCGTGTTGACCTCTACATAAGCGTGACCTTTGTTGGAGTCAAACTGCCCTTGTATTTCCTAAGTAGTTTGTGCCCTCAGAACTTCAGAACGACCGCCAGGACAATGATAACCATCAAAACCGTCGGAACCTCGTTCATCATGCGGTACTGCCGCCCAGTGAGCTTATTTCGCCCCTCTATGAAGTCCTTGCGCCGCGCCATCAGCCAATGATGGAACCAGGTCATCCCGATCACCGCGACCCCCTTGGCCCAGGGCCAAGTCCAATCCCAACCAACAATGCCGGGCGTGAAGACCATGATCAGCCCGCAGACCCACGCCACGACCATAGCCGGGCGCATGATCACGCGCAGCAGCTTTTCTTCCATTTCAAAGAAGATCTCCTGCGCTCCGTCGACCGCCTGAGCCTTTTCTACGTGATAGACGAACAAGCGGGGCAGATAGAACAACCCTGCCATCCATGAGATCACGGCCATGATGTGAACCGACTTTACCCACGGGTAGATTGCGAAAAGAAGGTCGGTCATGCTGGCTCCGAAGGTTTCCCGGAACCCTCCCTAATAAAAAAATAAGAAAAGAAAAAGGATGATGGTTTTGTAGGGTGGTTCAAATCCGTGGATTACTTTTTTACACATATGTTTTCCCCAAGTGGACAGAATCCGGTTCTGGCCGGGTGATTCTGTTGAGGGAAATTTTTTCTGATTAATTTCAGTGATTTATACTTTTCTTGAATATGAATCACTGGGGATAAGTCTTTGGGTATATATGGAAAACCCTGGTTTTCCCGTCTGTCGAGTTATCCTTGTCCCTATTGGATAGTATTCGGGCGAATCCGGGATGTTTGGCGCGAAAATCGTGGGCTTGCGTGTCAACAGGAAAACCATACAAACCATCCCGGAACCGTTAACGATTTGCTCAGGGGGTTTTCCACATGTCTGTCCCCATCATTCTGGCCTCAGGCTCGTCCATCCGGGCGGAGTTGTTGCGCAATGCGCAGGTGCCGTTCAGCGTGCAAACCGCGCGCGTCGATGAAGACACAGCCAAACGCGCCCTTCTGGCCGAAGGTGCCTCGCCCCGTGATGTTGCGGATGCTCTGGCCGAGATGAAGGCCCGCAAGGTCAGCGACAAAAATCCCGGCGCGATGGTGTTGGGATGCGATCAAGTGCTGGACTTCGACGGTCAGCTTCTATCGAAACCACAAACGCCTGACGACGCGCTGGCGCAGCTTAGGGCCATGCGGGGGAAACGGCATATGCTGCTATCGGCGGCCGTGATCTATCAGGATGGCGAGCCAATCTGGCGGCATGTGGGTCAGGTTCGCTTGCGGATGCGGATGAGCTCGGACGCATATCTGCGGGGCTACGTGGATCGAAGCTGGGACAGTATCCGTCACGCTGTTGGGGCCTATAAGCTGGAAGAAGAAGGTGTGCGCCTGTTCGCCACCATTGACGGAGACTATTTTAACGTCTTGGGTATGCCCTTATTGGAGCTGTTGAATTTTCTGGCCGTCAAAGGGGTGATTGATCAATGAGCAAGGCAAAGATTCCTCTGGCCGGGGTGATCGGGCACCCAGTGGCGCATTCGAAATCGCCTCAGTTGCATGGGCATTGGTTAAAGACCTATGGGTTGTCGGGTCACTACGTGCCGATGGATGTGTCCCCGGACGATTTACAGGATGTGTTGCGCGCTTTGCCCAAGGCTGGGTTCGTGGGAGCCAATGTCACCGTTCCGCATAAAGAGGCTGCGCTACGTCTAGCCGATGAGGTCACGGACCGAGCGCGCAAGATTGGCGCGGCGAATACGCTGGTGTTTCAGGACGATGGCCGAATTCACGCCGACAACACCGATGGCTATGGATTTCTCGAGAACCTGCGCAGCGGCGCGCCGGATTGGTCCCCGACGGACGGACCTGCGGTTGTGTTCGGGGCAGGCGGTGCCGCGCGAGCGGTGCTTCAGGCTTTGGTCGAGGCAGATGTGCCCGAGATTTTTCTAACCAACCGTACCCGGGAGCGGGCCGAGACATTGCGAGATGAATTTGGGCCCAGCATCACGGTTGTCGATTGGGTTCAGGCCGGAAATGTGATCGAGGATGCCGAATTGGTGGTCAACACCAGCTCTTTGGGGATGCAGGGGCAGCCCGAGTTACGCGTGCCGCTGGACGGGTTGCAGCCCGGTGCGGTTGTGACGGACCTGGTCTACGCACCGCTGAAAACGCGTCTGCTGAAAACCGCCGAAGAGGCCGGCTGCACCACCGTCGATGGTTTGGGCATGTTGCTGCACCAGGCTGTGCCGGGTTTCGAAAGCTGGTTCGGTGTCCGCCCTGAAGTCAATGTAGACCTGCGCGCGGCTGTTTTGTCATGAGTTTCGCGCTTGGCCTGACGGGCTCGATCGGAATGGGCAAAAGCACCACAGCGCAAATGTTTGTCGATGAAGGCTGCGTGTTATGGGATGCTGATGCAGCAGTGCATAGACTCTATTCACGGGGCGGTGCTGCCGTTGAACCGATGCAAGCCACTTTTCCCGCCGCAATCGTTGACGACGCGGTCAACCGCGATGCGCTGAAACAGATCATCACAAATGACCCGGCTGCGCTCAAGCAGATCGAAGGCATCGTGCACCCCTTGGTTGCCGCAGACCGCGCTACGTTTCGGGCAAACGCTACCGCGGATATTCTGGTTTTCGACATTCCCTTGCTATTCGAAACCGGTGGAGATGCTGCGATGGATGCCGTGGCTTGCGTGTCGATCCCGGCGGATGAACAAAAACGCCGCGTCATGGCGCGGGGAACGATGTCTGAGGCGCAGTTCGAACAGATCCGCACCAAACAGATGCCGAATGACGAAAAATGCGCACGATCTGATTTCGTGATCGTGACGGACAGTCTGGACCATGCCCGCGCGCAGGTGCAGGATGTGGTCAGGCAGATACGGGCGGGTTTGGCAGATGCGTGAAATTGTACTGGATACCGAAACCACGGGGTTCGATCCCGAAAGTGGCGACCGCATCGTGGAAATCGGCGCGGTCGAGCTTTGGAACCACGTGGCCACGGGCGAGACCTATCACGTCTATATCAACCCCGAACGTTCGATGCCGGAAGAGGCGTTTGGCGTTCACGGTATCGGCCCGGACCTGCTGGAAACTCCGCGACCACCGGAAAAAGGTGAAGTAACACTGAAGGACAAGCCGGTTTTTGCCAAGGTCGGTCAGGGATTTCGCGACTTCATCAAGGATTCGAAACTGGTCATCCACAACGCCTCGTTCGACATGAAGTTCCTGAACGCCGAGTTGAAATGGATGGGTCTGCCGCAGATTCCGATGGATCAGGCGCTCGATACGCTGGCCATCGCGCGCAAACGCTTTCCGGGTTCACCCGCCTCGTTGGATGCGCTGTGCCGGCGGTTCAATATCGACAACTCGAACCGAACGCTGCACGGAGCGCTGCTGGACTCTGAGATTCTGGCCGAGGTCTATCTGGAGCTGATTGGTGGACGGCAGCCGGATTTCGGCCTTTCGACTGTCGCCTCTGCGGCAGGTGCGGGCGGCGAAGAGTGGCGACCCACGGCACGACCGACACCCTTGGCGTCAAAGATCACCGATGAAGAACGCACAGCACATGAAATATTTGTGGAAAAACTGGGCGAAAACGCCCTGTGGACCCGCGCCTGAGGGATTATCCGGCGCGGGTCGAATGGCTTAGGCTTCGGCTTTTTGTGCTTCGGCCTGACGACGCATCAACTCGTTGCGGTACAGGGCGACAAAGTCGATATTGTCCAGATTCACCGGCGGATAACCACCGTCGCGGGTTACGTCGCTGACGATGCGGCGCAGGAACGGGAACAACATCCGCGGGCATTCGATCATCAGGAACGGATGCAGTTGGTCATCGGCCACACCTTCAACGTGGAACAAGCCGCAATAATCCAGCTCGCACAGGAACAGGATATCTTCCATGCCCTTGGCTTTGGATTTGAGGTTCAGTTTGACCGAAACCTCATACTGATGCTCAGTCGGGCGCTTTTTTGCATCAAGATTGACCTGAACGGAAATCTCGGGCTGCACGTCGCCGGATACGCCCTTTTGGGCCATCACGTTTTCAAACGACAGATCACGAATGAATTGTCCCAGAACGCGCATCTGGATCTGCGGTGCCGCCTGGGCTGCGGCGGCTGTGTTTTCTTTGGCGTCTTCTTCGGCCATTTATCTACTCCGAAACTAAAATTTGCCTTTGCTTAGCAAGTTGGGCGCGGCACCTCAATGCAGGTCACGGACCTTCGACCCATTTCGATGGTTTTGATGGGTCACGGCGGGGGTGAACCTCGGTGTATTCCCCGTCGATCACGTCGTCTTGCGGTGCAGGGTCAGGACCGGTGCGGAACTGCGCGCCACCACCCATCTGAAACTGGGTGATGGTTACCCTGGACTTAAGAAAATTGAAAACGGCCACCCGAACTCCGGGAATAAGCAAAGCAAAACCAATGGCATCGGTGAAAAACCCCGGTGTCAGCAGCAATACGCCAGACAAGAGGATCATAGCGCCATGGGCCAGCGGCTCGGTCGGGTCGTCCAGTTCGGCAAAGGATCGCTGCAGATTGGCCAATGCCATGCGACCTTGTGTCCGTACCAAAGCTGTGCCCAACACAGCCGTCAGAACGACAATCGCAAGCGTTGGCCACAGACCGATCAGGCCGCCTACCTGAATGAACAAGGCGATCTCGATGATCGGGACCAGCAAAAAAGCGAGGAACAGATACATATGCGTTATCCTTTAACCAGGCTCGGGCAGTAGACTTGGCCCGAACTGTCACCTACATAGTGGCAAGAGGCTGCGTATACAAAGTCGCGGTCCGATAAAGAGGATGAAATGAACGAACCGATGATCCAGTTGCTGGTCCTGGCCGGAATTGCCGTTTTCCTGATCCTGCGCCTGAGAAGCGTGCTGGGGACGCGTGAGGGTTTTGAAAAGCCTCCCGTTCAGCAGCAGCCAGACGGGCAGAATTCGCGCCGTGACTTCGAGGTGATCGAAGGCGGCCCGGATCACGACATCACCGACCACGTTGCCGAAGACAGCGAACAGGCCCAGACCCTGACCGCTATGAAGCGGGTTGAGCCCAGCTTTTCGGTGTCCGAGTTTGTTCAAGGCGCGCGCGGCGCGTATGAGATGATCGTGATGGGGTTCGAAAAGGGCAATCTGGACGAAATCCAGCCCTTCCTGTCCGAAGAGGTGTTTGACACTTTCGTCGATGTCGTCGCAGCGCGTGAGGATCAGGGCCTGACGATCGAAGCTGAATTCATTGGGGTGCGAGAAACCGCGCTGGCCGATGTAAAGTTCGACAAGGACACCAATGAGGCCGAGATTACTATGCGCTTTGTGGGTGAGCTGACCTCGGTCGTGCGAGATCGCGGTGGGGATATCATCGAAGGCAACCCCAACACCGTCAAACGCCAAAAGGACAGCTGGACCTTTGCCCGCGTCATGGGCAGCGACGATCCAAACTGGCTGCTTGTTGCCACGGACGCATGATTGCTGCGCTTCGGTCGCTTTTGCTGGGGGCTGTGATGGCAACCTCTGTCAGCGCCGAAGCGACGCGTTCTATTCTGTCGTTTGACGATCTGGATGGCTGGGCTGCCGATGACCACGGGGCGGCTCTTTCGGTTTTTTTGAACACATGCGGCGATCTGGATGACCCGGATTGGCGCGCACTCTGCAGCGTCGCGCAGACCTATGAAGCCGATGCCGCCCGATCTTTCTTTGAGCTGTTCTTCCGCCCCGTTCTGGTCGAAGACGGCAAGGACGCGTTGTTCACCGGGTATTTTGAGCCAGAATTGGACGGATCGCGCACCCGATCGGATCGGTTCCGATATCCGCTGTACAAAATGCCGCCCGAGGCGCGCGGGGTCGAGCAATGGCTGTCACGTCGGGACCTGTTGACCAGCGATGTTTTGCAAGGTCGCGGGCTTGAGATCGCTTGGGTCGATGACCCAGTCGAGCTGTTCTTTCTGCAAATCCAGGGCTCGGGCCGTATCCGCCTGCCGGATGGCGGTGCGTTGCGGGTGGGTTATGGGGGCGCAAACGGGCATCCCTACCGCTCCATCGGGTCGGAGTTGATCCGAAAGGGCGCATTGGCCGCCCATCAGGTCAGTGCGCAGATGATCAAGACATGGGTGCGCAAGAACCCCGAGGCCGGGGCCGAGCTGCTGTTTCACAACCCCTCATACGTGTTCTTCCGCGAAGTCACCCGCGTCGCGCCCGAGCTTGGGCCTTTGGGCGCCATGAACCGATCCGTCACCACGATGCGCAGCATTGCGGCCGATCCTGGCTTCACGCCTTTGGGCGCGCCGGTTTGGGTCGAGAAGGATGGAAAGAACCCGTTGCGACGGTTGATGATCGCGCAGGATACCGGTTCGGCCATCAAGGGCGCGCAGCGGGCAGATATTTTCTTTGGCACTGGCGATGAAGCGGGCCGCGCCGCGGGGCGTTTAAAAGACCCCGGACGCATGATCGTTTTACTGCCGATTCAGCGTGCCTATGCACTGGCACTGGATTCGTTCTGATGGCACGGCGCAAACTCACCTCGGACGAAATCGAACTATGGCGCAAGGTCGCCAAACAGGCCGAGCGGATGCACCCCGAGATCCCGCAAACCGTGCATCCGACCACCCTGCCGAAACCGAAGCCCACCAAAACGCCAAAAGCGCGGATCGACACGTTTGAGCCTGGGCAGACCGTGCCCTCCAAACCATCACCCCATGCGCTGAAACCTTCTATCACGGAAAGCCTGCGCGCTAGCCCCGTGCAGATGGACAACAAAGCGTTTGGTCGGATGAAGCGCGGCAAGCTCAAGCCGGAAGGCAAGCTGGACCTGCATGGAATGCGCGTGGATACGGCCCATCCGGCGTTGGTGCGCTTTGTTCTGACCGCCCAAGCGCAAGGTAAACGTCTGGTTCTGGTCGTCACCGGAAAAGGCAAGGACCGGGACGAGCCTGGCCCCATCCCCACCCCGCGCGGCGTATTGCGCAACCAAGTGCCGCATTGGCTGAGCATTTCGCCGCTGGCGCAGGCCGTGCTGCAAGTAACCCCTGCCCATATCAGCCATGGTGGCGACGGGGCGTATTACGTTTACCTGCGGCGTATCCGTTAAAAACTGCGCGCGGCTCGGGTGATCCCGATCCAGACCAACGCGCTGGCTGCGACGAAGAACGCTCCTATCCACAGGAATTGCTGATCCAGCGCGACGCGATGGTCGATCAACACTCCGGTCAGTCCCGGCCCGATGGCCGAGCCCAAGACCATCACGGCGGTTGCCATGGCCTTGATCGCACCGATGTGGCGGGTGCCATAGAACTCGGCCCAGAACGCGCTGGGCAGTGTGCTATTGGCCCCCACGGTCAATGCCAGAAAAACCAACGCCAAACTGGCCCCCACCAACCCTGTCACAAACGAGACAAGGGCAAACCCGATCGCCATGGGCAATAGGAAATAAGGCATCATCCGCGCGGTGCCCCATTTGTCCAAAGCCCAGCCGGTTGCAAACATCGCCAGCAGGGACACAGCGGTGTAGATCGGGAATAACGCAACCAGTTCGATATGCTGCCAGCCCTTGATCTCGGCCAGATGCACCTGATGAAAGAAAAACGCGGTGATGAAGGCGGATGGTCCCAGCAATGCTGGAGCCATAAACCAGAAAAGTGGACTAAGTAGAGCCTGTTTTCGCGTCCAATGGCGCCTTTGCATCCCGGTTGAGGAATGCTCAGACGCCAGGCTTTGCGGCGTGCGTTCCTGTCGCAGCAAACGCACCAGAACCGGGATGCCTAACAGCACCATTCCAGCTGAAATCACCCAAAGTATCCGCCAATCCAGCACTACCATCGCGGCGACGAAAATGACCGGCAGCAGCGCCTCGCCGACCGAGAACCCGACCGAAGCAATGGACAGCGCTTTGCCCCGCGTGGCGGTGAACCAGCGTGTCATTGCCACCAGGGCCAGATGCACAGACATCCCCTGCCCGAACAGGCGCAGCAGAAAGATGATGATGGGTAAAAGGAACAGCCATGCGTTCAGCGCCATCGCCATCGCGGCCAAGGCCAGACCGACCAGGACAACCGGCCCCAGAACGCGCACGCGAAACATATCGGTCAGCGCCCCGGCCCAGATCATGACCACGGCCGACACTGTCGTGCCCAGCGAATAAAGCCCGCCCCACGCCCCATGGCTCAGGCCATACGCGGCGCGGATTTCGCCGGAAAAGATCGAGATGAAGAAGGTTTGCCCAAAGCTGGACAGAAATGTCATCAAAAACCCAGCGCCCAGCCATGCTGCGTTGTCGCGCAGAAACCCGCCGGGCCGAGGCGACATCACGGGGCGCTTACCTGTGCCTGTCCGGTTTCGGTCAGAACGATCTCGGTCGCGCCGGTTGGGTTGCGCACATTGGCCGGGGCGATGACATCAAGCCCCCGCGCTTCGGTTCCAAATGTGTCACTGACCCGCCGGGCCGATGCGATGATTGCCAGCAACGCTGGCGAGGTCGCGGCCACGAAATGCGAGGATTGCGCATCGTCATTGAAAGCGGTCGTGTCCAGAATGTTGATCTTGTATTCAGACAGCGCCTCGGCCGAACTGATATTGCCCAGACGCTCACCCTTGGTGGTGCCGCGCAGCCGGGCCGAGATATTCAGCAACTTGTCCTTTTTCGAGGTGATGACGATGAACGGATCCGGCGGTGTCTTGATCACATCCATCTGCGAGCGGAACAGATCCACGTCCAGATCCGGTGAAATCAGCACCACGCCTTCCAGATTGCGACTGGCCCAGCCTGGTTCGCGCAATTCGGCCTGTCGCATCATCTCCATCGTCAAGGCAGTGCCCATGGAGTGCGCCACCAGAACCACGCGTTTGACTCCCATGGTTTTCAAGTGGCGGACGGTCTGCTCCAACCCGTCGCGGGCAAACAGCATACTGTCCAGATCATAGGCATAGCCATATCCGGTCGCCTGGCTGGGCCAGGAATAAACCATTGTGGCACCGGGAATATTCAGATCGTGTCTAAGCTGCGCGGCGCGAAACGTAGTTTCGGACTGTGTTGTGTTGTAGCCGTGAATGAAGATCGACACCTCATCCACGTTGCCCAACCGGGCTTTCAGATCGCCGGGCCCTTGTAACTCATCCACGGCTGCCATTACGAACTGCTTTTCGGGGTTTGGATTGGCGTAAGAGAAATCCAACGTTCCGGGTGTGTGATTGGGCGGGATCGAGACGGTCATTTCCAGAAACTGCAACCCATCTCCCCGCTTGAACCCGTAAGAGCCATCAGCCTCGCGCGCGCGGGTTGTGGTGGCGTAGATGGTTTGGGGTGTGCCCACATCCAAAGCCGACGGCACCGTTTCCGAGATGGTACGGTCGACGCAGGCTGTCAGAAGAGATGCAATCAAAAAAATGGAAATATAGCGCAGCACGAAAATAGCCCTCGAGGGTTTGCGCATAAGCTAACGAATTCCTGCCGCGGGTCCAAGCGCGACGGGTTCAACCAAGCAGCGAAAATCGGCCAGTGTCTGTTACAGGACGTATCGGCTCAGGTCGGTGGATTTGGTCAGCTCACCCAGATTGTCATCCACAAACTGCGCGTTCACAGTGATTTCCGCACCGGCCTGATCGGGTGCAGTGAACGAGAGTTCTTCGAACACACGCTCCATCACCGTATAAAGCCGCCGCGCGCCGATGTTTTCGACGCTTTGGTTCACATCTGCCGCGATCTTGGCCAAAGCGGCGATGCCGTCATCGGTAAAGCTGACCGCAACCTCTTCAGTACCCATCAGCGCAGTGTATTGGCGGGTCAAGGCGTTGTCGGTCTCGGTCAGGATGCGGACGAAATCCTCTTCGGTGAGCGCTCGCAGTTCCACCCGGATCGGCAGACGCCCCTGCAATTCCGGCAACAGATCCGAGGGTTTGGCGATGTGAAACGCGCCAGACGCGATGAACAGGATGTGGTCGGTTTTCACCGGACCATGTTTGGTGGATACGGTTGTGCCTTCGATCAGGGGCAGCAGGTCGCGCTGCACCCCCTCGCGACTGACATCGCCACCGCGCGCTTCCGCGCGCGCGCAGACCTTGTCGATCTCATCCAGAAACACGATGCCGTTCTGTTCAACCGATTCCAAAGCCACGCGGTTGACCGTTTCATCGTCCAGCAGCTTGTCGGCTTCTTCCCCGATCAGCGCGTCATAGCTTTCGGCCACGGTCATGCGTTTCTTGACGGTGCGTCCGCCAAAAGCCTTGCCGAAGATATCACCCAAATTCATCATTCCCATCTGACTGCCCGGCTGTCCCGGCACGTCAAACATCGGCATCGGGTTTGAGCTGTCCGACAGTTCCAGTTCGATCACCGTATCGTCCAGTTCCCCCGCTTTCAGCTTTTTGCGGAACATATCGCGCGTGCCCTCGCGGGCGTCTTCGCCGGCAATGGCGGTGATGACGCGATCCTCGGCGGCCTGATAGGCGCGCGCTTTCACGTCCTCGCGCATATACTCGCGGGTCTGGATGATCGCCGCATCGGCCAGATCGCGGATGATCTGTTCCACGTCGCGGCCCACGTATCCGACCTCGGTGAACTTTGTGGCCTCGACCTTGATAAAAGGCGCGCGGGCCAGCTTGGCCAGACGGCGGCTGATCTCGGTTTTGCCGACACCGGTGGGGCCGATCATCAGGATGTTTTTGGGGTAGACCTCATCGCGGATATCATCAGCCAGCTGCTTGCGCCGCCAGCGGTTGCGCAGCGCCACGGCCACCGCGCGTTTGGCATCTTTCTGACCGATAATGAAACGGTCCAGTTCCGAGACAATCTCGCGCGGGGTCAGGTCGGTCACGTGTTGGGTCCTTTCGATCAGCGGTTTGGCTTACGTAGTCACCGCACAGGCGAAAACAACTGCGGCAGCGTTGGTTAGCAATGCGCCTGCCGGTTTGCAAATGCTTTCCATAGGTGAAACGTTTGTGCTCTGATACAATCATTTCAATATGTTGAGGGTCAGGAGCGCGCGAATGACGAAAATTGCCAAGATCACCCTGTTGTTCGTGGTGTTTGTGGACCTAATCGGACAAGGTTTGGTCTTTCCCATCATCAACTCATTGATCATGGAGACGAAATCCGGCTTCCTTCCCGACAGCACGCCGATGGGGCAGCGGCATTTCTACTATGGGCTGGTGATCGGGTGTTTCTTTTTGTCTTGGTTTCTGGGTGTGGTCTATGTCTCCAAAGTCTCGGATTCCATAGGGCGCAAGAACGCGCTTCTGGTCTGTCTGGCCGGGGCGTTGGCGGGCTATGCGCTGACGATTGCGTCGCTTTACCTCAACAGCCTTCTGCTGCTGATCATCGGGCGGTCAATCACAGGGTTTACGGCTGGCAACCAGCCCATCGCGCAGGCGGCAATGATTGATGGCAGCACGGATGCCGCCGATCGCGACCGAAACATGGGCTATATCGTGACCGGTGTCAGCTTTGGTCTAGTCGGAGGGCCCATCATAGGCGCCGTCCTGTCTGACGCGGCCCTGCTGGGCAGCGTGGCCACCCTTAAAACGCCGTTCTATGGCGCGTTTGCTCTGGTCCTGATCGCCATTTTCCTGGTGATCACCTTCTTCAAGGACACCCGCACCGAACGTGAACCCTTTGTCTTTCGCCCGCGTGATATCACCGATAGCCTGTTCGCTGTGCGCAGGCATCCGATGGTTCTGAAAATCTTGCCGGTCTATTCCTTCTTCATGATCGCCAACGTCACCTTTTACGTTTTTGTCGACAACTACCTGACCAGCCGGTTCGGCTATGGCGTGATCGGCGGCAGTATGGCGATGGTTGTGATCGGCTTTGCACTGGCCTTTTCCAGCACCTTCCTGGTGAAACCCGCGCAGGAAAGGTTCAGCAAGCACAAGATCATTTATGTCTCGTTGATCACGATGGTAATCTGCGGGCTAGCCTTTGCCTTCAGTCCTATCGGATGGCTGAGCTACGTGCCGGTGTTCTTCTTCTATTTCTTCTTCGGCGTATCCTACCCGACGCTACTGGGCCTGTTTTCCGCAAGTGTCAGCGAAACTGATCAGGGCTGGGTCATGGGCGTGACGACAGCCGTCTTCTGCCTGGCCGGAGGGGTCATGTCTCTGATCGGCGGCGGATTGATGAGCATCGACATCCGTGTGCCCTACTACATCGTCATCCTTGCGGCGATACTGGGCCTGATCGGCATGCACCGCCGCTGGAAAGGGAAGGAGATTAAGGTTTTATTGGCCTGAGATTTCCTCGACCGTCAGATTGCCGTTGGTGTAGACGCAGATATCGGCGGCAATCGCCATTGCCTCGCGGGCGACGGTTTCGGCGGGTTTGTCGCTGTCCATCATCGCGCGGGCGGCGGCCAATGCGAAATTGCCGCCCGATCCGATGGCGGCGACGTTGTGTTCGGGCTCCAGCACATCCCCTGCCCCGGTGATCACCAACAGGTCTTTGCCGTCGGTCACGATCAGCATCGCCTCAAGCTTTTGCAGGTATTTGTCGGTACGCCAATCCTTAGCTAGCTCGACCGAGGCGCGGGCCAACTGACCCGGTGTGGCCTCAAGCTTGGCTTCCAGCCGCTCGAGCAGAGTGAATGCGTCGGCGGTTGATCCGGCGAACCCTGCGACGACCTCAAACCCACCGGGGGACAGGCGGCGCACCTTGCGGGCGGTGCCCTTGATCACCGTCTGGCCCAGGCTGACCTGACCATCCCCGGCAATCACCACCTGGCCGCCTTTCTTGACGCCAATAATTGTCGTGCCATGCCAACCGGGAAAATCGCTGTCTGCCATTGGGGCCTCCGTTCTTCACTGGCCCCCTATATGGGCCGGGCGTGCGTTCAGCGCAACTCTTCTCAAACTGCTCAAAAGATATGCACTAATTGCAATTCGGGGTTACCAGACTAGCAATTGTGAGACTCGGGTATTGATCCTACATGAGCCTCACAACCGACAAGAGGTCGGCTGTTTCAGTTAAAAGGAATGCGCAAATGGCAACCACCGCAAATATCCATGCGCCGCTCGGAGCAGCTACCATCCTGCATGTAGTGGACGCATTTTTCGGAACCTACGAAAAAGCACTAGCGTGGAATGAATCCCGCAAGACCCGCAAGCTTTTGTCGAACCTCAGCGACGCCCAACTGGACGATGTTGGCCTGTGCCGTGCGGATATCGCAAAGCTCTGATCTTTGCACCGACCACACCGTCAAGATGAGCCGCTCAGCCCCTGAGCGGCTTTTTCTTTGCGCATCCGTTTCTTTGGCTACCCATGAAAAAAGGCGCCCCGAACGAGGCGCCTTTGAATTCCGTTCGAAACCCGGGTCAGATCGAGTCTTCGATCCAGCTTTGCAGCGCGGCTTTCGGTGCCGCGCCAGCGCGGTTCGACACAACCTGACCATCCTTGAAAATGAACAGCGCAGGAATACCGCGGACGCCCATTGCAGCAGCCGAGTTGGGGTTGCTGTCCACGTCCACCTTGGCGATTTTCACCTTGCCGCCATATTCCGACGCCAATTCTTCCAGCGCGGGGCCAATCTGCTTACAGGGGCCACACCATTCGGCCCAGAAATCGACAACAACAGGGATGTCGGAATTCTTGACTTCGGCGTCAAAGGTTTCGTCGGTTACGGCTACGGTCGACATATTCTGTCTCCTGAATGGGGTAAACTCGGGAACAGAACGTAGGGGCGCGACTTGGCAAGGTCAAGATATGTGGGCGCGTGTCAGTGCATCCGTCACAATATCGTGTGGCAACCACATAAGCTGCGCGGTACGCGTCCACAGGATCGCGGTTTTGATATTCCGACCGGGATAGATCTGCGCCAGCGCGTGCGCATAAGCTCCCATCTGCCGCAACAACCCATCAGGGCAGGTTTCGGGGCTGTTTGGTGCGCTCATATTTGTTTTGAAATCAATGATCTGCACCTCGGTATCCGAGATGATCAACCGGTCGATGACCCCATGCAAACGCCGCCCGTTCAGCGTGGCCGTCACCGGAACTTCGGCCAGCGTGTCCGGCGCAAAGACTGGGCGCAGATGATCTGCGGTCAGGGCGGTTTTGGCCTCGGCCAACAGCTCGGACCTGTCTGCGTCGGACATATCCGGTAGAATGCGCGCGCAAAGCTGTGGCCAGTTTTCCGGCGGAGTCGACGGCAAATGCTCCAGCAGCAGATGCAGGCGCGTGCCGCGTAGCTTTGCGGCCTCTTCATCTTGCCCCGCATCTCCGAACAACGCCTTTGGCCCACCCAAATCTGATGGGCTGAGAATGTCCGGTTCAACCTCAGGCGCGTCCGGGTTCGAGCGGAACATATCGGGCAAGATCTGCTCTGCTGCACGGGTGTCTTTGTGTTCGGTTTCTGGCAATCCGTCCCAGTCCCCATGCGCCAATCGCAGGATCTCCGTGCCTTCGATGGCAACAGCCCCTGCCCGTTCCATGGCAGCCTGCACCATTTGATACCAGCTGGTTCCATCCGTTCCGACATCTCCCGCTGCGGCCACGATCAACCACTTCTCCGCCCGTGTTAGAGCCACATAGAGTAGGCGCAACCGTTCATTCTCTTCCCGTTCCCGAGCCTGCGCCCGCGCGCGGGCAATCAGGCTGGGTGAGGCATCGGCTGGTAATTTCCAGGCAGGAACACCGTCGCCCACCATAATCTCGGCATCGCGCGGGGCCTGTCGTTTGCCCGTATCTGGCAGGATCACGATGGGCGCCTCCAGCCCTTTCGAGCCATGCACCGTCATGACGCGGATCATATTGCCGACGCCGCTCATCTGTCGTTTGATTTCCAGATCGTCGGTCTGCATCCAGACAAGGAATCCGGTCAGGCTCGGAGTATCCGTGCGCTCATAGGCCAGCGCCTGCGACAGCAGCGCATTGATGCCATCCTCGGCCTCGGCCCCCAGACGACCCAGCAATTTGCGCCGCCCGTCATGGCGCGTCAGGATGCGTTCGATCAGGTCATAGGGGCGCAGAAAGTCGATCTGGCGGCGCAAATCGTTGAGAACCTCAAGCGTTTCAGGAAAGTCATCCGCGCGATGGCGCAAAGCCGCCCATAGAAATTCTTCCTGCCGCCGATGGGCCAGATCAAAGAGCTGTTGCTCGCTCCACCCGAATAGCGGAGATTTCAGCACGGTCGCCAGCGAAAGGCTGTCCTCGGGCGTGGCCAGAAAGCTCAGCAAGGCGGCAAGGTCTTTCACAGCCAGCTCTGCGCCGACCTTCAGCCGGTCCGCCCCTGCGATGGGCAGGTGCAGGGATTTGCAGGCGCGGATGATCTCGGCAAACAGGTCGGATCGGCGTTGTACGAGGATCAGGAAATCGCCCGGCTGCACCCTGCGGCGCACGAAGGTGCCGGGGATGTCGCCATCCTCGGGGATGGTTTCGCCCGAGTCGATCATGGTTTTGATAGACTGCGCAACCTGCTCGGCCAGGATCACCGTGTGATGGCGCGCGCCAGGTCGGTCGACCGGGTCGGTCCAGTCGGCATCCTCATCCGCTTCGACCTTTTCCACCACGGGCCACAGATCTACGCGCCCCGGTAAATCGGCCTTAAACGCCCGGTGCTGGCTGTCTTTGTGAAACCCGGCCTCGGCCCGGTTTTCGAACAGGATATCGACCAGAGACAAGATCGCACTGGAGGACCGGAAGGAATATTCCAACGTCGAATCCCACAGTTTAGAGCCTGATTCTTTAAGCCGCCGCCCAAACTCTCGCTGCATGCGATCGAACGCGGCAGGGTCCGCGCCCTGAAAGGAATAGATCGACTGTTTCTTGTCGCCGACCACAAAGATCGTGCGCTCGACCCCGGACCGGGCACCTTCCCCGCTGGTGAATTCCTGCGCCAGTTTCTCGACCACATCCCATTGGTCGGGGCTGGTGTCCTGTGCCTCGTCCACCAGAATATGGTCGATGCCGCCGTCCAGCCGATACAGCACCCATTCGGCCACCGCTGGGTCGTTCAGTACTTGCCGCGCACGCAGGATCAGATCGTCGAAATCCAGCCAGCCGCGCAACTGTTTGCGACGCTCATATTCCGGCAGGAAGGCGGAGGCAAACCGGTGCAACACATGGGTCTTGCGCGCGGCGACCAGCGCCAACCTCAGTTCGCGCGCGTCCTCGATGCGCAGCATCAGGGCCTCAAGCTGTGGCATTTGGTCGGCCAATGCGCCTTCGCGCAGGGCCTTGGTCGGAAAGCTGTTGATCTTGGCCGAAAATGGCTCCTTGGCGGACTTCCCCGTCAGGAAAACGCCTTCGAGGATTGGCAGGCTGTCCAATCGCGGCTCGGTAAAGGCGGCCAGTTTTGCGGCAGCCTTGGCGTTGTTGCCGCCGCTCTCGGACAGTGCCGGCAGGATCGAGCGGATCAGATCGACCTCACCTCCCAGAAAGACCTTGCGCAACAATGCGTCTTCGTCAAACCCGTCGGGCAGGTCAAATTTGCCCAGAATGTCGCCCCAGCCCAGCGCGTTTGCGAAAAGGTTCCGTTTCTGGGTCACGGCGGCTGTCAGAGCGTCAAATCCAGAGTCGGTTACAAACCGGGCCACATCCTCGATCAGTCCGGCCTGCGGTCCCGTGGCGAAATCTTCGACGATTTCCTCACGAAGTAAGGCGGCGGCGCGGTCTTCCATCTCAGAGAACTGCGGGCTGACCCCGGCCTCAAGCGGAAATCGGCGCAGCAACGCCGCGCAGAACGAATGGATCGTCTGGATCTTCAACCCACCGGGCGTTTCGATGGCGCGGGCAAACAAAGTACGCGCCTGCGCCAGGCGATCCGGGTCGATCATTCCCGCCACGCCCAGATCGGTCAGCTGCCTGCGCAACGGGTCGTCACCCAGCATCGCCCATTCGCCAAGGCGCTTGAACAGGCGGTTCTGCATCTCGCTGGCGGCAGCTTTGGTGTAGGTCAGGCACAAGATGTGCTGCGGCTGCACGCCGTCCAACAAAAGCCTCGCCACCCGGTCGGTCAGAACCCGCGTCTTGCCCGAACCCGCATTCGCGGCCAACCAGGTCGAGGCATCAGGCCGCGCTGCCTGCACCTGCCGTTCGGTGGCGTCGTTGCGGGCGCTCATGACAGATCCTCGGGCTTGGTCTCGGCGGTTCGGTCCCACTCGCCAAAACGGGCAAGGTGATCGTAGTCCCCGATATCCGTATCCTTGTGCAACATTCGCCGTGACGAGAACCCCTGATCAGGCTCTAAATAGGCAGAAATCAACTCTTTTAGTTCAGCCAACACCTTGTCAGTCGGTTCCTTGGCCAAGGGCGCCGGCACCTCTTTGTAGCTTCCGCCCATGCCGATAAACACCGCTTCGGCCACGGGCAGAGGGTCAAACCCTTCGATCCCGCCCTGCTCGGCCATGGCGGCTTCGATCAACAATTGCTTGTCGAACTTGGCTTGCTGACTTTCGGTGGGAGGTGTCCCGGTTTTATAGTCGATCAACCGCACGGCACCGCGCGTGTTCAGGTCGATCCGGTCGGCCCGACCAACGATCGTGACATCCATCGGGGCGAGGACCAGTTTCATCGCCGCTTCGAACGCCACCGGCCCGCCATCGCCCCTGCGCGCGGTTTCAGCAGTCAGAAAATCGTCGGCAATACGCTCCAAACGCGCCAGCCACAATTTGCGTGTGGTTGGCCAGGCGACATGCTGGTCCAAGAGCATCTCGGCACGTTTCAGAAAGTTCTCACGGTTCAGCAGGGCTGTGTCCAAAACGCTGTCTTTCACGAAATGTTCGAGGATTTCATGAATCACGATCCCGCGCAGCAAGGCATCCGGTGCTTGCACCAATGGGTCCAGAGGTTTCAGCCGCAGTACATGTTTCGCATAAATAGCGTAAGGATCGCGGATCAGGCGTTTGATCTCGGTGACGCTCAAGCGACGGGGCCGCGACGCGACGGGCGGGCGCGGTGAGGGGCGCGCTGCCGCTTTGATCTCAGGTGCATGCTCCAGCTGTTCCGACCAACGCAACCATTGGCCGCCCCGGTCGCGCATCTTGGTAAGCGCCGAGCGTCCGCCCTGATCCGGCAAGCCCTGCAGCAGATTGGTCAACCGGTTCAACCAGCGCGACGGCACAGTTTCGGCGTCGTCCGAGCGGGTGGCGCGGGTCAACCAGACCTCGGGCGCGCCGATGGCCTGCTGGAAATCGTGTGCCGACAGCCCGATCCGCCGTTCCGGCAGCAACAAACCGACCTTGTCACGCATCTGCCGGTTCAACCAAGGGTCCGGGGCTGGGGCCTCGGGCCAGCTGCCCTCGTTCAAACCGCCCAGGATCAGAAGATCAGCCCCCTGAACCCGCGCCTCAAGCGTCCCCCAGATCATGATCCGGGGATGCGGCGCGTCACGGTCGCGAACCTCTTCCCCTGCCAGCAGCGCACCCAACAGATCGGCGAAATCATGCGCCGTCATCTGGCCGCCATGGCCGGACTCATCCTCAAGCGCAGTCAGAACGGCCAGTGCTTTTTGACCTGCGTTCTTGTCCCAAAGCGGACCGCTTTCGCCGGAGCTGCCGGTCGAGATCGCCTCGGCCAGACGACGCAAACGAGTGACCCATTCGGACAACGGCAATTCGCCCGAGATCTGTTGATCGCAGAAATGCTGGATCAACCATTGGACCCAACCCTCAGACACTTCTTTGCGGATCGCAAAGGCGGTCAGGCTGGGCCCGTCTGGAAAAGGAGGACCATGGCGACGCAAATCCAATTCCAGATCGCGGGTGTGCAGCAGATGCGATCCGCGCTCGTCGCCACCGTGGCATAGAGGATGTTTGAGCAGCGTCAAAAGCGCCTCACCATCCAGCCGCCGGGCAAACAGGCCCGCGACATGGCGCAGGAACCGGCCGGGCGGGGACAGTTGCAAAGGCAGACCCGCACTGTCGTCGGGTGTGATGTTCCAACGATCCAGAGCAGCGCTGACCTGTCGGGTCAACATCCGGTCGGGCGTGATCAGCGCCGCAGTTTGGCCCGTTTCTGCCGCCTGTCTCAGCCGAAGAGCGATGGCCAAGGCTTCGCTCCGCGGAGATTGCGCCTCAACCAGGGTCAGGTCTGCGGTGGCCTCGGTCAAATCCGTCAGTTGCGGACCCTCGGTCATCCACGCATCCGTTATTGGCGCTGGGCGCAATGCCAGTGACACCAGCCGATTGCGCGGGGCTGAGGGTGGGGCATCCCGCGTCCAGCGTTCAATCTGATCGGGCCGCAGATCCAACATCGTCATCAGTTTGCGGAACCGGTATTGCGGGTGATCTTCCGAGGTCAGCGCCTCATCCAGCCGGGTCCAGACGGCGTCGGGTTGGTCAAAATCGTATCCGGGCAGAATCAACGCGCCTTGTGGCAGGCGGGCGATTGCCTCCATCAGCATCAGTGTCGTCCCACGTGACCCGGTTGACCCCGCCAGAATGACCGGATGTTGCGGCGGTTCCACTTGCCAGCGCGAGATCAGGTTTTCGACAACGCGACGTTGGCGCGCCTGTGCGTCCAGCGCATTATCGCCAGTGTCCACGAACCTGTCGGCAATCCCGATAAACGCCTGCGCGCGGGCCCAATGGCCAGACATGTCGCTGACATCCAACTGCCGGATCGCCTCGGGGGAAACGCCTTCGCCCTGCATCTCGTCAATCAAGGCGGCCAGGCTGTCGGACAGATCAAAAAGCGAGGACCGCGCCGCCAGATCGGGCTGTTGTTCCAGCAGCTTTGAGACCAGCTGAGTCAGTTCCAACCGTCGTCTCAGTGCTGGAATCGCGGGTGGAATCTGCGCAAGATCAACGCTTTCGCCCAGATCCGTGACCAGCGAAAGTCGCGGGAGCAAACACGCAGGCCCCTGATCGAACAGATCGCGGACCCGACGCGCCATCCGCCGCGTGTTGACGACAAGTTGTACGCGAGCCAGCGCCTCGGGCGGTTGGCCGGTGCTGCGTGCGTGCAATCCCGCCACCAGCGCCTTGGGAAAATCCGAACCCGGTGGAACGGCAAAAACGCGCGGAGCCGTGGAGGGGTCAAACATCGGCAATCAACCCTTCGGCCAGCGCGATACCCTCTGGATGGCCTACATCGCACCATCGACCAGGATAGGTCAGTGAAAACAGATGGTTGTCGCTGTGCATCCGGTCCCACAGCAGGTTCAGGGAAAAGGATGTCTGAGGGATATCCATCAGACCTTCAGTTTTCAAAATCTGCGCCCCGCCATAGATCAATCCGGGCCCGCGCGAGATGCGCCCATCCGCATCTGCGGTGAAATCTCCAGTGCCGGTGTAGCCCAAGGTTTGTGCCA
The DNA here is from genome assembly GCF_013034745.1 of Ruegeria lacuscaerulensis. NCBI lineage: Bacteria > Pseudomonadati > Pseudomonadota > Alphaproteobacteria > Rhodobacterales > Roseobacteraceae > Ruegeria > Ruegeria lacuscaerulensis. Next base: position 201,674 of record NZ_WQGP01000006.1, on the reverse strand, counting down.
CAGGTACGCACATCAACAGCGCGTCCATTCGATCTGGGTCCCATGCCTTACGCAAAAGTGTTAACGGATTTGGGCCGGACCAGATTGCATCGGGATTCAGAGTGAACACCGGCTCCGGCCCTAGCATCGGCAGAGCGGCGCGCAATCCGCCCCCTGTTTCAAGGATGTCGTCTGTTTCGTAAGTCAGCGTCACACCTTTCGGTGCCAAATGCGCCTCAAGCTGCTCGGGCAGATAGTGCAGGTTGGCGACGATCCGCTGAGGGTTGATCGCATCAACCAGCTCTAGTGCATGGTCGATCAGCGGCCGACCCGAAACTTCGATCAGCGGTTTGGGTCTATCTTTGGTCAGCGCGCCCATACGGGTCCCGAACCCGGCGGCGAATACCATCACAGCGTCGGGTGATTGCGTCATTTCTGTCGTAGCCTGTTCAGGTTTTCTTCGGTGGGCGCGGGCAGGGCGCTGCGCAGCAGATCAGCCACGCCGACCAGCGCGGGATGCTCTAAATCGCGCATTAAATGCGCCCATGTGGCCGGGATCAGGTCCACGTATTGGGGCTTGCCGTACTCCGTGGCCAGCCGGGCAAAACCACCCAGAATACGTAGGTTTCTTTGCGCCCCCAGCACCGTATAAGCGGTGCGGAAGTCATGATCGTTCACTCCGGTCTGCGAGATATAGTGATCAATCATACGCATCTCGGTTCCCAAGGATACGTCGCGACGAATGTCTTGCAACAAGGACACAAGATCATAAGCCGGATGCCCCAGCATCGCGGTTTGGAAATCCAGCAGGCCCACGCGTTTTACCCCGTTTCGATCGGGCAGCCAAATCAGATTCTCGGCGTGGTAATCGCGCTGGACCACGACCTTTGGTCCCGATGTTTCCTGGTGCAGGATGTCGGCAAAGCGATGCTCAAACCGACTACGCGCGTCTTGATCATGCGCGCCAAGAATGGCTTGCGCGTATTTGGTGAAGGACAGCGCCGACAACTCGGCCATCAGCGAGGGACCGTAAGACGGCAGGGACAGTGTTGGTGCCGCGTGCAGTGTGATCAGAACGTCCGTAGCAGCCTGATAGAGCTCCCGTTCCATCTCAGGGCGGGTTTCTAGGACGCGCGCGAATAGGTCATCGCCCAAATCTTCCAACAGAAGGAACCCGAACTCGGTGTCCTCAGCGTAGATCTCGGGCGCGCTTAGCCCGGTCGCGCGCAGGTGGTGCGCCATCCGCACAAACGCTTCGACCGGTTCGGCTTGACCGGGGGGGGAATCCATCAGCACGGCCGTTGCCCCTGTTTCGGGATTGGTAAGCCGCTCGTACCTGCGGTTCGAGGCATCCCCGGCCAAGGGCGCGCGCAGGGCATTCGCCCAAGGTGTCTGCGCGATCAGCGCTTCGGCTAGAATGGCGCGGTTTGTCATGTGATCGCCTCCGGCAATTCAGCCCAGCGCGGGTCCGACCAACTGATCGTCAGATGGCGTTTTTCTAGTGTATCAGGGTCTGTTTCAAACTTTAGCGTCAGAGCTGAGGCCGGTTTCAACGGCCCCAGTTTGTTTGGCCATTCGATCAGGCTGATCGCGGTTTCGAATGCGTCGGTCAGACCCAGTTCCTCGACCTCTTCCAGTGCGCTTAGCCGGTAGAGGTCGCAGTGCCAAATCTCGCCCAAGGAGGTGTCATAGACCTGCACAAGCGTGAAGGTGGGCGAGGGGACATCTTCGGGGTGGGTCATCACGGATTGGATCAGACTGCGCGCGAAATGTGTCTTGCCGCTGCCGATCTCGCCGTCCAGCAACAGAACGTCGCCGGGGCGCAGCACGCGGCCCAGTAAAACCGCCAATCGGGCGGTTTCCTCGGGCGAATTCAGGGTGATTACATGGGGCGCGCTTGTCATGGCGCCACAATGGCCTTGCGCCCGGTTGGCTGCAACCCGGTTCAGGCGCTGATCTGGTGAATATCCTGACTTATCATCGCGTCCGCATCCGGTGAAAACCGCACGATCGTCGCGCCGTTCTGCATCGGGCACAAGGTGCAGATCAGGCGCGTGCCATTGCGCAATCGCAGGTCCGCAGACCACTCGGATCGGTTTTCGCGCATGGCTACGAAATCTCGGATGTCGCCAAGGACCGGCGTTGCCAGGCATTGATCCTGCCAGCCCCGTGTCACATCAAGGATCGAGTCCGGCTCGAACCCGCTGTCGTCGGTTTCACCCCACAATTCCTGATAGGCGTAATTGGTGAAAGCTAGGGTTCCATCCGCACCAAACACAGCGATTGCATCCGCCAGCTTGTCCAGAATGGATTGCATCAGGTCCATCTCGGACCGGAAGCGGCGGGTCAGGGTGATCTCGGCCGTGATGTCCTCGAACAGAAAGGCGACGGCACCGTCAGGGTGCGGGCGGCCGCTGACCGAATAGACTGAGCCCGAGGGCAGGGACCATGTTTCCTGATAATTCCCGTCCTCGGCCGCTTCGAGAAGATCGTTCATCTGGCTGCGCCAACCGCGATAATTCTTTGGTTCGGGCATCATGTGCTGATCGCGCAGCCGGTCGAAAAAGCTGGACAGGCTGGGGCGACAACTGAGGAAATCGGGCGGCAGGGTGGTCAGGTCGATCAGGGCGGGGTTGAACAGGGCCAACTGACGGTTTCGGTCGAAGATGGCCAGTCCGATGGACAGCTGCGCGAAGGTCTTGGTCATCGTCTGCACAAATTTGCGCTGGGCGGTTTCGGCGTCGACGATGGCATTGATATCGACTGCATAACACAAATGCCCCTCGGGGTGATCGGACAGCGTCAGATCGAACCAGAGCTTGCTGTCGCTGCCCTCGGTCGAGATCGAAACGCGCGACTTTCCTGACGGTTTTGCGTCGTCTTCAAGGCCCGGAAAGAGCGGTGCGGTCAGGTCCGTATCCTGCCCGCGCACTTTGCGCACCAATGCAATATAGGCCGCGTTACACCAGCGCACATTGGATTGGTGATCCAGCAACCAGACTGGGTAGGGCGCACGTTCCATGGCCAATCGGATTGGATCGTTGGTTTCGCGATGAACAGTCGAGGGACACCCACCGCTGTCACGCAACTGAACCCGTACAATCCCGTCGATCCATTCACACAGGACATCGCGTTCTACCGTGCAATCAATCGCGGGGATCACCATGTTGCCTTCCTGCCGGATACGTTCGGGCGTTTCGGGGAACGAAGGGAAATCCCGCTGCAACAGACGGCGCAGGTCCGGCCAGTCGCGCAGGTCGTCGAACCCTTCAAGCGCGATGTCCGAATGGCTGATCAAACGATCCCCATCAAACAAAAACACCGCGTCGAACAGCGACGAGGGCGAGGACAGGCCGAAATTGTCGCCTCTTTGCCTGCGACGTGGCAGCAGCCACTGCACCGCAAGGCTGGCAGAAACCAGACCGATAACAGCCAGAATGATCCAGTCCACCATGAGTTCCTCGCAGGGTTGCTCGTGGCGTCGGATAATGGGTTGCAATGGTTAACAGGGTCTTAACTCAGACCTCAATGCGCTGATTGGCACCCGATGGCACAGGGGTGTCGCCGGTCTGGGCATCCAGCAATTTGCGGGGCCATGTGACCCTGACGATTGCCCCCCGGTGATCGGGGTTATCGGAATAGGTCTGATAGGGGTCCGAGCCATTGGCAAAGTCCAGCTCGGCCCCGGTCCGTTCCAGCAGCGTTTTGGCGATGAACAGACCCAGCCCCATACCCTCATATTCCGGGCGCGCGCGCTGGTCCGTCTCGGCGCGGCGGCGGCGCATGAACGGATCACCGATGCGGCCGATCATCTGCGAAGGATACCCGCGCCCGTCATCCATGATGTGGACGGTAATCTGATCGGCGGTCCACTCGGCCTCGACCCAGACATTGGCGCGGGCGAAATCCACCGCGTTCTGGATCAGGTTACGCAGCCCGTGGATGATCTCGGGCTTACGCAGGATCGAGGGTTGCTGAACATCGCCGTCATCGGCAGGCCCTTCAAGGAAATGAACACTTTTGCCTCGGTTGATATGAGGCTCGGCGGCTTCATGCACCACGGTGGATAGTGGGGCTTGCCGCAAATGCAGGTCGTCCTTGCCTGCCCGACCCATGTCACGCAGGATATCGCGGCACCGGTTGGCCTGTTCGCGGATCAGGGCGGCGTCTTCCTTCAGGTCGGGGCGGTCGTCCAGTTCCTCATAGAGTTCAGAGCTGGTCAGCTTGATCGTGGCCAGCGGCGTCCCCAACTCATGCGCGGCGGCGGCGACCACGCCGCCCAGATCAGTCAGCTTCTGTTCCCGCGCCAGCGCCATGTGCGTGGCGGACAACGCGTCAGACATGGATTGCACCTCAGAGCTGACCCGATGGGAATAGGCCCCCAAAAAGACGATGGCGATCACTATGGCAGCCCAGTTGCCGAACAGCAGGATGTCGGGGATATCCAGATCCATGCCCACATCCGTGCGTAGCGGCACATGAAACTCGGCCAGCAGGGTGGTCAGCGCGATGGCCACACCGCCAATGATCAGGGTCGAACGCGTGCTCATCACACTGGCCGAGATCGTGACCGGCCCCACCAACAACAAGGCAAACGGATTGTTCAGCCCGCCCGTCAGATACAAAAGGATGGTCAGTTGCAGCAGGTCGAACAGCACCATCAGGAAGTTTTCGAACTCGGACAGGCGCTTGTTGCGAGGAAAAACAAGGATCGCCGTCAGGTTTCCCATGACCGAAACACCGATCGCCAGATAACACAGCATCACGTCCAGCTGCACACCATAAGTCTGTTGCGCGACAGTGATGGCGGTGATCTGGCCGATGATGGCCACCCAGCGCAACAGGATCAGTGTGCGCAGCCTGATCCAGCTGCTGCGTTCCTGTCCACGCCAGAATGTGATGTTGGAATTGGCCATGGGTCCATTTTGTCCTGTTGCATCGGCTGACCATCTTGATAGGTGTCCGGGCCGAAACGATCAACAACCCCTCTGATCTTTAGGATTGATGCCATGGTCCGCCTTTACGCCATTCTCGCCGCTATTGTTCTAGTCATAGGTCTGGGGGCTATGTGGTTGCTGACGCGCGGAGCCGGTTCGGACGACAAGTTCGCGCAATGCCGGTCCAGCCAGATCGCAGGCGGCACCGCCGCCATTGGTGGACCGTTCGAGCTGATCAACGGCGAAGGTCAAACCGTCACCGATACCGACGTGATCACCGAACCCACGCTGGTCTATTTCGGCTACACCTTCTGCCCCGATGTCTGCCCCTTCGATATGTCCCGCAATGCCGAGGCCGTGGATATTTTGGAAACCCGCGGCCAGTCGGTGACGCCGCTGTTCATCTCGATCGATCCGGACCGCGACACGCCCGAAGTTGTGGCTGACTATGCCTTCAACCTGGGTGGAAAGACCATCGCTCTGACCGGTTCGGCCGAACAGGTCAAGGCTGCGAGCCAAGCTTACAAGACCTATTACAAGGCCCATGACAAAAGCGACGAATACTATCTGGTCGATCATTCCACCTTTACTTATCTGGTCACCCCTCAGGACGGGTTTATCGAGTTTTTCAACCGGAATGACACAGCCCAGCAGATGGCGGATAAGGTCGGGTGCTTCCTGGACAAGATCTAGGACTTAATGGCCTGTTTGACCTTTGCCTTGGCGCTGCTATTACTCAGTACCAAGCCAACGGCGTGAAATAGCGGAAAGAATAGAATATGGCGGACAGCTCTGACCTGGATATCGGCCCGGATAAATCCCTGCTTCTGGTGGATGATGACGAGCCCTTTCTGAGACGTCTGGCCAAGGCCATGGAAAAGCGCGGTTTCGAGGTTGAGACCGCAGGCTCGGTCGCCGCAGGACGGGCCATTTCCACCGCCCGCCCACCTGCCTACGCGGTTGTGGATTTGCGGCTTGAGGATGGCAACGGGCTGGACGTGGTCGAAGTGCTGCGTGAAAAGCGCCCCGACAGCCGGGTCGTGGTTCTGACCGGCTATGGCGCTATTGCTACTGCCGTGGCCGCCGTAAAGATTGGCGCGACCGACTACCTGTCGAAACCCGCCGATGCCACCGACATCACCAATGCGCTGCTGACCAAAGATGACGAGCTGCCGCCGCCCCCGGAAAACCCTATGAGCGCCGACCGCGTACGTTGGGAGCATATCCAGAGGGTCTATGAACTGTGTGACCGGAACGTCTCGGAAACCGCGAGGCGGCTGAACATGCACCGCCGGACGTTGCAGCGAATTTTGGCGAAGCGCAGCCCGCGGTGAAGCGGATTTTTTGAATGTCATTCAGCTTTAAGTGTAAAACTTGCGGCGAGAGACATGAAGGTCTTCCGAGTTTCGGGCCCGAGGCTCCACTAAGCTACGCGGTTTTGGATGAAGAAGACCAAAAATCACGCGCCGAGCTTGGCACTGATGATTGCATCATTGATGATCAATACTATTTTGTTCGGGGTAGGTTGCAGCTCCCTATCATAGGACAAACTGAACCCTTTGTATGGTTGGTCTGGTGTTCATTAAGCCTAGACAGTTATGCGCAATGGCGAGAAATGTTTGGTGAAAAAAAGCGAGCGCATGTTGGCCCATTTTTTGGTTGGTTGAATGTTCAGCTCCCCTTTTATGAGGACACTTTGAATCTTGCTACTTCTGTTCAATTGGTTGACGCTGGATCCCGACCGCTCGTCATAGTTCACGAAGCAGACAACCAGCTATACTTCGATCAGCGTGACGGGCTGTCCCAGGCAAAGGTGGAAATGATGGTCCACGACCTTTTGCATCCAGAACTGTAATTTTCAGAAACCTCATTTCACAGCTTCGTGACTTGCACCTCTGCGCCCTGAGACCAAGTGTTCGCTTCTGGAAAACACTTAACAAGACAGGAACTTCATAGATGATCGGCTATGTGACCATCGGCGTCTCGGATATGGAACGCGCGAAGAAATTCTATACGGAACTGCTTTCGGATCGCGGCGCAAAGGTGGTCAACGATGTAGGGCGCATCGCGTTTATCGGAACCAAACCCGGAGAGGCGATGTTGGCCGTCTGCGAGCCCTATGACGGAAATGAATGCTCTGTTGGCAATGGCGTCATGATCTCGTTTGCCGCCGAATCCGAGGATGAGATCAAAACGCTCTATAGTAAAGCCCTCAGCCTTGGTGCAACCGATGAAGGCGCGCCGGGTGTCCGTGTGCCGGGTCGGTTCACTGGCGCTTATGTGCGAGACCACGACGGCAACAAAATCTGCTTTTATATGTTTGCTTAAAGCTGTGCCAAGAGGGCGGCGTGTCTGTCCGTGTAAGCACGCCGTACCTCGATCGGGGGGCGCAGAACGATGTTCAGCCCCTCCATCGCGGTTTTGTCGGGGTGTCCAAAAAACTTCGTCGCCTCGGCCTCGGAGAAGCCTGCGATCTGCGTGGCCTCCATCCAGGCGCTGATCTTGTCGGCCTTTTTTATCTGACGCTTCACCGTTTTCGGCATGGCGGCGGGCAGGCCGAACCGAATGTGGATCGCCGCGGCCAACCGGTCATCCAGCGCGCCATAGTCGGGACCGACGGCGGATTTGACTGGAGAAATCATATCTCCAATCACGTATTCGGGGGCGTCATGTAACAAAGCAGCCAACCGCCATTTGACCGGAGCCTTCGGGGCGATGCGGCCATAGAGTTCTTCGACCAGCAGCGAATGTTCGGCCACGGAATAAGCAAAATCCCCCGCCGTCTGACCGTTCCAGCGCGCCACAAAGGCCAGTCCATGGGCGATATCTTCGATCTCGATATCCACCGGGGTCGGATCCAGCAGATCCAGCCTGCGGCCAGACAGCATCCTCTGCCATGCGCGGGGTTGTGTTGCCATTATACCATGCCTTGTCCGAACAGCCGCGATTGCGCCGCAATTTTGTGGTATGGTTTACCTGTCAAGATCACCAGCTGCCAACTTTTTCTTGAGCATTCGTGCTTTGAACAAGTGCGCGGTGATACCGACATGAAGTACCGAGGGGGGCGCATGCTTCTCCCGGTGTGCCCCTCTCGATTGAAACCAGAATCGAAAGGAGCTTGTTATGTTCAAGCGTTTGTTTGGAATTGCACTGGCCTTTGGCATGGCCGCCACTGCCCCTCCGGCGTTTGCCCAGCAGCAAAGTTGTGCGCAGCGTGACCACGTGATCGCCAAGCTACAAGACAGCTATTCGGAACAGCTGGCGTTTGGCGGATTGCAGAAATCACGCGGCGGGCAATCGGTGATGGAGGTTTGGACCTCACGGGAAACGGGAAGCTATACCGTTTTGGTGACCCATGCGAACGGCCTGAGTTGTATCGTCGCCGTTGGCACCGATTTTTTCGAAGCGATCCCCAAGATCAAGGTAGAAGGCACGCCTAGCTAAGTTTGGCGCATAAAATCCCGTTTCCGGCCATCTGCGTTGCCACGTCCCCAAAGGGATGCTAGGGGCAACCCGGACCAAGATTTACCGGAATGGAGTACCTGATGGCCGGGGACTATATCGTCAAAGACATTTCATTGGCCGGGTTCGGCCGCAAAGAGCTGGATATTGCCGAAACCGAGATGCCGGGGCTGATGTCCCTGCGTGCGGAATATGGCGAAAGCAAGCCGCTAAGCGGTGCGCGGATCGTCGGCTCTCTGCACATGACCATCCAAACCGCTGTTCTGATCGAAACGCTGGTGGCGCTGGGCGCGGATGTGCGCTGGGCGTCGTGCAACATCTTCTCGACCCAAGACCATGCTGCCGCTGCGATTGCCGAGGCCGGTATCCCCGTCTTCGCCATCAAAGGCCAGACGCTGGAAGAACATTGGGATTATCTGGACAAGTCCTTCCTGTTCGACGAAGGCCCGAACATGATCCTGGACGATGGCGGCGACGCGACGCTGTACATCCTGCTGGGCGCGCGTGCCGAAGCGGGCGAAGACATCATCCCCGTTCCGGGTTCGGAAGAGGAAGAGGTGATCAAGAAGCAGATCGCCAAGCGCATGGCCGCAAGTCCGGGCTGGTTCACCAAGATGCGCGATCAGATCCAGGGTGTGTCTGAGGAAACCACCACCGGCGTGAACCGCCTGTATCAACTGGTCAAAGACGGCCACCTGCCGTTCCCGGCAATCAACGTCAATGACTCGGTCACCAAATCGAAGTTTGACAACAAATATGGCTGTAAGGAATCGCTGGTTGACGGTATCCGCCGCGCTACCGACACCATGATGGCCGGCAAGGTTGCCGTCGTCTGCGGCTATGGCGACGTAGGCAAAGGGTCGGCCGCCTCACTGCGCGGTGCCGGTGCCCGGGTGAAAGTCACTGAGGTTGATCCGATCTGCGCGCTACAGGCTGCGATGGACGGGTTCGAGGTGACACTGCTGGAAGACGAAGTTTCCAGCGCGGATATCTTCATCACCACCACCGGCAACAAGGATGTGATCCGCATCGAGCATATGCGCGAGATGAAGGATATGGCCATCGTCGGCAACATTGGCCACTTCGACAACGAAATTCAGGTGGCCAGCCTGAAGAACCACAAGTGGACCAACATCAAAGAACAGGTGGACATGATCGAGATGCCCTCGGGCAATCGTCTGATCCTGCTGTCCGAAGGCCGGTTGCTGAACCTCGGCAACGCCACGGGCCACCCCTCGTTCGTGATGTCGGCGTCCTTCACCAACCAGGTTCTGGCGCAGATCGAGCTGTTTACCAAGGGTGATGAGTACGAAAACAAGGTCTATATCCTGCCAAAGCATCTGGATGAAAAAGTCGCGCGTCTGCATCTGGACCGGATCGGCGTGAAGCTGACCCAGATGGATAGCGAACAGGCGGCCTATATCGGCGTGAAACCCGAAGGCCCATATAAGCCCGAGCACTACCGCTATTGATCGCGGATCGGGTATGACGAAACGCACAGGACGCCGCCGGTTCACGCAACTGGCGGCGTCTTTCTTTTCCATCATCGTATTTCTATTTCTTGTTGGCTCTGCCGGATTCCTTCTGGTGACACACCCGAAGTCACCCTTGCCTGACCATTGGAACCCCCTGCGCGATCTGTCGATTACGGCCCCGGTTACTCTGGTTACGCGGTTTCAGTTGAACCGTGCTCTTGCGGATGGGGCGCAATGCAAGGCGGTACTGTCTGCGGACGAAGTGGCGTTTGCTGAGATGGAGGATTTGGTCGTCGATCAGAATTGCGGGATCAGCGGACGGGGCCTTCTGTCGCGCGTTGTTACCGCAGATGTCCGAGGGGTCGAAACGCGCTGTACCACAGCTCTGCGTCTTGCCATGTGGGAACATCACGTGGTTCAGCCTGCTGCGCGGGACATTTTGGGTACTGAGGCGCGTGCTCTGCGGCACCTGGGCAGCTATAACTGCCGCCGGATGCGGACCGCGCAGGGGCAGGACAGCCGATGGAGCAGTCATGCAACTGCAGATTCCATTGATATCGTGGGGGTCGATCTGGCCGATGGACGCACACTAAACCTGTTGCGCGACTGGCCAACTGAAGGGCCCGAATCCGAATTCCTACGCCAGATCGGGCAGGGCGCTTGTGATTGGTTCCGGGTGGTGCTGAGCCCCAATTTCAACAAGCTGCACGCGGACCACTTCCATTTGCAGGGGCCGGGCTGGGGCTATTGCAGATAATCCGGCCCCGAGAACCGGGGCCGGAGATTGGCTTAGCGTCCGCTGACCGCATCAGCCAGCGATTTGAACCGAACGATCTTGTAGATACCCTTCGAGGCATCCTCGCCATTGTTCAGTACGGGCGAGCGGTGCAGCTCGTTAATCGTGGCATAGACATACCCGTCAGCACCGATCGAAAACCCGTCTGGCCACGGCAATTCACCATCCGACTGGAACAGCACTTCATAGCTGCCATCCGGCTTGGTGACGCCCAGCGCATTGTCGGTCATCGCAGTGATATAGACATTGCCGCCGGTATCCACGGTCGACCCATCCGAAATCGGCTTGTCGCCATAGCGTTCAACCTTGGCCTCTAGATCGGCATCTGACAGGCTTTCATCCAGCAGCGCGGCGGTGGGGATGCGGTACATCGCACTTGCCGTCATTGGGGCGAAATAGACCCACGTGTTGGTCGGATCGACTGTGATCGGGTTGATGCCAATCTTGGCCGGATTGCCGCCCAGCGTGATCTCGCGCCCGTCAATCACCATCGGCGTATCCTCGGGGATCGTGTATTGCGACCCCTCCAGAACGCGCCGCGCGCGTCCGGTCTCCAGATCAACAACGATAATGGCCGAGTTCTGACCGTCACCGGTATCCGAGATATAGATAGCCCCGTGATCGCGGTCTACAGCCAGATCATTCAGGAATGAGGTCGGCCGCGCCACAGGCGCACCGATATAATGGATCGCGTGCAGGGTTTCGGTTTTGGTGTCCCAGCCGACGACGCGCCCGGTCTGGTTTTCTCCCTGACCATCCAGCATCCAAAGGATACCATCTCGATCCGCACGCAGGCCCAAAACGCCGTTCAACCCATCCGCATCGTCGTTGGGTGCGCGGGCCCAGTCTTCGGTCGGGTAAGGCTTGGTGGAGCCATCAGGCATCACCTCAACCACGCGCAATTCAGGGCCGTAGAATTCATGCACCGACATGAACATGCGCCCATCTGGGCCAATGGCCAAATTGCCCGGAGGCATGGCCTTTTCAAACTCAAGATAAGTTTCCAACTCGGCTGCTGCGGCGGGCAGGGCCAGCGCAAGCGCGCATGTGGCTGCGTAAAGTGATTTCATCAGGTCCTCCTCTGGTCGTGATCCAGCAGATACCATTTGAAATTTTCCGCGATAACTGGCTCAATATTGAAACCAGCGTTAGGAAATTTCGAATGTATCATGTTAATGACCTACTGACCTTTGTCTCGGTCGCAAAAACCGGCGGCGTCGGGTCCGCGGCCAAGGCGCAGGGGATCTCGGCGGCGACGGTCAGCCATCGCATCACGAAACTTGAGGAGGTTCTGAACCTCAAACTCTTTCACCGCAACAGCCGCAAAGTACAACTGACTGATGAGGGATTGATCTTTCTGGATCGGGTCGAACCGCTTTTGGCCGATCTGCGCGAGGCCGAACTGGATGCCGGCAGCGGCAGCGGGGCATTGCGTGGGCATCTGCGCGTCACGCTTTCCCCGTGGATTCTGTCGCGCTTTATTATGCCGGTGATGAGCTCGTTTCAGGCCGAAAACCCGGACCTGACGGTCGAGTTTCTGGCCGTTGACCGCTATGTCTCGCTGGTGGATGAGGGGATAGACTGCGCGATCCGGGTGGGGCGGCTGGCTGACAGCACGCTAAAGGCGCGCAAGCTCAGCGACAATGACCGGATCATCTGTGCTGCGCCCTCGTTTTGCGACACGCATGGCATGCCGCGTTCAGTCGAGGACTTGCGCGTGATGCGCTGGGCATGCCTGCCGTGGCAGACGCGGCTGGATATAACGGACGGACATAGCGCCACATTATTCACGATCCCGCGCGGCATTGCCGTGTCAAACTCGGACATGCTGACCGAGGCGGCAGTACAGGGGTTGGGACTGGCCGTTAAGTCTCGGTTGGCCGTGCAACGTGAACTGGAAAACGGCGCTTTGATCGAGGTTCTGCCCGGGTGCCTGCGATCCCCCGATGCGCCGATTTCCTTCGTGCATGCGGGCAGCGCCACCGCCGGGCGCAAGGTGCGGGCGTTCTCGGAATTGGCAAGCCGCGCCTTCCATTAAAGCGCTGCGGGGGGAAACCCGCTAAATTTCCCCTTTGTGGCCTGCATCCGACATATTAACCTATCTGCACGTGTTTCAAGGTTTCACACAACAGCGGCCCTGCCGCCTTACCGGAGAGTTATTCATGGGAAAACGCGACGAGTTGATCGCCAAATATGCCGAAGATCTGAAATCCAAATGCGGTATGGATGCCGATATGGATCTGTTGACCAAGGTCACGATTGGCTGCGGCCCGGCGATTTACGATGCAGATGCCTCGACCGTGGCGGCAACGCAGGACGGTGAGATCGAGACGGTCAAGAACAATTTCCTGATCAAGAAACTGGGCCTGTCGGACGGCCCTGCGCTGGACGAGGCAATTCAGTCGGTGCTGGAGACCTATGGCCAGTCCGAGCGTAACAAATACCGCGCGGTCGTCTACTACATGCTGACCAAGCATTTCGGCAAAGAGTCGGTCTACGGCTGATGACAAACGCGCCCGTCCCTGTGACGGGCGTTTTCAATTTTAGGTACTTGGTGTTTGTATGCGCGGCTGCAAACGGCTAATGTCTGGATGTGACCAGGACGGTCAGAACCAACAGATTTCTATACGCGTGTGGTGAGTCGGGAGCACGCGGGGTAGGGAAGGTTCTGCATCGTCGGAACCTTCCCTTTATTATTCTGCCTGCGACTATTCGGCCGGGGTCTGCCCCAGATCGCAGATCACCTGCCATTCGGCATCTGTGACCGGTTGAACCGACAGGCGCGAGTTCTTGACCAGCACCATCGCGCCCAATCGTTCGTCGGCCTTGATCTGGTCCAGCGTGACCGGCGTTGCAAAGGGCCGAACCGCTTTGATATCCACACATTCCCAGCGTTCGTCATCGGTGGTGCTGTCGGGATGGGCGGCGGCGCAGACCTCGACAATGCCGACGATCGCCTTGTCCTTTTGCGAGTGGTAAAAGAACCCCCGGTCGCCCACTTCCATCTGACGCATGAAATTGCGCGCCTGATAGTTGCGCACGCCGTCCCATTCCTCGCCTGCGTCCCCTTTGGCGACCTGTTGGTCCCAGCTCCAGGTCGAGGGTTCGGACTTGAACAGCCAATATGCCATCAGCCGACGACCTTCTTCCAGGCAATCAGATCGACGGACTGGAACAACCCCGCCTTGGCATAGGGATCATTGTCAGCCCAGCTTTGGGCTGCAGCCATGTCTTCCACCTCAAGGATGATCAGCGAGCCTATCATTGCGTCGCCATCCAACAGGGGTCCAGCCTGTGCAACGACACCGGTTTCTTCGATGTAAGCCAGGTGGTCGGCGCGATTGTCCAGCCGGGTTTGCAATGCGCCGTCCTTGTCACGGGCGATCAGAGCGATGAGCATATTATTCCTCCTTCAGGGGTCTGTTGAGCAGGGTTTCGATGGCTTGCATGACGCTGTAGGTGCCGTGGCTAAGATCTGCCACCGTGGCGCTGATGGGCATGTCCAGACCTTCGGCTTTCGCGATATCCGACATCGCGCGGGCGGTGGCGACACCTTCGACCGTGGTGGTACTGTCAAATGGCTGTTTTCGACCTAAACAAAGGCCAAATCGGTAATTTCTCGACAGTTCAGATGAGCAGGTCAATACCAGATCGCCCAGTCCAGACAGGCCCATCAAGGTCTCGGACCGCGCACCACGCATCAGGGCAAAACGCTGCATTTCAGCGAATCCCCGCGTCATCAGCGCAGCGCGGGCGCTGTCGCCCAAACCGGCTCCGATCGCTGCTCCGCAAGCGATGGCCATGACGTTTTTCAACGCGCCGCCCAGTTCCGCCCCGATCAGATCTGTGGTGCGGTACAGGCGCAGGTTCGCCGTGGTTAGGTCATGCTGTAGCTCATGCGCATCCTCAGCGCAGGCCAGCGTCAGCGCGGTGGGCAATCCGCGTGCGATATCATCGGCAAAGCTCGGGCCGGTCAGCAGGGCAGGGCGCGCGTCGGGAATGGTCTGGCGGATGACCGAGATCGGACCCAGCCCTGTGGACAGTTCAATCCCCTTGCAGCAAGCCACCAGCGTTTTCCCGGTCAGAACCTCGGCGTGATCCTCTAACGCGCCACGCAGTTTCTGCATTGGAACCGAGACCAGCAATATCTGGCTTTCCGCAGCCTGCGTGATGTCAGAGGTTACAGTGATCGCATCTGGCAAAGCCACACCCGGCAGTCGTGCCGCGTTTTCACGCGTAGTGAGCATCGCCCGCGCCAGTTCCGAGTCCCGCGCCCACAGCGTCACCGGCCCGTTCCCCGCCAATGAGATCGCCAGCGCTGTGCCAAACGCGCCCGAACCCAGAACGGACACGCTCATGCCTTGGCCCCTTTCTTGCCGCTGCCCAGCATGGTGGGGCTGGTCTGGTCCAGGGGCCAGCGGGGTCGCGCGGTCAGGTCCAACCCGTCGCGCGCGCCGGTGCGAAACCGCTCGATCCCTGCATAGGCTATCATGGCGGCGTTGTCGGTGCACAGGGCCAGTGGCGGTGCGGTGAAACGCGCGCCTTTCTCAACACAAACAGCCTCTAACGCGAAGCGAATGGCTGAATTTGCTGCGACGCCTCCGGCCACGGCAATCACCGGCTCCGCGGGGTTTTCGTCCAAATACAGATCCATCGCGCGGCGGGTTTTCTCGGCCAGTGTATCCACGATGGCTTGCTGAAATCCGGCGCAAAGGTCGGCGCGGTCCTGACGGGTCAGCCCACCTTTCTCGGCCACGACCTGATCGCGCATCCGCATCAGTGCAGTCTTCAGGCCCGAAAAAGACAGATCACATCCGGGGCGGTCCAACAAAGGCCGCGGAAAGCGGAACCGTTTGGGATCACCTGCGCGGGCCTCGGTTTCTACCGAAGGGCCACCCGGTTGCAGCAGTCCCAACAGGCGGGCGGTTTTGTCGAACGCCTCACCCGGCGCGTCGTCGATCGTGCCGCCCAAACGGGTAAAGCGGTCCGGCCCGTGGGCGATCAGGTATTGGCAATGCCCGCCCGAAACCAGCAGCATTAGGTAAGGAAATGCGATCCCGTCGGTCAGGCGCGGCGTCAGCGCGTGGCCTGCCAGATGGTTCACCCCGATCAAAGGCAACCCGGTTGCCGCACTGATCCCCTTTGCGCACATGACGCCGGACATGACGCCTCCGATCAGGCCCGGCCCAGCGGTGACTGCGACGGCATCCATGTCGGACAGGCCCAGCCCGGCATCCGCCAGTGCCTGCACGACGCAGGTATCCAGTTTCTCGGCATGGGCACGGGCGGCAATCTCGGGCACGACGCCGCCAAAGGCGCTATGCAGCTCGGTTTGGCCATGCACGACAGACGACAAAACCTCGGCCCCGTTTTCGCCATGGCGCACAACGGCGGCGGCTGTGTCGTCACAGCTGCTTTCCAACCCGAGGACAGTAAGTGTTTGCACCATTGGCCTGATCCGTTACACCTTGGTTGCCAAGCGGGGTATCACCCTGCGCGGATGCAAACAATCCCAAGGCCCAAGGCGCCGAACGTTGTATTTGTTGATGACCCGCCCGCGCGCGGCCTCTGAAAGGTTCGTCGCGCAGCTTCCGACCCGCGTCAGGTCTCGGGTGCAGGTCATTTATTCCCCGATTCTGGAAATCAAACCCCTGCCGGTGAGCACGGATATGCGCGGCGTGCAGGGTCTGATCTTTACCTCGGCCAATGCGGTGAACGCGGCGGCCTCAATGGGGGTTGATCGGTCGCTGCCGGCTTTTTGCGTCGGACCGGCGACAACCGGGACGGCCAAGGGCGTCGGATGGGACGCGCAATTGATGGGCCAGACCGCCGAGGAGTTAATCGCAGCCCTTTTGCAAACCCGCCCGCTCAGTCCGCTACTGCACCTGCGCGGCGAGCACAGCCGGGGCAATATTGCCGAGCGGCTGACCGAATCCGGTCTGACCGTGCGCGAACAGCCCGTTTACCAGCAAAACCTGTTACCGCTGACACCGGAGGCGACTGCCGCAGCAAACGGCAAATCCGCTGTTTTGGCTCCGATATTTTCGCCCAGAACGGCGCGACATTTTGCCGACATCTGGCGCGGTTCTGCCCCGCTTTGGGTGGCTGCCATCAGCCAGGCCACCGCCGAACCCCTTTATTCTTTGCCCTATGCGCGGTTGAAGGTCGCGAAAGAGCCGACACCAAAGAAAATGCGTAAGGCCGTTAAAAAACTTGTGAAACATGCGTTGCGGGTTGAGGGCGACGTGGCCACCGACTAACTTAACTGGGTCTGTTGTTCCAAGCATTTCGGATTCGATAAGGGGAATATTGCGGTGGCTGGTAAGAAGAAGTCCGATCAAAAACCGGTGGATGACCCCAAGGTGGAGGAGGCGGTCGATGCTGTTTCCGTATCTGACGAAGCATCGGTTGACGAGATCGCAGCGCTAGACGAGGCCCCTTCCGAAGCCGAAGCCGAAGCCGAAGCCGAAGCCGAAGCCGAAGCCGAAGCCGAAGCCGAAGCCAACCTTGAACGCTTCAAGGAAAAGATGGCTGATCGTAAGGCGGAAAAACAGAGCGGCTTTATGCCCGCTGTGATCGGTGGGGCCGTCGCTGCAGCGATTGGTTTTACGGCGGGAAGCGCGGGTATGTTCGGTAGCGGTGACACAGATGCTGTAGCCACGCTCGAGGCCAAGCTGGCCGATCAGGCCAACCAGATCGAAGCTTTGACCAAATCTCTGGCAGATGCGCCGGATGTATCGGCAAAGATCGACGCGTTGACTGGGCAGATTGCGCCGATCACGGCGGATCTTGATGGGGTGAAATCCAGCCTTGATGGCCTGGCCGGGCAGATCGACCCTTTGACCAAACGGCTGACCGATTTGGAAAGCGGGGCCCTGACCCAAGGCGCTACGCCCGAGGCGACAGCTGCTTTTGAGGCCGAGTTGAAAAAGCTGCAAGACTCGCTGGCTGCGCAACGGGCTGAGGTTGAAAAGATGGTTTCGGACGCGCAGGCGCTTGAAATGAAAGCCTCGGCGGAGGCACTGGCAGCGGCCAATGCCGCGATTTTGTCAAAACTGCACGGTCAGTTGAATGCGGGCCAACCCTATGGCGATTTGTTGTCCGAACTGTCGGCCGGAGGGGTTGATATTCCCGATGCTTTGTCGGCGTCGGCAGATAAAGGCGTGGCGGCAGTTGCAACCCTGAATGAAACCTTTGCACCTGCGGCGCGCGCTGCTTTGGCTGATGCGCGTGACGCGGATAAGGGAACGGGGATTGTCGCTTTCCTCCAACGTCAGACTGGAGCGCGTTCTGTGACGCCGCAGGATGGTGACGATCCCGATGCGATCCTGTCGCGCGCGCAGGCGGCGCTGTCAGGTGGTGACGTCGCGGGGGCGTTGAGCGAAATTCAATCCCTGCCTGATGCGGCCCGTGCCGCGTTGGCCGAATGGGAACAGGCGGCGCAGGCACGGGTTTCTGCCGTGGATGCCGCAGATGCGCTTTCCTCTGGCGCGAACTCGAACTGAAGGACCTGCCATGCTGTGGTCACTGTTAAAAATCCTAGTTTTTGTTGCCATTGTCGGCCTGCTGGCCGTTGGGGCCGGGTTCCTGATGGAAAGCAGCGGTGGTATTCAGATCACCGCTGGCGGCACGGAATACACGTTGGGGCCGTTGCAATCGGTCATTGCTCTGGGTGTGCTGGTCCTTGCGATCTGGCTTTTCTTCAAATTGCTGACCCTGCTGGTCGCCACGCTGAAATTTCTCAACGGTGATGAAACGGCCCTGTCGCGTTATTTCGACCGCAGCCGCGAGCAGCGCGGCTATCAGGCGTTGGCCGATGGGCTTATGGCGCTGGCCTCGGGCGAGGGGCGGATTGCCATGTCCAAAGCCGCCAAGGCGGAAAAACTGCTGAACAAGCCTGAACTAACCAATCTGCTGGTGGCACAGGCGGCCGAGATGAATGGTGACACCAAGAAAGCCTCGGATACCTATAAGAAACTGGTGACGAACAACGCCACCCGGTTTGTGGGCGTGCGTGGTATCTTGAAGCAGAAACTGGCCGAGGGTGATGACGATACCGCCCGGAAGCTGGCCGAAAAGGCGCTGGCAATCAAACCGCGCCACGCCGAAACACAAGACATCCTGTTGGGGCTGCAAACCAAGTCGCAGGATTGGGCAGGCGCGCGTTCGACTCTAACGGCCAAGCTCAAGGCTGGTCATCTGCCGCGTGACGTGTTCAAACGCCGTGATGCAGTGCTGGCTCTGTCCGAAGCCAAGGGCATTCTGGAAGAAGGTGCCACGGTCGAACAGCAAGAACACGCGATCGAGGCCAACCGCTTGTCGCCTGATCTGGTTCCTGCCGCTGCGATGGCCGCGCGGGCCTATATCGAAAAGGGTAAGCCGCGCGCCGCGACCAAGATCCTGAAAAAAGCGTGGGAGGTGCAGCCGCATCCCGATCTGGCCCATGCCTTTGCGGAAATCGCGCCGGATGAAACGCCGGATGCGCGGATCAAGCGGTTCGCCGCCCTGACCCGTATCCACCCGGAAAACCCTGAAACGCGCCTGATCCTGGCCGAGTTGAATATCGTGGCCGAGGATTTCCCCGAAGCTCGCCGTGCGCTGGGCGATGTGGTCGAAAAACAAGCCGATGCCCGTGCCTATACGCTGATGGCGGCGATTGAACGGGGCGAGGGCGCCTCGGACGCGGTGGTGCAGGGATGGCTGGCCAAAGCGTTGAACGCCCCGCGCGGGCCGCAATGGGTCTGCGACAACTGCCATGATATCCAGCCCGAATGGGCGCCGGTCTGTCAGAACTGCCACAGCTTTGACACGCTGAGCTGGCAAACCCCGCAAACGCCCGAGATCGCCTCGGCGACCGGTGTTCACATGCTGCCCCTGATCGTTGGCGCGCTTGAAGACAAGGTCGAGCCGGAGGTTGAAGAGCCGGAAGAAGAAGTTGCGCCCGACGTGATCGAAATGGAGGCCGAACCCGTGCGCCCCGATGTCGAGCCTGCGATCGAAGAGAAGGTCTGAGGACTCGGATCAACGGACACTTTAGAACCTTGATGCCACTTACGTGTCGCTGGGCAAGTACGTCCAGCGATACTTTGGCGGGGTCGGTCCCTTGTTTCGGCCACCCTGCTGAGACTGTTCCCACGCATGTGCAAGAATGCCGACAGAACGGGACAGGCAAAACAGGCCACGCGCCAATGGCGCGTCAAAACCAAGCTCGGCATAGATCACCGCTGTGGCTCCGTCGATATTCATCGGAACGGGTTTGCCTTTGCGCTGCGCCAATTCGCCTTCGATGTCGATCGCGACAGATTTGTAGCGCCCATCACAGGCACCTGCCTCAATCGCTTCGTCCACAAGGCTCATTAAACGTGGTGCGCGTGGATCCGTTGGGGTGTGAAAGCGGTGGCCGAATCCGGGCAGAATTTTCCCTTGCGCGGCAATCCAGTCATCCAGCGCCGTGCCAACGGCGGATGGGTGAGCATTGACAAACTGATACAGGGTCACCGCTTGCTCGCCAGCACCGCCGTGGATGTCCCCTAGCATGTTCACCGCGCTTGCTATGGCATTGTTGAGCGGCAGTCCGCACGTCACTGCCATGCGTGCCGTAGCGATCGAAGGGGCTTGTGGCCCGTGATCCACGGCAGCAACCAAGGCGGCCTCGAACAATTTCAACTGTGCGGCGGATGGCCTGTCTCCGCGCACCATGAACCAGATCATTTCCGCGAAACCAAGGTTGCCGATAAGGTCCTGAATAGGTGTGCCCCGCAGGTCTATTCGTCCGGGTTCCATGTCGATGATGGATGTTGACCACCAGTCAGCGACATCGCTCATATGATCCCCTCCTTCGTCAACGCATTTATTTCGTCACGGCTCAGACCAAGCTCAGACCAGATCACAGCATTATCTGCCCCCAAGTCCGGCGGGGCGGTCCGGGGCATTCTGCGTTGACCATCCATCACAACAGGGCTGCCGGTCAGTTTCAGCTCCTCGCTGTGGGACGGCAAAGATCCAATCAATCCGCGGCCTGTAAGCTGTTCGTCGGCCAGCGCTTCGGGCACGGTCATCACCTGCCCGGTCGGAACGCCAATCGCGTTCAACTCGCGAACCCATTCCCGGGAGGGTCGGGTGCGTAGCGTGGCTTCAAGATCGTCCCTTAGGGTATGGCGGTTCCTCTTGCGATCTTCACGCGAGGCATAGTCAGGGTTGCCCAGCAAATCTTCCCGTCCAAGGTGTCGAGCAAGCGCCTGCCATTGTTCGTCACGATTGGCCGCGATATTGATCGGGTTGTCCGCAGTGGCAAAGGTTCCTGACGGGGCGGACGTGGTGTTTTCGTTGCCATGCGCTGCCGGTGTGACATCCCCGATCAGGTAGTTCGACACCACCCAGCCCATGGTGGAGATCACCGCCTCGGACATTGCGATATCCAGAAACGTGCCGCGTGGTCTGGCGTTCAGGGCTGCACTGATCGCAAAAGCGGCTGTTAGCCCCCCGACGGTATCGGCCAGCGGGTAGCCGACGCGATAGGGCGCTGTATCGGCTGCTCCGGTGATCGACATGACACCGCTGATACCCTGAACGATTTGGTCGTAGGCCGGGTC
The DNA here is from genome assembly GCF_013034745.1 of Ruegeria lacuscaerulensis. Taxonomy (NCBI): domain Bacteria; kingdom Pseudomonadati; phylum Pseudomonadota; class Alphaproteobacteria; order Rhodobacterales; family Roseobacteraceae; genus Ruegeria; species Ruegeria lacuscaerulensis. The sequence continues at coordinate 180,433 of NZ_WQGP01000006.1, read as the reverse complement.
TTTTTTGCGAGGACCGTCCTGCCCAAAACCGCTGATTGCACAATAGATCAGGTTGGCATTTTCAGCGCGCAGAATGTCATAGCCAAGGCCAAGCCGGTCCATTACACCGGGCCGGAAATTTTCGACCAGCACGTCGGTGGTTTGAACCAGCTTCTTCAGCAAGTCTTTGCCCTTTGCGGGCTTCATATCCAGCGTGACGGATTTCTTATCCGCGTTCTGGGCGAGAAAACTGATGCCCATCCCGGCCTTGTTGCGGTCTGGGTCTGCCCCCAACACCCGAGCAAGGTCGCCGCCCTCAGGCCGTTCGACCTTGATCACCTCGGCCCCCATCAGGGCAAGCTGATAGCAGCAATACGGGCCCGCCAGAACGTTCGTCAGGTCAAGAACCCGTATTCCTGCCAGAGGCTCAGTCGCCATCGGCGATACCGGCAGCCCGTGCCCGTGCGCGGCGCGCGCGATAGCTGGGCAGCAGCACCAACAGCGCGGCGATGACCAGCAGGCCCAGCGTCATGGGGCGTTCCCAGATAAACCCGATTCCGTCATAGAGCTGCATGGACCTTGCAAAGTTGTCTTCCATCATTCCGCCAAGGATGAACCCGATCAGAAGCGGGGCCAGCGGATAATCGGCAAATTTCAAAGCCGTGGCACAGACGCCGAACCCAACAAGGATCAACAGCTCCGTTGCATTGTTCTGTCCGATGTAAGCGCCCATCAACGTAAAGAACAGAATGAACGGTATCAAGTAGTTGCGCGGAACGGATAGTACCTTTGCGATGTAGGGGATCAGCGGCAGGTTCAGGATCAACAGGACAAGGTTTCCGATAAACATGGACATGATCACAGCCCAGAAGATCTGAGGCTCATCCAGCATCAGACGCGGACCGGGTGTCACGTTCAAAGCGATTAGCGCGCCCAGCAGGATCGCCGTTGTGCCGGAACCTGGAATGCCCAAAGTCAGCAGTGGAACAAATGATCCGGTGCAGGCCGCGTTGTTTGCTGTTTCCGGGGCTGCCAGACCCTTGATCGAGCCTTTGCCAAATTCTTCTTGTTCCTCTTTCGGAGCGATGTTGCGTTCAACGGCGTAGCCGAGGAAACTGGCGATCGTCGCACCGGCGCCAGGAAGAACGCCGATGAAGAAACCTTGTACGGACTGCCGTCCCACAACTGGTGCAATTGCCTTGGCTTCTTCCTTGGTGATGCGCAGGTCTTTGATCTCGCCATCATCACCTTTAAGATCTTTTGGCTTCAGGACCAGAAACAGCGCTTCGGGCAAGGCAAACATGGCCATGGCCAGTGTGATGAAGCCGAAGCCCGATTGCAGGTCCATGATTCCCATGGTGAACCGAGGCAGGTTGAACAACGCGCCCTCACCAACGGTAGCCATGATCAGCCCCAGTACCGTCATGATGACAGCTTTGGCGACTTGACCGCTTCCGGCGAAGGCAGCGATGGCTGAAAGACCAACGACCATAAGGGCGAAATACTCGGCCGAGTGGAACAGCAGCGCAACAGAAGACAAAGCCGGTGCAAACACCATAAGCAGGACGGCACCCAGCGTACCGCCTGCGAAACTGGCGATTGCGGCGATTGTCAGTGCTTTCCCAGCCTTGCCTTGGCGGGCCATCGGATAGCCATCAAAACTTGAGGCCACCGTACCGGCGACGCCCGGCGCGTTCAGCAAGATGGATGACGTGGAACCGCCAAAGATCGCTCCGTAATACACCCCAGCCAAAAGGATCAGTGCGGCGGATGGGTCGCCCATCGAGATTGCAACCGGGATCATGATGGCGATGATCGACATCGGTCCAAGACCAGGCAACATCCCGATGAATGTGCCGATCAGACACCCAGCGATGACCATCAGAAGGTTTTGGATTGAGAATGCCGTTTGCAGGCCGATCAGAAGTCCTTCAAGCATATCAGCCTCCGAAAATGCCCGGCAGCGGGCGCATGTAAATGCCAAGAACTTCCTGAACCAGATACCAGACGGCCCCAGTAGCGATGAAGGCAACAGGCAGCATGATGTGCCACTTGCGCTCACCCAGAATAAAAGAGCCAAGGATCAGGAATGCCGATGTGGAAATCAGGAAACCAACAGGACGCAGGCACAAAGCGTAGATCACCATCAAAGCCAGCAGCATCAGCGCCTGATCCAGATGATAATCACCCAGCCGGCGATAATCGATGTCGGCTTCCTTGATCTCGGACTTTTCAAAGCCCAGCAGGATAATTGTCGTCGTGATGATACCCAGAATGGACAGCACTTTGGGGAAGGTGCTTGGCCAGATGGGATTTCTTTGCATGAAGGGGGGGAGGCTACCGTCCATCGTGAACCAGGCGGCGTAGCCATATGTTAAACAAACACCCAGCAGAACGAGCGCGATCCAGCGATCCAACGCCATGATGCCCCCTCCTTTTTTGTTGTATTTGGGGAAGGCAGAGCGGCGGTCCGCTCTGCCGATTTTTAGTTAGAGGAAGCCCAGCTTCTTCATCAGATCACCGATCTGCTGTTCCTGCTGCTCAAGGAACGTCTGGAAGTCAGCTCCCGAGTTGTGGATGTTGACCCAACCGTTACGCGCCCGAACTTCTTCCCATTCAGGAGTGTCGTACATCTTGGCGATTGCGTCTTGATATGCCGCCAGCTTGTCTTCCGGCAGGCCGGGTGCTGCGAAGAAACCGCGCCAGTTGACGAAGGTGGTATCAATACCCTGTTCCTTCATGGTCATCGCATCAGGAGCAGCGTCGACGCGTTCTTCCGATGTGACACCGATGATTTTGACTTCGCCCGCGTTCGACAGGTCAACTGCTTCTGAGAAACCGGTCGACAGAGCCGCGATTTCACCGGACAGAAGCGCCGCCATGGCTTTACCGCCTGCGTCATACGGAATGTACTTCACGCCCAGAGCGTCTTTTCCAGCGGCTTCCATGACCATGGCTGCAACCAAGTGATCCATGCCGCCCGGTACCGAGCCACCACCAATTGCTGTGGCCGAGGGATCAGCGTCAAAAGCTGCCAACAGATCGTCCATCGAGTTGATCGGGCTGTCTTTGCCTACGACGATCGCCGCATAGTCACCGATGGTGCCTGAAACCAGAGTCAGGTCGCGGAAGTTATGCGGGAAAACACCGGTCAGCGAACGGATCACGATGGGAGTTGAGTTCACCATCAAAGTACCGTGATTGCTGTCAGCGTTTTCAATCAAAAAGCCGATGGCCTTACCGCCGCCGCCACCTGACATGTTCTCATAGGATGCAGTGCCAACAAGACCCGCATTCGTAAGGGCTTCACCCGTGCCGCGGGCAGTTCCGTCCCAACCGCCACCGGCACCACCGGGGATCAGAAAGTGGATGCTGTCCACGACTTGATCTTCGGCCAACGTCGGGCCGGTCAGGCCGATTGCGGCCACAGCTGCGATTAGGGCGCGACGGCCCAGTTTAATCGTTGTCATGATTTCCTCCCGTTTGACAACCGGCCGCATGGCGGCTCAGATTGGATGGAACAAAAACACACCAACCTGACATCAACCTGTCACGCGGCAAAATACTGAAAAAGCCTGATGAAATTTCTACTTGTCGAAGACAACCTGGACCTCGCGAACGCGGTCAGTTCGCGCATGCGACTGGACGGTCATGTCATTGATCACGCAGCGAATTTGGAGGACGCAACCGCCTTTGTCGAAACCGAAGAATATGACCTGATCCTGCTGGATATCATGCTTCCTGATGGGGACGGGCGAGACTTTCTGAAACGGCACCGGGCAAGTCGACTGGATACACCCGTGATCGTTTTAACCGCGCGCAGTCAGGTTTCGGACCGAATCGGTTCACTTGATCTGGGGGCGGATGACTACGTGACCAAACCGTTTGATCATGCCGAGCTTGAGGCCCGTTGTCGCGCGGTTCTGCGGCGTAAATCCGGCAGCGCGAAGTCCACGATCGAGATCGGCGGTGTCGTGTTTGATCCGGTGGCCGGACATTTGACCGTCGCCGGAGAAACCCTTTCGCTGCGAAATCGGGAACTGCGCATGATGGAGTTATTCATCAGCGCGCCTGGTCATGTATTCTCGAAACAGAAGCTGGCCGACCGGTTGTTCTCTTACGACGACAGCGTTTCGGACAACGCGATCGAGGTCTATGTGGGGCGGCTCCGCAAACATCTTGAAAAGTCGGACTTAAAGATAACGACCTTGCGCGGTCTGGGATACAGGCTGGATCATGACCGCTAATCCAACTGTTTCCGGGTCACTGCGCAACAGGTTAGTGCTGGCCTTGATTGGTGGCGCGGCGGTTCTGGCAGTCTTGTTGTTCCTTGCAGTCAGGAACTATGCGGCTCAGGTAGCGCAGCAGGGACAGGACAACATCCTCGAAGCATCCGTTACATCAATTCTTGATGCCGCCGCGCTGAGGGACGGGGTGCTTGAAGTGGATATTCCCTACGCGGCCTTTTCGATGTTGACCACCCCGTCAGATGACCGGGTGTTTTATGCCATTTATCAGGACGGTGCGTTTTTATCGGGATACGAAGATCTTCTTTTGGCAGGGGCGTCCGGACAAAGTGATTGGTTATTCACGTCGGGCGAACTGCGTGGGGAACGCATTCGCCAGGTCAGCGCAAGTCGAACGCTTGTCGGGTTAGGGAGGCAGACGGAAATTGCAATCGTGCTGGGTCAGACGCAGGATGCGCTTTCGCAGACTTTGGACCAGATTTCGCGCAATGCCGCATTTCTGGGTCTTGGCTTCTTTCTTTTGACTGCCGCGCTTTCTTTCTGGATCACATCGACCACTATCGGCCAACTAAACCGACTGACAACCTCGGTCACAAGACGGGGGCCGCAGGATTTGAGTCCCTTCAAGAAGCCGGTGCCCCGGGAAATGGCGCCGCTTGTCTTGTCCCTGAACTCACTGATGGGGCGCTTGGATCAATCGCTCAGCCAGTCAGAGGATTTTATTGCCGAAGCGGCCCACCGTGTCCGCACGCCGCTGGCGACTGTACGGTCCTATGCCGAGGCAACTCTGCATAGAGTTGAAAAGAAAGAAAACCGAGAGGCACTCCGTGCGATGGTTCGGGCGATAGATGAAAGTTCGCGCGCTGCGGGACAGTTATTGGATCATGCCATGATCACCTTCCGCGCCGATCATCTTGAGAGGGAAGATGTCGATTTAGTTGAACTGATCCGGGAACTTGTGCAGCGTTTGACGCCGATTGCGGAAATGAAGGAACTTTCGCTTTCTCTGAGAGGCGATACTGAGGTTCTCTATTCCGGCGACCCCATTCTGATTCAGAATGCAGTCCGCAACATGATCGACAATGCACTAAAATACGCGCCTGCTGACAGCGTGGTCGATATCGAAGTTACCGCCACACCTGATGTTGCAGTCAAAGTGAGCGACTCGGGCCCGGGCTTTCCAGCAGAAGAGATTGAACAGCTGACGCGCAGGTTCGAACGCGGCAAGAATGCAGCTGGGACGATTGGATCAGGTTTGGGTTTGACCATTGCCCAGGATGTGGCGACGGCCCATGGCGGAACCTTGGTTTTGAATAATAAGCCCACGGGGGGAGCATGCGTAGTCTTGTCACTTTAGTTTTTCTTGCGTTCCCCTGTTTTCTTTGGGCGCAGGATTGGGAAGACCAGTTGGTTTTCAATGATGGCGCAGAAGGCGCGCACCTACGTATCATCTCGAGCACTGACACAGTTCTCTTCGCGCCATTGATAGAAGGCTTTGTTGCGCGCAATCCCTCAATAAGTGTCGAATACTTCGTTTCGGGCACGGCGGATATCGACCGACGCGTTCGCGCGTCGCCGGACGCTTTCGACATTGTGGTATCCAGCGCAATGGATCTGCAACTGAAGTTGGCGAATGATGGCTTTGCGCTGGCGCTTAAGGATATCGAGGCTCCGCACTGGACGCAGTGGCACCAAAGCTTGTTTGCATTCACGACCGAACCTGCTGCTATCGTCATCAATCGCGAAGCGTTTGAAGGTCAGGACATTCCGCACACCCGGCAGAGTTTGATCGAGGCGCTGCGCGAGCGACCGGAGGAATTTCGCGGCAAGGTTGGCACATACGATGTACGTGAATCCGGGTTGGGTTATCTTTTCGCTACGCAAGATGCGCGCGCCTCGGAAACCTATTGGCGGCTAATGGAGGTCATGGGTGGTCTTGATGTGCGACTGTATTGCTGTTCGGGAGAAATGATAAACGATCTGGCAGATGGAAAAATTCTGGTAGCCTATAATGTCCTTGGAAGTTACGCAGCTGTCCGCGCCGAGCGCAAGGATGCGCTTGAAGTGATTTTTCCGACAGATTTTCAAACAACGATGATGCGGACAGCGTTAGTGTCTGAAGAAACACAGGAGCCGGACGCAGCCGAAGCGTTTATCAACTACTTGATTACTGAAAAGCCAGTAGCACAGGACAGCCCGTCTTCGCTTCCTCCACTGGTGTTGCAGAACGGCGCAACAGACCGAGAAACAATAGGATTAAACCCGTCACTGCTGACATTTTTGGATGACCTAAAGCGAAAAAAGTTCCTGTCAGCGTGGGAAAACGCGGTCATTCAATAGCAAAAGGACCACTAGCTTTACGTCGGTAGCGATTGGTTCAGTGTCGGGGCGGTCAGCGAAACCCAACCTATACAGAGATGGCCACAATAGTGGACCAGTAAACTGATATTCGCCGTCTACAGCCAATTGTCCCAATCAAATCCGTTTGCTAACGTCGCCCTCGCGTCGGGGAGGGCGTGCAGACCAAGATGCTGGACTATTCGCATAACGCCTGGCTTGTGGCGGCCTCACTGGCCGTGGCGCTGATGGCAGGCTTTACCGGCCTTTACCTGACCCATGGCGCGTCCAAGCTGGACGACCAGAAGCGCAAGATCATAGTGGCGCTGGCAGCGGTGGTTCTGGGCGGCGGCATCTGGTCGATGCATTTCGTGGCCATGCTGGGGCTGCAACTGCCAATCCTGTTCTACTATGACGCGCTGATCACGCTGATCTCGGCCCTTGTGGCGATCCTGATGGTCGGGCTGGCGCTACTGTTGTTGCATTTCCGGCCACGTTCGGTGCAGACGATCATTGGCGCAGGCGTGATCGTCGGGCTGGGCATCGTGGTGATGCACTATATCGGAATGGCTGGGATGGAACTGTGTCGCCCGGTCTACAACGCGTGGGACGTGCTGTTGTCGACGCTGGCCTCGGTCGTGCTGTCGGTCGTGGCGATCTGGGTGGCCTATGACAACCGCACGCAGCGTAACATCTTGCTGGGAACGGCCTGTTTCGGTTTGGCCGTATTTACCATGCATTTTGTGGCCACCGGCCTGACGGATTTCACGGCCAGCGACAGCGCGGGGGGGGCCGGTCCGGCGCTTAACAATCAGGTGCTGGCGATGGGTGTGACGGTGGCCGTGTTCTTGATCTGCGGTGCATTCCTGTTGACTGGCGTTAGCTTTCTTGAACCTGCCGCAGTTGCGGCGCCTGCTCCACTCAACCCCGAACCCGCGACTTTGCGGGCGGGCATCCCGTTTGAGCGCGAGGGCCAGACCTTTTTCGCCGCCCCGACCGAGATCGCCGCAATCCGGGCCGAGGGGCATTACACCGTTCTTTATATCGGGGCCGAGAAATTGTTTTGCCCCTGGTCCATAACCGAGGCCGAAACCCGCCTGACCCCCGATGGCTTTTTGCGTGCCCATCGCAGCTATCTGGTGAACCCCAAACATGTCTCGGGGTTCGAACGTCACAAGGACAATGGCACGTGTTATTTCGACGGTGTGGATGCGTTGACCAAGGTGCCGGTCAGCCGGTCGCGCCTGTCCGACATTCGCGACGCACTGGGTCTCTGATCGCAACTCGTGCAGCCTATTCGCGTTTCGTGAAACAAGCTACGCGCCCCGTTCCCCTTGGCTGGAACCCCTGATGTGACCGTTCTTTTCTGAGTGCAGGTACCCCAAGGCATATTGCTTCGGACCCAGGGAGGAAAATTATGATACCAGCCGGTTTTGAGTATCACCGGCCAGGCGACATCGCCTCGGCCATCGGCATTCTACAAGAACACGGAGACGAGGCGCGCGTGATCGCGGGCGGGCACAGCCTGATCCCGATGATGAAGCTGCGCATGGCCGAGATGGGCCATCTGGTCGATCTTCAGGCCATTGAAGAACTCAAGGGCATTGAGGTCGGCGCCGACACCGTGACCTTGGGTGCGATGGTCACGCAGCACGAGTTGATCACGCATGACGGTCTGGCCGCTGCCATTCCGCTGATCCGCGAGGCGGCTTTGCAGATCGCTGATCCGCAGGTGCGCTATGTGGGCACCGTCGGTGGCAATGTGGCCAATGGGGATCCGGGCAATGACATGCCGGGGTTGATGCAATGCCTGAACGCCACATTTGATCTGTCCGGTCCCGATGGCAATCGCAGCGTCGCCGCGCGTGAGTTTTACGAGGCCGCGTATTTCACCGCCCGCGAGGATGAGGAAATCCTGACTCGTATCTCGATCCCGGTGCCCAGCGCGGGAGTCGGTCAGGCGTATGAAAAGCAAAAGCGCAAGATTGGCGACTATGCCACGGCTGCGGCTGCTGTGATGGTGGGTAACGGAACGGCCTCGGTCGCGATGACCAATCTGGCTGACACACCTGTGTGGTCCGAAGGCGCAAGCGCTGCGCTGGCGGACGGTGATGTGAATGGCTGCGTTGCTGCCATGTTGGATGCGATTGATCCGGTTGCCGACAATCGTGGCCCCGTCGAGTTCAAGAAACATGTGGCAGGCGTCATGCTGCGCCGCGCCATCGACCGCGCACAAAGCCGCGCGGGTTGAGGGGAGGAGAACCCATGTCAAAAATGCACGTCAAACTCACCGTGAACGGCAAAGAGGTCGAAGGTCTGGCCGAGCCACGCACGCTGTTGATCCACTTCCTGCGGGAAGATCTGAAAATCACAGGCCCCCATATCGGGTGCGAAACCAGCCACTGCGGCGCTTGCACCGTTGATATCGATGGCAAGTCTGTCAAGTCCTGCACCACCTTCGTGGCGCAGGTGAACGGCGCCGATATCACCACGGTCGAAGGCCTCACCAATGATGACGGCAGCCTTGGTGTATTGCAGGAGATGTTCCGCGAACATCATGGCCTGCAATGCGGTTTCTGCACGCCGGGCATGATCACCCGCGCCCATCGCCTGCTGCAGGAAAACCCAAACCCGACCGAGGAAGAAATTCGTTTCGGTATGGCTGGGAACCTCTGCCGCTGCACCGGCTACCAGAACATCGTCAAGGCGATCTCGGCCTCGGCTGACATGCTGAACGCTCAGAAGGAGGCCGCGGAATGAACGATCAAACTCTGACCCCCGAAGAACGCGCCGCCAACCTCAAAGGGATGGGCAGCTCGCGCAAACGCGTCGAGGATGTGCGCTTTACCCAAGGCAAGGGCAATTACGTCGACGACATCAAGCTGGATGGCATGCTGTTCGGCGACTTTGTGCGCTCCCCCTACGCACATGCCCGCGTTGTCAGCGTGAACAAAGAGGCGGCGCTGGCGCTGCCCGGCGTGATCGCTGTTCTGACTGCCGAAGACTTGTCTCCGCTGGGCCTACATTGGATGCCGACACTGGCAGGCGATAAACAGATGGTGCTGGCCGATGGCAAAGTGCTGTTCCAAGGTCAGGAGGTCGCTTTCGTTGTGGCCGAGGATCGCTATATCGCGGCGGATGCTGCGGAACTGGTCGAGGTTGAATACGAGGAACTTCCTGTTCTGACCGACCCGTTCGAAGCGCTGAAATCCGATGTGGTCCTGCGTGAAGACCTTGAGGGTCAGACCGAAGGTGCGCACGGGCCGCGCAAGCATCACAACCACATCTTCACCTGGGAACAGGGCGACAAAGACGCGACCGAGGCTATTCTGGCCGAGGCCGATGTGGTGGCTGAAGAGATGGTCTATTACCACCGGACCCATCCGTGTCCGCTTGAGACCTGCGGGTCCGTGGCCAGCATGGACAAGGTGACCGGCAAGCTGACTCTCTACGGTACGTTCCAAGCCCCGCACGCGATCCGTACGGTGGTGTCGCTGATCTCGGGCATTGCCGAGCACAATATTCGCGTGATCAGCCCCGATATCGGTGGTGGCTTTGGTAACAAAGTTGGGGCCTATGCGGGCTATGTCTGTTCGGTCGTGGCGTCCATCGTGACCGGCAAGCCGGTGAAGTGGGTCGAGGACCGGATGGAGAATCTGATGTCCACCGCCTTTGCCCGCGACTACTGGATGCAGGGCAAAATCGCGGCAACGAAGGACGGTAAGATCACTGGTCTGTGGTGTCACACGACGGCGGATCACGGCGGGTTTGACGCCTGTGCCGATCCAACCAAGTTCCCGGCGGGGTTCATGAACATCTGTACCGGGTCCTATGACATACCGACCGCTTATCTGGCCGTGGATGGGGTTTATACCAACAAGGCTCCGGGCGGGGTAGCCTATCGCTGTTCCTTCCGTGTGACCGAGGCGGCCTATTTCATCGAACGGATGATCGAGGTTCTGGCCATCAAGCTGAACATGGACGCGGCCGAGCTGCGCCGGATCAACTTCATCAAGGCCGATCAGTTCCCCTATCAGTCCGCACTGGGCTGGGAATATGACTCGGGCGACTATCACACCGCTTGGGACAAGGCGCTGAAAGCGGTGGATTACGAAGGTCTGCGGGCCGAACAGGCGCAGCGGGTTGAGGAGTTCAAAGCCGGTAAGACTCGCAAACTGCTGGGCATTGGTCTGACGCATTTCACGGAAATCGTTGGGGCCGGACCGGTGAAGAACTGCGATATCCTCGGGCTTGGCATGTTCGACAGTTGCGAAATCCGCATCCACCCGACCGGGTCCGCTATTGCTCGGCTGGGGACAATCTCTCAGGGTCAGGGTCACGCGACGACCTTTGCGCAGATCATTGCCAGTGAGATCGGGTTGCCTGCCGATGACATCACGCTGGAGGAAGGCGATACCGACACCGCTCCGTATGGTCTGGGAACTTACGGGTCTCGATCGACGCCTGTTGCAGGTGCGGCAACGGCAATGGCCGCGCGCAAAATCCGTGCCAAGGCGCAGATGATTGCGGCCTATCTGCTGGAGGTCCACGACGACGATGTTGAATGGGATGTGGACCGGTTTGCGGTCAAAGGTGCGCCCGAGCGGTTCAAGACCATGAAGGAAATCGCCTTTGCTGCCTATAATCAGGCGATCCCTGGCTTGGAGCCAGGTCTTGAGGCTGTGAGCTACTATGACCCGCCGAACATGACCTATCCGTTCGGGGCCTATATCTGCGTCATGGAGATCGATGTGGATACCGGCGAATGGGATGTTCGCAAGTTCTACGCGCTGGACGATTGCGGCACGCGGATCAACCCGATGATCATCGACGGACAAGTTCATGGTGGCGTGACCGAAGCGTTGGCCATCGCGATGGGTCAAGAGATTGCCTACGACGAGATGGGTAACGTTAAGACTGGCACGCTGATGGATTTCTTCCTGCCGACCGCGTGGGAGACGCCGAACTATATCACCGACTATACGGTGACGCCGTCCCCGCACCATCCGATTGGCGCGAAGGGTGTTGGGGAAAGCCCGAATGTTGGTGGAGTGCCCTGTTTCTCGAACGCGGTGCATGATGCGTTCCGGCCCTTTGGGTTGGTGCAGAGCCATATGCCGCATGATCATTGGCGGATCTGGAAGATCGCCAATGGGTTGGGGATGCACGGGTGAATGGGTTCGGACCGGCCTGAGCCGGTCCGACTAAGCAAGGGGGCTCTGCCCCCTTGGACCCCCGGGATATTTTTGGCCAGATGAAGAATGGATCCTGGTTTTGACTTTGAGTGATGTGCAGAACGGATTGGCCGCGCAAGGTTATGTTGCTGATGATCGGTTGGCGATGGCGTTGCATTTGGCGCAGGCGCTGGGGCGACCTTTGCTGCTGGAAGGGCCGGCAGGAGTTGGTAAAACCGAGGTGGCCAAGGCGATGGCGGCTTGGCGGGATGCCAGATTGATCCGGTTGCAGTGCTATGAAGGGCTGGATTCCAGCCACGCGATTTATGAGTGGAACTATCAGCGGCAACTGTTGGCGATCCGAGCGTCGGACGCGCAGGGAGGGGTTGGCGAGGCGCAGTTGTTTTCCGATACGTATTTGCTGAAACGGCCTTTGTTAGAGGCTATTTCACAGGATGCTCCTCCGGTTTTGTTGATTGATGAGATTGATCGGGCTGATGAGGAATTCGAAGCATATTTGCTGGAAATCCTGTCTGACTTTCAAATCACCATCCCTGAGCTTGGGACGGTCGTGGCAAAGACTCGGCCCATTGTGATCCTGACCGCCAATGGGACACGGGATTTGTCAGATGCTTTGCGGCGGCGGTGTCTTTACAGTTTCCTTGATTACCCCTCGAAAGAGGTTGAAATGGCGATCCTTCGGGCGCGGATGCCCGAGGTCGAAGGCGTGCTGGCGCGGCAGATCATTGAGGTCGTACAGGCGTTGCGCAAGGAAGATTTGGAAAAGACGCCGGGCATTGCAGAGATGTTGGATTGGGCTGCGGCGCTGTCAGGTTTGGGCGTCAACGACATGGCGCAATCGCGCGACGCTGTGCAGGCAACGCTTGTGTGCTTGTTGAAAACCGCCGTCGACTATGACGCCGCCCCGCCCGAGGTGATGGACCGGTTGATCGGGAAGGTAGCGTGATGCAGGTCACGCGGTTTCCTTCTCGGGCCGATGGGTTGGCAGATCGGATGTCTGGCTTCATTACGCATTTGCGATCGAACGGATTGCGGGTTGGTCCGGCTGAGACAGGCGATGCATTGGCCGCCTTGACCGCGGTACGCGCGACGGATGCGCGGCAGGCAAGGCAGGCTCTGTGCGTTTTGTTGACGGGGGATGCTGAGGATTGGCGTCGGTTCGACGATCTGTTTGATGCCTATTGGTTCAACACCGGCAAACAGCGGGGCGGTGTGGCGGAAACCAGCCATGTGCGGGTGCAGTCGGCAAAACCGATGATCTGGCAGCAGGAAACGCAAACGGAAACCGAGGCCGGAAATGGCTCGGATCAGGATGGGTCGCCGGATTCGGGTGACGGTGAAGCAGAAGGCAAAGACGGCCAGCTCGTCGCAACGCGCACCACCAATCTATCGCGCAGGGATTTGCGGGAGCTGATGGATGAACAGGCTCTGATGGAGGCCGAAAAGGCTGCAATGACTTTGGCACGCGCCATTCGGGATCGACGCTCGCGTCGGCGGAAACGGGCATTGCGCGGGCCAGCACTGGACATGAGACGGATCCAGCGCGCCAGCCTGGCGCGTGGGGGTGAGCCGATGGACCTGTACCGACGGGCGAAACCGCCGCGTCCTATGCGGATCGTGGCGCTGTGTGATGTCAGCGGGTCGATGACTGTGTATTCGCGGGTGTTTCTGGCCTTTCTCAAAGGCCTGATTGGCAGTGGGACCGAAGCGGATGCTTATCTGTTCCACACGCGCCTGATGCGGGTCACAGACGCTTTGCGCGATCACGACTCTATCCGCGCGGCTGGGCGGTTGTCCTTGATGGCTGAGGGGTTTGGCGGCGGCACCGACATTTCAGGGAGCCTAGAGAGCTTTCTGAACGGCTATGGCGCGCGTGCTTTGAACGGGCGGACCATCGTGCTGATCCTGTCAGACGGCTATTGCAGTTCCGACCCGCAAGCGCTGGGCGCAGTCCTGGCGCGCATACGGCGCAAGGTCCGGCGGATCGTTTGGCTGAATCCGCTGAAGGGATGGAAAGACTACCAACCCATCGCAGCGGCGATGCAGGCAGCGGAACCCCATTTGGACGCGCATTTGCCTGCCAACACGCTCGAGGCGCTGGCAGCGCTTGAGCCGCAGTTTCGCAAGTTGTGAAAGGAGTCTGATATGGCAAATTTCGACATATTCGACACGATCGAAACCCTGCGCCAAACCGGTGAGCCTTTCTGCGTCGCCACGGTGCTGCGCACAGCGGATGCAACCTCGGCCAAGGCCGGGGGAAAGGCGGCGATTGCGCGCGACGGGCGGATATTGGGTCATCTGGGCGGTGCCTGTGTGCAGCGCGCGGTGCGCAGTTCAGCGATACAAGCGCTGGCCAGCGGTGCGCCGCAGATGATCCGCGTGAAACCCTCGGACAAGGTGGTCGATATGACGGACCCGGATGGCGTGCAAACCTTCAAAAGCGGTTGCCCCTCGGGCGGGACGGTGGATTTGCTGGTTGAACCGTATCAGCACGCGCCAAGATTAGTGATCTTTGGCACCTCGTTGATTGCCAAGGCGCTGGGCGAACACGGGACGCTGGCTGGGTTTCGGGTGACGAGCAGCACGCCCGAGACGGTCGAAGACTTGGGTATCGAGGCGCGCGACTTTGTTGTCGTGGCCTCGCAAGGTCAAGGAGACGGCGCAGCCCTTGGGGCCGCGCTGAACACGCAAGCCGCGCGGGTGTCGATGGTGGCCAGCCGCCGCAAAGCTGAAACACTCACGGAAAAGCTGATTGGACAGGGTTTGGACCCAGCCCGCGCGGCGCGTCTGAAATCCCCAGCCGGGCTGGACATTCATGCCATTGATCCACACGAAATTGCCCTGTCGATCCTGGCCGAGATCGTGATGTGGCGGAACACGGATAAATCGACGGAGGTCACTGAAGATGAAAAACTGGCTTAAAAGTCTGTGGCCTGCGCGCCCGAAACAAACACCGGAACAGGCGACCGAAACCGCCCTTCTGGTCTTTCCCAAGTGTTGTTGAACAAAGGAAACATGAATGGAACTGAGTGACGAAATCCGCATCACCGCCCCGCGCGACGTGGTCTACAAGGCGCTGAATACGCCCGAGATTTTGCAGGAGTGCATTCCCGGTTGCGAAGAGCTGATCCAGAATTCACCCGAGGATCTTGAGGCCAAGGTGGTTCTGAAAATCGGTCCGGTCAAAGCGAAATTTGCCGGGCAGGTCACCTTGGACAACTCCAACGCTCCGGGCGGGTTTTCCCTGACCGGAGAAGGCAAAGGCGGTGCAGCCGGGTTCGCCAAGGGCGGTGCCGAGGTCACGCTGACCGAGGATGGGGCCGAGACAGTTCTGGCCTATACCGCCAAGGTCGATGTCGGCGGCAAGATCGCTCAGCTGGGCAGCCGTCTGATTGCCGGAACGGCCAAAAAGCTGTCGGGCAAGTTCTTCACCCGCTTCGGTGAGATCGTGGCTGAACAGGCTGTGTCCTGATCATTTTTTCGGGTCGGTTTCCGGACTGGCCCGAATTTTACTGTGCGAATTGATCCCGCGCAAAAAGCTTTGTTCTTTGCGCACATGGTGCAAGTCGCTAAGTTAGCTTGATGTTTTATGTGCAAAGTTAAGCAATTTGGCGGTGAAAATGATTGATGAAAGTGACCCTTCGGGGCGGGATTCCCATGTCTGGATTTCTACGACTTGGAACAACAAGTCCGGCGTAACTCCGATGACGCGGAGGGAATATGAGCGGCATTGGCGCGCAGGTCAGCCCAAAGAAATCGGTGAAAAATACAGCGAATTACTCCAGCGAACTTATGCGAAAGTTCCTAAGGGCGAGGTGCTGACGGAAGAAGAAATTGGCGATGTCTGGTACTATGGTTCGCAGGACGGCAATCCTGCACTGAGTTTCATGAACGGAGGCGGTCTGCCGGTGCTGTCGGACTCGGCCAAAGCGGTTCTGGAACAGTTCGATCTGGGCGAGACCTATTTCCACGTGATCAGATTGCAGGCTCCGGCGGGCCATGCAACCACGGACGAGCCGTATTTCATCCTGAATGTGTGCAACAAACGGTCGATGGGGAACTACGAAGCTCTGGGGCCCGAGGGGGATCTGACAGCCCCTTTGAACAACAAATATGGTAAAAGGTTTCTCCCGAGAAAAGGGTCGGAGCATAAACTGGTGGTTTCCCCCGAGGCACTGGGCGGTCTCGACATCTGGATCGATCCGAAAGTTCCCGAACTCCTGTTCCTCTCTGAACGTCTCGTCTCAGCTTTGAAGGCAGCCGGAGTCGATGACGGTTGGGGTTTAGTCCGGTGCCCTGTTGGGGTTCTGTGACACAAACGGTGCGTCGGAACAAAAAACCCCGCTGCATCGACAGCGGGGTTTCTCTGTGACAGCAGACTGACCTTAGCCCTTTTTCAGAACCTCACGGCCCAGCAACTCAGCGATCTGCACCGCATTCAGGGCTGCGCCTTTGCGCAGGTTATCGGACACGCACCACAGGTTGATGCCGTTCTCGATTGTCGAATCCTGACGGATGCGGCTGATGAAGGTGGCGAAGTCACCCGCGCATTCGATGGGCGAGACGTAGCCGCCGGGTTCGCGCTTGTCGATCACCATGATGCCGGGGGCCTCGCGCAGGATGTCGCGGGCTTCGTCCTCGTCCAGGAATTCCTCGAACTCGATATTCACGGCCTCGGAATGGCCGACGAACACGGGAACGCGGACGCAGGTGGCTGTGACCTTGATCGACGGATCGACGATCTTTTTGGTCTCGACCACCATCTTCCATTCTTCCTTAGTCGAGCCGTCTTCCATGAAGACGTCGATCTGCGGGATGACGTTGAAGGCGATCTGCTTCTGGAACTTCTTGGGTTCCACCTCGGTTGTGGGGTTATAGACCGCTTTGGTCTGATCCCACAGCTCATCCATGCCCTCTTTGCCCGCGCCTGAAACCGACTGATAAGTCGAGACGACAACGCGCTTGATCTTGGCGCGGTCATGCAGCGGCTTCAGAGCGACAACCATCTGCGCGGTCGAGCAGTTGGGATTGGCGATGATGTTCTTGTTCTTATAGTCGTGGATCGCCTGCGGGTTACATTCCGGCACGATCAGCGGAATGTCGGGGTCGTAGCGATAGAGCGACGAGTTATCGATCACCACACAACCCGCCGCAGCCGCCTTGGGCGCGTAGACTTTGGTTGCGTCCGAGCCGATGGCGAACAGCGCCATGTCCCAGCCGGTGAAGTCGAAGGTATCGATGTCCTGGGTGGTTAGTGTCTTGTCGCCAAAGCTTACTTCGGTGCCCAGCGAACGACGGCTTGCCAGCACGGCAAGTTCATCGACGGGGAACTGGCGTTCCGCCAGAATGTTCAGCATTTCGCGGCCCACGTTACCCGTGGCGCCGGCGACAACGACGCGATAGCCCATTTCATGTCTCCAAAGTTAAGGACGCGCGTTCATAGCTGCGTTGCGGCAAAGAAAAAAGGGTTTTTGGGTCGGATTCCGCCCGATGACACCGATTTGACGCGGCGCATCGCCTCAGGTGTCGGTCAAAAGCCGCTCGTAGAGGGCGACAAGGGTCTTTGCTTCGCGATGGATGTCGAAATTCTGCTCGACATGGGTACGGGCGGCGCGGCCGGATTGCGCTAGGGAATCGCGGTTTTCCAGCATCTGGGCTGCGGCATCGGCCAAGGTTGGGATATTGCCGGGCTCCACCACATGGCCCAATGACGGGTCGGTAACGATCTCAGAGAACGCTCCGACATCGGTGGCCACGACGGGCACGCCGCAGGCCATCGCCTCTAACGGGGTCAGGCCGAAGCCTTCCCACCGCTGGGGCGCGATGAAGAGGTCCAGAACTTGATACCATTCGGCGATCTGGTCGACTGTGACCTCGGGCATGAAGAGGATGCGGTCGGACAAGCCCGCCACCGCGACCTTGTCTTTCAGTTCTGCCAAGAAGGTGGTGTGCTGTTCCGTAGCGCGGCCCATGACAATGCCATGCACATCGTCAAAGCGGCCACACAGATCGATCATTGCATCTACAAAGGCGTCAGTACCCTTCTGGTGGCGGATACGGCCATAGCAGCCCAGCAACAACCCATCAGGCAGGCCCAACCGGGCACGAACGGCTGCTTTATCCTCGGGCGGGGTAAAATCCTGCAGGTTGATGCCATGCATGATCACCTCTGCATCCCGATCCAGATACCCTGCGGTTTTGCGCGAGGTGGCGACCACGGCGTCCATCTTGTCGATCAGCCATTTGGTATAGCCCGTATGCGCCCGCTGCGACGCGCTGGTGAACAGCAGTTTCAGTCGCAGCCGCAGGATGTTGCGCAGGAACAGACCCAACAGCATCTCGGTATTACGGCGGGCGTGCCAGACGCGCAGGGTTTTGCGCGACAGAAAGGGCAGGCGGCCAAGCGGGATATGCGGGATGTCATCCGGTAGGCCCGGACCGGTGGCTGCAATGTCGATCCATTGCACTTGCAACGGCACCAACCGCGCAATCGTCGCCGTCACGCCCGAAAGCCTGCGTTTGAGATTAGGGGCAATGACGCGCGGGTCGGACATGAGGTCTCCTGTCGGGGTCAGCTTCAGTCGACGCTGTCCCGGCTGAATAGATAGATCACGCAGCCAATGGCAAGCGAGATGGCAAAAAAGCCGAATATCGCTGTGTAGGGCGCAGAGGGGCTGATGTCCACCGTGGCCGCATGGACGCGGCCGGTGACAAATTGGGCAAGGCCGACACCTCCGATCCCGAACAGGTTCAGCAGGGTCACGCCTCGGCCCACTAGGTGTGGAGGAACAAAGGCGCGGCCATGGGCCATGATGACCGGAAAGCTGGCCCCGGTGAACCCGATGACCGAGATGAGTACCACCGATAGCCAGACCGCATTGTCGATCCACAGACACAACAGGGTCAGGGCGACCACGCCCAGCGCGTTGCCGCCAAAGATCACCCATTTCCGGGTCCCCAATATCCGGTCAAGCGGCCCATAAGCGAAGGTGCCCGCAATCATCGACGCGCCCATGATCAGAGTGGCGGTTCCGATCTGTGTGGTGCTGAGGGCGAAGATATCACTCAGATATGGTCCGGCCCAAAGGCCGCGGGTCGCAGCCGACGGTGCATAGGCCACCAACATCAGGGGCAAGATGGCCCAGAGTGCGGGCTGCTTCAGCAGATCCAGAACCGATCCCTTGTGGTCGGTTTCAACGCGTTTGGGATCATGAACTGTGAACAGAATGCCGATGGCGATCACGCCCGAAAACAGGGCCAAAGTGACCATCGTAGCGCGCCAACCCATCAGCTCAACGGCCAGCGCAGTGGGGTAGGAGGCGACCAAATTGCCAACCGACCCAACACCCAGCATCAGGGCGGCCAGCGTGGCAAAACGGGCCGGAGGGTATTCACGGGCGAAGATAAAGTACGAGGCCATCAGGATCGGCGAGCATCCCACTCCGATCAGCCCCATGGCCACGGCGACATGAAAAGGCGTGCTGGCCACGGCAAAGATCAGTGCGCCGCCTGCGCCACCGACCAGCAACAAAACGGTCGAGGTCAGCCGCGGCCCGACCCGATCCAGCGCCCAGCCAACCGGGAGTTGCATGGCGGCAAAGACCAGAAACCAAAGGCCCGAGGCAAAAGCGAGGTCCTCTGGCGTGGCGCCGATATCACGACCCAGATCGACGCTGAGTACGGCCAAAAAGGCACGAAAAAACTGGCTGAGCACATAGCCCAGACACAACACGACCAAACCTGCCTTCATGAAATGCCCCTTTTGCCATCATCTGACCGGACATGCTTGGCACGGGACACCGCTGCGCACAAGCACGTGTGTCTTGACGATTTCGCGGGACTTGGGCCGCATTCGGGCTATGTTAAATCATGATTTGAGACCGAGGTATTCATGAAAGACGCCCAGGCCGCCTTCTATGACAGCCTACCCCTTTTGCGCGATTTTTCACGGCTGACCGATCCCGCGCAGTTCTCGGCGCTGCCTGATGATTGGGTTGTGGGGGTTGCGGACATTGTCGACTCGACGGCTGAGATCGCCAAAGGCCGCTATAAGACGGTGAATATGGTTGGCGCGGCTGTGATTTCGGCCATGATCAACGCCATGAAAGGCGCTGAGTTCCCTTATGTGTTTGGCGGCGACGGGGCCGGATTCGCCGTGCCCGCAAGTGCGATGGATGATGCGCGGCAAGCACTGGCAGACTTGCGCCGCTGGGCCGAGGATGAGTTTGGGATCAAGTTGCGCGCTGCGCTGACGACGGTCGCCGAAATCCGGCAGGCTGGGAAAGAGTTGCGCGTCGCCCGCTATGCCCCGTCCAGCGGGGTGGATTACGCCATGTTCTCGGGCGGCGGGCTGGCCTGGGCCGAGACGCAGATGAAATCCGGGTCCTCTTCCGTCGACCCGTCCGGGCCGGGCGCGCTGCCCGATTTGAACGGCTTGTCCTGTCGATGGTCGAATGTACGGTCGCAGAACGGGCAGATCGTGTCTTTGGTGGTCGAACCCACGGCGCAGGCTACCGAGAGCGATTTTGCCGATCTGGCGCAATCGGTGCTGCGTGCCTCGGAAGAGTTGGAACGGGCGGGCCATCCCGTCCCGGTCGGGGGACCGCCAATGCGCTGGCCACCTCCGGGTTTGGATCTGGACGCGCATGTTTCACGGGCTGGGCGGAATGTAGCTGTGCAAAAGCTGCTTCTGTTGGTCCAAAACCTGCTGATCGCGCTTTTGTTCCGGCGCGGCAAGCCGCTGGGAAATTTCGAGCCGGTCCACTATCGCAACATGGTCAGCAGCAACGCGGATTTTCGCAAGTTTGATGACGGGCTGAAAATGACGCTGGATTGCGACCCGGCCACGCTGGCGCAAATTCGCACGATGCTGGAGCAGGCGCGTGGCCAGGGAAAGATCAAATACGGCCTGCATGCGCAGGATGAGGCGATGATGACCTGTTTTGTGCCGTCGGCCACCCGCGACGACCACGTGCACTTCGTGGATGGTGCTTCAGGCGGCTATGCACAGGCGACGGCTGCGATGCAGGGCTGAAGGGTTACTTCGCTTTCCACTTGGCTGAAAGCGCCCGCGCGGCTTGCGTCAGTAGCATCACGTCTATGCCAACCGCCTGAAACTGCGCGCCCATGTCCTGAAATGCCTGAGACGACTCGTCCGTAACTCCCAGAATCCCCGGGGCTTTGCCTGCTGCAAGCGTTCGCGCAATCGCATCCGCAATCGCCGCCCGCACCTCGGGCGCGGCACTGTTGCCCTGATAGCCCATGTCGGTGGACAGATCGGCTGGGCCAATAAAGACCCCATCAATACCGTCGACCTTCAGAATATCGTCCAAGGCGGCCAGACCCGCGCGGTTTTCAACCTGAACCAGCAGGCAGATCTGGGCATCTGCGGTGGGAATGTAGTCCGGGATCGTCCCATACATCGTCGCGCGCGAGGCCATGGCGCCGACGCCGCGCACGCCTTCGGGCGGATAGCGGCAGGCACGCACCAGGTCCCTTGCCTGTTCGGCGCTTTCGACCATCGGCACCAGAATTGTTTGCGACCCCGCATCCAGCACCATCTTGATCAATGCGGCATCCCCAACCGGAACACGAACCACAGGATGGGTCGGGCTGGCGGACAGGGCCATCAACTGATCCCGGATAGACCGGATATCGTTGGGCGCGTGCTCGCCATCGATGACCAGCCAGTCGAACCCGGCGCTTCCCATGATCTCGGCGGTGACGGCCTCGGCAAAACTGGTCCAGCAGCCGATCAACCTTTCGCCGTTAATGAGAGCCTGTTTGAACGAATTTAACGGTGCGGGCATGATCAATCCTTTAGGTCAGAGAGCGGGCGATTTCGGTGATGACATCGTAAGCCACGCGTACATCATCTTCGGTCGTTTCAAACTGTCCGACTTGGAACCGGATGGTCAGGTTGCCGTCCACTCGGGTTTGGGTCAGGTAAATACGACCGTCGTCATTGATGGCGTTTACAAGCCGCAGGTTCAGATCGTCCAGATCAACCGCACCGTCCGGGGCATAACGAAAGGTCCATAGCGACCACATCGGTTTCGTGGTGATTTCGAAATCCGGCTCGGCGGCCAGACGGTAATGCAAGTCCACAGACCAGTTTACATGATTGCGCAGTCGGGTGCGCAACCCCTCAAGCCCATAGGCGCGGATCACGAACCAAAGCTTCAGCGCCCGGAATCGCCGCCCCAAAGGCACCGACCATTCCGAATAGTTGATGATCCCGTCCTTGCCGTGGGTTTTCAGAAATTCTGGGCTGATCGCCAAGGTCTGCACCAGATCTTCAGGGTTTTTCAGAAAATGCGCGCAGCAGTCGAATTGGACGCCCAGCCATTTATGCGGGTTGAACACGATGCTATCGGCGCGCTCGACCCCCTGCCAATAGTGGCGGTATTCCGGGCAGATCATCGCCGACCCCGCCCACGCCGCATCTACATGGGTGTAGAGCCCGTATTTGGCGGCGACCTTCAGGCATTCTTCGACCGGGTCGGTACCGCCGACACTGGTGCCGCCAACCGACAGAATGACCCCCGCCGGATGCAAACCGGAGTCTAAATCAGATTGAATCGCCTGTTCCAACGCCACAGGATCCATGCCGCGCCAGTCACCTTTGGTCAGGACGCGCACCAAATTCTGCTGCCCGATCCCTGCGACCCAGATCGCCCGGTCAATCGAGGTATGCACCTCGGCCGAGCAATAAACGCGCAAGGGTTTCTGTGCAAACAGCCCCTGTTGATTGCCCTGCCACGACAGGGCCTTTTCGCGCATGGTCAGCACCGCAGCCAGCGTCGCGGATGAGGCGGAGTCCTGGATCACGCCGGCGAACCCTGTGGGCAGGTCCAGCGCGTGACGCAGCCATTCCATCATCCGCGTTTCCATCTCGGTCGCCGCGGGTGAAGTCTGCCACAGCATGCATTGCGCTGCGATCGCGCTGGTCAGAAACTCGGCCAGCACCGAGGGCGGAGAAGTGTTTGCGTTGAAATATGCGAAAAACCGGGGATGTTGCCAATGTGTGATGCCCGGCATGACGATCTGTTCGAAGTCCTGAAAGATGTCTTCGATAGGCTGCGCTTGCTCGGGCGGAAGTTCTGGCAAGGCATTCAGGATGTCGCTTGGCTCGGTCTGCGCGCGTACTGGCTTATCTTTGACGGTTTGGTGATAGTCCTGCGCCCATCTGGCGGCTTTCTCGCCCCACTCTGCAAAGGAATCCCAATCCATGTCCTGCCCCATGTGATGTATCATCTTCGGGTTTTCGTCGGAAAACCCGCGATGCCAGTGGTGGCTATCGGGCGAAAAAGGTCAATCCAAATCGCCGAAAAAAGGGTTGCGAACTTTTCGTCGAGAGTGGAGTTTGCAAATAAATTCAATCATCTTAATTATTGAGTTTGGTTGCAGTTTTTGGGAATTTCGTTCAAGATTTCATATGTCCAGAGATTTGCCACTGACTTCCCGCTCTTTGCCGATTGCGCTGCTTCGGGCGCGTGAAAGGGTCATGGGGCCGATCCGTCGCATGTTGGCGGATGTCGGCGTGACCGAGCAACAATGGCGTGTGTTGCGTGTTCTCAAGGAAGATGGCCCGCAAGAACCAACCCATATCGCCGAGCGAGCCTGTCTTCTTCTGCCCAGCCTGACCCGCATCCTGCAGAAGCTTGAGGCCAAAGGGCTGATCCGTCGACACGTGCACCCTGTCGACAAACGCCGCCAGATTGTAGAGATCACGGCTGCTGGGGATAAGATCATCCAGGACAATATCAACCTCATCCTGCAAGAGGCAGAAGGCATTCGCATCCAACTTGGCCCCGAGCGCCATGAGGCTTTGCTGGACTTGTTGAACGACCTGCACGATCTGAAATCCTGACCTCAAAAAACGCAGTCCCGCCAGAGGTATGGGGGGCGCCCTCTGGCGGGGTTGGCCAGACCAAGACTGGACTGCGTGTCTGGCCCACAAGCAGATGCCCCGGGACGATCCGGGCGATCGGCTTGTGTTTCGGATAACCTGTCAACCTAGAATAAGGTGTACGTACGGTCCTGAGACTCTTGGGTGAGTAGCCTCTGACCGAGGCGATCCGAAACTAGTCTACCGCAAATGTGTTAGTGCGGTGATATTGTGTTGCGCGAGACCCGCCCATCCCATAGCGCGGCGCTCAGGCGCATCGTATTGATGTCATGCGTTTATACGCATAATCTAGCCTATCTCGGCGGATTTCCAAGATGTGAAACCGGATTGTGAACCGGGTTGAGTTGACGGCAGTCATCTGCTTGCCCTGCGCGTGGGGTCGCCTAATATGCCCGAAACCAAGCAGACCCGAGACTCATATGGCCGATACTTTGTTTTCCCTGCCCAAGCCGGTTGTTTTACCGGTTCAGGGGCTTTCCACCCCCTATCCTGTTGGCCGGATATTCTGCGTTGGGCGCAATTATGCCGCCCATGCCGCAGAGATGGGCCATGAAGTGGATCGTGAGGCACCGTTCTATTTCACCAAATCCGCGGCAAACGCGATCCTGACCGGCGCAACCGTGCCATATCCACCGGGAACTGAGAATTTCCATCATGAGATGGAATTGGCGGTCGTCATTGGCGCGCCCGTGTTTCAAGCGTCGAAATCCCAAGCGACCGAGGCGGTCTATGCCTATGGATGCGCGCTGGATATGACGCGGCGTGACCTGCAAATCCGGGAGCGGAACAAGCAGCGCCCTTGGGATTTGGGCAAGGACCTAGAAAACGGCTCGGTGTTTGCCCCTCTGACCCGCGCCACGGACTGGTCGCCCAGCGATGACAAGCGGATCCATCTGAACGTCAACGGCGAAACCCGTCAGGATGCCACACTGCATGAGCTGATCTGGAAGATCGACGAGATCATCAGCCATCTTTCCGGTTACTACCATCTGCGCCCAGGTGATTTGATCATGACCGGAACACCGGCAGGGGTAGGACCAGTTCAGGCAGGCGACGTGCTGGAGGGCGGCATTGACGGGCTGCATCCAATCCGCCTAACGCTAACTGAGGCAGAATAGACCCTAAACAGGGTCTTTCAGCCATTCACCGACAAACTCGATCCGCGTCAGACCGGTAAATCTGCGCACTCTGTCCAACTCGGATTCAAGGCGTCGGGTGCGCGCATCCGTCCAACGCACGCCACGTTCCGGCCACAGCGCGGTGACGCGCAGGACATCCTGATCCCGATGAGCTTTCATATCGATCCGACCCACCATCCTGTCCCCTTCAAGCAGGGGAAAGACGTAATAGCCATAATTGCGTTTGGGGGCAGGCACGAAAACCTCGATCCGATAGTGAAAATCAAACAGTCGCTCAGCCCGGTTGCGATCCCGCAACATTGGATCAAACGGGCTGAGAACCCGCATCCGACCAGGGGCCGGGGGCAGGTTTGTAGGATCGGGCCATTCTGGCCGTGTTATCACTTTGCGCGCGCGCCCGTCGGCGCAAGTGACTTCGATTTCCTCGGCATGGCCTTTGATTAGAGCCTGTTTGACCCATTCCCGAGCCTCAGACGCGCTGACCGTATCCCAGAATGCAGCCAGTTCCCCGGATGTCGCAAAGCCCAATCGGTCCAGCGCGGCGTTGCACAACCAGTCGATGGTCTGCTCTGCGTCACAAGGCAGGTTGCCAGGACAAAGATGGGTTTCGATCACCCGCTCAGTCAGATCATAGCGCTTCTGAAACCCCTGACGGCCCACAACGGCCAGTGCGCCGGACCGCCACAGGAATTCCAGCGCCGTTTTCGAGGGGTGCCAGTCCCACCATCCGCCCGAGCCTTTTTTCTCGTCCTTGCCGACATCCGAGGACGAAACTGGCCCGTGGTCGCGGATATGGGTCAGCACCGATTCAAACTGTTGCTCGAACCCATCCCGCCGCCAGTTCCTCCAGCGCGATTTCAACAGGGCTGCGTCACGTTGAAACCGCAGGTGCCAATGGGGGTAGAACGCCATCGGAATTACGGCGGCGTCATGGGTCCAGTGCTCAAACAGGGCACGATCTTGTTCATACAGCCGACTGAGGTTGCGCGCCCGATAGCTGGGCCTGCGCGAGAACAGGATCATGTCATGGGCGCGTGCGACGGTGTTGATGCTGTCCAGTTGCACAAAGCCCAGACGCTGGATCAACTCCAGCAGGCCCGCACCCTTGGCATTGCCCGAGGGCCGTTCCAGCAATGCGTGCCGATCCATGAACAGCGCCCGCGCTGCGCGGTTGTCCAGCCGTCGCAACGCCACGGCGTCAGCGCCGCTTCAGAGTGTCGCCAAAGCTGATCTTGGGGGTCAGGGTCACACGGGTTTCAACGTCAGCCTCTGGATCAGCCAGTTGCGAGGCGATGATTTCGGCAGCTTTGCGCCCGATCTCAAGCCGGCAGGCATCCATCGTGGCCAGCTTGCGTGGCAGGCCCTGCAACAGTTCGACATTGTTGAACCCGGCCAGCCCGATCTGCCCTGGCACGTCGATGCCCTGATCCAGCAGGTATAGCAACCCGCCCGCGCCGATCATGTCGTTGGAATAGTACAGAAAATCCAGCTCGGGTGAGCGTTCCAGCATCGTTTGCGTCATCTCGCGGCCCTTGGCCAGAGCCGAACCACCTGAATAGAACTCGCGGTCTTCAATCTCGATTCCGTTCTTGCCCAGCACTTCAGTGAAGCCTTCGAACCGTTTGCGGGCGCGGTGGTCCAGCGGCATCTTGGTGCCCATAAATCCGATATGTTCATACCCCGCCTTCAGGATCGCCTGCGCCATCTCGCGCCCTGCACGCCGATGGGAAATACCCACCATCGCATCTACGGGCTTACCGTCGGTATCCATGATTTCAACAACCGGAATCCCCGCAGAATCCAACATCGCGCGGGCTGCCTCTGTATGTTCCAGCCCTGCAATGATCACGCCCGAAGGTCGCCACGAGAGCATCTCGTACAGTACTTTTTCTTCTTTCTCGGGCAGATAATCCGTGACGCCGACAACAGGCTGCAACTCGGTATCTTCCAGCACCTGGTTGATCCCGGTCAGCACCTCGGGGAAGACCATGTTCGACAGCGAGGGGATGATCACTGCCACCAGATTCACCCGGCTCGACGCCAGCGCGCCCGCGATCTTGTTGGGGACGTACCCCAACTCTTTCGCCGCAGCCAGAACGCGGGTGCGGGTGGCATCGGACACATCGCCCCGGTTGCGCAGAACCCGGCTGACCGTCATCTCGGACACCCCCGACGCCTCTGAGACATCACGAAGGGTAAGCGGGCGTTTTGTTTCTGTTGTCACGAGGGCACCTGCGTCGTTGTTTTGAGGAATGGTAGCGTGAACAGGGCGCAATTTACAACTGCCCATCAAAGCCCATGACAACCCCGAAAAACCAAGCTAGAGAGAGGCTTGCGCGGCCCCGTGGCTCAACTGGATAGAGCAGCCCCCTCCTAAGGGGCAGGTTGCAGGTTCGAATCCTGCCGGGGTCGCCAGCCAGTCTTATGAACGAACATACCTCTCGCTTTGGATGATTTCGCGTGATGAGCGAGCATTGAAAAACCTTCGGAGACTGCAGTGTAACCGGACTTAGCGGCCGAGATTGTCAGGCATGATTTGGAGGCCAGCTGCTTTTTTGGCGAGCCGGTTCATGCGTCTTTCGATCAAGATGGCTCCACACCAGAAATTGTCGCCCAACTAGGCTAAAGGCCGGTCTTTTTGCCAACAATTGAACCGAACTGCCAAATTGGACCTGATCAGAAATCGACAGCACTGAATGGTTACAAAGCGTTTAGACAAAATCGCGATAACTTGTCCGCAAAAGGCACATTTACGCCCCAGGCCACACGTCAAGACGACGATGTCCCTCCTTAGCACTGTTCCCAACTACCAACGGGAATGGAGTGCGGCTAATGCAATTTCTGAGTTTGAGGCTCTGCAAATGGAAGAGACGGTTTGCAGGTTATGTGATGGGGCTTTCTGTCCTGTCATGCGTGCTTGCAGTGCCTGGCGCCGGATACTCGGAACAACCTTTGGTGGTTGGCAGTGATCGAGGCGGTTTCTTGCATGATCGTTTGGTCGAATTGGAGAACCTTCAAAGAAATGGCATACGTGTCGAGCTGCGCGGGCGGATCTGTTATTCGACCTGCACGATGTTTCTTGGCCTGCCAGGGACATGCGTAACACCGGACACAATATTTGGATTTCATGGTCCGTCGCGTCATGGCCGGCCGCTCAGTGCCTTAGATTTTCAGTACTTCAGCGAAGTGATGGCGGAGTTCTACCCCGAGCCCATCAAGACTTGGTTCATGGAAACAGGACGAAACCGAATTCGCGGCGTACACAAAATCAAGGGTTCAGAGCTTATTCGATTGGGTGTTCTTGCTTGCCGCACGGCGTAGCGTCGCGCTTGTCTTCAAACCTCTAGATAGGTATGAGTGTGTTGTGTGAGCACAATCATAGCGTGTGCTTTGACGGGTAGCCTTGCATAGGAAATTAGTCTGGTTGATTTCGGGACTCCTTCATCGAATTCATGGGGGCAAAGCGCGCAGAGCTCCTGCGCCGACAAAGCCGATCTGCGTCATAGGGGATGTCCATGGCTGCATCGGGCTTTTGGAAAAGCTCTTGTCCCAAGTACCGCATGACGCCCAGATCATTCTGGTTGGAGATTACATTGACCGAGGCGAACACAGCTCGGAGGTTTTGCGGATGATGCAAGCCTGCCCAGAATTTATGTGTTTGATGGGAAATCATGAGCAAATGCTACTGCGTTTCCTGGCCGATCCGAAAAAACACGGTCGTCAGTGGCTACGAAATGGGGGCTTGCAGACACTGGCGTCGTTTCGCATCCCAGCCGCTCGGCCAGAAATGACCTCCGAGGAACTGACCAAGTGTCGGGATAGTTTGCGGCGCGCTATGGGTGATGAACTTGTTGGCTGGATCGCAGATTTGAAGACCAGTTTCCATAGTGGGAATATCTTTGTCTCGCATGCTGGGGCAGACCCCACATGTCGGCTTGACCAGCAATCTGAGCACGACCTGCTTTGGGGCAACAAACATTTTCAGACCAAAGACAGGAAAGACGGTCAGTGGGTTGTCCATGGCCATACAATCGTGAGTCGCGCTGCGGTTCGGGGCGGCCGAATTGCTGTCGACACGGGCGCGTTCGCGACCGGCGTGCTCAGCGCAGTCTATCTGGACGGTTCTGAGCCAGAGTTTCTGACGGCGCTTGGTTAGTATTGGTTGTTTTTGCAACACTGAAAATAACAATCTAAGGTAGAATGTTTCTAAATATTATTTCGCAAAAAGAGTGAACTAAACCTGAGATAACTAGGTATTTCGAGCGATTCATGTGCACCCTTCGGATCCCATTTTACGGCGTTCTGCAAACTGGACGTCGGCTGCACCCTTCAGGAGATGACTTGGGCCTCATGGCATTGCGGGGTGGTGGCAACACGGGCTTACAAATCAGGCCCGCGGTGACAGCGGAGTGTTGGGCAGATTGAAAGTTGCCATCGTACATTATTGGCTAGTGGGAATGCGCGGCGGTGAAAAAGTCTTGGAGGCGCTGCTGGATCTATTTCCGGGCGCAGTGATTGTGACTCATGTCTGTGACCGCGAAAAGGTCAGCGCCAAGGTCAGAAAACACGAGGTGCGAGAGACCTTTATCGGGCGCTTGCCCGGTGCGCGAAAGCACTATCAGAAATACCTGCCCCTTATGCCCCTGGCGCTTGAACAGATGGACATGCAGGAATTTGATCTGATTCTGTCCAGCGAATCCGGTCCGGCAAAGGGGATCGTGCCGCGCCCCGATGCGTTGCATGTCTGCTATTGTCATTCACCGATGCGCTATATTTGGGATCACTATCACAGCTATCGGCAACAGGCGGGGGGTGTTGCGCGGATGGCGATGCCCTTCCTAGCGCATAGGCTGCGCGTTTGGGATGTCACGACTGCTGCTCGCGTGGATCGTTTCGTGGCCAATTCGTCCTTCATTCGTGACCGAATCCAAACCTATTATCGGCGCGAAGCAGAGGTTATTTTTCCTCCGGTCGAGACGCAGGCGTTTCAGATATCGAACCATGTTGAAAACCACTACCTGCTTGCAGGTGAGATGGTTTCTTACAAACGGGCCGATCTGGCGATTGATGCGTTCAACGCCTCTGGCCGTAAACTGGTGGTTGTTGGTGATGGTGAGATGCGCGGCGTGTTGGAAAAGAAATCCTGCCCCAATATCATTTTTCTTGGCCGGGTTGATAATGCCGAGCTAAAGCGTCAATTCGCCACCTGTCGCGCGCTGATTTTCCCCGGTGAGGAGGACTTTGGCATAGTTCCGGTCGAAGTGATGGCCAGCGGACGACCGGTGATCGCATATGGGCGCGGTGGGGCATTGGACACCGTCATCGAGGGTGTCAGCGGTGTTTTGTTTCATGAACAGACCGCCGAAGCTCTAAACCTGGCCATCGACCGGTTCGAGAAGAACCCGGATTTGGTGAAGGATCCAGCGACGATCAGGGCGTTGGCGGATACATTCGATGTTGAGGTCTTCAAGCAAAAGATATGGGCACTAATCGCTGACGCGCGGGCAAACGCCTGACGCGGACGCAACGCACGCAGGACTTGTAGGTCATTAAGCGGTTTTTCCTAACGTGCCGCTGATTGACACACAGACAGCGAGTCCTGACCCATGACCACCAATCCTTTCGTAAACCGAGTATCCAGCCTGTCCGGTCCTGCCCGAGATATTGCACCCGTGACGCCTTCGGATACTGCGGACCTGCCCGATGTGGCGATCGGGCTATACGTTGAATCGGGCGGGACGATTGTGTTGACGACTGTTCGCGGGGAAATCCGCACGGTGCAGGTTCTGGACTTTTCGATCCTGCCAGTGGGCGTCAGCCGTGTGCATGCCACGGGCACAACGGCCAGTGGAATCCATGCAATGGTGCTGGCATGAAGCTGACCCGCGACCTTTCTGTTACGTCGCACCCTGCGCGCCGGGTATCCGGCCCAGCCCTGTCGCTTGATTTCGAGCGGCAGGAGTATCGGCGGTTCGGGCGCCCCATCGCGTTGAGCGAGGCGATGACTTTCGCGCGCGCCTCTTCGGCACGGCAGGTTGGGGCCACGGGCATGATCGAGACGGTGGGCAATGACGTATTGCGGCGAGATCATGTGGCCGGAACCGGTGCGTTCCGGGGGGCCTTGGTCGAAGGTCAGGCCACCAATCTGCTGCACTATTCAGATGACTTCACCCAATCCTACTGGAATGGATATGCGCGTAAGCCCAATTTCGTCGGCGGACAGCTTGCGCCGGACGGGACGGCTTCGGCCCTGACGTGGAATTGCGCGGATACCACGGGCGGCCCGGACCTGAACCGAGGTGGGGTACTGATCCCCTATCCTGGTGCGTCGGGCACGGCGACGGTCAGTATCTGGTTGCGCGCCAGCGTACCTCTGACCATGCGGTTCGGGCAGTCGGACAAAACATCAAAAACGATCAACGTCACGACCCAATGGCAACGGTTCAGTCACACGGATCTGTTGCCCAACAATCAGAACCGGATCTTTATCCTGTATGAGGCCATCAACAGCGATATTGACCTCTTTATCTGGGGCGCGCAGGCAGAAACCGGCAACACACTGACAAGCAATATCGCCACAAACGGGGCCGAGGTCACGCGCGCAGCCGATCAAGCTGGGTTGACCGGTTTGACCGGAGCGTTTGAGGTCACTGTCACATACGAGGATGACAGTCAGGACGTGATGACCAATCAGACCGTCACCGACGGCTGGTGGCCTGTGCTTTCGCGGCCCAGAGTCAAGTCCATCGTGCTGAGCTGATGGGGCCTGCATCCACCTGAAATGCCGTGGACCTGTGTTTGGTCTACGGCATTTCGGCATTCAAAAAACAACTTAAGATTGTTTCTCGCCAAGCGAGCGGATAGGCTTGCATAAGGTCTTTCGGGTTCGGCAATAAGGCGGTCCTCCTGCGATGTTCTTTCTGGTTTGGATGCTGATATGCGCTGTACTGGGGCTGTTCTTTTGGGTGGCCCTGTCGTTGCGGTCAGCTCCGATTGTGCTGAGCCTGATGTTCTTCGCCCTGATCTATTGCATCCGTCCCGCAATGATCATGCTTGGGGCAAATCTGGTGAATCCTGCGCTGTTCAATGACACAGCAAAGCTGAGTGCATTCGCGTTGATCTACGCGGTCTTGTATCTGTCTGCGGCGCTGGTCACGGTTGTGATCTTGAGTGCCGTGCGTCCCGGATTAGGTGCCGGTCTGTTCCCCGAAATGTCGTCACGCGTCGATACCGTTTCGGCGCTTGTGGCCATTCTTCTGACCATCGTTGGAATGGGAATCGGCGTACAGCTTTTTCTGAAATTCGGGTCGCTTCAGGCAATCCTTTTTGCCGCGAAGATCACCAAGGATCTGGCGGGCACTTTTGGGCTCAGGTCCCTTGTAGGGCTGGGTGCATTCTTTTCTTCGGTCGCCTTGTTGATCAGTTTGCGCGACAGGCGTATCGGCAAAACGGCCATATTTAGCCTCTGTTTTGGTATCAATCTGTTTGTCTTTTCCCTGTGGGGCACTCGGCTGGAAGCGTTCGTACTGCTGTCCGGTACACTGCTGGTCTTGACCTCACGCGCGGGGCAGATCGACCTGTGGGGTATCATGAAATTCTCGGTCTGGGGGTTTTGCCTGCTGTTTGGTGCGACAGTGTTGTACATCTACCGCCTTGCGCAATTGTCCGGCAGTTGGGAGGTCGCCTTTTCCCGCGATTTGACCACGACGACCGCGGTGTCCATGCATATGACGCGGTTCGATTCCCTGATGCTGGTGGTGCAGGATTTTACTTCGGGGCTTCACACGCGGGTCGGAGAAGACTTTTACAACGGTCTGATCATGGTCATCCCGCGCGCTCTGTGGCCAGACAAACCTTCGCAACTGTTGATCGGCCAGTGGTTCCGGCAATGGTATGAGCCGAACGCGGTCAACGGTTGGACGGTCGGGGGACCGGGCGAGTATCTGGTGAACTTCGGGTTGGCGGGTGTCATTCTAGGCGGGATCGTGTTTGGCGTGATGCTGACAGTGATCCATTCGGGCTATCGCAAGATGGGCGCGGATCAGCCCTTGTCGGTCATGCTGTCGGTTGTGTTGGTGCTGATCGTGGTGCCCGAAGGCTCGCCCATTCAACTACTGCCAAGGGTTGTGCTGTGGTGTATACCGATTTGGCTGGTTGTTTGGGCGGCAAGAATGCGGCTCAGAGCTCCGGTTGCAAGCGTTCCAAAAGTGCCGTTTCCCGGTCGCTGATGGCTTGGGCCAGAGCTGCGCGCAGTTCAACCTCGCGGGCGCTTTGGCCGGGCTTGTGCGGGGTTGTGTTGAGCCTTCGGTACACTCGGCGCGCTGTCTCATACAGAGCGCCTTTGGGCAGTTTACCCCGGATCGCCGTGTTCAAAGATTGCAGCAACCGGTTACGGACAAAATAGGTTTCGTTCGACCCGTCAAAGAACAGCGGCACATTCGTTTCAAGCCCCAACCGCCCAAGCAACGCAGCTACAGTATTTGCAGGGTCGGACAACATATGGCGCATCTCAAGATGGATGACGCGTTCCGGCCCCAGATCCCGCCGCCACAAGGCCAACCAATAGCCGAACGCGGCCCAGTCCAGAGCGTTGCGCAGGTGATCCTGAGGAAAATGGCTGGATGCACGCCCGTCCAGAACCATCTCGAAAAACATCTCGATCGAAATTGACGCGTCGATATAGCTCTTGTTGTTCGAGAAGTAGTGATAGGTCGAGGTGATCTGATCCACCGGGTCACGTGTGATGAAGATGACCGGCGGCCGGTGCGCCATCGCGGCGATGGTTTTACGGGCGGTTTCGTGATGCGCATAGGCAGGTGTTGAATCCAGCCACAACGCATTGTCGGGCGCATCGGGAAACAGCGCAGCATATCCCGCAAGACCCTGGGTAAAAACGCTGTGTTCGGGTCGAAAAAAGTGGCTGTCGCGGTCATAGAGGAACTCCAGCTCTTTGCGCACACCGCCCGAGATTTGCGGATGCTGAACCAACCAGTCATGCAGCGAACTGGTGGCGCATTTGGTGAAGCCGCAGATGAACAGATCGGGCAGGCGGTGGGGGCGCTCAGTCATCGCGGGTCTCCTTCGGCAGACCGGTGGCGCGATACAGCAGGTCCTCGTAGGCGTCGATCATCCGCGTCGTGCGAAACGGGGCAAGATTGGGTTCAGGGTCTTGCATGCGTGTCGCGCGCACCCGGTCGGGATTTTGGGCAAGGTCGTTGAAAATCGCTGAGAGCGTCGGGGCGTCGATTTGTTCGGGGGTCAGGCCGCGATGGGGTGGGATCAGTTCCGGTATGCCGCCATTTGGGCTGCCGACCACGAACAAGCCGCGCGCCATGGCCTCGATCACGGTGCGCCCAAAAGGTTCGGCCCAAAGCGCAGGCAGAAAAAGCACGTCGAGCCTGTCGAGAAATGCGATGGCCTCCTGTCGACCGGTCAGACAGATCCCGGCGGCAGCGGGGTCATCCGGCAGGGCGATGCCCTGATTGTCCCCGGCCAGAAGCAATCGGTGCCCGTTCTGCGCGAGGTCAGTGTTTTGCCATGCGGTGATCAGCTCGGCCACGCCTTTGCTGGGGTGAAGGCGGCCCAGATAACCAAAGGTCAGGGGCGTGCCCGCATCCGGCGCAGGTGCGCGCGGTGCTTGCAGAAATCTGTCCGGCACCGCGTTGTAGATGACGGTTGGCGCATATCCCAGCATGGTTTCGTAAATCCGCGCCACGTGATTGGAAATCGCCACGACGTGTTTTTGTCGTCGCAGGATCAACCGGCGCAGGCCAGTGGCGTAGAAACACGGGCTGAGGGCGGAATTGCAGCCTGCGCCGCCATGCTCCATCGTGCCAACGGCGCAAAACCAGCCGTAGTCGCGGATGACCGGGACACAGGCGGTGCGGGTCAGCAGACAAGCCAGCATGAAAGCCGACCCATGTCCGGCAGGGTTATTCATCAGCACCACATCTGGACAGTTGCGCCGCAGCCATTGCAGAGAGCGCAGGAACAGGACGGGGTCTATTTCGCTGCGCAAGATCCAGGCCATGCGGGTGGCAAAGTGGCGCACGCCATGCAGGGGGCTTTTGCCGATCGGCAGGCCCTGAACGACTTCAATGGGGATGTTATCGACATGATCCGGATATGGGCGCGACCCGTCCGAGACCACAACCCGCACGTCATGCCTGCGTGCCTTTAAGCTGCGCGCGATGTCCCGTGCTGATCGCTCGGACCCGCCCAGCTCGTTGGGGGCATAGTTAAAACACTGAATGGCGATCTTCATGAGAGCTGCCCTTGACGCATGAGACCCAGAACCGAAGGGTCAATGCCCATCTCGCGCCGGGTGTATCTTACGGCCTCAAGGTTCCAGCCAGCGACGGACAGAGCCAGACACAGCGCGGCCCCTACCGGGCCGAAGGCCCAGATCATTGGGATCATCGCCGCCATTGCTATCAAGTTCATCCGCGCCAGCAGCCGAAAGGCCGCTCGGTCATGGCTCGTAAGCTCAAGCAGGACCGAGGTCGGTCCGGTCAGCGCATTCACCGCATAGGAACCTGCCACGATTAACAGAACATTGTAGCCGGTTTCGAACCCGGTTCCGAACAAAGACAACAGCCAGACACCAAACAGGATCAGCCCGAGGAAGATCAGCAAGGCCGACCCCCCAGCGATGGCGGCGACGGTAGCGCATGTGCGTTGCAACGCACGGGTTTTGCCGTCGTGATGCAGGCGCGAGATTGTGGGTGAGACGACCATATTGGCGGCCAGCAGTACAAGGTTCATCAACAACGCTATCCGCAGCGCGGCAAAGGTTGGTCCGGTGTCCGCCGGGCTCAGCATCAATCCCAGCAAAACCACGACAAGGTTCGGGGCGGTGATTTGCAGGACAGATACACCCCAAAGACCCCACATACGCGGTCGCCATGTGGCCCGGTCATAGGCAGCTGGGGCCAGAAAAAGAGCCTTGGGTCGGGTCGCTGGATGCAGATGGACCTGAACCAGAACCATCGCCACTAGCAGTGCGGTCAGCAACCAGGTGATTTGCGCAGCACTGCTCTGCCCCGGCCAGAACAGGATTAGGGGGATCGCCGACAGTATCACCAACCCGCGCCAAATCACATCCCGAGGCGCTAGGGCCAAGCTCATCCGGTCATAGGCACGCAGGACAAATGCGAAATATTCCGCCCAGGCCGTGGTCAGCGCGAATACCCCCGTGGCCGCAATGAAAGGCCATCCAAGCTCGGGTCGCATCCAAATAAAGGCTGGGGCCGACAGGACCGCAAAAGCCACGGTACCCAGCGTGATAATCCAGAACCCATCGCGAATCCGACCCGTTGCAAGCCTGTTCTGACCTTGCGCTGCGTAGATCGAGACATAGCGCAGGCTCAGCATCCGTTGTCCGAAACTGCCCGCCACCGCCAGCAATACCGCTAGCGAAAATCCAAAACCGAAGGTGCCATAAGTCGAGGCATTCAACGCCTGTGCCAAGACCAGAAACATGGCAAATTGCAGGCCTGCGGCCCCAACCTTGATGACAAGGGCGGCAAGCCCGCCTTTCATGAGGCGCTGTCTTATGGGGTTGGACTTGTCTGGCATCGGTGGATTTACACGAGTCCCTTAGCTTCCCACCGCCACAATCGGCGCGGTGATCAGAGACGGGGTGATCTGGTCGATCGTGCGGCCCCAGCGCGTAACCGGGTTTTCGGCGATGAAGATGATGTCGTTGCGGCGCAACTCAAACCGAGCGGCCAGCGTTAAATGCGCGGCGTTGCGGATGTCCAGATGCCAGGCCGTCACCGCGCCGAATTCGCGGATATCTTCGGACGCGCGCAGCACATAAACCTCAGACGCGTCCCCGGTTTTCTTGGCGATCCCGCCGCCCGTGTCAAACAGCGCGTCCGCCAGTGTGGCCGTGCGCTCGAAGGGCAGGGCATAGCGGCCCTGATTGCGGACCTCGCCGCTGAGATAGACATAGTCCCGGTCCACCGCGTCCAACTCGATGGTTTGCAGGAATGTCTTGCGCCGCTCGTTCAACTCGTCCCGGCGTAGGGTAACAGCGGTCGACAGTTCCTGCAGGGCGGTCTGGCGACCCTCCAGCACCGTTTCGCGCAGCTGGATTTGCTGCGCAAAATACCGCTCGGCCCGGTCCAGATCGTAATCTGTATCCACAAAGACCGAGTCATCAGCGATCAGGGTCAGGTTCTGCAAATCCGGGCGCGCATAAAGGTCCTCAAGCGGGATCTGGTACATCTGCCCGTTGCGGTAAACGCGGACCGAGCTGTTGTCGATATCGCTGACCTTGACCGACCCGGCGGCAGAGAGCGCCTCGCCCAGCGTTAGTTGCGTCAGGGTGATGTGCTGCACGCCGGGCTGTCCGACCGCCCCCCCGACCGAGACGCGGCGGGCGTTGAACTCGGCAATTTCCAGGCTGAACGTGGGGTCGATCTGGTTTTCGACAAGGCGCTGGAACAGCACGGCTTCGGCCTCGTCCACGGTCAGACCTTCTAGGCGCACGCGGCCGACATCGGGGATGTTGATCGCTCCGTCATCCTGCACCGTATAGCCGTTGCGGCTGTTTTGGGCGGCCAGCAGGCCAGATAGTTCTCCGGCTGTGCCCTGGGTCGAGGGGGTCGATAGCACCAGCACATCCCCGGTGCCGATCGTATAGGGCCCCGGCGTGACATCGGGCGGTGGGTCCAGCTGCAACCCGCTGCGCGACCCATCTTGAGTTGAGGGGGCATCGGGCAGCGGGCCCAGTCCCCGCTGGCTGGTGCCCGCGCCGGACCCCGCCGAAGTTCGAAACACCGATGGCAGGGTTTTGGGCGCATAAGGTGCGCGATTGGCGACCATCACGGTTTCCGGTGTCACCGGCACCACCCGCACCTTGCCGCTGTCGGACACACCCGCCGTAACCGAGGGGCTGCGATAGATCGTCGAACAGCCCGAGATCAGGCCGCCCACGGCCAGCGCAAGGACGAAAAGTGGAATTCGGCGCATGGTTAGCCTCCTGCCATGTATAATTCTAACTCGCATCCGGCACCGCCTTCATGAACAGGTTGCCGAGGAAATCGCCGGTCCATTGCGAGGACTGGATGATGGTTTGGCTGCCATTTCGCAGCCAATATGTATTGGTGAAACTCTGCGCGGTGCCAAAGCACTGTTCTTGCCACTTGCGCGTGGCCACAGGATTACCTTGCTGCACGATGGTATCCGGCCCAAGCGCTGTGATCCGGCAGTCATAAGCATGCAGCTCGATCTCATCATTGCCGTTGAGAAAGCTGTGAAACCGCTCGGCGCGCCCTTCCTGACCGCTCAGGATCAACCCGGCGCTGTGCCGGATGTCCGACCCAGTCATGCCAGAGCCGAACCCTTTGGTCGAGGTCAGAAAACCCTGTTCCAGCGTGATGGTTGCCCCATCTGCCGTCAACCAGGTTTGCACGTCGTCCCGTGTCACCTCTAACAGCATCACACCGCTCAGGTCGCGCGACGGAAAGGCGACCTCAAGCCGGGGTGGGATCGGGCGTTGTGCGGCCAGCGCATCGGCACGGGGGTGAAAGCGGGGCGCATCGGGACGCAGCGCGCCGCGCAAAAGGTCGAACTCATCCCGCGCCTCGCCACAGGCGGCCAGCGAGAGGGCAAGGCAGAGGAGCGCGAAAACTCTCATCGCCAGAACCTACCCCAGCCGCGCGACAATTCCTGCGCTCGCGCCTCGCGGGTGACGCCATATAGCCGATTGCGCACATTCAGCCGCGCGCCACCGTCGCGCAGGACGGGGCGGATGGTTTGTCTGATCTTGTTGCGCGATGGGCGACCCGTCAGCCATGAGATCGGGATCTCAAGCCGAATGCCCTTGTCGAATGAGCCTTCGCCGAACTCTTCGAACCCTACCGTGGTCAGGGTAAAGAAAGCACCTACCGTGAACCCGTTGGTAAATTCCCGATCCAACGAGAACGTCGCGCCATAGTCCCCTGCCAGATAGCGGCCTGCGTCGATCTGGGCATGATAGTCCCCTGGCAGGTCGTAATAGGCTGAGACATGGCCTGTGGCGACGGAATAATCCTGAAAGCCGAACAGCACGTCAAAATCACGCTGCGCCACGTAATTCGCCTCGACCCCCAAGGCGAGGCGACTGTTGGTCGGGTACCACAGAAGCTCGGCCGACACCCCGCCAAACATGGTCTCCAGATATCCCAGCGTGGTGCGGGCGTAGAAATCGGTGCGTGGTCTCCACAGGTATTCGGCGGTCATATGCTCGACCCGCAGGTTGGATTCGCGGGCATAGATCGCCCAGTCCGACCGAACACGCGGCAGGGTGGAATCCGAAACGCGCGTGCTGTCGTCCAGCGTGCTCAGAACTGGTTGGCGCAGCCCGGTGGACAGGGTCAGGCCCGGCCTCAGCGTATAGTCCAACCCCAACGCGGCGCCGATTTCATACCGCAATGGGTCGTCGGGATCGAAGAAGGAAAAGTTCAGATAAGGCCCGAACCGATAGGAAAAATGCGGATAGGCGTCGCGCAGTACGCCGCCTTGAAAGATCGGGATCGTGTCCGAAATCTCGACCCGCGCGAGGCTGCGCCATGCGTTGTCCGGGTCATGCTCCGATTCGTACAGATCGTTGCGGTCCACCTGCACCGCACCCAGTGGCGCGCCGTTGGACATCAGCGCAATGTTAAAGGTCTGCGTCCGCGGCGGCTCGGTATTGGCCAGAACCCGAGCGGTGCGGCCCAAGGCCTGCGCCGCCTGTCCATAGGTTTCGTTCTCGACCCCGACCGTGACAGCATCGCGGTCCTGCGACAGGTAGACCAGCCGCAGCCCCTCGCGGTCCAGCGCGGTGCGGACGTCCCCTTGGTTGTCACCGGGTGCGCGCAATGGCGGGGGCGAGGCCCCTTGCCCCCCCGGCGCGGGCGTCTGCCGCGGGTCGATGAAATAGCTATAGGTCAGCCCCAGCGTGGTTCCGTACAGCACCGAAGTGGTCAGTTGCGATCCGTTCCGAAACCGATACTGTGCGGCGATGTTGAACGGGGTGCGGATGTCGAACCCGATCCGGTCGCGCTCCACATCATAAAGATCGGAGGAGTATTCTGCCAAAAAGGTTAGCCGGTCGTTATATTGCCAACTGCCCCCGGCGAACAGGGCGGCGTCGCCCTGAAACCAGTTGCCGAAGTCCAGACGTCCGGTCTCCGAAATGTCACCGGCGCGAGGATCGCTGCGCTCGTCAAAGCGGCTGCTGATCAGGCCCAGCGGGTTGGCAAAGCTGCCACGTCCGGCCAGGCGCCCCCAGCCGATGCCTCCGGTCAGCTTGAACCGGTCGCGGATCGTTTTGGTCGCAACGATATATTCCGAGGCATAAAGCCCGGTCCCGCCGAAATCCCGCAATCCCAGCACGATGGCGGGCGCCCGACGGCTTTCTTCGCGCAGGCGGAAATGGATGTCGAAGCTGCGGTCATAGCGATCACCGCGCTCTCCATCAAAGCCTTTCAGGACGGCGTAGCGGAAGCTGCCATGAACCCAGGGCAGCATCTGAAAGGTCATGGTTGCGCGCGCGGTGTCCCGAAAGGCGGATGCGGTAAAAACCAGCGCGCCATCATCGAACATCTCGGCGGTGGGCAACTCGATCAGGCCCGGCGTTCCGTATGTGGACACGGTCTGCGCCTGTACTATGCCTGCCAGAGTTGCGCCGATCACAGCCATCGCAATTGTCCAGCCTCGTATTCCCGTTTGGTTCGTCACGTCACCTTGTCACTTCAAACTTTCCGAGCGATCCCGACACAGGAATGTGGATTGTAGTCAGCACCAAGTAATACTCACCCTATAGGAGAAAAACAGTTTTGAATTCCCGGTAGCTGAATTTCCTTTGGGATGAAAGGTCGGTAATTGGGTCGAAAATTCTGGGGCGTATTTCATTTACCGCTGAAAGTCATTCAATTTATTGAAATAAATGTTGATTTTTTTAATACATCGTTCACCATTGACGCTATAAAGACAGTGTAATTTCTCAGGTGTGGTATAGGCGGCACAGGTTTCGCTTCAGGAGCTTTCGGATGTTCAGAACTTCAGCATTGGTTCTTTTTCTATCAACCACAGGTGTAGTTGCTCAACAGGCAGAAAACACCGACGCCACGGAAGACGTCGAGGATACAGTCACAGCCGCCGAAGCCGCTGAAGAGGCGGGTGTAACGGGCTTTGTCCCTCTGGTCGCCCCTGCGCTGGGTGCTGCTGCCGCCGCTGTGGGTTTGGCGGCTGCCGGGGGTGGGTCGTCGACCACAACGACCAGCACGGTCAGCACCAACTGATCCTTGACCCCGCCAAAAATGGCGCGCCTAGTTGCTATAGTAGGATGCGCCGTAGCGGCCATAGGCATAGCCATATTGCTTGGCGCTGCGCATATTGATCTGCCCCATGACGATCCCCGTTAGGCGTTGATTGTCCATGTGGAACAGCCGAATGGCCTCGGTCACATCCTGTTCGGCTGTGGCATTCCACTTAATAGTCAGCAAAACGGCGTCGGCATTGCGCGCGATCAGTCGGGCATCTGACACCAGTAGCGTGGGCGGCGTGTCGATCAGGATGACATCATAAAACTTGCGCGTATCCTCCAGAAACTGTCGGAAGCGATCCGAGGCGAACAGATCCGCCGCATTGGTCGCTGTTTTCTGACCTGCCAGGATATCGCACCCGATCAGCGGGTCTTGAAAGATTGCATCCGTGGCAGCAACATCTCCGGCCAGAACCGAAACGATCCCGGTATTCGGCACATCGCGCAATTGGTCGGTCATGGTCAGGCGGCGGATATCTCCCTCGACCAATAGGACTTTTTTACCAATCCCGACAAAGTTCTGCGCCAATGCCATGGTGTTGGTGGTTTTGCCTTCGCCAGGCAGCGATGACGTCATGACAATAACCTGCGGCGGGCGATCCACGTTGGACAACATCAGAGAGGTTCGCAGATTGCGCACCGCCTCAGCCGTTGCGGAGGCGGGCTTGGCGGCGAGATAGTCCAAAACCTTGCGCCGGTCGCGGGCTGGAAAGGTCGGGATTTGACCCAGAACGCTGTAGCCGGTCTTGCGCTCAACCTCGGGCGCTGAACGATACCCTTTTCTCCGCGCCTCCAGTACAAAGACAATGGCGGTACCCAGGATCAGACCAAGGATTGCGGCCAAAACCAGCATCAGCGGTTTTCTCGGGCGCGACGGGTCCGTCGGAATAACGGCGCGCGAGATTTGGCGACTGTCAGCCTTCTGTATCCCCTCCTGCGCCGAGGTCTCCTTAAGACGGGTCAGGAGATACTCGTACAGCAGACGAACAGCCTCGGCCTCTCGGGTGAGTTGCTGTAATGCGATGAGGTCCGCATTCTGCTGAGTGATCTGTTCGGACAGGTCTTGCGCAGATTGGGTCAAAGCCTGCGCCTGTTGCGCGGCGCGCCGGGCCTCAAGCGCGGTGCGGGCCAAAAGACGTTCGAAGGCTGTGTCGAACTCAGTCGTTTGGCCACCCGCCAATTGCGCAAACAACCGGTCCAGTTGCGGATCACCCGCCTCCTGCGCCTGTTCCGCGCGGGTGGTCGCGGCGGTCAGGCGATCAAACCTTGCTTGCGCTGCGATTTGCGCAGCCGCAGCGGTTTCGCCCCGGTCACGCAAATCCTTGAGCTGGACTTCCTGAAGCTGCAACGCCTCCGCAGATACCAAAGCGGTTGACGTGTCAAAGGCACTCAACTTGGTCTCTGACGCTTCCAATTCCTGCTGCAACTCAGCCACTCGGTCGGTTAGCCAGGCGGTGGCCTGCTCAGTCGCTGCGAATTTTACTTCGATCTGGTCGCGCACATAAAGGTCAACGATCGTATCCGCAATCAGGGCTGATTTGCGGGCCGATTCAGTCTCGACCGTCACGCGGAACACAAGGCTTTGGGGCAGGTTTCGGATCGAAGTTTTCTGCAACAGCGCGGTGATCACGCTATCGCGGGTGATTTGGGCGCTGATTTCATCCGGCAAAGGCGCGGGCTGCGTTGACAGGCCTAAACCATCCTTGATTTTGTCCCTCAGCGTTTTAGGCAGCAGCGCAGCGTTGAATTCCGGATCGGAGGTCAGGTCCAGCCTGTCGACGACCTTGCCAATCAGTCCACGGGATCTAAGAACCTCAAGCTCGGAATTCACCTCGGTCGACTCGCCGGACAAACCGCCGACAACAGACTGGAGGTCGACAATGCTCTGCTGTTGCGTCTCAAGCATCACAACGGCGCTGGACCGGTACATCGGTACCGCCGCGAAGATCAGGTAGGCGAGCGTTGCCATCACAGTCAGCGCTGTGGCGGCGGCGATCTCCCATTTCCCGAACCAAAGGGTTGCGAAAAGGGCGCTCAGGTCAACGATCTCGCCATCAAATGGGTCAGCGCCCGTGGGCCGCGGAGCGGTCAGGGGCGGGTTTGGAACAGTGAATTGCTTCATCAGAGTTTGGTCGTCTGCTCGAAATGCATTCTATGCGCGTTTTAGAAACCATACAGACACGCAAGGGTAGAATAAACCCTGACAGTGCGTTTATCGTCCCGTTCGCATGACCACGGCAGAGACTGTTCGGAAAAGGATGCTGATATCTTTTCGAAAACTGCGCTGAGCCAGATAGGCCACGTCCATCGCGATCCGTGCGTCATAGCTGACATCATTGCGCCCCGAAACTTGCCACAGCCCTGTAATGCCCGGTTTCTGCGCCACATAGGCCGAAGCGGCGGCGCCGTATTTCACCAACTCGACGGTGACGACGGGGCGTGGGCCGACAAAGCTCATCTCGCCTTTCAGGACGTTCCAGATTTGCGGCAACTCATCCAGACTGGTCCGGCGTAGAAGATGACCCAGCCGGTTGATGCGTGGATCATGGGTGAGTTTGCGGTCTCTTTCCCATTCAATCGCAGCCTGCGGGTTGGCCTGAAGATAAGCACGTAGCTGTGCCTCGGCATCGACGCACATGGTTCGGATCTTCCAGCATTTGAACAACGTTCCGTTCTTGCCAACGCGTTTTTGCCCAAAGAAACCTGGACCGCCCTCGCAGCGCATCAAGGCCCAAAGGACCAGAACGACCGGCGCTACAACTGGCAGCAGTAGCAGC
The DNA here is from genome assembly GCF_013034745.1 of Ruegeria lacuscaerulensis. Classification (NCBI taxonomy): domain Bacteria; kingdom Pseudomonadati; phylum Pseudomonadota; class Alphaproteobacteria; order Rhodobacterales; family Roseobacteraceae; genus Ruegeria; species Ruegeria lacuscaerulensis. The sequence continues at coordinate 136,551 of NZ_WQGP01000006.1, read as the reverse complement.
GCAAGGCAGATATCAAAAGCGCGTTTGCCCAACCCGGAATAAATCCCCGATGGTGTATCAGGCGGGACGGATGAGGGGGCCGCGGCATCCTCGGCAATTGTTGCTGCGCCAAAATCCAGCATTCAAAAAAATCCCGGTTCCCAAATGTTGAACTACAACTTAAGGGTGTAGAAAACGAAAATTAGTTAATGAAAGGTTGATAAGAGCTGAGTGCAGCAAATTTTTGTTGACCAACTTGCAGAAAACTCGATGGCGCAGGCGTATACGCAAAGCAGCCTGATCAAACGTGGGTTTTTAGCATGGAGGAAGGCACGAGACCGAGATGTCAGGCCTTGGGCAGTGGCAGACAGCCCGGCAGGCCCGCAGGGAGCACCAGGCGAGCGCCCATATTATATAGGGATTTTACAAATCCCTCGCTTTCTGACGCGACGGTCAGGCTGAAGGGCGAGGCCGCAAGGACCGAGACGTCGCCGGGCAGCGCCTCAAGCATCTGCGTTTTGGGCAGGACAACCACATAGGCCGGGGCGTCGTCTGTCAGCAAAGCCACAACAACAAGCGTGGACAGCCACCCCAGAAACATCAGCGGCAGGGCAATCAGAACCGCCCTAATAGTCATGGATATGTTCCAGTGCCAGGCCTGACCCCGGAAGTTGGCGCAGACGTTCGGCCAGATCGGACACTTTGACGACGATCAGATGTCGGTGGTCGCCGAACCCTTGGCGAGGCGCGCTGTAGATCGCGTCTGCCCGCGTGGGCTGATCCGAAATTGCGGTAAACAGGATGTCGTCATTGCCTGCGATCTCGACCACGTTCACACCGTCACCGGCCATCTGCACCAGCAGATTTGTCAGGGCGCGGTAGCGTGGCGTCTCGATCTCAATCCCTTCAGGGCGCTGGGCGATGACTTGCATGTCGGGATAGGCGGGCAACTCGCCCTCTGAGGTGACGATCATGCGAAGGGTCAGCTCATCCTGACCGACCTGCTCAACGGCCTGTTCAATCACCCCGGCATAGCCACCCTTGGCGGTGTATTCCAGACCCAGAGCTATTGCGCGTTCAGTGTCGCGGATCGAGCCGCTGGACTGGTCAATCAAGCTTTGGGCATCGTCGTCAAAGCGCCACTTGTACCATGGCACCTGTTGCAGGAATTCAGCGTAATCTGATGCCTGCTGCGCCGACAGTTCATCCAGCGGAGCCCGTTCCGGGCCGCGCAGGGCGGTAAACAGGCGGCCGACTGTCTCTTCATACAGTGCCTTCAACGCCAGTTCCGCCGTGAAACTGGCCCCGATCACATAGATCGTCTGCTTGGTCTCACCGTCAATCTCGCCATGGGCAGCGGCTGTTTCGGTCAGTGCGCAGAGCGAGCTCCAGAACCCCGTGATCCCTTGCCAGAAGCCGTAGTCATGTGGATCGCCTTGGCTCAGAACCTCGGCATAATCCTCATAGGCGTGGACGATGTGCCATTCAGGATAGGTCATCAGGCTGCGGGTTTCGGGGCGGTGATGCTCGGCCGGTAGCAGGGCGTCATAGGGTTGCGCCTGCGCAGTGCCCTTGCAACTTGTTTCGACATAGATGATCGGGGCGGCCAAGCCGATCCCGACCAGCACCAACAGCAGAACCAGCCTGCGCAGCCACCTCAGCAGAAATCTCATGTCGTCCTCCGTGCGTCACGCAGACCGGCCCAGGCGGCCACCCCTCCCAGCGCCAGATGCGGCAGGTTTGCCAGCACGCGCCCGAGGGACAGGTCCATCCCGGCTGAATTGTTCGTGAAGATCCCCAGATCCAGATAGCCATAGCCAGTGAAGAACCCGAAAACTCCGTCGCCCAGATAGGCCAGCCCGAACAGGATCAGAAAGGTGCGCGCCGCGCGATGGGACCAGAGCCCGGCAATCAGCGCCCAGAAGGCCGATGCCACATGCAGCGCGTCATCATAGATATCCAGCGCAAAGATACCGAAAGCCAGACCGTTTTCATCCGCCAGGCCGGGTATGTAATTCAGCGACGCGGCAATCATCAGTGCCACGAAATACCCCATACAGAGTTTTTGAAGATTGGTCATAGCTGCCCCAAATAGCTGTCCCAAAGGTTGTTTCTTAGCACCAGTTGCGGATCTAACGCGCGTTTGGCCTGCACAAACTCGCGCGCGCGCGGATAGGCGGCGGTCAGTTGATCCAACCGCGCGTGCGGGCGGTAGGGCAGGTAATAAGCCCCGCCGATCGCGGTGATCCGGTCGATCAGCTCTTGCGTCATACGGGCCATGTCGGCCTCGGCGCGGTCGGTCATCTCCTGACTGAAGGACATAACCGCAGCGATGCGTGGTTCCGAGGCGAAGGACAGAACCGCCTGATCGTCTTGCGCCACATAGCGCAGGGTCACGTTCAGAAACTCCTGATACGAGGCCGGGATCACCTCGCGGCAGGCGGCCAGGAAATCGTCAAAGGACTCGAAGCCCACGAAATATTCGTGCAGGATATCGGTGCGGTCCGGGTTGCGGTCGTCCAGCGTGACAACCGGTTCGTTGATCAGGGAATTCCGCGTTGCCTCACCCCCGCCCAAGGCTGGGCCTAGCGTGGTTTCGTTCCACCAGCGAAAGGACTTGAACGCCTCGTTGCCTAGCTGCGCGCGGTAGAGACGACTGGCGGCATGCGACATCCATCCCGAGCCGGATGCCGGCGGCAGGTCCGATTGATCCTCGGTCTCGCGGTAGGTGATCAGCAAGGCTTTTTCAAAGAAGGACGCCCTTTCGACATTGAGCCTGCCATAGGCCATCGACACAGCCGGGTCAGCCACGGCCTGGCGGAAAGCGTTGGCAAAGGCGCTGGCTTCCATCACTTTGAAAGTAGGTGATAGCCGTGTATTAGAGACCATTTCGACTTCTAGATCGACGATGATGCCGATCAGCCCATAGCCTCCCATGCCCAGATTGAACAGGTCGGCGTTTTCCGTGGGCGAGCATGTCACAAGCTCTCCGTCCGGTAGGATCATGCGCAGGGATCGCACGGTTGCGCCCATCGGTCCGAACGGAACCGGCCAGCCATGGGCGTTGACGGAATAGGTCGCGGCGACGCCGAAGTCGTGGTTCGATTGCATCACCTTGGGCGACCATCCTGCAGGGTCCAACGCCGCAATGACCTGAGACCAGCGTGCCCCGGCATGGGCGCGGTATGTCTGCGCTGCGCTGTCAATCTCGACCGAGCCGTTGTCAAAGGTGATCGCTGTGCCATCGCGCGGGATGGCTTGCGCCCCCATCGAATGGCGCGCGGCGCCGACATTCACCGGGCGGCCCTCGGCCTGTGCCTGCGCCAGTTCCTGACGGATGGCCGTGATCAGGGCTTCATCAGCATTCTCGGTCATCACCAGATGCTTGTGTACCGGCGTCGGTGACAATCCGCTGGCGTCATTCAGGATCGTGGCATCCGACACGGCAGGCGTGTAGCGGGTGCCGTCATAAACGGGCAGGTCTGGTCCCAACCAACGAGACAATCCCCAGCCCGCCACTCCACCGGCGGCGAAAAGTGCGGCGCGTCTGGTGAAAATCGTCATACGTCTTCCTTTGATAGCGTCGGCCCGGGCATGGCCTTCAGCACGTCAATTAATGCGGTTTGAAACTGCTCTGGGTCCTCGATTTGCGGGATGTGACCTACATCGGGCAAGACGATCAGCGGTGCTTCGGATAGCAGCGCGTGCAAGGCGTGGGCTTGCGCGACCGGGGTCACGGTATCTTCCGCGCCCCAGATCAATGCGACCGGCAGGTCGAGCGTACGCCAGCTTTCTGCCCGTGTGCTGCGCGCGTTCTGCGGCGGCACAAGCAGGTGCGGCAACCAGTCCGCAACGGCCTTGGTATATCCTTCGCGGGCCATTGGATTGCGCAATATCGAGACGATTTCAGGCGTTGCAGCCTGTTTCACATGCAAAAACGCGCGAAGGAAATGGCGCGTTAGCAGTGGATTAGAGACCGTTGTGGCGGCTATACCCTGTCGCAGCAGCCCATTTCGCAGGTAAATGGGCTCAGAAGTTGGAGATTCATGCGCCTCAAGCGCAATCGCCCCACAAACTATTACCAACCCAGACACCAAATCGGGGCGCAGCATAACAGCCTCGGCCACGGGCCCTGCGCCGATGGAGTGCGCGACGGCGATCGGAGGGCTGTCCAGCTCTTCGAGAAGGGCGATAATGCGTTCGGCCTGACGCGTCCGACTGTAGTCCTCATCCTGTGCTGGTTCCGACCAGCCGAAAGGCGGCATGTCAAAGGCGATCGCGCGAAACCCGGCGTCGGACATGTGGGAAAGCGTGGGTCGCCACAAACCCGACCACGCCGCTGTTCCATGTGCAAACAGAACCGGCGGCGCCGAAGGGTCGCCGACGTCCAAAGCAAAGATCGCACCCTCAGAGGTTTCGATCATCCGGCCTGTGTCATCAGGCAAGTGGCCCACCGGAACAGTCTCACGGTTGCTGGCTGCCACCCAAAACCCGGTCAGCACAACAGTGACAAGCAACAGAGCTGAAAAAATGAACCTGAAAAATACCTTCATTGCCCGGATAGTTGTGCGCGCTAGACGGAAATGCAACCGCCGGAAATCCTTACCGGGCAAGGGTGCTGCAATTCGGACGCACAGCAGAATCCGGGTGATGACACTGCATTCAGCGCTCTAAACTTGACCAAGCGGTCAACTAATTTCTATACAAAACAGTCTCTAATCAATGGGAAAACCAAGAGTCGAGATAAACATTTCAGCTGGCTCACAATCTAGTGTTGCAACTGTGAAAATGATCTGGATGATCAGGACCACCAAGGCCGCGACAACGGCCTGCCGTCTGGGATGGCGGCGCTAACAATAAACGGGGAGATTATAATGATCCTAAGAAACCTGATGATTGCCGCCAGTGCGACCGCAATGATGGCGGCAGGTGCATCGGCTGAAACTCTGCGCTGGGCGCGCGCGGGTGACGCGCTGACGTTGGACCCGCATTCGCAAAACGAAGGTCCGTCGCACACCATTCGCCACCAGATGTACGAGCCGCTGATCATCCGCGACGTGACCGGCGCGTTTGAACCCGCGCTGGCGACCGAGTGGGGACCAAAGGCCGATGATCCGAACGTTTGGGTCTTCAAGCTGCGCGAAGGTGTGAAGTTCCACGATGGCGCGGATTTCAACGCAGAAGACGTGGTGTTCAGCTTTGAGCGCGCCAAGCAGCCGAACTCGGACATGAAAGAGCTGATCGGCTCGATCACCGAAGTGCGCGCGGTTGACGATTACACCGTCGAGATCGTCACCGATGGTCCGAACCCGATCCTGCCGTCGAACCTGACCAACCTGTTCATTCTGGACAAAGGCTGGGCCGAGGCGAACAACACCGTCAACGTTCAGGATTTTGAGGGCGGCGAGATCACCTATGCCACCACCAACGCCAACGGCACGGGGCCATATAAGCTGCAAAGCCGCGAGCCTGACGTGAAAACGGTGATGGTGCGCAACGACGACTATTGGGGCATCGACCAGTTCCCGATGGAAGTGACCGAGATCGTCTACACGCCGATCCAGAACGCTGCGACCCGCGTGGCTGCGATGCTGTCGGGTGAAGTGAACTTCCTTCAGGATATGCCAGTGCAGGATATTGAGCGCGTCAACGGTGCCGATGGCCTGATGGTCAAGCAGGCGCCGCAGAACCGTGTGATCTTCTTTGGGATGAACCAGGGCGCAGATGACATCGAAGCGGATAACGTGGACGGCAAGAACCCCCTCGCCGATGTGCGTGTGCGTCAGGCCATGTCGATGGCGATCAACCGCGATGCGATCAAGCAGGTCGTGATGCGCGGCCAGTCGCAGCCTGCGGGCATGATCGCACCGCCCTTTGTCAACGGTTGGACTGCTGATATGGACGGCGAATCCTCGACCGACCTGGAAAAAGCCAAGGCCCTGATGGCCGAGGCAGGCTATGGCGACGGTTTCTCGCTGCGGCTGGACTGCCCGAATGACCGCTACATCAACGATGAGGCGATCTGTCAGGCGGCTGTCGGTATGCTGGGTCAGATCGGCGTGACTGTGAATCTGGACGCCAAGCCCAAGGCACAGCATTTCCCGCTGATCACCGACAGCAAGACCGACTTCTACATGCTGGGTTGGGGTGTGCCGACATATGACTCGGAATACATCTTCAACTTCCTGGTCCACGGTCGCGAAGACGATATCGGCACGTGGAACGGCACCGGCTATCAGGACGATGCGCTGGATGCGAAGATCAAGTCGCTGGCCTCGAACACCGATCTTGATGCGCGGAACGCTGACATCGCCGACATCTGGCGCGTGGTGCAGGACGAAGCGCTGTACATCCCAATCCACCACCAGGTTCTGAACTGGGGTATGGCTGATGGCGTGGGCATCGAAGTGGATGCGGAAGACCAGCCGAAGGTCAAATACTTCACGATGAACTAAATAGGTTCGATTGCGAACAAGGCAGGGCGCGGATTTCGCGCCCTGTTTTTTGTTTCGCCCTGAGATTTCCTTGCGTGCAAGCGAAAAACCAAGAAAACTCAGGCGCAGAGAACAGGGAGAGATAAAAATGATCCTTAGAAACAGTGCCATTGGCCTGGCCCTGCTGGCTGCGACCAGTGTTCAGGCGGCCGAGTTCAAATGGGCCTCGACCACCGATCCGCAGACCATGGACCCGCACGCCGTCAACTCGGCCCCGGTTCTGGGTTTTCTCAACAATGTCTACGAAGGGCTGGTGCGCCGCGGCAAAGACATGACGGTCGAACCTGCGCTGGCCGTAAGCTGGGAGCCGATCGGAGAGGGTGAAGGCTGGCGATTCAAGCTGCGTGAGGACGTGACCTTTCACGACGGCAGCACCTTCGAAGCGCAAGACGTGCTGTTCAGCTATCAGCGGGCCTCAGGCGAGGCGGCGGATACGCGCAGCTGGTTTGCGCCGGTCAGTGAGGTGATCATAGTCGATGACTATACGGTCGATATCATGACCTCGGCGCCGAACCCGCTGTTCCCGTCCTCGATCGCCAACTGGATGATCATGGATCAAGGCTGGACCGAGGCGAATGACGCCGTGGTGCCTGACAAGGAAACCGGCAACTACGCCACGATCAATGCCAATGGCACCGGTGCATTCAAGGTGACGGCCCGCGAACCGGGGCTAAAGACCGTGTTAGAGCCACATGGCGGTTGGTGGGGTGAGGTTGAACACAACATTACTCGCGCCGAGTTCAACCCGATCCAGAACCCAGCGACTGCTGTTGCAGCGCTGCTATCGGGTGATGTGGACATGATCAATCCTGTCCCGATCCAAGACGTTGCACGCCTGAAGGAAAACGCCGACGTGGACGTCATTCAGGGGATCGAGGCGCGCGTGATCATGCTGGGTTTCGATCATGAAGCCGAGACGCTGAAATACACCGATGACGCGGGTAAACCGAACCCGTTCCGTGATGTGCGGGTCCGTCAGGCAGTTGCGCAGGCGATCAATGTGGACGCTATTCTGGCCACGATCATGCGTGGCAACGCCGAAGCCGCTTCGCAACTGGTCAGCCCGGCCATGAGCGGCTATTCTGCAGCCAATGCAGACCGCCCCGCCTTTGATGTCGAAGGCGCCAAAGCGCTGCTGGCCGAGGCAGGCTATGGCGATGGGTTCTCTTTCGGGCTGAAGTGCCCCAATGACCGCTATCTGAATGACGAACCGGTCTGTCAGGCCGTCGTCACCATGCTCGCGCAGATTGGGATCACGGCGGAACTGGATGCCATGCCCGTCCGCAACTACTGGCCAGAACTGCGCGAGGATAACTACGACATGTATATGCTGGGCTGGAGCCCCGGCACATTCGACGCCGAACATCCCGTTCGCTTTCTGGTAGCCACGCCGAACGAGGAGAAAAAGCTGGGCAGCTGGAATTTCGGCGGCTACTCGAACGAACGGGTGGATGAACTGTTGCCGATGATCCAATCCGAGCTGGACGCGACGAAGCGTCAGGCCATGCTGGATGAGGTGACGGCCATCTATCAGGACGATCATGTCTATGTGCCGATGTATGTTCAGCCTCTGGTTTGGGGGACCGGCAGCAATATCGACCTGACACAACGCCCGGATAACTTCTTCATCCTGCGTTGGGTCACGGTGAACTGACCGCATGGGCGTCATGATTGCCGGGGTCTACCACGTGGACGACCCCGCCCCCGACACATCGCTTGACGGCGCATACCGTCGTCAAGCGTCGACCATCCGCAACGCTCTGCCAAACGGGCCTTATGAGCCAGGGCGGTTCCACCTGTATGCCGCGTGGAATTGCCCTTGGGCGCATCGGGTCCTGCTGACGCGCGCCGTTAAGGGATTGGAGGAGTTGATAACCGTCGCCTACGCCCGCCCGCGCCGCACGCCGGACGGTTGGGTGTACGACACCGATGGTGACTATGCCGATCCTCTGTTCGGTGTCACCGCGTTGCATCAAGCCTATGCAAAGGTTGATCCTGCTTATACCGGGCGCATCACCGTGCCTTTGTTGTGGGATCGCGCCGAAAACCGCGCGGTGTCGAATGAATCCGCCGATCTCGTGCGTATGCTGGGCACGTTAGAAGGCTATGGCCTCAATCTGGCCCCGCCAGACAAATTGGATCAGATCGATGCCTGGAACGACAAAATCTATCCGCGCCTGAACAATGGCGTCTATCGCGCCGGGTTCGCCCGCACGCAAGAGGCGTATGAGGCCGGGTTTCACGATGTCTTCACCATGCTGGACGAGATCGAGGCGCATCTGGCCACCAACCGATACCTGTGCGGCGATGATCTGACCGAGGCCGACCTGCGCCTGTTCCCGACCCTGGCGCGGTTCGATGTGGCCTATCACTATGCCTTCCGCTGTAATTTGCGGCGTTTGGTCGACTATCCGCATCTGTGGGGCTATGCGCGGGATCTGTATTCTCGACCGGAGATTGCCCGGACACTGAAGCCTGAGATCTACAAGGCCGGGTATTTTTCACCCTCCGAGCTGCGAAACCCGCTGGGGATCGTGCCGTTGGGACCGCAGATAAACTGGGCTGAGCCGCAGGATCGGGCCAGCTTGGCCTCTGCGACATCTTGACCATTCGGGCGAGGCATGCGTAGAGAAGCAGATCAACGGGGAAACTAAATGTTCGCATATATCGTCCGAAGGATGTTCCAATCCGTGATCGTGTTGCTGGTCGTGGGTCTGGTCGCATTTTCCATGTTCCGATTTGTCGGCGATCCGATCGACAACATGCTGGGGCAGGAACGCACGCAGGCTGATATCGACCGCCTGCGCACCGAGCTTGGGTTGGACAAGCCCTTCCCGGTTCAGTATTTCAAGTTCCTTCAAGGGGCCGTTCGAGGCAATTTCGGTGTCTCGTACCGTCAGGGCCGCCCAGTCTCGACCATCATCGCCGAGCGCGCGCCCGCGACGCTTGAACTGGCTTTTGTGTCGGGCTTTCTGGCGATTGCGGCGGGTATTGCGCTGGGCGTCTTTACCGCGATCCGACGACAAGGGGTTGCGGCGAATGTGATCATGACCGCCAGTCTGATCGGGGTGTCCCTGCCCACCTTCCTGATCGGGATATTGCTGATCTATATCTTCTCGGTCGAGCTTGACCTTCTTCCCAGCTTCGGGAGGGGCGAAACCGTTATGATTGGCAACTGGTCTACGGGCTTTTTGACGTCGTCGGGACTAAAGGCGTTGATCCTTCCGGCGATCACGCTGGGCCTGTATCAGATGACCCTGATCATGCGGCTGGTCCGGTCCGAGATGCTGGAAGTGTTGCGCGCCGATTACGTTCGTTTTGCCCGTGCCCGCGGGTTGTCGGACCGGGTGATCAACTTCCGCCACGCGCTGAAGAACACGCTGGTACCGGTGATCACCATCACCGGTTTGCAATTGGGCTCGATCATTGCTTTCGCCATCATCACCGAGACGGTGTTCCAGTGGCCGGGCGTTGGCCTGCTGTTCATCAACGCGATCCAGTTTGTCGATATCCCCGTCATGGCCGCTTATCTGATGCTGATTTCGGTCATGTTCGTGACGATCAACCTGATTGTCGATCTTCTTTACTATGCCATTGACCCGCGCCTGCGTGTCGACGCGAGGGCCACATGACCGATATTCTCGATACCCCCAAAGCGCCGGAAAAGTCGCGGTTCGCCAAGTTCTGGGACAGCGATTTCGCGTGGTCATTCCGGCATTCGCCCGTGGCCATCATTGCAACGCTGGTTGTGGTTGTTCTGGTGCTGTCCGCGATCTTTGCACCGCTGATTGCACCCTATAACCCTTTCGATCCGGCCTCGCTGAACCTGATGAACGGGTTCACGCCGCCCGGGACACCCAACGCCTTCACGCAGGAGACCTTCCTGCTGGGCACCGACGATCAGGGGCGCGACGTATTCTCGACCATCCTGTACGGGATGCGCGTTTCCCTGTTCGTGGGCGCATCTGCCGTGCTGTTGGCCTTGATCATCGGCATCGTTCTTGGGCTGGTCGCGGCTTATTTCGGCGGCTGGATTGAAACGCTGATCATGCGGGTCGCCGATGTGCAGCTGACTTTCCCGGCCATTCTGGTCGCCATGTTGATCTTTGGTATCGCCAAAGGCGTCACCCCGCCGGAATACCGCGATGAGATGGCGATCTACGTCCTGATCGTCGCCATTGCGCTATCTGACTGGGTCCAGTTCGCCCGTGTGGTGCGTGGTGCGGCGTTGGTCGAGAAAAACAAGGAATACGTCCAGGCCGCCCGTCTGATCGGGCGCGGATCCTTTCCGATCATGTTCCGTCACATCCTACCCAATGTCCTCAGCCCGGTTCTTGTGATCGCCACGATCTCGCTGGCTTTGGCGATCATTGCCGAGGCGACGCTCAGCTTCCTCGGCGTGGGCGCCCCACCGACCCAGCCTTCTCTGGGGACACTGATCCGCATCGGGCAGGGCTTCCTGTTCTCGGGTGAGTGGTGGATTCTGTTTTTCCCGGCCTGCACCCTTCTGGCGTTGGCCTTGTCTGTGAACCTGCTGGGCGACTGGCTGCGCGACGCGCTGAACCCCAAGCTGCGGTGATTTCATGAGCCTTCTGACGATCAATGACCTGACGGTCGAATTCCCGACCCGCCGCAAACTGTTCACTGCCGTGGACCATGTGGACCTGTCGGTGGAGCCCGGCGAAATCCACGGTCTTGTGGGCGAATCCGGGGCCGGTAAATCCACCATTGGCGCCGCCATCATGGGCCTGCTGGATCGCCCCGGCCGTATTGCCAGCGGTACCATCCGGCTGAGTGGCGACCAGATCAGCGGTCTGGACGCCGACGCGATGCGTGGGCTGCGCGGCAAAAAGATCTCGATGATCTTTCAGGATCCGCTGACCTCGCTCAACCCGCTGTTCACGGTGCGCGAGCAACTGGTCGAGACCATTCAGGCGCATCTGGGTGGTTCAGATAGTGAGGCCAACAAACGCGCCCGCGATCTGATTGACCGGGTAGGTATCCCTGACCCCGATACACGGCTGGACCAGTACCCGCACCAGTTCTCGGGCGGGATGCGGCAGCGTGTGGTGATCGCCTTGGCGTTGTGCACCGAGCCGGACGTGATCATCGCGGATGAACCGACCACGGCGCTGGATGTATCCGTTCAGGCGCAGATTCTGGACCTGATCAAGGAACTGGCGACCGAGCGTCAGGTGGGCGTTATCCTGATCACCCACGACATGGGTGTGATTGCCGACACCACCGACAAAGTGACGGTGATGTATGCGGGTAAAGTGGTCGAAAGCGGCCCTACGTCTCAGGTCATGGGCCAGCCGACCCACGAATACACCAAATCCCTGATCGCCGCCGTCCCGCGCCCGACGCTCAAGTTGCATCGCTTTCCGCAGATCAGCTATGGCGGGCGCGAGACCCGCTTTGCGATAGAAGACATGGCCCGCCACTGGCCCAAGGTGGACAATGACACCAGCAAGCCGGTGTTTGAAATCCGTAACCTGACCAAGAAGTTCCTGCAAAAGCGCGGACTTCTGCCGTGGGACCGCACCTATTTCACCGCTGTTGACGATGTCAGCTTTGACATCCGCGCCGGTGAGGTGTTTGGCGTCGTGGGGGAGTCCGGCTCGGGCAAGTCCACCGTCGCGCGGATGATTGCGGGGCTCTATCCGGTTGATGGCGGCACGATCACATTCGAAGGGCAGACAGTCAGCGATCTGACCAACAAGGCCGCGCTGGATGCCTATCGCAAGAACATCCAGATGATCTTTCAGGACCCCTATTCCTCTCTCAATCCGCGGATGCGAGTGGATGAGATTGTGGCAGAGCCGATCCGTCATCACAAGCTGATGGACGGGGCCGATATCAAGCGCCGCGTGGATGAGCTGTTGGATCAGGTTGGGCTGGGTCATGAGGCCGGGCTGAAATACCCGCATGAATTCTCGGGCGGTCAGCGTCAGCGGATATCCATTGCCCGCGCGCTTGCCACGCAGCCCCGCTTTTTGATCTGTGACGAACCGACCAGCGCGCTGGACGTGTCAATTCAGGCCCAAATCCTGAACATCCTGAAGGATTTGCAGGAGCATCTGGGTCTGACCTTGCTGTTCATCAGTCACGATTTGCCAGTTGTGCGCCAGATGTGCGACCGGGTGGCCGTGATGAAACAGGGCAAGGTGGTCGAGCTGCAAGAGACCAACGACCTGTTCGCCAATCCACAGACCGAATATGCGAGCGAGCTGTTGCGGTTGATGCCCAAACTGGACGATCTGTCCACGGAAGGGTTGAACGCCGAAACCTAACTCTCGCAATCCGTGCAAATATGCGAAAATAAACATTAAATTCGTTAACCATTGCAGACTCGGGCGTGTCTGCCGTGCTAGTCTCACCTTTGGAGTTGGGGGCTTCAGAGGGGCGACATGTCTCAGGACCTTAGGGACTGGCTGAGCGCGCTTGGATTGTCTGACTATGCGCAAGCCTTTTTGGATAACAAAATTGATTTCGCCATTTTGCCCGATCTAACGGGCGAAGACTTGATCGAAATCGGAGTGACCGCAGTCGGTGATCGCCGACGGCTTCTGCGTGCGATTTCGGAACTGGACGTGGCCGAAATGGTCTCGGCCTACACGCCGCAGGCCCCGCTCGAGCCTGCCAAGCGGCAAGTCACCGTCATGTTCGCGGACCTGACCGGATTCACGCGCCTGTCCAGCGAGTTGGATGCAGAAGACATGCACGCGCTGCTGAACGAGTTCTTTCAAAAGGTCGATCACGTGGTCGAGAAATACGGCGGGCGGATCGACAAACACATCGGCGACGCGGTCATGGCCGTATTTGGCGCGCCGATCTCGCACACCAACGACACCGAACGGGCGGCGCGGGCGGCGTTGGAAATTCACGCGGTCCTGCCCAGCCTGACGCGGCCTTTGACTTGCCATATCGGCATCGCCTCGGGGCAGGTGATCGCCAGCACGACCGGCAGCGAAGCGCATACGGAATACACGGTGACGGGAGATGGCGTGAACCTGGCCTCGCGCGTGACAGATATGGCGGGGGTTGGCGAGACGCTGGTGTCCCACGACATTCAGCGCGCGCTGGGGCCCTTGTTCGTGGGCGAGTCGATGGGCGAGAAGGCGATCAAGGGTCTGAATGACCCGGTCGAGCTGTGGCGGCTGGAGCGTCTGGCGCAAAACATCCGGTCGCGCCGTCACCGCTTTGTCGGGCGCGAGCGCGAGATGTCCATCTTCGAGGCCACATTCGACCGGTGCAAGCGCCACGGCAAGGGCGAGGTGCATATCATTCTGGGCGAACCCGGTATCGGCAAAACACATTTGTCGGAACAGGTGGCCGAGCTGGCCAGTGGGCTGTCTTATTCCACGCATACAGGCGTCGTGATGGATTTCGGCGCGCGCGAGGGGCATTCCGCCATTCAATCCGTCGCGCGGAGCATTCTGGGATTAGAGCCTAGCGCCGATGCCGCCACCAGCGCCGACGCTGCCAAGCGGGCAGTTGCGAAAGGGTGGGTGTCGCCCTCCAATGCCGCGCATCTGAATGCCTTGCTTGAGCTGGAACAGGACCCCGGTCTGGCGGAAGTTTATGCCGTGATGGACAACGCCACGCGCCTGCGCGGGCGGCGTAGTGTGATCGATGAGTTGATCGCCGGGCGCAGCCGGGACAACCCGCTATTGATCCAGATCGAGGATATCCACTGGGCCGCGCCAGATATCCTGACCGCATGCGCGCATATGGCGGCGGCGACGCGTGACTTGCCCTGTGTACTATTGATGACAAGCCGCGTTGAAGGCGACCCGATCGACCGGGAATGGCAGATGGGCACGGAGGGTGCCTTGATCTCCAAGCTGGAACTGGCGCCGATGGGAGATGATCAGGCGCGGCAATTGGTCGAGGAATTCACCGGAATAGACCCTGAATTGCTGGAGGCCTGCGTAGAACGGGCCGGTGGCAACCCGCTGTTTCTTGAGCAGCTTCTGCGCAATATCGACGTGCTGAAACGCGAATCCGTGCCCGGCAGCATACAGGGCATCGTTCAGTCGCGGCTGGATTCACTGGACCGCAAGAACCGGGCGGCAATTCAGGCGGCCTCGGTCCTGGGGCAGCGGTTCTCGCCCGAGGTGCTGAATTTCGTGCTGGGTGAGGGGCATCTGGATGTGTCCACCCTGATCCGCTCGGCCCTGATCCGCGAGGCGGGGCAGGATCTGATGTTTGCCCATGCTCTGATCCGCGACGGGTCTTACGCCACGCTGGTGAAATCCGAACGTGCGCGGCTGCATCGGCAGGCAGCAAAATGGTTCGAGGATCGCGACGCCACCCTACGCGCGCAACATCTGGACCGCGCCGGGGCAAATAACGCTGCGCAAGCCTATCTTGAGGCTGCGGACAAGCTGATCCAGGCCTTCCAGTTCGACGATGCCAGCCCGCTGATTGAACGGGCACTGGAACTGCCTGCACCGGCCGGAGTGCGGTTTGATCTGCTTTGCGCGCGGGGGGAGACGCACCGCCTGCAGGGCTTGTCTGACGAGGCCCTGCGCGAGTTCCACGAGGCCGCATCGCTGGCCGATACCGACGAACAGACCTGCCGCGCCCATATCGGGTTGGCGCAGGCCGCGCGTCAGGCCAGCCGGTATACCGAGGCTTTGGAAAGTCTGGCGACAGCCGAGGCCGCCGCCAAGCGCTGTGGCTCGGATCGGGACATCGCCCAGATCAACTATGTGCGCGGCAATGTCTATTTCCCGCTGGGGCAGGTCGATAAGGCACTGGCCAGCAATGAAACGGCTCTAACACTGGCGCGTAAGCTGGATTCGGTGCGACTTGAGGTTGGGGCGCTCAGCGGTTTTGGCGATGCCAATTTCATGAGCGCCACGATGCAGACGGCGGTCGGGTTCTATACGCAGGCCGTAGAGCGGGCGCGTGAGAAGGGCCTTGTTCGGGACCTTGCGGCGAACCTGCACAACCTCAGCGTTGCGCGCAGCTATTCCGGCGATGTGGCGCAGGGCAAGATGGACGCGCAAGAAGCCATTGAGGTGTCGCAAAAGTATTTTGCCTTTGTGCCGGAATGCGTGGCCCAGACCTGTCTTGGCGTGGCGCATACCTTTCTGGGTGAGCTGGATCAGGCGTCCGAGGCCTTTTCGGTTTCCGCCGAGATTGCCAACCGGGTCGGGGCCAAACGGCTTGAGGCGCAGGCGCTAGAGCATCTGGCCCGCACACAGGTTTATGCCGGGCAACTGGATCAGGCCCGGAAGACGGGCCAGCATGCGGTCGAGATCGCTCTGGAACATGGCCGGAACTTTGTGGGCCCCAAGGCGCTTTCGGCGCTGGCTATGGCCGAGCCGGATGTTGATGCGCAGGATCGCCATCTGAAACTGGGGGCCGAGATCATCGCCGAGGGCTGCGTTGGCCATAGCCATTTGCATTTCTACACCGATGCCAGCGCGGTGATGTTGACCCGGCAGGAATGGGACCGGGCCACGGCCTATGCTGATGCCCTGGCCGCCTTCACCGCGAAAGAGCCGCTGCCCATGGTGGACCTGTCCATTCAGCAAACCAAAACGCTGGCCGAATGCGGAGCGTGGGGCATTCCGCTCACCGCACATGAAGGGCTGGAGGCCCTGCGCGCCGGGTTCCGCGACATGGGCATCACGCAGACGCTGGTCGGGCGGTTGGACGATTAGGTAAGGGGTTGCATGAGTATCGAACGCAAAGTCTGGCGCATCTCAGGTGTATTGACCGTTCTGTTGTCTATCCTGCTGATCGTACTTTGGAACGCGCTGAACCATTTCGAAGGCGATCCGACGCAACTGCCCGATCAGGCTTCGGTCGAGGATTATCTGAAAGACCTTGAGACCGTGCCCGAATATCGCGTTAAAACCGGGATATTCATCAAGTCCTTTGTCTTTACCGGTGCCAGCGACGTTCATGTGACCGGCTATGTTTGGCAGCACTACAAGGATGGTGTGCATGATGCGATCAAACCGGCCAAGGATGAAATCGGGTTTGTTTTGCCCGATGCCTCGGACGCGGCCAGCGGGACGATTGAAGAGGCGTATCGCATTGATCAGGGCGACGAAGAGCTGATCGGTTGGTACTTTGAACAGACCCTAAGACAGAGTTTCGATTACACCAGCTATCCGTTCGACCACAAAACCGTCTGGGTGCGGTTCTGGCCTGCCAGTTTCGACACTGCCGTGGCACTTATCCCCGATTTCGACGCCTATCCTACCACAGGGCCCAAGGATATTTTCGGCATCGACAAGCGCATCGTCATGGGCACGTGGGAGCGTGAGAATACCTATTTCGACTATCGCCTCTCCGATCTGGGCACCACGATGGGCCTGAAGAATATCGACTTTCAGACCAATCTGCCCGAGCTACACTACAACTTTGTCATCAAGCGCAATTTCGGCAACGCGTTCATCGTGCATATGATCCCGCTGATCGTGGTGACGATGCTGCTGTTTGGCGCGGTGATGACCGTGACTCGTCGCCCCGAATTGGTCGAGAGGCATGATTTCAGTACCTCCAGCGTGATCGGTACCTGCTCGGTTCTGTTCTTCGTGATCCTGCTGGCCCATGTGCAACTACGCGAAGGCTTTGCCGGTTCGCCGGTGATCTACATGGAGTCGTTCTTTTTCCTGATGTATTTCCTGCTGCTGGCCGTGTCGGTGAACACCTATCTGTTTGCGTCCGAGGCCGTGCCATCCCTGCGGTTCATTCACTACAAGGACAACCTGATCCCCAAGGCCGCGTTCTGGCCCTTTGTTCTGCTGTGCATGGTGGCGATCACGGCCTACAACCTCAGCCTCAAGGCGGACCCCGAGGATGAGGCCGTGATCGAGATGCTTAACTAGGGGGCGTAAAACCCGGCTTTGGCGTGCCGGTCGCCATATCCAGCGTGTATTCCGCCACCACCCCGGCAGACCCATCGGCCCATTGGTCCAGATATTTGGTCGGATGCGCGATCACATAGACATAGGCGGGTTTCTTCACCCCATCCAGCAGCACATTGATCCGCTTGCGGACATAGACATTCTCGGGCGAGCCGGGACCGTGATACCCTTCGAGCTTGTCCAGATCCTTTAACCCCGAGGATGACACGCGATAAACCTCGCCCTGGATCGGTTCGCCTCTGCCTTTCTGATCGACCAGCGTGGCCATCCGGTGCAGATAGCCGCAATTGGGATTGTCGCAATGGGGTTCGTGCGGAACGATCAGTGGCATCCGTTGCCGCGTCACCGCCTGCCCGACGAAATCATCCAGCACTTCGGCATGGGCGTCGTGGTTGGGGAAGCCTTTCTTCAGCGACCCGTAGGTGAAATACAGATAAGTCCGCTCGCGGTCGTCGATCAGATCGTCTTCGTCCACCTCTTCGGGGGCGATGACCGTGTGCGCATTGGCCCAATCGTCCAGCATCGCCGCAATCTCGGGCTTTACCTTCCGCACGTCCCTTGCGTTCTTGGGATCGCGCAGGAAATTGATGCAGGAACTGGCGTCGATCCCCGGCGCGCCCAGTAGAACCTTCACCATCTTGGCCGAGTTGTTCATTACCGCCACATGTAGGCTGGTAAAGCCGTGATCGTTGGTGGCGTTGACGTCGATCCCGCGATCTATCAGCTCTTGCGCTGCTTCAAGGTCGGGCTTGCCAAGGTCTTGCCCGTTCTCGTGCAACTCGCCCTCACCACCGGCCGCATAGTGCAGCAGCGTGTCGCCATTGCTGTCATCGACGATGTCTATCCCAGCCATGCCTCGGTCGATGGCATCAAAGACGCGCCCCCATTGGGCGAACTCGTCCGAGGCCGCGGCCTCCTGCGCCCATTTGCAGATATTGTGCTCCTGATCGGCTAGTTCTTCGAAGGCTTCGTCCAGGACCTCCATGATCTGATCCGGGGTGGCCATCATGCCGATCCCCATCATGCCGTTCGAAAGCCGTCCCCGGCGCGGTCCGACGATATCGACCCCCAGATCCCGCAGCTTTTCGACATTGTTCTGGGTTGTGACATTGTTCCACATATTAGTGTTGCAAGCAGGGCAGAGGATCACCGGCTTGTTCCGGTACTGCCACGCCACAAAGACCGAGGTCAGCAGATTGTCAGCAATACCATTAGCGATCTTGCCCATCGTGTTGCACGTCACCGGCGCCACGATCACGCAATCTGCCCAGTCGCACAGCGCCAGATGCGAGGCCCGCAGGGGCATTCCGAACTCGGTATAGCGGAAATTCCACTCATCATCGTCGCGGTAGTAATCATGATGCGAGATGTAATCCTCGATCGTTTTGGGGCGCATGGTTCTGGGGCCGTCTGTTTCGTCCTCGACCTCGATATCGCGAAAGAATTTCTCGGCCGAGACGGATGGGATCAGCTTGACGTTATGGCCCGCATCCTTGATCCGTTTGACCAGATCCGGCACCTTATCCGCCGCCGAGGACCCGCAGGCACACAGCAGTACATTGCGCTTTTCGCTGGGCGCATCGGTCAGCCCGCCTTTGGGATAGCCGAAGATATTCTTGTCGAGGCTGGGGGATTCATGGCGCAGCAACACCGGCAGCCCGGCATCTTTGACGCTTTGCTGAAAACTGCCATCCAGAACAACATCGACGATATCCTTGCGCCGCCCCAGACATTCGCCCTGAAAGAACAGGTAGGGCGCGGTTTCCTTGCCGGTCATCATCGTCAATTGCCGCCGCATCTTCATCACGTTGGCCCCGTGGCCTTCGATGTCGATCAGACGGGCGGTGGTGATGCCGATATTGGCCAGCATACTGCGCAGCATATAGGACCACGGGTCCTCATCCGCGTAGAACAGCACGATCGGGTTCTCGCGCACGATCCGTTCCACATCAGTGGGGTCCTCGGGCGGCTCGTGTTCCTCGATCACCAGCATCGCAGGGTTTGACAGGTCACGTAGGCCGCGGAACAGATGCCCGCGCGGCGCTTGCCAGACTTGCGAGGTCGCGGGGCTCATATCCACCACGGTCACCAGATCGGTTGCCTCATCATAGGCGATGCACAGGCACCAGAATTCTTCCAGCAGCGCGGTCTCGCGATACACATTCGCAGGGGGGCGGATCACTTCGAACCCCAGCACGCGGTTGAAGTCGATATTGATCATCAAATGCCGGTCTTTTTCGATGTTCAGACTATGCAATTGAGCGCGAAACCACTCTTCCGGCGTTGGGTTCCCCTTTCCGGGGTGTTCGGCAAAGCTGCGGAAAGTGCTGCCCAAATGCACATCGGGGGATTGTCCCAGATAGCGCTGCGCCAGCAAGTGCATTTCCTTGGCCGTGGACACCCGGTTGAGTTTGTCGGTCAGATTGGTCTGCGTGGCGATCAACAGCTTGTCTTCATCCACCTGTTCATCCCCGAGGATGTTGAGGCTTTCCGCCAGAACCCCCAGCGAGTTCATGTTCGGGCTGGCCCGCCGGAACAGGTTGCGGCGTTTCTTGGGGTCTTTCGCCAGATATTCGGTGCTATCCACATAGTTGCAATCCTGTTGCAGCGTTTGCAGCGTTGTCTTCACAGCCTCGAGCGCCGAGAACCGCAAAATCCCCCGCGACCGCATCGAGGTTCCGTCGCGGTCGGACATGCCCGCCCATAGTCGGTCAATCGTCGTGACCCAAAGCTTGCCGTATTTCTCGGGGTGGACATCCATCATATGCACAAGACCGGTGCTGGGGTTGCATTTGGCGATGATCGCAAAATGCCCGCCCGGCATGTTCTGCTTGCCATGGGCCACGCCGACCTGAAAATTGGCCACCAGAATGTCGTTGTCGCCGCCCACCCGGTTGGATTCATCAATCGCCTGCAACAGCAACTCGACCGAGGTTGTGGCCTCATCCATGAAATAGGCCTGAACCTGTATCTTCTCACGCAGGTCCTGCGTGTTGATGAATGTGCAAGCGACGTCGTAGAGCTCGCCCAGCGAAATCCCGTCATTGACCACAAAGGATGTGGGCAAGGCGCATTCGCGGAAGATGTCGTTGACCTCGTAGCTGAACCCCAACGCCGACATGCTCAGCGCTGCCGCTGTCACGCTGCAACAGTTGATGGGTTGCTGAAAGTTGTGCAGATGCACGCTGACCAGATCCCCAAACAGGGTGTCGTAACAGTGTTTACGGATCGCAATAGGGATTTCCAGCCATTGGCTGCTGGACAAATAGGCCAGCCTGGTCCCCGCCGTGGCCAGCGCCTGAAGGCTGACGGGGATATCGAAAATTTCAAGATGTTCTTCATAGAAATAGTCACCGGCGTCAGCGGTGGCCAAAACCACCTCATCCTGCTGCAACTGGACCAGACCGGACAGAACAACATACATGCCTTCGGGTGGCAGGATGGTGTCGGCTTCAACCTCGAAGCACTCGAAATGCGGTTTGATGGGTTTGTCTTCCGATGCGGACAGGATCGCATAGATCACTGACCAGTCAGACTCGGATGGATTGAATGTACGGAAATTCTCAATCGGATCTTTAGGCACGCCTGTTCCCCCCTGAACGTTGGCTTCAATGCATTTCAGGACCGATGTCGGGATCAACCAGAACAGGCGCATTGGTCCGGTAATTGGGCGCAATGCGTTTCCCGACAGGGTCAGGGCCACGCGTGACGCGGAATTGGCGCGGACAAAATGGCCCAATAGCCTGCACCTTACCTTAGGTTAGGCGGAAAATCACGGAAGTATTTGGATAGTTGCATATCTACTCGGTATTCGTGTGGTCCGTCTAAAAGACGAAAAAACCGACATTATGACGGATCAATTTGCTATTTCGTCAAGATTGCCTCTGCGGATCGAACAACCGCGCCTTCATACTTTTCCAAAACACTTGAGGAGGCGCACTATGAGCTGGAATATCTGTGTCATCGGAGCAGGCAAGATCGGTCATATGATCGCCGCCCTGCTGAAATCGTCATCCAACTATTCGGTCACCGTGGCCGACCGCGACTTGTCGGCCCTTTCGGTGCTGAACCGGCAAGGTATCTCGACCCGGCAGATCGACGTCGGCGATGAAACGCAATTGGCGCAGGGCTTGGCGGGGTTTGATGCCGTGATCTCGGCCGCGCCGTTTTTTTTGACCCCGCAGATCGCCAAGGCGGCCAAAGCGGCAGGGGCGCATTACTTTGACTTGACCGAGGATGTGGCGGCCACCAATGCCGTGCGCGAACTGGCCGACGGCAGCGAAACCGCGTTCATGCCGCAATGTGGTCTGGCACCCGGTTTTGTCGGCATCGCTGGGGCTGCACTGGCGGCCGAATTCGACACGCTGGACAGTTTGCATATGCGGGTGGGGGCGTTGCCTCTGTTCCCGACCAATGCGTTGAAATATAACCTCACATGGTCCACCGACGGGTTGATCAACGAGTATTGCAACCCTTGCGACGCCATCGTGAATGGTGAGCGGATCAAGACCGCGCCGCTGGAAGATTACGAACTGCTGGGCCACGACGGGGTGGAATATGAGTGTTTCAACACCTCGGGCGGCTTGGGCACTTTGCCCGAAACGCTGGAGGGCAAGGCGCGCGCGGTGTCCTATCGCTCGATCCGGTATCCCGGCCATTGCGATATCCTGAAGCTGCTGCTCAAGGATCTGGGGCTGGAACGCCGGCGCGATCTGCTCAAGGATATTTTCGAGACCGCCCTTCCGCGCACGGATCAAGACGTAGTGCTGGTCTATTGCACAGCCAAAGGCATGATCGAAGGAAGCTTCCGCGAGAAATCCCTGATCAACAAAAGCTATGCCCGCAAGATCAACGGACAGGTCTGGAGCGCCATTCAAGTCACCACTGCCGCAGGCGTATTGGGCGTGGTCGATCTGATGCGCACCGGTGCGCTGCCTGCCAAGGGCTTTGTCCGGCAGGAACAAGTGGCCCTGTCCGATTTCCTGAACACCGAATTTGGCCAGCTTTATCGCGCTGGCGATGCAACCCAACAAAACAAGGCGGCCTAAGATATGAAAGACATCGTGATGAATGCGCAAACCACCCTTGCCAATCTGGACCTGACAGCGGCTGAGCTGACCGGCGGCTCGCTGACCGTGCGCTCGCCCATCGACGGCAGCCTGCTGGCCGAAGTGCATAAAACCCCGGCGGGCGACATGGAGACTGTGTTTGCCAATGCCAAAACGGCGTTCAATGCCTGGCGCACCGTACCCCCGCCGCGCCGAGGTGAGCTGATCCGCCTGCTGGGCGAGGAACTGCGCGCCGCCAAAGAAGATCTCGGCGCTCTGGTCAGTTGGGAGGCAGGCAAGATCACCTCCGAAGGGCTGGGCGAAGTGCAAGAGATGATCGACATCTGCGACTTTGCCGTGGGTCTGTCGCGCCAGCTATACGGTCTGACCATCGCATCCGAGCGCCCCGGACACCGGATGATGGAGACATGGCACCCGGCGGGGCCAGTCGGCGTGATTTCGGCCTTCAACTTCCCGGTTGCGGTTTGGTCGTGGAACGCGGCGATCGCGCTGGTTTGTGGCGATACGGTGATCTGGAAACCATCCGAAAAGACACCTCTGACCGCGATGGCTTGCCAGAAGATTTTCGAACGGGCACTGGCTCGGTTCGGTGATGCGCCGGATCACCTGCTGCAAACCCTGGTCGGCGGTGCCGCGCTGGGCGAGGCGTTGGTGGCCAGCGAAGATGTGCCGGTGATCTCGGCGACCGGTTCCACCCGCATGGGTCGCGCAGTGGCTCCTGTGGTGGCATCCCGCTTTGGCAAGTGTATTCTGGAACTGGGCGGCAACAACGCGATGATCGTTGGCCCCTCGGCAGATCTGGAAATGGCGGTGCGCGCAATTGTCTTCTCAGCCGTGGGAACAGCCGGTCAACGCTGCACCACGCTGCGCCGCCTGATCGTGCATAACTCGATCCGTGAGGAACTGGTGGGTCGTTTGAAAAAGGCCTATGCCGGTCTGCCCATCGGCAACCCGCTGACCGAGGGCACGCTGATTGGCCCGCTGGTCGATGAGACCTCGGGCGCCGCCATGACCGCAGCGTTGGACGCGGCCAAAGCCGAAGGGGGCACCGTGTTCGGCGGTCAGCGCGTCACCGAAGGCGTGCCGGATGGCGTCTATATGCAGCCCGCCATTGTCGAGATGCCCGACCAGACGGCCACCGTAAAGAGCGAGACCTTTGCGCCGATCCTCTATGTGATGGGCTACGACGATTTTGATAACGCCATCGAGATCCAGAACGATGTGCCGCAAGGCCTGTCGTCTTGCGTGTTCACCCTGAACATGCGCGAAGCGGAACAGTTCCTGACCGCAGCCGGATCAGATTGCGGTATTGCCAACGTCAATATCGGTCCGTCTGGGGCCGAGATTGGCGGAGCCTTTGGCGGAGAAAAAGAAACCGGCGGCGGGCGCGAAAGCGGATCGGACGCGTGGAAGGCCTATATGCGACGCCAGACCAATACGGTGAATTACTCGGCCGAACTGCCGCTGGCGCAGGGTGTGAAATTCGACATCTGATCGTTGTCCCGGCGGCCTTTTCGGAGTGTCGCCGGGATTAATCTGCAAACAGGTAGTCCAGACGCAGAATGCGTTCCGCAATGTCCGTCGTGGCGTTCAAAAACCCGGCAACAGCCACCGCATTATCGTCTTTTGTATTGGTTTCACGAATGCGGAAATAATCGTCCGAGGCAGCCGCGCGGATCATTTCAGATTCGTAGGCCAGCGAATGGCGCAGAGTGGGGATCAGGGGCGCGACCGTCTGTTCGGGGCTTTGCGCGCCTGCCAAACCGACCCGACGGGCGTGCCCGATCAAGTAATCGTCGGAATACTCGCACTCGACCTCAAGCACATGGGTACGCGCTTGATCGGCGCAGAAGTCCTGAACGATGTCCAGATTGGCTGGGTCAACGCACAGAACCAGCTTGTCGGTGTTGAAACTGTCGAACAGCATACCCACAATCGCCCGCCTGTGGCGTGAGCGTTTCAGCAAAGTGGTCTCGATCCCGCCCAGATCAGGTAACGCAGTGTCTTGTTCGTTGAACAGATATTCGACGCAGGCCATGTCAGTTTCCGAGACGATCTGATCAATCAACCGCTTGGCCACGTGCCACTTTTTGCACACCACCAGGTACAGGTCACGATCCGGGCCTAGCGTATTGGCGGCCTCCCAGAACCTTTGGCCGTGGCGACGTCCGACTCGGCCACGCCCGGTTAGGAAGCCGTAGAGATTGCGCCCCTCATCCGAGATCTGAAACTCCACCCCCTCAGCCGCGTAGAGCGCGCCAAGCCGGTCCTTCAGCTCATGCGCCTCGGGGCTGATTTTGCGGGCAAACAGGTAATCCTGCCCCAGCAACATGTCATAGTGGTCGTTGTAGAACGTGACCGGCATCCCGTAGTCCGAAAACATCAGGAAAGTGGGCGTTCTGTTCTCGATCTCGTCGCGGGGAACCAGGTGGCGGACGAGGGTCTGAAAGAAGGTCTCATCCGGAATCCATGTGGTCGAGAAGAACCGTTTCACGTCCGGCCGTTGGCGCAGGAATTCCAGGATCATCTCAATCGTGCGGCGGCGCAGGCACCACCATTGACTGCCGATCATCACTTGGATGTCTGCCGGAACATCGCGGGTCAGGCCAAAGCGTTTCTGCAATTCGTATGAGGTGTAGAACGACCAGCTTTGCGTGCGTTCGTTGAAGAAATGACGATAGATCAGCCGGTCTTCCTTCATCCCGGTCTTGATCCAGTTGCTGTCAAAGAAATCGTGGCTTTCGACAAAGTCGTGGTCGCGTTCGTCCAGAAAGTTGTGCGTGTACTCGGCCGTCTTGATCGCCATGCAATCGCCCGAGACCATGTAGAAATGCGTGGCGCGTGGAAAGGCTGTAACGGCGGCTTCGATCGCATTGAGGGTGGCCTGAACCAACGACCATTCCCCCCAGCCGCATTTGATGCGCTTTTTGGCAAAGGTGACGTTCGGGTTGCCCTTTAACGCGTCTTGAATGCGCTGAAAGGCGTCCTTGCTGGCGCGCGCGTCGAAATGGATCGCCATGCAATCGCCTGCGGCCGTCAGTTGTTCAGCCTGCGCGATGATCGCATCAGGGTCTTTGTGGCACAGCAAAATATAGGCAATCTTTGCCATTTGTTTCACAATTTCCGTTTCTGCCCGTTTGCAACCGTGATACTGAGGATGAGCGATTGAATAAACAGAATATTTTTGGTTCTCTGATTTGAAAATGCGGACAAGATTTCAAGGTTCTGATCCGCGCAGGAGGCATAGCAGATGGGTTTTCCCGGTACATGGATGACCGAGAGTGAAAGCATGGTGTACCGGGTGGTGCCGAAATGTGCCTGCTCGACCATTGGCCAGATCATGTACTACTCGGATCATGGCCGCTTCTTTGACGGTGATATCCATGACGCCAAGGATGGGATGCACAAATGGGCCTTTGATGGCAGTCAGGGGCCGATCTCGGACAATGTCAGGTCTCATGCGTCTTACGCGTTCACATGCGTGCGCAATCCCTACACGCGGATTCTCAGCTCGTTTTTTGACAAGATCTGCGGGATTCAGCGCAACGGCAAGCGCTATCGCGGCAATCTGGTGCCGACGCTGATCTATAATTATGGGATTGAGGTTGGCGGCGATGACGGCAAGGGTGAGTTCGACCAGATCGCCAGCTTCCGTCGGTTTTTGCTGTTCGCGCGTGATACGATCCGCTGGCGTAGGCCGATGGACCCCGATATTCACTGGTCGGCCATGTCAGGCCATGTCTCGACCTTTATCGTCAACGGCGGGCGCTATGACCGGATTTTCTGGACGGAAGCCTTCAACGAAGGGATGCAGGATGTCCTGAACCATCTGAACACGCCGCACTCTGTGGACCTGTCCCAGATCCCGCGCTTCAACGAATCCGAAGGGCATGGCCCCAAACGGGCGCACCCGGTCGAGGATTACTTTGACGATTTGTCGATGCATCTGGTCTATGAAATCTACAAACAGGATTTCGAGCTGTTCAAATACGATTTCGAGAACCCTGCGAACAAAATGCCAACCGGCGCGATTGATCTGGACGAGGTCCACGCCAAACTGGGGGATTGAGGGGCACTAGGTGCGTCGCGCAGAGGTGCATCTGCCTAGGGCAGGATTTGCAAGTCAGGGTCTGCTTTGAGCCCTAAAGTTACCAGATACTCAATTTGACACGTTGCCACAAATCGAGTTGCTTGTTCGCATGTTCATTTATCAATTCGTGCCGTCTGACACACTCGTTTTAATCCCTTCCCATCTTGGAAAATACAAATGCCTTTTGCTGATCGAGAGACCCGTTGGAGAAGAATTTCGACATGAATTAAGTCGGTTGTTGGTTAGTAGTGGATGCCTTTTTACCATGGCGTGGGGTTTGGACTGCTCTCTTTGGGATGACAGTGTAGACTATGCGAACATTGAAAAATTCGACTATCGCGGCATTCCTGATGATCAAGTCGTCATGACGACTTGGCATGAAGAGGATACACTAGAAGAAGTGCTCAGGTTTGCAAAAGTGGACGCCGTTGTTTCGTATGCAGATGAACCGCTTCACAATCTTCTAGTTCTCGACTTCGTAAAGGAAAATCGAGCCGAGCTCATCGAAGCAGCTTACAACCGAATAATCTAAAAAGCGAGAAGTTCATCGCTCGGCGAACGGCAGCAAAAGGTCCGCACAACAGAACAAAAAACGGCCCACCGTAAAGGCGGACTGTTTCCTGTTGAGCGGTGTCCAACTCAAACCTGACGCACAGCCCCTTTGGCCGCGCTTGTGGTCAGTTTGGCATAGGCCTTCAACGCCGTGGAGACTTTGCGTTTGCGCGGGGCGGCGGGCTCCCAGCCTTTTTCATCCTGCTCGGCGCGGCGGGTGGCCAGTTCTTCGTCCGAGACCGCCAGATGGATCGAGCGTTTGGGAATGTCGATCTCGATCTTGTCGCCCTGACGTACCAGACCGATGACACCACCCTCTGCCGCTTCGGGCGAGACATGGCCAATCGACAGACCCGAGGTGCCGCCCGAGAACCGACCGTCGGTCAGCAGCGCGCAGGCTTTGCCCAGACCTTTGGATTTCAGGTATGAGGTCGGGTAGAGCATTTCCTGCATCCCCGGCCCACCGCGCGGACCTTCGTAGCGGATGACGACCACGTCGCCCTCTTTCACCTTGCCGGTCAGGATGTCGTTCACCGCCTGATCCTGGCTTTCGCAAACATAGGCCGAGCCGGTAAAGGTCAGGCTGGCGGGGTCCACACCGGCGGTTTTCACAATACAGCCGTCGCGCGCGATATTGCCGAACAGAACGGCCAGACCGCCATCTTGGCTAAACGCGTGTTCCTTGGACCGGATCACGCCGCCTTCGCGGTCGGTGTCCAGCTCTTTGTAGCGGTTCGACTGGCTGAACGCCTGCGTTGTGCGCACGCCACCGGGGGCGGCCTTGAACAGGTCTTGCGCCTTGGGGTTATTGGCAACCTTGATGTCCCAATTGGCAATCGCTTCACCCATGGTGCCGGAATGTACGGTGCTGCACCCCTCGTGCAGCAGACCGGCGCGGCTGAGTTCGCCGAGAATCGAGAATATGCCACCGGCGCGGTGGACGTCTTCCATATGCACGTTCTCAGTATTGGGCGCGACCTTGCACAGACACGGCACCTTCCGGCTGAGTCGATCCATGTCGGACATGTCGAAATCCACGCCGCCCTCATGCGCGATGGCCAGCAGGTGCAGCACGGTGTTGGTCGAGCCACCCATGGCGATGTCCAGCGACATGGCGTTCTCGAACGCGTCAAACGTGGCGATTTCGCGGGGCAGGAAGCCCTTTTCGTCCAGATCATAGTGGCGCTTGGTGATCTCGACGATGCGGCGGCCTGCTTCAAGGAACAGCTCTTTGCGATCCGAATGGGTGGCTAGCGTCGAGCCATTGCCCGGCAGGGCCAGACCCAGCGCTTCGGCCAGACAGTTCATCGAGTTTGCAGTGAACATGCCGGAACACGACCCGCAGGTGGGGCAGGCATTTTCTTCGATGTGCTGAACCTGTTCGTCGGTGAACCGGTCATCCGCGGCAGCAACCATGGCGTCTACAAGGTCGATTTTCTTGGCGTCCAGATCGGCGATGTCGATCTTGCCGGCCTCCATCGGCCCGCCCGAAACAAAGATTGCAGGGATGTTCAGGCGCATGGCGGCCATCAGCATACCCGGCGTGATCTTGTCACAGTTCGAAATGCAAACCATCGCATCGGCGCAGTGTGCGTTGACCATATATTCGACCGAATCCGCGATCACCTCGCGCGAGGGCAGCGAATACAGCATCCCGTCATGGCCCATTGCGATGCCGTCATCCACGGCGATCGTGTTGAATTCCTTGGCGACGCCGCCGGCTTTTTCGACCTCGCGCGCGACCATCTGGCCAAGGTCTTTCAGGTGAACGTGACCGGGCACAAATTGCGTGAACGAGTTGACGATGGCGATGATCGGTTTGCCGAAATCGTCATCCCCCATACCTGTTGCGCGCCACAGGCCGCGGGCTCCGGCCATGTTACGGCCATGGGTAGAGGTTCTGGATCGGTAGAGTGGCATGACGCTGTTTCCCTATTGCCTCGGGTTGCATGTCTTGGGGTTCGTACGTTATAGCGCACGTATCACATGTGCGCTATAACGCACAAGAGGATTCGAAAGACGAACGACATGGCACCGGATGAAATAACGCTGAAACTGCGGGACGTGCGCGCGGCCTCGGGGCTGAGCCTGTCGAAGGTGGCCGAGATGACAGGCGTCAGCAAAGCCATGCTGGGCCAGATCGAGCGTGGCGAGTCCAGCCCGACCATCGCGACCCTATGGAAGATCGCCAAAGGGTTTCAGCTGCCGCTCAGCGCGTTGATCGGATCGTCCGTTCTGCGTGACCCGGCGGATGCCAGCCTGTTCCGAACCGTGACTTTCCCCGGCAGCATCGAGGTCAAGATTGTCTTTCCTTATGACCCCGCCCTGGGAGCCGAGACCTTTCACGTTGATCTTGCCCCAAACCAAAGCCACGAATCCGCCGCCCATGCCGCAGGGGTGACCGAAGAGGTATTTGTTCTGAATGGATCGCTTGAAATTCTGCGCGATGGCGAATGGGTGCCTTTGCGGGCCGGACAGGGGCTGCGTTTTGCCGCCGACTTGCCGCATGGCTATCGCGCCGGGCCCGAGGGGGCCGCGTTTTTGAATATGCATCACTACGCGCGGGTCGCATCCGTCTGAAGGTCTTAGAAAAGGGGCTCTAGTGGCAGATTTCATCACCTCACTCACGCTGGCGGATGCCATCGGGTCTTTCGGGGCGCTTGTCGTTGTGGCCGCGTATTTTGCCACTCAGATGCGGATGATGAATTCAGACGATCTGGCCTTCCCGATCCTGAACCTCGCCGGGTCCATCCTGATCGTGTATTCCCTGCTCGAGAATTTCAACCTCGCCTCTATGCTGATCGAGACATTCTGGATCTTGATCAGCCTGATCGGTATTGTGCAGTTTTTCCGCCTGCGCCGCACAAGGTAGCTGTTCTGCCGCCCATCCAGCCTTGAACCCGCATTCGCGCGCGTATAGGGAAAACGCAAGCGCGCGCAGCGGAGGCCCAGATGCAGGACGATCCGAAAACCCTCGTTTCCACCGAATGGCTTGCAGCCCATATGAAAGACCCCGATCTGCGGGTATTGGACGGGTCGTGGTACCTGCCGCAACAGCAGCGCGACGCCAAGGCTGAATATGATGCGGCCCATATCCCCGGTGCGCGGTTCTTTGATATCGACGAGATTTCGGATGCGCGGTCCGACCTGCCGCACATGGCTCCTCCGGTCGAGAAATTCATGTCGCGGATGCGGGCGATGGGTGTCGGCGACGGGCATCAGGTCGTGGTCTATGACGGCGCAGGCCTGATGTCGGCGGCACGGGTCTGGTGGCTGTTCCGCCTGATGGGGCAAGAGAACGTGGCCGTTCTGGACGGCGGCTTTCCCAAATGGCAGGCCGAGGGTCGCGAGATCGAGGATTTGCCTCCTGTGATCCGGGACCGTCACATGACAGTGCGCGTGCAGAACCATCTGGTGCGGGATGTGACGCAGGTCTCGGCCGCAGCCAAGCTGAACGATCACGAAATCATCGACGCCCGCGCGGCCGCCCGCTTTGCAGGCACCGCGCCCGAGCCGCGCGAAGGGCTGCGTTCGGGCCATATTCCGGGGTCGCGCAACGTGCCTTTTGGCGAATTGCTGAACAAAAATGGCACGATGAAATCGCCCGAGGAGTGCCGCGCCGTGTTCGAGGGCGCTGGCGTTGATCTGTCGAAACCCGCCATCACCTCATGCGGGTCGGGCGTAACCGCCGCGATCCTCAGCCTTGCGTTGGAACGCATGGGCAAGAAAGACCATTCGCTTTATGACGGCTCCTGGGCTGAATGGGGTGCCTTCCCGACCCTGCCCGTCGCAACCGGAGAGAACTGATGTTCGAGAACCTCAAACCGCAGCCTGCCGACAAGATCTTGGCGCTGATGCAGATGTACCGCGACGACCCGCGCGATCAAAAGATCGACTTGGGTGTGGGCGTCTACAAGAATGCCGAAGGCGTGACCCCGGTGATGCGCGCCGTCAAGGCCGCCGAAAAGCGCATTCTGGAAGAGCAGGAGAGCAAAGCCTATACCGGTCTGGCTGGTGATCCGGCCTATGCGGATGCGATGATCGGCCTGATCCTTGGCGATGCCGTGCCGCGCGGCAATATCGCTGCCGTGGCGACCCCCGGGGGCACCGGTGCCTGTCGTCAGGCGTTTGAGATGATCCGCATGGCCAACCCTGAGGCCCGCGTGTTCGTGTCGAACCCAACATGGCCCAACCACCTGTCGATCCTGAACTATCTGGGCATCGAAACCGTCCCGTACCGCTACTTCGACGGCGAGACGCGCGGCGTCGATTTCGACGGCATGATCGCCGATCTGAAAACGGCCAAGGCGGGCGACGTGGTGCTGCTGCATGGCTGCTGCCACAACCCCACCGGTGCAAACCTGAACATGGTGCAGTGGCAAGAGGTCGTGGACTTGATCAATGCGCAAGGCCTCGTGGCGATGATCGACATCGCATATCAAGGCTTTGGCGATGGTCTGGAAGAGGACGCGCAGGCGACTCGTCTAGTGGCCTCGTCGGTCAAGCGTTGCCTGATCGCGGCCTCCTGTTCCAAGAACTTCGGCGTCTACCGCGAACGGACTGGCCTGCTGATGGCGATCAGCGATGACGCGGCGCAGACATCGCTGAACCAATCGACGCTGGCCTTCCTGAACCGTCAGAACTATTCCTTCCCGCCTGACCATGGCGCGCGCGTTGTGACCACGATCCTGAATGACGACGCCCTGCGCGCCGACTGGGCGGCAGAACTGGAAGAGGTGCGCCTGTCGATGCTGGGTCTGCGCCAGCAACTGGCGGACGAGCTGCAACGCCTGACCGGTTCTGACCGCTTTGGTTTTGTTGCTCAGCACCGAGGCATGTTTTCGCGCCTGGGTGCTGCGCCGGAACTGGTCGAGCAACTGCGGGTCGATCACGGCATCTATATGGTGGGCGACAGCCGGTTGAACATCGCCGGTCTGAACGCAACGACGGTGCCGATTTTGGCTAAGGCGATTGTTGACGTCGGCGTCTGAGGCCCTTTCAAAATCAAGCAAAGCCGCGCTTTCCTGCGCGGCTTTCTTTTTTGAAAAACAAAAAACCGGGCGCGAACGCCCGGTTTTGATTTGAATACTCTCGAGTCTTAGCCCTTCGAGAACTCGGGGTAGGCTTCCATACCCAGCTCTGCCATGTCGAGGCCGTTGATCTCATCCTCTTCGCTAACGCGGATGCCAACGGTGGCTTTCAGGATACCCCAGAGAACCAGTGCACCGACAAAGGTGAACACACCGTAGGCCGCGATACCCAGCAGCTGAGTGCCCAGCGAGGCCTCACCATAGAAGATCACGGCGATGGTGCCCCAGATGCCTGCGAACAGGTGAACCGGGATGGCACCGACAACGTCGTCGATCTTGAACTTGTCCAGCATCGGAACCGCGAATACTACGATGATGCCGCCAACCGCACCGATCCACAGCGCGCCGAACAGGGTCGGGGCCAGGGGTTCAGCGGTGATCGAGACCAGACCGGCCAGCGCGCCGTTCAGCACCATGGTCAGGTCAGGTTTCTTGTACAGAACTTGCGTCAGGATCAGGGCTGCTACAGCACCCGAGGCTGCGGCCATGTTGGTGTTGGCAAAGATGCGCGACACGTCCGATACGTCACCCACGGTGCCCATCGCCAGTTGCGAGCCGCCGTTGAAGCCGAACCAACCCAGCCACAGGATGAACGTCCCCAAGGTGGCCAGCGCCAGGTTCGAACCGGGCATCGGGTGCACTTTGCCGTCCTTGTACTTGCCGATACGCGGGCCAAGGATGATTGCACCGGCCAGTGCCGCCCAGCCACCGACCGAGTGTACTACGGTCGAGCCTGCGAAATCCGAGAAGCCAGCCTCAGACAACCAGCCGCCGCCCCACTGCCACGAGCCCGAGATCGGGTACAGGATACCAGTCAGAACAACGACGAAGATCAGGAAGGGCCACAGCTTGATCCGCTCGGCGACGGCACCTGACACGATCGAGGCGGTTGCCGCAACGAATACAAGCTGGAAGAAGAAATCCGAGCCGATCGAGGCATAGTCAAGCGCCGCTGCATCGGAACCAATACCCACTGGATCAAGCACGGTCGGACCACCAATGGCAAAGAAACCATTGAAGTCGCCGGGATACATCGTGTTGAAGCCGACCAACCAATACATGATCGCCGCTATGGAAAAGAGCGCGATGTTTTTGATCATCTGCATCGCCACGTTCTTGGAACGCACAAGGCCGCCTTCCAACATGGCAAACCCGGCCGCCATGAAGAAGACCAGGAAACCGGCCATCAGGAACAGCAGAGTGGTGAAGATATAGCCCACGTCCTCCATCGAAGAAGGCGGGTCATTCGCGAATGCAGCCGCCGGAAAGGCGACCAGCACAGCGGCTGTGGCGAGAATTCGGTTTAGTTTCATTTGATATCTGTCCTTTTACGGATTGGCGCGGATTACAGCGCTTCCTCGTTGGTTTCCCCGGTCCGCACGCGCAGGGCCTGCTCGACGTCGAGGACGAAAATCTTGCCGTCGCCGATCTTGCCGGTCTTGGCGGTTTTGGTGATGGTTTCGACGATCTGATCGGCCATCGTGGCGGGCACCACGATCTCCAGCTTGATCTTGGGTACGAAGTTCACGGCATATTCTGCGCCGCGATAGATTTCTGTGTGACCCGATTGCGAGCCGAAGCCCTTGATTTCGGTCACCATCATGCCGCGCACGCCTGCTTCGGTCAGTGCCTCGCGCACCTCCTCGAGCTTGAACGGCTTGATTGTCGCAATGATCAGTTTCACGTTGATCCCCTCTGCTTCCCCGGTCTGTCCGGCTTGTTTGCACTCGCAGCAAAAAAGCGTGCTCGGGTGCTGTAGGAAACGTCCCGGGTCTGCGAAGAGGGGGAAAATTGTGGCAAGGTGCACAATTTTTGCACAAATAATGCAAAACGATTAAAAATTATGCATTCAAGAGAGGGAATTTACCAGTAATTCTGACCTCAACTTCATCGGTACGGCAGGGTATGGTTCGTCAAAACGATAATCGGGCAGAGTTCGGAAATGACTGAGTCCAGGCGCCGCAAGACCCCTCTGGTCGCGGATAAAAGATACCCGTCCAAGGGCCGCAAGCCCAAGACGACCAAGCGCGCGGCCAAGCCAGCGGGCAAGAAATCTGTTGCGCGCAAAACCACCTCGCGCAAGGCCACGCGTAAGAAAACACGAAAGAAATCCGGTGGCGAGGGTGGCGGAATCTTCCGCCGGATGTTCCGCTGGCTGTGGCGTCTGGTCTGGGGCGTGACCTGGCGCGTTGGGGCTGTGTGTGCGCTGCTATTGGCGCTGGCGATCGGCGTTGTCTACTCAACGCTGCCCAATGTCGATTCGCTTTTGGACGGTCGCGCGCGCGGTTCGGTCACGATGCTGGACCGCGATGGTAAGGTTTATGCGTGGCGCGGGGATCAGTTTGGTGGGGTCATCACCGCCGATACCGTGTCGCCGCATCTAAAACACGCGGTCATCGCGACCGAGGACAAACGCTTCTATCGCCATTTCGGCGTCAGTCCCCGTGGCGTTGCCAGTGCTGTGCGCATCAACCTCAGCGAAGGGCGAGGGCCGTTGTCGGGCCATGGCGGGTCGACCATTACCCAGCAGACGGCCAAGCTGTTGTGTCTTGGCGTGCCCTACGATCCCGCCGAGTGGGAGTCCGAGGCCGCGTATGAGGCGGATTGCCGTCAGGGTTCGCTCTGGCGCAAGGCAAAAGAGGCCGTCTATGCGATGGCGATGGAGGTCAAGTATTCCAAAGACGAGATTCTGACCATTTACCTGAACCGCGCTTTCCTTGGGGCCGGTGCCCGTGGGTTCGAGGCTGCCAGCCAGCGTTATTTCGGGATCTCGGCGGCCGAGGTTTCGCCGTCCGAGGCAGCGATGTTGGCAGGGTTGCTGGTCGCGCCCACACGCTATGCTCCGACGAACAACCTGCAACGCTCGCAGGATCGGGCGCGACTGGTCGTCGGGCTGATGGAGGACCAGGGATACCTGTCCACCGCGCAGGCTAGCGAAGCCCGCGCGCGCCCGGCAGTTTTGTCGGATGCTGCTGCTGCCCGCGCAGGGGGGTATTTCGCCGATTGGGTCATGGCCAGCGGACCTGAATTCTTTACCCGTAATACGACCGAGGATGTGGTGATTCGCACCACGCTGGATCAGCGCATCCAGACATCGGCAGAAGAGGCGCTGAAATACATCTTTCAGGAAAAGGTGCGCGAAGGGTCCAAGGCGCAGGCCGCCATTGTTGTGATGTCGGCCGATGGGGCGGTGCGCGCCATGGTTGGCGGGCGCAAGACCCGCGTGTCGGGGGCGTTCAACCGCGCCACGCAGGCGCTGCGACAGACCGGGTCATCGTTCAAGCCGTTCGTCTATGCCACGGCGCTGGAACTGGGCTATTCGCCGTTGGATACGGTGATGGACGAGCCTTACTGCATCGATATCCCCGGCTCGGGCCAGTGGTGTCCCAAGAATTACACCAACAAGTTCTATGGTCGGGTGACACTGGCGGATGCCCTGAAGAACTCGTTGAACATCCCGGCGGTGAAAGTGGCCGAGATTTCAGGGCTAGAGAATGTGCGCACCGTTGCCAGCGAATTCGGTATCGCCAGCGATCTGGCCGAAGGCCCGGCACTGGCATTGGGCGCGTCTGAGAGCACGCTGATCGAGATGACGGGCGCCTATGCGGGTATTTTGAACGGAGGCTCTGCGGTTGAACCTTATGGCCTGACCGAGCTGAAGCTGTTGGGTGACGATACCCCTGTCATGGTGACGACAACCGGTATTGGTGAGCGTGTCATAAATGACAAGGCGGCCAAGCAACTGACCTGGATGATGGAGCGTGTGGTGTCCGAGGGCACCGGTGGGCGCGCCAAACTGCCGGGGTGGCAGGTGGCAGGCAAGACCGGCACCACGCAGGCGGCGCGGGATGCTTGGTTCATTGGCTTCACGGCGGATTATGTGACCGGTGTCTGGATGGGGTATGACGACAACACGCCGCTGTCTGGCGTCACAGGCGGCGGCCTGCCCGCCGAGATCTGGAAAGAGACGATGGTGCGCGTGACCGAAGGGATGACACCCACCCCACTGCCCATGCTGGCCCCGGACCCGCCGGTGCGAACCGAACAGCCTCGGCAGCAGCGCCGCAGGCAGAACAACGGGTTTGAGAAGGCCATCAACAACCTGCTGAACAATATATTCGGCAACTAAGTCACAAAAAAAGGCGGTGCGCTGGGCACCGCCTTTTCTACACGTGGTGAGGCGAAATCAGACGCTTTCGTTCAGTGCGGCCAGAATGGCGTCGCCCATTTCTGTGGTCGAGACCGGCTCAACGCCCTCTTCGGCCAGCAAGTCGGCGGTGCGGACACCATCGGCCAGAACCTTCTCGATCGCGGCTTCCAGGCGATCGGCCTCATCCCCTTGGTCAAAGCTGTAGCGCAGCGCCATGGCAAAGCTCAGGATACAAGCAATCGGGTTGGCCTTGCCCTGACCCGCGATATCGGGGGCCGAGCCGTGGACGGGTTCGTACATCGCCTTGGGGCGGCCGTTGGCCATGGGCGCACCCAGCGAAGCGGATGGCAGCATACCCAGCGAACCGGTCAGCATCGCCGCGCAATCCGACAGGATATCGCCGAACAGGTTGTCGGTGACGATCACGTCAAACTGCTTGGGTGCGCGCACCAGCTGCATCGCGCCGTTATCGGCATACATATGGGACAGCTCGACCTCGGGGTAGTCCGCTGCGACACGGTCCACGACCTCGCGCCACAGGATGCCCGATTCCATCACGTTGGCTTTCTCCATCGAGCACAGCTTCTTGTTCCGGCGCATCGCCAGTTCAAAGGCCGAGCGCGCGGCGCGTTCGATCTCGGACTCGGTATAGCGCTGGGTGTTGATGCCTACACGCTCATTACCTTCGTTGAAGATGCCGCGCGGCTCGCCGAAATAGACACCCGATGTCAGTTCGCGCACGATCATGATGTCCAGACCGGCGACGATGTCTTTCTTCAGCGACGAGAAATCCGCGAGTGCGTCAAAGCACTGGGCCGGGCGCAGGTTGGAAAACAGGTCCATTTCCTTGCGCAGGCGCAGCAGGCCGCGCTCGGGCTTTACGCTGAAATCCAGATCGTCGTATTTCGGGCCACCC
The DNA here is from genome assembly GCF_013034745.1 of Ruegeria lacuscaerulensis. Classification (NCBI taxonomy): domain Bacteria; kingdom Pseudomonadati; phylum Pseudomonadota; class Alphaproteobacteria; order Rhodobacterales; family Roseobacteraceae; genus Ruegeria; species Ruegeria lacuscaerulensis. Next base: position 99,319 of record NZ_WQGP01000006.1, on the reverse strand, counting down.
ACGGCGCCCAGCAGAACCGCGTCCACCTCTTGCGCCTTGGCCATGGTTTCGTCCGTCAAAGGCGTGCCATGCGCGTCATAGGCGGCACCGCCGACCAGATCCTCGCTCACGTCAAAGTGAAGGCCGCGTTTTTCGCCGAACCAGCCGATGATTCTGCGCACTTCGGCCATAACTTCCGGGCCAATTCCGTCTCCGGGCAGGATGAGGAGCGAGGGGTTGGACATGAAAGGTCTCCTTGCGTTTCGTCGCACAGGCCCTAGCGTCTGCATCGCATCGGGTCAATGAGACGATCCCGCCAAACCACGAGGAAAACACATGCTGACACCCGGAAACCCGGTTCCCGCACTGAAAATTGAAACCGTCGCCGGTGGGGACTTCGATCTTGAGCGCGACAAGGGCGAAAACGGCACGTTGGTGATTCAGTATCGCGGGTTGCATTGCCCGATCTGCATTCGTCAGATGGGCGAGGTCGAAGCGGCGCTGGATGACTTTGCCGAACTGGGGATCGAGGTGGTGATGATCACCACGGACACCGCCGAGCGCGCTGCTGAAACGGTTGAAAAAGCGGGCGTGTCGCGCCTGCGTGTGGGTCACAGTCTGCCTATGGCCGAGGCGCGGGAAGACTGGGGGCTGAACATCTCGGAAGGACGTGAAGGGACTGCAGAGGCCGCGTTCTTCGCCGAGCCGGGACATTTCTACATCTCGCCCGACCGCAACCTGTATTTCGCCTGGCAGCAGACCATTCCCTTTGCACGCCCCGCCATTGCCGATATTGCCGGAGGCATCAAATTTGCGCTGAACAACGGCTATCCCCCGCGCGGCACCTATACCGGTGCCCTGTAGGTGGTGGTAGATGGACCTTCTGGATCAGCCAGAGGGCCCAAATGCGTCCGAAAAGGCGGCGCGCAGCCATTCGACCGTGACCTGAACCCGTTTGTATCCGACTGTGTCGGGGTTGAGATAGAGGTTCAGGCTTCGGTTAAATTCGGGCCGGCCTGTGCCCACACGCACCAGATCGTTGCGCCCTTTGGCCAGACACATCGGCAACAGACCCTTGCCGACCCCTGCGGCGACGGCTGAAACCAGAACGCTGGCATCGGTGGCGGTGACGCGCATGGTTTCGGTACTTTTGCTCAGCCGCTCGACAGCCCGGCTGATGATCGGGCGACTTGCTTCTTCGTCAAAAAAGGCGACCCAATTGGCAGGGGGTGTGTCCAGATGCGCCGCACGGTATACGGCATATGGCACCTGACCAAGCGTAACGGTGTATTCCGCAGCTTCGGGTGGAACCTCGAACCACATCTGGATCGATGCTTCACCCGAGACACGCGCAGACGGTGCGCGGGTCATCAGTCTCAGATCCAGCCCCGGATTGGTGGCCAGAAAGCGATCCATGCCGGTCATTGCCAGCCGTTGCATTGTCCATGAATTTCCAACCAGCCGCATCACGCCTACGGCGCTGGCCTGCGATTGCGAAATCTGGTCGGTCATCTGGTGATAATGTGCCTCGATCTGTTCGGCCTGCCGGATCGCGATGACGCCCGCCTCGGTCGGGACAAAGCCGGATTTAGAGCGCACGAACAGGATAACTCCCAGCTCTTTTTCAAGCGCAGTCAGACGCCGCCCCATCGTCGTCGCGTCGACGTCAAGCGCGTGCGCCGCGCCGGTCAGTGAACCGGCCCGACCAATGGCCAGAAGCACTTTCAGATTGTCCCAATTCATGTCAGTTACCTGCAAAATTGCATGATCTTGATGCAGTTTAGTGCCTTTTTGTCAGCAGAAATCAAATCTAAATTCAGGCAATCCAGAAGAGGCACTGCACTTTCCAAAGTTCACAGTGGGTTACGAGTTTTCTTTTTGGGGTGTTGGGGTCTGTTCTAGATCCCGTGATAAAGGACAAGTGAATGCAAGTTTTTTCGAAAGTTTGGACTACGGCGGTCTGCCTGACATTTGTGGCGGCGTGCAGTCAAACCGAGGCTCCGCAGCCCATTCAGGCTGAGCCGATTTTCAACAAGTATGGTGACGTTATCGGATGCTCGGACGGTTCATCACCCGCAGGTACGGCAACCGAGCCCTGTGTGCCGCCGCCGCCTCCACCGGAAGGCTGTGATGATTCCTCGGTTGCTGGAACGGCGTCTGTTCCTTGCACCCCTCCGGGGGAAGAGCGTGACCCAAGCGACAGTTCGACATCCGGCGGTGGGCGTGACCCTGACGGAGGGCGCGATCCAAGCGACAGCACCTCGACCGGAGATGGGCGTGACCCAACGGGGGGGTCGTCCGCACCCGGCACGCCGCGCACGTAAGTTTTTCGATTTATAAGTCTGTATAGTAACGAGTCTGTCCGGGTAATTGACAATCCTCGACCTGAAATTGGGCCACCGCTTGGTGGCCCTTTTTTCTTCAGTCCATGTCTATGTCGACCCAGACCAGCCGGTGGCGGCTGGCTTTTTTGGCCGCGTCCCGCTCTGGCGTGCCCGGTTTGGGCCAGTACACGCCCGCGCGTTGCACGGTCCAGTGGGCCGAGGGCAGAACATAGTCGACCCTCAGATCCCCGACCGCTTTCCATGTGACCGTAGTCAATGCACCGGTAGGGTCCTGCGGACGCGGGTCGGTCAGGCGCGGGTCGGTCAGCAGGCTGTGGATCGCCAGTTTGAGGCCTTCACCCTGCGTCGGATCCTGGTTTGCATCCCCGGCGATGATGAAAGGGCCATTGGGGGCCTGTCCCATATCGCCATCCAGAACTGCGCGCCACAGCATGATCTCATCATGATTGCGCAGACCATTGCGGTCCTCTGACCCATCAAACACCGGAGGGGCAGCATGGAAGGTCATCAAAGTTAGCGGCCCTTGTGGGGTTTCTATTGGGACCGCCCAATGGGCCACGGACGAAAGTCGCTGGATGTCCTGCGCGTTGGTGGAGGGGAAGGGTCGCCCATCGACCAGCGGCAACTTGGCATTCGGCAGGTCGCGCCAGCGCAGCGCGGTAAATTCCTGCACCTGATCCGTGGTGATGGGATAGCGCGACAACACTGCCATCCCCGCTTGACCGGTGAACCGGCCCCAGCCCTGGGCATCACCGGGCCCTGATGTGCGGCCATCGCCATCCATATCCAGCCCGGTTTCCAGGCCAGAGTTCGGCTGGGCGGCATAGATATGCGGATAGCTCAGCCCCTGTGATGACACTTGCGTGGTCAGCGCCCGGATCGTCTGACCGTTCAGGTCCCAGTCGATCCCCTGCAACGCGACAATATCGGCCTGAACCGCCAACAGGACCTCTACCACCGCTTGAACCTGTGCTTCGCCGCGCTGGATATCGCGCAGCAACAGTCCGGGCCCGTCGCGGCTGAGTTCGGTGTTGAAGGTGGCCACGCGTAAAGGTTCTGCCTGCGCCATGATCGGCAGCAGCAGAAGGATCAGGGCACGGATCATGCGGCCTGAGTGGACTCGGTTGTGGAATAGGCGCGGCGTTTTTCGACGATCAGGTTGGCAATCCGCAAAGTCGCCATCCCGCGCATGATCATGCTAGCGGGCAGGAAGGCCCATGCGCTCATCGTCCAGATTAGGGTTTGCGGGTTATTGAGCGAGATGGGATCGGCGTATTCCGTCAGTATCTTGATCAACGCCGGGATCAGGAAGGGCAACAGCACCCCGATCGAGATGTTCAGCCGTCCGTCCCGTTGCAGCCGGGTGACGACGTCGCCGCCCTTGGTCGGGTCGAATAGCGGTAGATTTGTCCAGACATTGAATGCACCGTTGCCGGTTGGCCAACCACGCAGCTTCACCGCATAAGCAAAAGCCGCGATGGTCGCCAAGGCGGCGACATAGGCGACGCTGGCGGAAATACGCACTAGCTCGGTCAGTGGCGCACTTGCCCCTGACGGCAGGATCAGGACGATCAGGCGGACCGGAGAATAGGGGAAGTCCACGATATTCGCGATACCTAGGCCGACCGAATAGAAAACCTCGGTCAGGCTGGTGGGCATATAGGCGTTCTTGCAGATCAGCGTCAGGAAGGTGACCATTGTAACTAACCCGACAAAGCGCAACCGGTTCACCGGCGGCGCATCGCGGAATTCGATAAAGCTGGGAAAGGCCGAGTTATATTCGGCAAAGGTCAGAAAAAATGCGAGAATGGCGAGAAAGACGACGATCTCGGTCCCATTCGTTGACGATACGGGCAGATACAACGCGGGGGTCAGCACCACAAGTGCAACAAGAATGCCCCGAATTGCCGCCCCTGTTGTGCGCGCAATCACTTTCCGAACCCTTTCAAACTGGACGGGCCGATCTTTGCCGACTTCATTCCAACTTGTGCCCGTCATTGATTATTTTGACGGATGCCTCATTAGCGCCAACATTGACCCCCCAAGGCAATTCGCTCAAGCCAAGGTGCAGAAAACACTCCATTTGGGGCAAAAAGATGGCAAAACTGGTGCTGGTTTGCATCATTCCTGACGCAAAACCGTCGTCTATTTTAAGGTCACCGCAACATGTTGTGGTTGCTGAATTTCAGACCCCAAGAATGCGAAAGGGACCGCCGAAGCGACCCCTTTAAGTTGCATTGCATACGATGTCTAAAAGAATCACACCCACGGACGCGCCTGAGAGGCGTGCTCTTCGAATTTGTCGATATGATGTTCTTTTTCCATCGACAGGCCGATATCGTCCAAACCGTTCAGCAGGCAGTGCTTGCGGTGAGGGTCGATGTCAAATTCGATCTCGACGCCGTCCGAGGTCGTGATCTTCTGATCTTCCAGATGCACAGTCATGCGGGCGTTCTCGCCCTTGTGCGCGTCATCCATCAGAACCGCATGATGCTCTTCTTCGACGACGATGGGCAGGATGCCGTTCTTGAAGCAGTTGTTGAAGAAGATGTCCGCGAAGCTGGTCGAGATCACGACCTTGATGCCGAAATCCTTGATCGCCCAGGGCGCGTGTTCCCGCGACGAGCCGCAGCCGAAATTGTCGCCTGCTACCAGAATCTCGGTGTTGCGATAGGCAGGTTTGTTCAGAACGAATTCTTCATTCTCGCCGCCATGGTCGTGATAGCGCATCTCGTCGAACAGCACGACGCCAAGGCCAGACCGTTTGATGGTTTTCAGGTGCACTTTGGGAATGATCATATCGGTGTCGATATTGATCAGTGGCATTGGGGCGGCCACCCCGTGGACTTTGTCAAACTTTTCCATGTTCACACTCCTGCGGGAGAGGGCCGCGCCCGTGCCCCGCGTTTAAGCTTCTTTCGCTTCTGTTGTTTCGTCTTTGGGTGCGTCTTTGACGTAGAACGCCATAAAGACCAGGCCGAGCCCGTTAAAGATCATCTCGATGCCCAGTAGAATGCCCAGCAATTGCAGCATGATCGCAGGCTCGACTGTGGCAAAGCGCCAGATAAGCATCGCCAGGACAATCGACATGATGCCAGAAATCAGCGTGGCCCAGAAATATTGAGTGCCACGCATCTGGAACGACAGGATAACTCGGGCGATTCCGCCTGCCAGAAACAGGATCAGACAAACGGTGGCCAGCGTCAGCGTGCCCTGCAACGGGTGACCCAAAAAGGACCAGCCCAGAAACAGCATCACCACACCCATGATGAGTGACAGGATTTTGTTACCCGTGCCTTCGACGGTAAAGCCGCCGACAACCTGCAACGCGCCCGAGATCAGCAGCAACACACCCGTCACCACCGTTACGGCAATCGACGCCACCGCCGGCGCGCCCAGCACAAAGATGCCAAACACGATGGACAGAAGTCCAAGCAGCAGCCATTTGATCCAGTCACTCATTTGTTCAATCCCTCAAATATCTAGATATGAGGGTACCTTACATCAAGTCGCGGACGTCTGTCAGCCGTCCTGTGAGGGCCGCTGCGGCAGCCATTGCCGGGCTCAGCAGGTGGGTGCGTCCTCCGCGGCCCTGACGACCCTCAAAGTTACGGTTCGAGGTCGCGGCACAGCGCTCGCCCGGTTGCAACTGGTCGGGGTTCATCGCCAGACACATCGAACATCCTGCCAGACGCCATTCGAAACCGGCCTCTTTGAAGATGTCGGCCAGACCTTCTTCCTCGGCCTGCAATCGGACCAGACCCGAACCGGGCACGACCATTGCGCGCATCCCGTCCTTGATCTTTTTGCCTTTGAGGATTTCAGCAGCGGCGCGCAGATCTTCGATCCGGCCATTGGTGCAAGACCCGATAAAGACGGTGTCGATTTCCACGTCGCTCAGCTTCTGACCGGCTTCCAGTCCCATGTATTCGATCGAGCGGCGGGCCGCGTCAACTTTGCCGCCTTCGAAATCTTCGGGGTTCGGCACGGTTGCGGTGATCGGCAACACGTCTTCGGGGCTGGTGCCCCATGTCACCACGGGCGCGATATCTTCGCCGCGCAGGGTCACGACCTTGTCGAAATGCGCGCCTTCATCGGTGTAAAGCGTTTTCCACCACTCCATTGCGGCTTCCCACTGGGCGCCTTTCGGGGCGTGGGGGCGGCCTTTGACGTATTCGAACGTGGTCTCATCGGGGGCGATCAGACCCGCGCGGGCACCGCCTTCGATCGCCATGTTGCAGACGGTCATGCGGCCTTCCATCGACAGATCGCGGATCGCTTCGCCGCAATATTCGATGACATAGCCGGTGCCGCCTGCTGTGCCGGTCTCACCGATCACAGCCAGAGTGATATCCTTGGCGGTCACGCCCGGCTGCAATTTGCCGGTGATTTCCACCTTCATGTTCTTGGATTTCTTCTGGATCAGAGTCTGCGTGGCCAGAACATGCTCAACCTCAGAAGTACCAATTCCGTGGGCCAGAGCACCAAACGCGCCATGGGTGGCGGTGTGGCTGTCGCCGCAGACAACGGTCATGCCGGGCAGGGTCCAACCTTGTTCGGGGCCGACGATGTGGACGATGCCCTGACGGACGTCATGCACCGGGTAGTAGTGAATGCCGAAATCCTTGGCATTCTTGTCCAGCGCCTCGACCTGAATGCGTGATTCCGGGTTTTCGATCCCGTTCACGCGGTCCGGCGTGGTGGGCACGTTGTGATCCGGCACGGCGATGGTTTTTTCCGGCGCACGCACCTTGCGGCCCGCCATGCGCAGGCCTTCGAAGGCCTGAGGGCTGGTCACTTCGTGTACCAGATGGCGGTCGATATACAGCAGGCAGGTGCCATCGTCGGCTTCATGCGCGACATGGGCATCCCAGATCTTGTCATAGAGTGTTTTGGGGGACATCGGTCCTCTCCCGTATGTAATGAGAATTGGCTGGCGAGGTGGCTTAGGCCGCCGATAGGCGGGCCAGAACCGTGCGGGCAGCCCCATAGAACCGTTCGCGCAGACGGGCGCGATCTTCAAGGTTCTGAATCTGGGCTACGGTGAGTCTCATGGCGTCCAGATATATTGCCAATTGCCGTCAATCAAGGTTCAAAACCGCGTCAGGCTTGCATCATGGGGCTGTGCTGTCCAAGCTGCAGGTATGAATCAAGACCTGATCCCCAGCTCGCTGTCGGACCTTTATGACAACATGGTCGCGGGCTTTTCTGTGCAATTCGAAAACCTTCTTGAACTGGTGGTCACGCCCGGCTGGCGTCAGCACCAGCTGGTGATCATTCTATTGCTATGGGCTTTGGCATTTGGCCTTAAGCTTTTCACGCAAGGCCGGTGGGATTCTTGGGCGCGGGCGCGCACTGGGTGGCCCAAATGGCGTTTGCGCGTTTTAGTACAGCTGATGCAGCGCTTGACACTGGTCTATTTCGTGTTGCTGTCCTGGGCACTGTATCTGGTCATGCAGCAGATCACATGGCCGTCCCGCAGTTATATCATTGGCGTTATCGCGACTTTGGCGACGGCGTGGTTGGCCATAGCGCTGGCGGCGCGACTGGTGCGCAACCGGACGCTGCGGCGGATCTTCAAATGGGCCATGTGGGTCTATGCAACGCTTGTCGCCCTGAATCTGACTGATGACGTGGCCGAGTTTTTGGACGGAGTCGCGATTTCTATTGGAGATCTGCATATCTCGGTGCTGGGGATCATCAAGGCGGCGCTGTTGATCGGTGTTCTGCTGACGTTGGCGCGTGTGGGTACGCGCGCAGCCGAACGTGGTTTGAAAAGCAATGATGACATCACGCCTTCCATGCAGGTGCTATTGGCCAAAGGCATTCAGGTGGTTCTGTATGGGGCCGTCTTCATGGCTGCGATCCGGACGCTAGGGTTTGACCTGACCGGAATCGCGCTGCTGTCTGGTGCGATCGGTGTGGGCATCGGGTTTGGGCTGCAAAAGGTGGTGTCTAACCTGATCTCGGGAATCATCATCTTGATGGATCGCTCGATCAAACCGGGCGACGTGATCTCGCTGGGGGATACGTTTGGGTGGATCAACGCGCTGGGCGCGCGTTATGTCTCGGTGGTGACACGGGACGGGCGGGAATACCTGATCCCGAACGAAGATCTGATTACCAGTCAGGTCGTGAACTGGTCGCATTCCGACAAGTTCGTGCGGCTGGATCTAGAGTTTGGTACCAGCTATGGCGACGATCCCCACAAGGTGCGCGCCACCGCTATCCGTTCAGTGAAGTCCGTGGCCCGCGTGCTGAGTGGCGGTCTACATGAACCGGTCTGCCATATCACTGGATTCGGGGACAGCAGCGTCGACTACGTGCTGCGGTTCTGGATCAGCGATCCGACCAAGGGGCTGACCAATATACGCGGCAATGTCTACCTAGCGCTCTGGGATGCGTTTCAGGCCGAGGGTATCTCGCTGCCCTTCCCGCAGCGCGAGGTGCGCCTGCTGCCCGACGCAGACCCGCAACAGATCGTAGAGGATTGACGCTGCGTTGATGGCGCGTTCATTGAAATGTTGCATTCCCCTTGTTACCTTATTAGTACCCCGGCGCCGGGATTTGATGGCGCGCAGCAAAGGAGGACTATGTCCTGTCTCTACATACCCAGGCGGGGTTGCCCGCCGATGACGGGGCCAGCGTGATGGCCCACTCTCAGTCAATCAGCGACAAGCTGCTTGAGCGTATCCTTTCCTCACTTTCCGATGACAAGGCCGAAGACGTCGTGCAGATTAACCTGCAAGGTAAGTCTTCTGTTGCGGATCACATGGTGATTGCCTCGGGTCGGTCGACCCGTCAGGTCTCGGCCATGGCGGAAAAGCTGACGGATCGCATCAAGCAGGAATTCGGTTTCACCTCGAAGGTCGAAGGCAAGGATGCCGGCGACTGGGTGCTGATCGATACGGGCGACGTTATCGTCCATATCTTCCGCCCCGAAGTGCGTGAATTCTATCAGCTGGAAAAGATGTGGCTGCCTCAGGGCGGCAGCGCCTCGGCGAACTGAGGCGCTATCCCGGCCTGTATTGAAAGGCCGGAGGCGAGAGAGATATGCGGATTAGCATAGTTGCGGTCGGGCGATTGCGCGCCGGACCCGAGAAGACCCTGCTTGACGATTACCTGACACGCTTTGACCGGACCGGACGCGCTTTGGGCCTTGGTCCTGCGCGGGTGATCGAGGTTGAAGACAAGAAAAACGCTGGAATGGGCGCCGAGGCGACGCTGCTTCGCAAGGCGCTGCCCAAAGGCGCGGTCATCTGTACTCTGGACGAACGGGGCCGTGTGATGTCCTCGCCGGAATTTGCCAAAAAGCTGGGCGGCTGGCGCGATGCCGGGCGGCAAGATTTGGCGCTGATCATCGGCGGGGCAGACGGAATAGACCCTAATCTGCGTGCCGAGGCGGATTTTTCGATCTCATTTGGTTCGATGGTATGGCCCCATATGCTGGTCCGTGTGATGCTGGCCGAGCAACTCTATCGGGCCGCAACCATTTTGTCGGGCGGCCCCTATCACCGGGTCTGATATGGCGCAGCTTTTGATCATTTACCATTCGCGCACCGGCGGGGCCCGGCAAATGGCCGAAGCTGCAGCCAAGGCTGCAGGGGATGAGGCGGATGTGGTTCTGAAACCCGCCGATCAGGCCGGACCCGAAGATTTGTTGCAAGCCGACGGCTATATCTTCTGCGCGCCCGAGAATCTGGCCGCGATTTCGGGTCTGATGAAAGAGTTTTTCGACCGCAGCTATTATCCGGTGCTGGGTCGGATCGAAGGCCGCCCCTATGCGCAGATGATCTGCGCCGGGTCTGATGGCGAAAACGCCGCGCGACAAACCGCCCGCATCGCAACCGGTTGGCGGTTGAAAGAGGTGCAGCCGCCGCTGATCATCTGCACCCATGCGCAAACACCCGAGGCGATTCTGGCCAAGAAAACCATCCCCGACGACCAGCTTGAAAATTGCCGCGAGCTGGGTCTTGCCATGGCCGCCGGTTTGCAGATGGGCGTGTTCTGACTTCAGTTCAGGTCGACCACAAAGGTATTTTTGGCCCAGCCATCGGTATTGGTGCGGGCCTGTACCTGCACTTGCGACGTGCCCGCCGGGATCGCCACACCGCTTAGTGAGCGCGTAAAGGGCTGTTCATTCTCATGCGGGTGATGCAGCACGCGCAGTCCCAGCTCTTTCCCCTCCATATCCAGCACACGCCAGCCATCTGCATAGTCATCCCACCCGGTTTCAGGATGTGAGACGGTCACATCGAATCGCCATGTGCCACCGTTTGATTTCGCGGTGACGGCTTCGATCACGGGGTCATCTGCAAGGGCCGGAGTGGCCAGAAGGGCGCTCAGAACAAGATATCTCATGATATGAACTTAACCTTTTGTGGTGAACTGAGGGATCACGATCCGGTGTTGAGGAGAATTGTGCGGGAATGCGACGCGAATTCACGCCGATAGAGCATAGCCAGCGTGATCACCGTGCCCGCAATCAGCGCATAGGGGCCCAAGATCCATGCAACAGAAGCCAGCGCAAAATAGGTCGCCCGCAGACCACGATTGAAACTACGCGCGGCGGTGACGCAAATCTCGGCCGCTTGGGCGGCGCGCGGATAGGCGGTGGGCTCTTCAGGGTCATTTGGCACAGCCGCCATCAATACGGCGCAATAGCCAAACAACCGGTGTGCCCAGACATATTTTAGAAAAGCATTCGCCAAAAACAGCAGGATCACAAGAATTTTGACCTCCCACACCAGCGCGGGCGCGGTTCCCAGTGCCAGATCCTGCGCCAGCCCGGCCAGGTGCTCTGTGTTGCCCAGCAGAGCTAGTCCACCCCCGATGGCAATCATCGTGGTTGAGGCAAAGAACGTGCTGCCCTGCCGCATCGTGCCGACGACCTGCGCGTCAAACATGCGCGGCTGACGGGTCACCATTTCTTTCATCCAGTCTCGGCGGTAGTCGTCCATGATCATTCCAACCGAGGGCTTGTTCGGTGACGGGTTTTCGATCCGCCAGCCGATCCCCAGCCACGCGCCGATCAGCAGGGCGATACCGACGAAATCCAAAGGTGCGAAGGGCATTGATTGATAAATCCAGGACATGCATTGGACCCTACGTTTTACGGGAAAAACTTGCCAGATCGGAAAATTGGTAATATTATTTTACCAAACTGGAGGATCAGCCATGGAAATGCCGACGCCTAACCCTGACGTTCTGCGCCGAAAGGATGCGGTGTTGCGCCGTTTGCTGCAAGTGCTGCCTGAAGACGCCGTTATTCACGACCCGGCCGAGACGCGCGCTTATGAATGCGACGCGCTGACAGCTTATCGTTGCCCTCCGATGCTGGCGGTGCTGCCGTCTACGACCGGCGAAGTTTCGGACGTGCTGCGCATCTGCAATGAAGAGGGGGTTCCGGTGGTGCCGCGCGGCTCGGGTACCTCGCTGGCGGGTGGGGCGTTGCCCACGGCTGACAGTGTTATTCTGGGCATTGCCCGGATGAACGCTGTGTTGGAGACCGACTATGACAACCGCATCATCCGCGTGCAGACCGGCCGCACCAACCTGAGCGTGACCGGCGCGGTGGAGGCGGAAGACTTCTTCTATGCTCCTGATCCTTCATCGCAGCTGGCTTGTGCGATAGCGGGCAATATTGGAATGAATTCGGGCGGGGCGCATTGTTTGAAGTATGGCGTGACCACAAATAATCTGTTGGGCGTCAAAATGGTGATGATGGACGGCAGCGTGGTCGAGATCGGCGGCGCGCATCTGGACGCGGGCGGGTTGGACCTGCTGGGCGTGATCTGTGGTTCGGAAGGGCAGTTAGGCGTTGTGACCGAGGCAACGTTGCGAATTCTGCGAAAGCCCGAGGGTGCGCGGCCCGTGCTGATGGGGTTCGATGACAACGAAGTCGCCGGGCAATGTGTCTCTGACATTATTAAATCGGGCATTCTGCCGGTGGCGATCGAATTCATGGATACACTGTGCATCAAGGCGTGTGAGAATTTTGCGCAGGCGGGCTATCCCGATTGCCATGCTTTGCTGATTGTCGAGGTCGAAGGATCAGAGGCCGAGATCGACTATCAGCTGTCCAAAATCATAGAGATTGCCAAGCGTCACAATCCGGTCGAGCTGCGCGAAAGTCAGTCGGCTGAGGAAAGCGCGAAAATCTGGTTGGGCCGAAAATCCGCCTTTGGCGCGATGGGGCAGATGAACGATTACATGTGCCTCGATGGGACGATCCCAGTTTCTGCCTTGCCGCAGGTACTGCGCCGTATCGGAGAGCTGAGCGAGGAATATGGCCTTCCGGTGGGCAACGTATTCCACGCGGGCGACGGCAATATGCACCCGTTGATTCTGTTTGATGCCAACAAGCCTGGCGATCTCGAGAAATGCGAGGCGTTCGGCGCGGAAATCCTGAAGCTGTGCGTGGATGTGGGTGGCTGCCTGACCGGCGAGCATGGTGTGGGCATCGAAAAACGGGATCTGATGTCGCATCAATACGCGCCAGCGGACCTTGAAGCGCAGATGGCCGTCAAGGATGTGTTTGATCCGAACTGGTTGCTGAACCCGGCCAAGGTGTTCCCGCTGGATGTGTCTGAGGCGCGCCGGATTGCAGCCGAGTAAGGGGGCGCTGCCCCCATCGCGGCAAGCCGCGATTCCCCCGAGGTATTTTTGAACAGAAGAAATGTCATGAGACCTGAAACAGAGGCCGAACTGGCCGAAATAGTGGCCGGGCTGCAGGGCCCCGTGCGAATTGCCGGTGGTGGATCCCGCGGGATCGGCGGGCCCGAGATGACCATCGAAACCGGCGGACTGAGCGGTATTTCCCTGTATGAGCCGGGTGCGCTGACGATTGTGGCGCAGGCCGGTACTCCGGTGGCCGAGGTCGAGGCGGCGTTAGAGGCCGGAGGGCAGCAATTGGCGTTTGAACCGATGGATCATCGCGGTCTGTTGGGCACGAATGGTGCGCCGACCATTGGCGGTGTCGTGGCCGCTAATATCTCAGGCCCGCGCCGCATTCAGGCCGGGGCTTGCCGTGATTTCCTGTTGGGCGTGCGATATGTCGATGGCAAGGGCCATGTGGTCAAGAATGGCGGGCGGGTGATGAAAAACGTCACCGGCTATGATCTTGTCAAACTGATGGGCGGGTCATGGGGCACGTTGGGTGTTCTGACCGAAGTGTCGCTGAAAGTGCTGCCCAAGCCAGAGGCGGTGGCGACATTGGCCTTGCGCGCTGATGATGTCAGCGCGGCTGTTGCGGTGATGTCAGCGGCGTTGAAATCCCCTTTCGAAGTGTCGGGTGCGGCCTATGACCCGCAAGAGATGCGGGTTCTTCTGAGGGTCGAAGGGTTCACGGACTCTGTCGCCTATCGTGTTGAGCAGTTGAAATCGACATTGGCCGTTTTCGGAGAGATTGCTGAGATCGATGGCTCGGTCGAGCGGTGGCAGGCCATTCGGGACGTATCTGCGTTTCATGGTGTGGATGGGGATGTGTGGCGGATTTCGGTCAAACCTTCGGATGCGACCGGGATTGCGCAGCGGATTGGAGCGGATCGAACCCTCTATGACTGGGGCGGCGGGCTGATCTGGGCGCTGGTGCCCAAAGGCACGGACCTGCGCGCACGCGTCGGCGCATTTGACGGTCACGCGACCTTGGTCAGAGCAAATGCGGAAACGATTGAGGTCCTGGGGCGTTTTCAGCCGGAAAGCCCCGGAGTTCAGGCTCTGACAAAGGGCATTCGACAGCGTTTCGACCCGCGCGGGTTGTTCAACCCGGGTCTGATGGGGTAAACAGATGCAGACAATATTCACTGAAAAACAACTGCAAGACCCGGCGATTCAGCGCTCGAACGAGATCCTGCGCAACTGCGTCCATTGCGGGTTTTGCACCGCCACATGCCCCACCTATCAGGTGCTGGGCGATGAGCTGGACAGCCCGCGCGGGCGGATTTACCTGATCAAGGACATGCTGGAAAACGAGCGTGTGCCGGATGAGAAAACGGTCAAACATATCGACCGCTGCCTGTCCTGTCTGGCCTGCATGACCACGTGCCCGTCCGGTGTGCATTACATGCATCTGGTCGATCACGCGCGTGAATATATCGAACAGAATTACAAACGGCCCTTCACCGACCGCGCCCTGCGCTGGGTGCTGGCGCAGATCCTGCCTTATCCGATGCGGTTCCGATGGGCTTTGATCGGGGCTAAGCTGGGCCGTCCGTTCAAATTCCTGATGCCAGATGCGCGGTTGCGGGCGATGCTGGATATGGCGCCAAAACATATCCCTCCGGTCAGTCGCAACGACGACCCGCAAAGCTTTGCCCCCAAGGGTGCGCACAAAAAGCGTGTCGCGCTTATGACGGGGTGCGCGCAAAAGGCGCTGAACACTGATATCAACGATGCCACCATCCGTTTGCTGACCCGGCTGGGGTGTGAGGTCGTGGTGGCCGAGGGCGCAGGCTGTTGCGGGGCGCTGACGCATCACATGGGCAAGTCCGATGACAGCCACAAAGCGGCCGCTGCCAATATCCGCGCTTGGGTGGCCGAGATGGACGGGGACGGGTTGGATGCCATCGTCATCAACACTTCGGGCTGTGGAACGACCGTGAAGGACTACGGGCATATGTTCCGCAATGACGCGTTGGCCAAAGATGCGGCGCGGGTGTCGGAGATTGCCATGGATATCAGCGAGCTACTGATGCAGCTGGATATGCCCGAAGGTGGCGAAAAGGGTCTGACTGTGGCCTATCACGCAGCCTGTTCGTTGCAGCATGGTCAGAAAATCAAAACCTATCCTAAGGACCTTTTGAAACGTGCAGGGTTTACTGTGGTCGAACCTGCGGACAGCCATCTGTGCTGTGGCAGCGCCGGAACCTACAACCTGATGCAGCCCGAGATTTCCGGGAAACTCAAACAACGCAAGGTCAGGACGCTGGAGGCTGGTAACCCTGATGTGATTGCCGCAGGCAACATCGGATGTATGATGCAGATCGGATCGGCTACCGAGGTTCCGATTCTGCACACGGTCGAGTTGTTGGACTGGACGACCGGAGGGCCCCTGCCAAGGGCCATGCAGCAGGACCACAGGCCGGACCGCGAGGTGCCGATCTTAAGGTAGGTGTCTGAAGACGACTACGGTCGCGTTCAGATCCCGGCTGTCAAGCAAGCGCCCTATTTTCGCCTTACGCACTGCGTAGGAGGATAAGTCGAAGCTACGCCGGAGAACCGCTTGCGAAACTGGATCAAGGTCTTAGCCCTGGCACTGATGCCAATGCCCGCCACGGCACAGGATTCAAGGTTGAAAAGCCTGGAAACCACCGATGCCGGGCGCGCGTGGATGGCTGTTGGGCGGCTGGATATCGGCGGTGCCGGGTTTTGCACAGGCACCCTGATTTCGCCGACTCTTGTACTGACCGCCGCGCATTGTTTGTTCGACAAGGTTACTGGCCAACGCGTGAACTTGTCAGATGTCGAGTTTCTAGCCGCATGGCGCTTGGGTCGAGCGTCGGCCTATCGGGCGGCGCGGCGAGCTGTCATTCATCCCGAATACCAGTTTGGCGAGGACTCCACTGCCCGGATTGGCAGCGATATCGCGCTGGTCGAGCTGTGGCAACCGATCCGCAACACCACCGTCATCCCGTTTGAAACCGGCGCACGCCCGGCGCGAGGGGAAGAGGTTGGCGTGGTCTCATACGCGCAGGACCGGGCTGAAGCGCCATCGTTGCAAGAGGTCTGCTCGGTCATGACCCGACGTTCGGACGTTTTGGTGATGTCCTGTGATGTGGAATTCGGCGCGTCCGGGGCGCCTGTGTTTTCGTTCAAAGGCGACCGCCCGCGCATCGTCTCGGTCGTGGCTGCCAAGGCCGAATTCAATGGCCAACGTGTGGCCGTGGGCACAACGGTCGAGGATTCACTGGATGTTCTGCACCGTGAATTATCCGCAGGGCGCGGGTTCATCGCCGACACGCCGCCAGGGGCGGCCCGCAACAATGTGGGTGCGAGGTTTATCAAACCGTGACGCGTATTCTTGCGACCCTATTGTGTCTGCTGGTGATGGCGACAACCGCAAGCGCCCAAAGTGCCAAGCGCAAGCTGACCGACCGGGAAGACCTCTATGGTTGGGAAGCGGTCGGGCGTCTGGATATCGGAACCCAAGGCTTTTGCACTGGCACCCTGATCGCGCAGGACATTGTACTGACCGCCGCGCATTGTGCGCTGGATAGGGCAACGGGCCGACCCTATGCGCCGGGGCAGGTGACGTTCCGCGCGGGTCTAAGTCAGGGGCAATCGCTGGCAGACCGAAAGGTTGTACAGATCGCAGTTCATCCCGACTATGCCAAGCATCCATCGCTTTCGAATGCTGGCGTTCGGGCCGACGTTGCCCTGATGAAGCTGGAACAACCGATCCCTCTTTCCGTTGCGGACCCTTTTGCCTTGCACAGCGGGCGTGTGACGGGGGGTGAGGTCAGCCTGGCCTCATACGGGCGGGGTCGATCCGAGGCGATTACCCGAGAACGGTCCTGCGATATTCTGCAAAGAGTGGAGGGGCTAATCCTGTTTAACTGCGATATCACCTTTGGGTCTTCGGGCTCGGCCCTGTTGGCGCGCAAAGGGTCGCGCTGGCAGATTCTGTCGGTGGTTTCGGCGGTTGGCGCAGTTAATGGCCGCAAGGTTGGGTTTGGCATGGAACTGGCCGGAATTGTCTCGGAACTGAAGGCCGATCTGCGCCGCGACGCACCGCAGCCCAAAGCCTCGATCAATCGTCTACAGGTCGGGTCGGGCAAGTCCAATTCCGGTGCGAAATTCATCAGCCCCGGCGGGGGTTGAACTCGGCCAAATCGTTACCCATGTGAACTGTATCGGGTCGCCACGAACGGGGCCTGATACAGCAAACCGCCCGTCCGAACCGGAGGGCATATCGTAGATCGCTCAGACTTGAGGATATGACACATGCGTACTTTTGATTTTGCTCCGCTGCACCGCGCAACCATTGGCTTTGACCAGATCGCCGACATGATGGATCGCGTTCTGACCAATGACGTGGCTCAGCCCAGCTACCCGCCCTATAACATCGAAAAAACCGATGCTGACACCTACCGGATTTCCGTCGCTGTCGCCGGTTTTGCCGAGGCCGATCTTTCGGTCGAAGTGAAGGAAAACGCCCTGATCGTGGCCGGCAAGAAAGCTGCCGAGGACAAGGACCGCTCTTACCTGCATCGCGGCATTGCCACCCGCGCGTTCGAGCGCCGCTTTGCGCTGGCCGACCACGTGCGCGTCACCGGTGCCAGCCACGAGAACGGCATGTTGAACATCGACCTCAAACGCGAGGTGCCCGAAGCTCTCAAGCCGCGCCGGATACAGATTTCGTCTGGTCAGGCCATCGAAAAGGACGTGGTTGACGCCAAAGCCGTGAACTAAGGCCGTCCGACCACCGCGATAGTCCTGCCTCTCGGGGCTATCGCAGACTGCACGCCCCGCGTTCCTCCAGACGCGGGGCGTTGTTCCCCAAACCAATATCGATCCTGCGCAATAGTGCAGAGGTTGAATGTTCAACGAGTTACTTGAACCCAGCCGTCTTGATCTGGGTCAGTCCCGTGGTGGGTAGGGGTTCGTTGGGTCTTACATGACCAAAAGTAAGGACAATTGAGTGCGAGTGAATGGAAGGAATCTGAAATGAAGAAAGTAACTGTATCTTGCTTGCTTGTGGGCACGCTTGCGTTAGCGGCGTGCGGGGCGCCAACGACGCCAACACAGGCCCAGGTCCAGCACGATGCGCGTTGCGCAGCAGGTATTTTGGGTGGCGCGGCTCTTGGTGGCGTTGTCGGCAATCGCTTTGGCGGCGGTTCAGGTCAAACACTGGCGACTGCGGCAGGTGCCGGACTTGGAATGTATGCAGGTCAGTCGGCTTGCAACTGACGAAAAGTTACATGCTGAACAGTTTAGCGCCGCGCAGGTAATGCGCGGCGCTTTTAATTTAGGAATATGTGCTTCAGTTCCCAGCCGTCACCTGACCGATCGACCAGAACATCGTCTCGCCCGAGGCATCGTCGACGCCGTCATTGTCGGTCATCACGAAAGCCTCGCCCGAAGGCAGGATGGCCAGACCTTCGATCTTGTCCAGCACGTAGCCGCCCGTTGAGGTCAGGTCTGGCAGCAGGTCGCGGACCTCTTCCTTGGTGACCACTGGCAGTTCACCACCCAGCGGGGCAGGGGTCATTTCTGACAGCGGGATGCGATAGATCTTTTTGGTCACGGCGCGGTGGTCGTGCTGGTTGTCGCGTTCGATGACATAGACATGATCACCAAAGGCCACGATCTCCGACAGACCGACCCAGCCTTTTTCCGGGTCAGCCTTGGGATAGTGCACTGCACCCCATTCCTTGGTGTCCAGATTGTACGCGACCAGTTTCACGTGGTTTTCCGGGTCGTCCTTCCATTCGCGCTGTACGGCCATCCACAGGGTTTCGCCGACTTTGGTTATGCCCTCGAAACCGAAACGCTTCTCGACTGCCATCAGTTCAGGCGGCAGGCCGATCTCGCCTTTGCGGTCCTTGATCTTGCCTTCAGCAGAGACGTGGTAGATCGCGTGCGGGATAACGCTGTCGGTCCGCCCTTCGGACGCGACATAGAAGCCACCCTTGCCATCCAGCGTGATGCCCTCAAGGTCCAGCTTTTGCGCCGGGTTGCCGTCCTGACGGTGAATGCGGATCACGTCCACGATGCGGGCGGGTTGCTGGCTAGGGTCGATCTTAAAGATCGAAGGCTGGAAGCCGTAGAAGCTGTCATTGACCGCATAGATCATGCCGTCCTCATCCGCGACCAGACCGGAGAGGGCGCCCCAACCGATCAGCTCATCCGCGCCTTCCGAGGTCAAATGCGGATAGTTGGCGGGGGCGTCCTGATACTCAAAAATCGAGACATGCGCACGCGGGCCTCCATCTTCGATCAGGTCTTTTTCGTTGGCTGAGATCAGCAGATTGCGCTCGGGGATGGCAACATAACCTTCCGGCCCAACGCCTGAGGGCAGCAGCTGTTTCAGAACCGGGCTCGCAGGGTCGGTGGCGTCATAGACCCCCACAACCGAGGCGCGCTCGGCCCCCACAAAGATCATCGGAGTACCGCCAAAGGTGGCTGCGGTCACGCTTTCCGGCTCAACGCCTTTGCTGTCCGAGCGTTTGTCGGGGTAGTGACCGATCTGGATGATGGCTTTCTCGAACTCGGTGCCGTTCTCATACACAACGGTGCCGTCCTTGTGGAAGATCGTCCAACCACGCGAGCCGCCCTCATAGTCGCCTTCATTGGCAGTGGCGAAGTGGTTGTCGTCGATCCATTTCACAGCGTCGGGTTCACGCAAGCGGCCCGGCTGGCTTTCGGTGAAGATTAGCGCGCCACGTTCATCGGTGGCATCGATGCCTTCCAGATCCACACTGCCGGCCGAGAAATGGCTGATCACGGTGCCATCTTTGGCAATAACCGCCATGTGGTTATTTTCTTGCAGGGTGACGACGGTTTCACCCAAGCTGTTTATGTCCACGAACTCGGGCTCGGGGTCGGTCGGCGCAACCTCGGCCAAACCGGTCAGCGAGGCCATTTTCATGCCCGCACAATCCAGCGCGCCATCTTTCAATGGCACCAGAGCCAGCTCACCTGCAGGTAGCTGTGGGATGAAACCGTCGTTCAGATCTTCGTCACGCTCATTCTCAATGGCGACGGCGACAAAGCTGGCATCCGGGGCGATTGCGACGCTGTCAGGCTGACCGCCCAGATCACAAGCGCCGGTTTGCGCTTTGCCCGCAATATCGACCGAGATCAGCTTGCCCGAGGGTGCGGTGTAGCTGTCCGACGTGTTCACGCCAACAAAAGCCGTCGAGCCAACGATTCCAACTGAGGTTGGCTCGCCACCCACCTCCATCGCACCCAAAGGTGCCGGGTTCGCCGGGTCGGCGATGTCGACCATACCGATCACGCCCAGCGGGCTGTCGGTATAGACCAGCGTCATGCCATCTGCAGTCGCCGCGATAATCTCAGGCGAGGTTTCGCGGTTCATATCCGCACCCTCAGCCATGTTCTTCACAACTGGAAATGACGCAATTCGGTTGAAATTCATCTCTGCCACGGCCTGACCGGCGGTCAGGGCCAAGGCAGATGTCAGACAGACACAGCGCAATGACATCGGTTGGTATCCTCTCTTGCTTAGTTGCAAGGGGGGATGGACGTGGTTCATTACGCTGGCGTGACGGTTTTGTTTCAAATTGGTGACAAGATGGGCTGCCTTCTTGCTGCCGCGATGCGTTTGTTCGTTTCAGGTCGCGCCCAGATTGCAGGGTCTATCTTTTGCCATGTATTTTTGCCAGTCTTTGCAGGAATTTTCCGCCCAAGGGGATGTAAATAGGCGTAACATTGCCTATCTTATTGGGGATTTTAACAAAAAAAGGGATAGCAGATGTCGAACCATCAATTTGACGCCTTGATCGAAGAAACGCAGACGAAAGTGCGTGAAAGCCAGTCGCAGATCGAAAGCCTGACCTCGCGGATTGACGCGGCGCGGGCCAAGATTGGCACGGCCGAGGCAGATATCGACATCGAAAACGCCACGCTTGAAGACGTACATGCCCATACCGAGGTGATGAACGCCAATATTGCTGAGCTGATTATGGGGCTGGACGACGTCACCAACGCGTTTTCCAAGGATTTCGACGAGATGCGCTCGAAAACCGGGTGGGAGTCGTTTGTGGGCATCTTCGCCAAGGGCAAATCCGAGTCGATGCGGCAGGAGCGGATGCGCACGGCCAATATTGACGACAAGCTGCAGGACCTGATTGCCAAATCGGACGTGATCGTAAAGTTGCTGGAAGGCCAACTGTCGGTGCTGGAAGAACAGCGCGTGAAGGTCGAGGACAACCTGACCGTCACGCTGGATGATCGCGAGGCCACCGTGGCCGAGTTGGAGGCCTTGCGTGCCGAGATCCAAGGCATGGACCCGACGATTATCACGCTTGAGAACAAGATCAGCGTCGAACAGGACGCCGCCGCGCGGACCCAGTTAGAGACTGAATTGGCCGAGCTGAACAAGCAATACAACGCCAAGGTTCAGGAGGAACAGGTCAAGCTGGCCAAATCGCAAACGCTGGAGCGCTATATCGAAAAGGGCAAAACCTGGGTCGATTCACTGCAAAACCAGGCGGCGACGCAGATGGTGCTGATCAACAAGCTGCAGACAGACACGCAACAGCGCGTGGTGCTGTATGACGCCCTGACCAAATCGCTGAAAACCGCGCAGCAGCAGGACGTGGCCCACCGCATCAACGAGATCGGCGTGCAGACGGACCAAGAGGCGCAGACGGCGATGGCCGCCATCGGCACCGCGACCAACCAGAAAATGGCCGACATGCTTGAGGCGCACGAAGGCCACATGGTCTTTGCCCGCGATGTGCTGGAGAAAAAGGCCAAGGCGGATGAGCGCTTTGCCCGCCGGTTTGCCTCGATTGTCGAGAAGCATGATAAGAATTTGTATGGGGGTTCTTGAGGGTCACCGTTGTGACTAAACACACCAATAACCGTTATACATCGGGTCTTGCGCGCAGGGACATTCAGCTTCCCGCATGGGTAGAGAATGCGATGATCCTGCGCTGGTTCGCTATCGGCCTTGGCGTAATTTTCTACTGGATCACGGAGTCCCTTTGGGCTCCGGCTATTGGGATCGCAGTGTTCGCAGGGATCGGGCACTTGGTCTATCAAATTTACAAAAAGGAAGACCCGGTTTCGGCCGAAATCGCGTTCCACAATGACACTGATGGGTATCACTCAGGAGACGCGGATGGGGACGGAGACGGTGGAGACTAATGGAGACTAACCCCACCCAAGACCATGTCGGCCTGACTGACACCTTCGCCTCGCGCCGATATTTCCGCAAATTCGAGGTGATCTCCGTCCACCTCCTGCGCGTGGCCGCGACGATGGAGGCGGAGGGCGCCATCAGCAAGCAAGAGGTGCGGATCGTGTCGCGCTACCTTTCGGGGCTGCTCTACACCTTTAGGGCGCTCAGCATGAAATACCTGCTGGTCGGTCGCGATACGGGGCGGTTCTTTGGCAGCCTCGCCATGGACAAGCGCGACAGCGGGTTTCCGGTGTCGGCCGAATTGCTGACCATGGCCAACGACGCGCAGCAGGCGAAGGTGCATCTGGCGAATATGCCCTCGGAAGACGATCTGAAAACCGACATGGTGCGGACGATCATTGGCGACCGGGAAATTCCGACCAAGCTGCAGTTCGCGCTGTCTCAAAGGCTCTATTACGAGGAATTGCTGAAAGGTCAGTTGTTCTGGTCCCGCAACGATCCCGAGTGCCACTGGATTGGAAATGAGGGTGAGCGGCGCAAGTTCCTGATCCATTGGGCGGTCTATGACAGCCAGATCAACCTGCCGGTCATCTACATGATGCAGGTGGAGGACAGTGGCAGGACAGCTCTGCCCAAAGACCAACGCCGCTGGCCCGAGGTGCAGGCGCATCTGATGGCGCAATCCTTGGGCGGGTTGAAGCTGGTGACGATTGCCAAAGGGTTCGATCAGGATTTCGACGATCTGCACCCCAAGCACCTGCGCCGCATCCATGTGGGGCCGATGTATTCCTCGGCCTATACCGAGCAATCCGGTCCCTTGCGGCAAGTGCTGGAGGACGCTCAGGCCCCCGAGGGTCAAGATTGGGCGCTGGCCTGGACCACCGAGGAACTGGAGAGCGAGGACGTTTTCGAGGAACGCGCCGGGTGGTTCTCGACCGTTGAGCGCGAAATTTTTGCTTTGGATCCGTTTGGCGCGCAAGGGGCCGAGACTGGGGCCACGCGCACGCAGCGGTCGATTATCCTGCCTCAGCGCCCGTTTCAGGTTCTGGCAGAGCGCGACCCGCCGGGCTTTGGTGACGTGCGCAAATTCGTTGTCAGCAAGACGGGGCAAGTGTTGCGCTATTAGATTTTTTGCCTCCGGCGGAGGTATTTTTGAACAGAAGAAGCAAGGGCAGTTTTTGAGATGAGTTTGACGTCAGATCAGATGGAATTGCGCGAAGACGATATTCGTAAGCATTACCCGGCAGCGACCGCCTTGCTGAACGGGTTCGAGCATGCGCCGCGGATTGCCAAACCGGTTGAGGCGGCGGTCGAGCGGTCCTCGGGCGTGTCGACGGGGCGGCGGTTTCGATCCACCACACCGGGGTTGGTGACACGGCGCACGGTGCGCGCGGATGGGGTGCATCTGGTCGAGCGGATCGAGGCTGCGGATGATGGCGATGCGTTGGTTTCTCCGCAACAGGCCACGACGCAGCAGGCTGTGCGCCGCGCGATTGCCATCGCCCTGGCCGTGGCCGAGGCTTATGCGGAGCAAACCGCTCTGGCCGATCTGAAGCGCGCCAATCTGGCGGGGGATTTGCCAGCTGCGCGCAAGAGCGAGTTTTCGGAATTGCTGACGGCTGAGGCTTTGATTACATCTCACACCTTCGGCAATGCACTGGCGTATCTGATGTCGTCCCATCTGGGCGAAACCACCGTTGATCTGGGCGAGATTGAAGAGATTCTGACCGACAATGGCCAGCTTGCGCTGCACGGTGCCTTGTGGGAGCTGGATCAGATGTTGGCGAAACACGCCCCGGACGATGCGCATCTGATCGCGGCCACCAGCGCCTATGCCGAACAACTGATGGACAAGGCCGCCCTACGCGCGCAGTCGGCGGGTCATTTGACCCCGTTCCAGAACGCCGCCTGGCATATCGAGGCGGATGACTTGACGATCCGGGGGTTCGAACCCGCCTCCAAAGCCAAATCCACCACCCTGACCATGACGTTCAAGAAACCGAACGAAGTGGTCGGCAACCATATCGCCAAATATCAGGCGATGAAGCTGGCCAAGATGCTCATGGCCTATGATTTTGACCGCCGCCTGAACCCGTTTGCCGAGTTGGGCGGGTTCATCTTTACCTTCATGGGCGACGGCAAACCGGGCACCGGCAAGACCACCCTGATCCAGATGATGGCCGGGTTGATCAACGAATATTGCCAGAACGCGGGCTATCCGTTCCGCTATCAAAACCTGAGCACCGACAATATAGACAGCTATCAGGGCAAGTCCGGTCAGAACGCCAAGGCGTTTATCAACACGATCATCGACCCCTCGGTTATCGGCTTTGGCACCATCGATGATATCGACCAACTGGCAGGCAAACGCGGCGACCGGCAGTCCAGCGCGGGCCAACTGGAAATCACCGCCGTGCTGATGGAAAGCTTTGCAGGTGCCAACACTGTTGTGCGCGGCAATTGCACCTTTGGCATGTTCTCGAACTACCCCGAGAATGTGGACGACGCCCTACGCCAGCGGGCGGGCGCGCGGTTCCTGGTGGACGGGCCGCAAACGCGCGAGGATTACATCGACATCCTGCACCTGTTAATGGGCCGCAACCACGATATCCCGCTGGGTGAACACGACGCCTATGCCGCGCAGGAGATTAAAAAGGCCGTCGCCGCCAGTTTCGAAAGCCACTCCCGCCCGCATGAGGACGCCTTGCTACAGGTCTATGACCGGGTTTCCGGTGAGATCGGCCAGATGGACACAATTGCCAAGCTGGGCACCTACCTCAAGGCGATCCAGCAGGCGGACGAGCGGTTTACGGGTCGCGCGATCAAGAACATCACCGACGCGGTCAAGGTCCGTGCGATGGATTTCGAACTGCCGGATGAGTGGATGGAGAACCCCGACCTGTTCCTGTTCCGCGACTACGACACCAAGAAGGGCATGATCGAGGAGCTGCGCCAGCCGATCACGGTCGAGATGGTGATGCAGGAAATCAACCGCTACGCCGACAGCGAGTTCCGCTATGCCGACAAGAGCGATGAGGTCGCGATTGAAAACGCTGTGCGCGAGATGGGTCGGATGGAAGAGGCCAAGCGACGGTATCTGGAGGGGAAAGGGTGACGGCTACTTTGATCAAGCAATCAAACTGTCCAGATCAGTTGGCTGAAATGCCTTCACGTTTTCTTGGTCGGCCGTTGTTACCTCATGTGATCGCGCAGACTTTGAGCGTCAGAGCGCGCACTGATGCGCTCTGTCAGTCAAAGGAGAAAGAGACATGACGTTGACAGTCGCAATCATTGGTTTGGCCCTTGTTCTGGGCCTGATTTTGCCTTTGCGCTGGGGTGTGATCGGTTTTTTGGCTGCCGTAGCGGTACTGTTCCTGACCCAATTCGGCGTGAACGCGGGTGGCGGGTTCGAGGGCACCTCATGGGAAGAGACGCTGATCCTGTTTGAGGGCAGCGTGGTGTCTTACATCGGGTTCAACCTGCAAATCACCGCGCGGGCGTTTGCGTTGCCGTTGTTGGTGTTGGCGGTTGTTTTTGTACGCCGTGCGACAGCGAGTGCAGATTAGTCGATATTCATTCAACAAAAAGGAAAGGATAGGGCCATTTGAAATCCAAAGGACTGAAAAGGATCATCTACATTCTAGCGCTGCCTTTGTCGGGCGCGTGGCTTATAGTCTTCGCCGAGTTCGGAGAGTTATGGCCGTTTTCCAACATTCCAGTCGAGTTGGACGGTCAAACGCCTTCGAGCGCTTTTAGGAAGAGCTTTTTTGGGTTGGCCGTCGTCGTTTTCGTGATTGTAGACTTACCTAACATTCTGGGATGGAACGACCGTGCGAAGCGACTGGGCTCCCATTCAAACGAAGATACGACCAATGCTTGATGTACGAAACGTTGTCTGTGAACTCCCAGCGCGAATTCTACTCTTGGAGGCCTTCCAATGATCCGCCTCATCGAAAAAGGCCTGATGTTCGGCAATCTCGTCCACATCTCCAGCCCGGCTTTGGTCGAGCGGTATAACCGCGCGTTGCAGCATCTGGCGGGCAAGGCCACTCAGCTGACGGATTTCCACGTGGATATCTCGGGCTATTCCCCAGAGATCGGGCAGGAATTGGACGACCCGCTCTACCTCAATCCAAACGGGGTGAACCGGCAGTTCATCCTGCTGACGACCGAGCAGAAACGCGCGCCTTTGCTGAACGTCAAATTCTCGACCTCGCGCGACATTCTGCGCGAGTTTATCGAGATGAACGAGGCGCAGTTGTTCGCCCTGACCGCCACCGATGCCGTGGCCGGAGAGCTGGTGAACTCGGTCTTCAAACTCAGCACGCCCAATGATCTGCTGAACCTGCGCAAGATTGAGATCGAGGCCGATACGGTCGGCGGCACCTTGCGCAAGGCTGAACAGCTTGCGGGTTTGGTCGAACGGTTCAAGACCGAACAGGACGCCTGGTTCGATGATGTTCTGATTGCCGAGATGATCGATACCGCCAAGGACACCGGTGACGTCACCCGCAACCCGGTTCGGCTGCGCCACACAGCCTTTGAGCAGCCGAATTTCTGGACCGCGCATTATGGCGGGCTTTACCTTTTTCCGGACCTCGACCATCCGGCGGCGATCTGTATGGGTGATACGCCTGACGATCTGTCGATGAAGTATGTGTTCCACAAATCGCAGCGCAATCAGATCGCCAAGTTTCTGGGCTACAACAATCTTGTCGAAACGGTCATCGAGGCGCGCGGCGTGGATTCCGCCGCCATTCTGCAACAAAAGATGGATTTTCTGACCGTGGCGGCGGCTGCGGGTTCAGGGGTTGATCTGACAGGGTTGGAGCGCCGCGACATGCGTCGTCTGGCCCGAAACCACGCCGACCACCTGCCCGATGCCTATCACGGGTTGGCGCAATTGCTGCGCTGGGCGACCGATGGCGGGCCGTGGCCGCGAATCACTTCGGACCATCCGGCCTATTTCTACACCCTGCGCGCAAAGGACACCCCGCATCGGGATCTGGTGAATATGCTGCTGGCCGAATTGGCCCCGTTGGACCCGCGCCAGTTGTTCATCTGCCACAAGGAATTGTTCTACAGCACCTACAAAACCTGGCCTGACAACAAGAAAACCTATGTTGCCGACTTTCTCGCGCGCGAGTATCAGGTGGACAAGGCCGGGGCTCGCGCCGCCTTGTTTGGGCATGAGCCCGACATGAGCGGCCAGGACCGGGTCAGTGAGGCGGTGATTGCGCGGGTCGGCCCCTGGGGCGCATTGGAGAGAGGGTGAATGTTCGTCGCGATACGATTTCTGATCCCCCTGTTGATTGTCCTGACCGTGATCTATGTTGGGCTGTCGATCTATTCCCGTCTGGTGCGTCGCCGCAAGCTGATTGCCCATTGGGAAAAGAAAGGGTTGCGCGGTGATCGTGACGCATTTCTTGAACGTGGGATGCGGCAGTATGACAACTCGTTTCGCAAGAAACTGTTGTTGGGTGTCTATGTCATCCCGCTTGGGGCGATTGCCCTGTTGATCTATATAACAAATTTCATGTGAGGACCGGATAGATGGTCTATGTCAAATGGGCGTTCATCATTGTGTTCTGGGGGCTGATTGCCTCGGTTTTGGAATACACTCTGCCACAACAGGATGTGGTGCGTATCGTGAAGACCGAGGTGCGGCGCGTCGATTTCGGTGAGAATTCGATCTTTTGGGCGCAGCAGGACACCGGGCAAGAAGGTGCGCAGACCGTCAACCGCGACGTGCGCTTTGTCGAAACCTTCCGCCCCAACGGCAAGCCGCGCGTCTATCGCAACGAAGATACCGGTTGGGGCTGGCCACCCTATTTCAAGTTGGATAGTTCCAACTTGCAGGCCGAGTTGACCAACCTTGTTTCGACAGCAGACAACCCGCAATGGGTGGTTTTGCGCCACTATGGCTGGCGCAATCAGCTGATGTCGATCTTTCCCAACGCTGTTTCCGTACGCCCCGTCGACAGCCCGGATGTGCGCCTGATCCCCTGGTTCAACATCATTTTTCTGACGGTGCTCGCAGCGCTGATCTGGGCCATTTGGGTGCGTTGGCGACGCTTCCGCGCGGCGCGGGTCGATCCGGTGATCAAGAATGTTGAGGATGGGCTCTACGCTGCCGGCGACGCGATCGGCGAACAAAGCAGCCGTTTCAAAAAGTGGCTGAATACCTGGAAATCGAAGTAACGTATTCCAGATACCGGGTCTGCTGCCATTCTTTGCCGAAGCAGACCCTTGTACATCTAGCGAACGACAAATTCCGCATGGAGCGCCCCAGCGGCTTTGATTGTCTTGAGGATGTCGATCATGTCACGCGGCGACACACCAAGCGCGTTCAGGCCGGCGACAACCTCGGACAAGGTTGTCGCCTCGGGAATTTCGGCCAATCCCGTGCCTTCTTCCTCTTCGATCCCGGCGATCGTGCGGGGCACCACAACAGTTTCTCCCCGGGCAAATGGGTTGGGTTGTATCGCAATTGGGGCTTCCTCGACCGTTAGGGTCAGGTTTCCTTGCGAGACTGCGACGCGCGAAATGCGCACCTCTTGTCCCATTACGATTGTGCCTGACCGTTGATCGACGACCACGCGGGCCTTTGTTTCGGGCTCGACCAGGATGTTTTCGATCCGACCGATCGCGTGCGCTGTTGATATGGCCTGAGTGGCGGCGATGTTCAGCTCAACGGTGCCCGAATCCCGCATGATGGCAACAGGTCGGTTGAATTCGGTATTGATCGCCGCCTCAATTCGGCCTGCGGTGGTGAAATCCGGTTCGCGCAGGGCCAATCGCATCTGTGTCAGGGTCGACAGATCAAAGTCGATTTCCCGTTCCACCCGCGCACCCGAAGGGATCACGCCCGCGGTCGGCACGCCTTGCACCACGGTTGCGGCCTGACCTTCAGCCGAGGCACCGCCCGCAAGTACTGTACCCTGCGCGACCGCATAGATCTGCCCGTCGGCGGCGTTCAGCGGGGTCATGATCAATGTCCCACCCAACAGGCTGCTGGAATCCCCTATGGCAGAGACTGTCACGTCAATCTGCCCACCTACCCGCGCAAATGGCGGCAGGCTGGCTGTCACCAGCACAGCCGCTACGTTTTTGGGACGAAAATCTTCACCGGTGACGTTCACGCCCAGCCGTTCCAGAATGTTCGACATGATCTCTTCGGTGAACGGCGAGTTGCGCAACCCATCCCCGGTTCCGTTCAGCCCGACCACAAGACCATAACCGACCAGATCGTTGCCGCGCACTCCGTCGAAATCCACCAGGTCTTTAAGGCGGATTGCCCCGGCAGATGCCAGGCTGGGCAGCAACATCAAAAGGAAAACAAGAACTCTCATCTCAGGAAATTCACCAGTGACAGGTTGGCGTTGCGGACTGTGACGGAATACAGGCTTTCCAACTGGAACTGGACTGTTTGCAGCTGTGCCGCCGTTTCATAGGGGTCTGCGGCGATCAGTTTGTTGCGGCTGTATTCCAGACTGGTCCGGGCGGCATTGTTGCGCGTGGCGGCTTGTTCAATCCGCGCCTCGGCCACACCGATCCTGGCCCGCAGATTGACGGTTTCGTTCTGGGTATTGGCCAGATCAACCCCGAGTTGCTTGAAGAGATCTGTTCGTTGATCCCGTGGAATTCCCAAGGCAGGGTCGGCGACAGCGGCCGCAACAGCGATATCGCGCAAGGCCGCCTTGAGCGCAGGATCGGTTGCCGTCACCGGGACTCTGACGCTTTCTGATTCCGATATTTGCATTGGGGACAGCGTTGTTGCAGAGCCTCGATAGATCACCGCATCAAAACCTGCCGGATCGTTGAACCAATCCTCGGCGCGTTGACGGATATCGGCCACTGTAACCGCCCCGGTTAGCTCGGTCTTGAGCGCGGCCAGCAGGGTTTGCGCCGGCGGTAAAGGAGAGACATCGGTCGCCGTTCCGGAAAACAGGCTGCGCCCGCCCGCCCGCGTGTTCAGCGCAGAAATAACCGTGTCCAACTCATTCTGCGCCTGAACCGAGGCGTTTTCGTGGGTCACGGCCTGGTTGGATGTTCCGAATGACAGCAGAGATGCAGTGATTTCCGAGACGGAATGGTCAACGGTTGTCAGGCTCAGCTGCATGGCATCGGTGAACAACCCGGCCTCGGACGTGGCGACCTGAAAGGCATCAAGTCGGGCAAGGCTGCGATCCAGATCCAAGAGATGCGAATAATCTCCGTCCAAACGGCCCGATACATCCTGCACTTTGCCGGTGGCCATTTCGTAGGACAGTGTTTCGATCTGGTTTTTGATGTCGGTCGCGCGAGTTTTCAACGTCAAACCCCGCGCCAGATCTCCGATAGACGTCAGACTCATTCTTACAACCTCAACAGGGTTTCCATCAGCTCATCCACTACCGAGATCAGCCGCGCATTGGCGGCGTAGGTCTGCTCGATCTGGATGAGGCGCTGTAATTCCTGATCCGTGTCGACGCCCTGCTCGGCTTCGATCCGGGCCATCTCTTCTTGCGTGCTGTTGGCGAAAACCAGACGCTGATTGGCCGTATGCGCGTCGGCCCCGGTTTTGGACATCAGCGCTTCGGTCAAGTCCGAGGCGCGCATATCTCCGGTGCCGAAAACTGGGTTTGCAACCGGCCGGGCCGCACTGAGGATGGCGCTGAACGCATGCAATTGCGAGGCATCCCCCGGATCACCCGGAGCCGCCGCCCCAAGCCCCACGCGCAGCCGCCAGCTTTGGCCACCCGCATCAGGATCGACGATTTGGTTCAGACTGATTCGCGACGCAAGTCCAGCCGGAGCAGCCGGGTCAAACCGATTGCCTGCATCCGTAAACACCCCTGCGTCAGTGGGGAGGGCGGTCGGGTCCAGCCCCGGTGTTTCGAACCGTTCGATCAGGTCTTGGGCCACCGTGTCCAGATTGGACTGAACCTCAACTGCAAGCGTGTCGCGGATAAGGAACTGCGCGGCCAGTGCGCCGCCTCGGATCTGCGCGTTGTCGCCTAATGTTCGAACCGAGTTACCGTTTAGTGTCAGACCTGAAAGCAGCCCGTTGTCGACGGTCATATGGGGCTTGGTGTCACCGGTCGTGGTGTAAGAGAACTCGGCCGCGCTGCCCTCTAAGAGGATCAAGCCGCCGTCAGAATAGATCGATACCTGATCATTCGCGCGCGGCACGACGTTGACGGGTAAGATCTGGTTCACCTGATCGATTAGTACTTGGCGCTGATCCAGAAGCGCGCCGATGTCGCCCCCCGCATATTTCACGGCGGGGATTTTGGCGTTGATCTCTTCCAGATCTTTGAGTGCCTGGTTCAGGCTGTCCACCTGTTTGCCGATTGCGCGATCGGCGTCCGATCGCATCTGACGCAACCCTTCCGAGGTCGCGTTCAATTTGTCTGCAAGGTCGCGCCCCGTACGCGCCACCTGATCCAACCGTTCGGACGAATCAGGTAGGCTGGCGGCGGTAATCAGACTGCCGTCGAAATCGGCAAGCCTAGCCGCAAGCGAGGTCGAATCGTCGGGTCCGCCCACCAGACGTTCGAATTGAGTGTGAAACCCCGAAACAGCTGTTTGAAGGGAAAGATCCGCGTCCGCGCTTCGCCTATTGGCCGTCAGGACCGGGTCCTGGTGCCGAACCACGCCGACACTCCGAACGCCGTGGCCGGAAATCGTGTTGGTCGTCAGCTCCAGCGACCTGCGCGCGTATCCCGGTGTCAGCGCATTGGCGATGTTGCCGGAGACAACTGCGGCGCCGCGGCTGGCGGCGGTCAGGCCGCCGATGGCGTTGTTCAAGGCTGTCGACATGTTCATGAGACAGATCCCCCTGGGTTATCGTTTGATATTGGTGGTTTCCTGAAGCATCTCATCCACCGTCTGGATCACCTTGGCACTTGAGGAATAGGCCCTTTGTGTCTGGATCATCGAGGTCAGTTCGGTCGCCACATCGGTCGTGGATTCCTCGCGCGCGAATGAGACCAGATCGCCGGTTGGACCCTCGCCCGCGTTCCACAGGAAAAAGGTCCCGCTTTCACGGGAGGGGGCGTAGGTCTGGCTGTCCAGTGCCGTCAGCCCGTTCGGGTTGGGCACATCCGCCAGCGGGATCTGGAACATGCGGCGACTGACGCCTGTGTCATAAAACGCGTAGACATATCCGTTCTCGTCGACCTGAACGCTGGTCATCGTTCCAACCGCCGAACCATCTCGGGTGATCGAGACCGGAGCAAACGTATCCGACAACTGCGTGATGCCAT
The DNA here is from genome assembly GCF_013034745.1 of Ruegeria lacuscaerulensis. NCBI lineage: Bacteria > Pseudomonadati > Pseudomonadota > Alphaproteobacteria > Rhodobacterales > Roseobacteraceae > Ruegeria > Ruegeria lacuscaerulensis. The sequence continues at coordinate 66,914 of NZ_WQGP01000006.1, read as the reverse complement.
CGGCGTCGCCAATCTGACCGATATTGATCTCCATCGGGCCGCCCGCCACGTTCACCATCAGGCTTCCCGTCGCCGGGTCATAAGCACCACCGGAAACCGCTGTCACGCTGGCCAGTGTTCCGCCCGCGGTGCGACTGTCGGTGAAAGTCAGGGTATATTCCCCGACGATTGCCCCACCCGACGCGGAGTCGCGCAGGATCATAGTCCACTCATTACTACTGCCTGTGGCGGGAACCGTTGGGACCAGCTCAATATCCACGCTTTCCGATTTGCCCAAATTGTCGAAATATTCAACCGACAGGGGCTGTGTGTCGCCCGGTGCCCCGGCATCGGTGGCCGTGGCGGGCAGGTTCATACGCAGGTTCATCTGTGTGGTTGGCGCACCGGACAGTTGGTTGACGCTCAGCTGGATTGGTTCCAGCGCGGCAGGTGTGTCGCGCGGTACAGCCGGGATTGTCCCGTCCGGATTGGCGCGCCAGCCCAGCAGCACCAGTCCGGATTCCGTGACCAGATACCCTTCTTCGTTGGTGCGAAACGAGCCCGTAGTGGTCAGCAACATCTCATTCGAGCCACTCGCGATTTGCGAGCTGGGCCGCACCGGCAGCATCCCACGCCCGCGTACGGCCAGATCGGTCGAATTGTTGGTGGTCACAAGCGAGCCGCGCTGGTCGATCAGACGCTGGCTGGTGGTGCGGACACCCCCCGCGGAATAGCTGCCGCCCTGACCGGACGTGACCATGGAATGAAAATCCGTCTCGACCCGTTTGTATCCGAAAGTCGATGAGTTCGCGATGTTGTCGGAAATGGTCGCCAGCCGGTTGGCATTGGCCTTCAATGCGGCCACACCGGCATTCAGCGAAGAAGAAATAGTCATTGGCACGCCCTTCTGTTGCGTCAATTCTTGATGCAACAGCTAACGCGCTGGGCCTTAACAGCGCGCTAACAGGTAAAATGCGTCCTACCTTTTGCGGTCAAGGATTGCGTAGAAAGATGACCTCAACCCTGTTATTGCGCACGGCCATCGGGTTTTTGGCCGTCAGTTCTCGGTCAGCATGTCCCGTGACGCGATCCAGTCGAGACGGCGTAACCCCTTTATCCTGCAGCATTTGCCGCACTTTCTGAGCGCGCGCGGTTGATACGTCCCAGGCCGGGTTCTGTGCCAGAACCACGGGCGAGGCGCGCACATGCCCTTCGACGGCCACCGCATTTGTCACCAGGTCCGAGGACCGCGCCACCAAAAGTGCCAGCGCCCGCATCATCGCCGTTGGTGTGTCACTATCCGATTCGAACAGGGGCTGGTCTTCGGTATCGAACAGCTCGACCACAAGACCTTCGTCGGTGACGCGCGTGACGATGTGCTGCAAGACCTTGTTCGAGACCATGCTTTCGCCTGTCCGCCCCATCAGTTCGGCCTCAAGCGTGGTGAAATCCTGAACCTCGCGCTCGCCGCCATCTGCACTGACCCCGATGGATCCCTGCGCCTGCCTTGCTTCGGTCGGTCTGCGTTGACTGGCGCCAGAACCGCTCATGGCCAGGGTCTTCTCCGAGAACATATTGTCACCACCAAAGGCCCCGCTACCCCCACCCGAAACCGGGTTCACCGGGATCGTCGGCGAAAAATAGTCCGCCAGCCCTTTGCGTTGTTTTTCCGTCGTTGCATTCAGCAGCCACATCAACATAAAGAACGCCATCATGGCCGTGACAAAGTCGGCATATGCGACTTTCCACGCGCCGCCGTGGTGGCCATCACCACCTGACACACGTTTCTTCTTGATGATGATTGGCGCCGCATTGGATTGCGCACCCATCTCCACCACCTTTTTTATCACCCGACTACAGGGGTAGCCGGGCAGGTCTTAAGGTGGGCTTAACACTTAAAACTGTCTTGATTTCCCTATCGCGGAAGGTTGGATCCGGCCCGCCGCAAGATCAGGTTCAACCGGTTGAAGCTGCCTTCGATCCCATCTGGTTCAGCCTTGGCAAAAAATGTATCCAGTTCCTCATGCACGCGCACGGCCTGATCCAGCAGCGGGTCTGCGCCCTCGGAATACAGCCCTGCCTTGATCATCACCTCGGATTGCTCGTAGCTGGCGACCAGCTTGCGGGCCTCGGCGATCATGCGGTTTTCGTCTTCGGTCGCCGCGCCGGGCAGGCTGCGCGAGACTGAGCGGCTGAGGTCGATGGCCGGGAAACGCCCGCGCTCGGCAATTTCGCGACTCAGGACAATGTGGCCGTCCAGAACGCCGCGCAGAATGTCGGCCACGGGTTCATCCATATCCGATCCGGCCACCAGAACACTGAACACGGCGGTGATATCGCCCTGATCCGCCGTCCCCGGTCCGGCGCGTTCGCACAGACCGGCGATCAGCGGCGTGACCGACGGAGGGAAACCGCGAAGGGACGGGGATTCGCCCATGGCGACGGCGATTTCGCGATGCGCCTCGGCAAAGCGAGTGACCGAATCGGCCAGAAACAGCACGTTCAGCCCCTGATCGCGCAGATATTCAGCCACCGACATCGCCGACCAGGCGCAGCGTCGGCGGGCCAGCGCGGACTGATCCGAGGTCGCGGCCACCACAACCGACCGTTTCATCCCCTCGGCCCCCAGCGCGTGTTCGACGAATTCATTCACCTCGCGCCCGCGTTCACCAACCAATGCGACGACAACGGCATCCGCCTGCATCGACTTGGCCAGCGTGGCCAACAGCGTCGACTTGCCCACGCCCGAACCCGCGAACAACCCCACGCGCTGCCCTTGTACCACCGGCAGCATGGTGTTGAGCATGGCCAGCCCGGTCTCCATCCGCGTGCCCAGCGGTTTGCGGGCGACGGCAGCGGGCGGGGCCTGCATGATGTCGCGATCCTGTGTGCCGGGCAGCAGAGGCTTGCCATCCAGTGGTTTCCCGAACGGATCAACCACCCGTCCAAGCCAATGCATCCCCGGCGCAAACTCAGGCGTCTGCTCTAGAATCACCCGGTCGCCCAGACAAACACCATCGGGCGCGGACGCGGGCATCATATGAATCAAATCCGATTCGACATGCAGCACCTCCCCGCCTAGATCCGGACTGCTGCGTCGCCGAAGGGTCAGGTGGTCGCCGATCCGTGCTTGCCCTTCAAGTCCTTGAATTTCAACAACTCCACGCGCCACGCTGGACACACGCCCCACATGGCGCACAGCGGAAAGACGGTCGAATTCGCATTTTAGAAAGCTTGGGTCGAGATCGGACATCGTGGGTTCTCCAACGGGTTTCTGAAAACGGTTTCTAAAGGAATCGGGGTTAAGCCTTGATTGAAATTGATCGAGGGAGAAGCCCCGATGTTCTATGACCTGAACGTCTTTAAGACAGCGCACGCAATGGCAACCCATGCCGGGCAACGGCAGGCCGTAATTGCGCGTAACATGGCCAATGCGGATACGCCGGGCTACCAGCCCCGCGATCTTGAGGCCTTTCGAACAGCATTCGAAGAAACCGGGCTCGAGGGGGCGATGATCGCCACGCGGGCCGGGCATCTGAACGGCAACAACGCGTCGCAGCCTTGGGCCGAATATGACGTCGCGCCTTCGGGCGATCCCAATGGCAACGGTGTTTCTATCGAGGAAGAGATGTTCAAGGCGGTCGAGGTCAAGCGCCAGCATGACCGCGCACTGACCATTTACAAATCTTCGATGAACATCCTGCGCACCAGTCTTGGCCGGTCATAAAGGGGTAGTGAGATGAGTGATTTTTCCCATTCCCTTGCCGCCTCGACCAGCGCCCTGCGCGCGCAATCGGCGCGTCTGCGACACGTGTCCGAGAATATCTCGAACGCCGATACGCCGGGGTATCGCCGCAAGACTGTACCGTTCGAAACCGTGCGAAAAGACGGGCGTGAGGTGGTACAGGCCGGGCGGGTCAAGCTGGACCGCCGCGACGCGTCGCGCGTTTACGACCCCGGTCATCCGATGGCGGATGAGACCGGCCATTATCGCGGCTCGAATGTCGATCTGATGATCGAGATCGCCGACGCCCGCGAGGCACAGCGCAGTTACGAAGCCAATCTCAAGATGTTCGACCAGACACGTCAGATGTCGTCGAGCCTGATGGAACTCCTCAGAAAATAAAGGACACCAGAATGGATATCCGAGCCCTCAATGCTGCCCAGAACTATGCTGGCGCGCGCTCTGCAACGCAGGCCGATCCCGATCACGCCGGAATGGCGCAGGGATTGCGCAGCACGTTTCAGGATTTTGCCGCGACGCTGAAACAGTCCGAGGCCATCTCGCAGACCGCGATGACCGGCCAGGCTGATCCGCACGCGCTGGTGCAGGCGCTGGCGCAGACCGAACTGGCGGTCGAGACAGCCGTGGTCGTGCGCAACAAAGTGGTCGAGGCCTATCAGGAAATCCTGCGGATGCCGGTCTGACGCGATGCTCAGCGAAGGTCTGTTCTATGACATCGTGCGTCAGGCGCTGTGGGTCGCGGTGATCACCTCGGTCCCGATCCTGGCTGTGGCGCTGGTTTCGGGCCTGATCGTGGGCCTGTTCCAGGCGCTGACCTCGGTGCAGGAGATGACGCTGACCTTCGTGCCCAAGCTGATCGCCATCGTCATCGTGTTCTGGATTTCCATGGGGTTCATGACCCAGACGCTGGTGACGTTTTTCACCACAACCCTTGTCCCGCTGATCGCCGGAGGTCGCTGATGGATACCGCCTATACCACCTTGTCCCGCCAGTCGGGGCTGATGAACGAAATGCGGCTGGTGGCGAACAATATCGCCAATGCCAACACCACCGGATACCGCGCGCAAGGCTTGGTGTTTTCCGAATTCGTGCGCGACATGCCCGGCAATCCGTCCTTGTCAATGGCGCGGGCCGAGGTGCGCAACACGTCATTGCAGCAAGGGGTTCTGACTGAGACTGGAGGCGATTTTGATTTCGCCATCGAAGGCGATGGATTCTTCATGGTCGAAACTCCGGCCGGCAATCGATTGACACGGGCAGGGGCGTTCTCGCCAAGCGCCGAGGGAGATTTGGTCACGATGGATGGCCACCGTGTGCTGGATAGCAACGGCGCGCCGGTTTTTGTAGCCCCCGACGCGGCCTCGATCGAGGTGGGCAGCGACGGCACACTCAGTATTGAGGGGCAATTGCTGGGGCAGCTTGGTGTCTATCGGGTCGAAGATCCCAAGACCCTGGTGCGCGAAGGTAGCACGCAGTTCCGTAGCGAAGGCGACGTAGTGCCGATCGAAGAGCCGGTGATCGTTCATCGCTTTCTCGAAGGGTCCAACGTCAACGCGATCGAACAGGTGACACGGCTGGTCGAAATCCAGCGCGCCTATGAGCTGGGCCAGAGCTTTCTTGAAACCGAAGACGAACGGGTGCGTGGCGCGCTCAAGGCGCTGATGCGCTGACTTTAGAACGGAGGATTTGACATGCGGGCATTGAAAATCGCAGCGACGGGTATGACCGCGCAGCAGATGCGGGTTGAGACGATCTCGAACAACCTCGCGAATATGAACACCACCGGCTACAACGCGCGGCGGGCTGAATTTGCCGATCTGCACTATCAGCAGATGGCGCGGGCCGGGTCGGTGAATGCCAATGACGGCACGCTTTTGCCGACGGGTATTCAGTTGGGGCTTGGCGTCCGACCCGCTGCCGTAACGGTGCAACTTGCGCAAGGTGCGTTGTCGGCGACGGGCAGCGATCTGGATGTGGCGATCGAAGGGCGTGGCTATCTGGAGGTGACGTTGCCCAACGGTCAGTCCGCCTTTACCCGCGACGGAAGCCTGAAGCGATCTGCCGAGGGTCTGATTGTCACCTCGGACGGGTTCGCCGTTGCGCCCGAGATTACAATCCCCGACGACGCGCGCTCAATCTCAATCAACGCAGCGGGCGAGGTCTATGCCTATTTCGACGATGCCGCCGAAGGGCAGTTGCTGGGTGAATTCGCCCTGGCAAGTTTTTCAAATGCCAAAGGCTTAGAGGCCATCGGCAGCAACCTGTTCAAAGAAACCGAAGCTTCGGGCGCACCAGTTGTCGGATCTCCGGGCGAGGATGGCCTGGGCACGCTGCGACAGGGCTATCTTGAGGACAGTTCCGTCGACGCCGTGCGCGAGGTCACCGAACTGATCGAAGCCCAGCGGGGATACGAGATGAACGCCAAGGTGATCTCGGCCGTCGATCAGATGATGGGCGCAACCACACAGGTGCGCTGATGCGGGTACTGCTTATTATTCTTGTGATGGCCGGACCCTGCGTGGCGATGGCCGATATTGTTGTCCCGACCCGTACGATCCGCGCGAAAGAGATCATCGCGCCCACTGATCTGGCCACCAAGGAACAGGACATACCCGGGGCGATTTCCAGCCAGGACGTGTTGATCGGGCAGGAGGCACGCGTGGCGCTCTATCCCGGCCGCCCTATTCGCGTGGGCGACTTCGGACCGCCCGCAATCGTCGACCGCAATGATCTGGTGGTTCTGATTTTTGATCGCCAGCCGCTGTCGATCACTGCCGAAGGGCGCGCGTTGGGTCGCGGGGCAGTCGGCGATCGCATTCGGGTGATGAACCTGTCGTCGCGAACCACCGTGACCGGCTTTATCCGAACCGACGGACAAATCGAGGTAAAATGATGCCAGTATATACCAAATCACTCCTACTGGGCGCGTTGGTTCTGACCGCCTGTGGCCGCGTCGATCACCTGGGTAAACCCCCCAGCTTCACACCCAATGAGGATTCGCCCGAACATGTCGCCATGCTATGGCCCGGTCTGCCGCTGCATACGCAGCCCCAACGCGCGGTCGATCAATCGTCGCTGTGGACGGGTGGGCAGCAATCGCTGCTGGGCGATCAGCGGGCGATCAAGAAAGGCGATATCCTGACGGTCGTGATCGAGCTGGATGAAAAAGCCGAGATTTCCAACGACACCAACCGGTCCCGCGCGGGGTCCGAAAGCCTTTCGGTGCCCGGTCTGTTCGGGCTGCCGCAAAGAGCGGCAGAGCAACTGCCCGAAGGCGCCTCTTTGGATGAGGCGGTGTCGATTGATTCAGCCTCCAACAGTCGCGGCAAAGGGTCGGTAAAGCGCAAAGAGAAACTGACGCTGCGCGTTGCAGCAACCGTGATTGATGTGCTGCCCAATGGCGTATTGGCGATCTCGGGTTCGCAGGAATTACGGGTGAATTTCGAACTGCGCGAGCTGCTGGTAACCGGCTATGTGCGCCCGCAGGATATCTCGCGCCAGAACGAAATCACGTATGACAAGATTGCCTCTGCGCGGGTGTCCTATGGGGGGCGCGGTCAGATTACCGATGTGCAGCAGCCGCGCTATGGGCAGCAGGTTCTAGACACTCTTCTACCGTTTTGAGGGTTGATTGATGAAAAAACTGATCCCCGTTTTGTTTCTGTTGGCAGGCCTTGGCGTAGGTGTCGGGGCCGGGCTTTTCCTGGCCCCATCCGACGCGCCCGCACAAGAGGGCAAGGAATATGCGTCCGCGGAAAAGGAGCCCAAGGACAAAAAGGCCAAAGATGAGAAACCCAAACCGAAGTTCAAAACGTCGGAGAAAGACGACAAGAGCAGCGATGTGGAATATCTGAAACTGACCAAACAGTTTGTGATACCAGTTGTTGAAGCCGAGCGCATTTCGGCCATGGTAACGATGTCCGTTAGCCTTGAGGCTAAACCGGGCATGACCGACACTTTCTATGCCATAGAGCCGAAATTGCGCGACCGCTTCCTGCAAGTTCTGTTCGATCACGCGAACACAGGTGGGTTTGACGGCAATTTCACCACTTCGGAAAATCTGGACACGCTGCGTAAGTCCCTGTTGGAAGTGGCGCAGAAAGACCTGGGCAAGGAAATCTCGAACGTGATGATCCTGAGCGTGAACCGGCAGGATGCCTAAGCGCATTAAGGTATCTGTTTCTTCTGCAAAGCGCGGCGTCGGTTTTCCGTTTCGATATCAGACAGCCGGGTAACCGCCTGCTGGCGCCCAAACGCGGATCGCAACGCGTCCAGAGCTGCAAGCTTTTGCGATCTCACCCGCGCCAGTTCCATGTTCAACTGACGACGGGTATTGGATTCCCACCCATGCCACAGGATATCTGTTCCGGTGACACGATATCCTTCGGTGTCGTTGGTATCCCGGCGCGTTTGCCGAACTTGACCGTCCAATCGTGCCAGCTGGTTTTGGATACGGATCTCGGCCTGCAAGATGGGTGCCAGGGCTTGATGCTCTTTCTGGAAAAGTGCGTCTGTGGCTATTTGCAAGTTTGAAAGCTTTTGGCGTTTCATCAAATCTGCCCTTTTGCTTTTTTGCGCATTGCCTCGGCAAACCGAATAGCCGCAGCGACGGGTTTATAATGTTCCTCTGCAATCTCCTGCCCGATCTCGACGGTCGCGTGCAGCGCGCGCGCGGTTGGCGGGTCCGAGTGTATTGGAACGCCCGCTGTTCCAGCCGCCGATCGAATGGCGGCTGCCACCTCGTCCACGCCCTTGGCAACACAGACCGGGGCTGAGCCGGCGGCCCGCGACCACTTTAGCGTGAATGCAAAATGGGTTGGGTTGACAACAACCACATCTGCCTTGGGCACGTCCGCCATCATCTGATTTGTCGCGATCTCTTGCGCGCGCTGGCGGCGCTGCTGTTTGACATGCGGATCGCCCTCGGCGTCCTTGGTTTCGTCCTGAATTTCTTTGCGCGACATCCGGTTTTTGCGGATATGCTCGGCATATTGCCAAAGGTAATCCACCGCTCCGATCGCGAGAGCCACGGCGACGACGATAAACAGGAACCGAAACAACAAATTCATCATCAAAAGCAAAGATGCCTTGGCCGGTGCCGCGCTGGCTGACAGGATCTGGTCCAGATTGGCGCGCAGAAACAGGGCCAGGCACGTTCCATAGATCACCAGTTTCACAAAGCTCTTGGCAAATTCGAACAGACCGCCACGCCCGAACTTGTTCTTGGCGTTGGATGGGATCGAAATACGCGAGAGTTTGGGCTTCAGCTTGCTGGGCGCAAAAATCAGGGCCCGCTGGGCAATCAGGCTGAGCAATACGGCCGCGGCGGGCAAGGCGAACAGGATGGACATCGCCACCAGAGCGGTTTGTAGTAGCCCAGCGACCGGATTGACGGCTGGACCCTCGATCAACAATTCTGACAAGTCGCTGGCTTGATCGACCAGAACGACAAACAGTGTCCCCATTTGCTGGACGCCATAACTGCCTGCGGCCAGCAGAGCCACCAGCAACCCCGAATAGGCCGCGACAACCGACAGGTCGTTAGACTTGGCAACTTCGCCCTTCTCGCGTGCTTTCTGAAGCTTCTGTGGCGTTGGCTCGAATGACTTGTCACTGTCGTCATCACCGCTCATCTGCTGGCTCCGACCGGGTTGACGATGAAGGAAAACAGCACGTCGGCCCAGACCGACAAGATCAAAGGCGTGCCGGCAAACAACAGGAACAGACCGGCAAAGGTAATCGCGGGGGCGCCGACAAAAGCCACCATAAGCTGTGGCATGGCTCGGTTGATCACGCCAAGCGCGAGGTTATAGATCAATGATGCGATGACGAAGGGCATGGCGAGGCTGAACGCAAGGCTGAAACTGCGCGCGATCCGCTGCACGCCCCATTCCGACAGGTCCGAGGCTGCCGGGGCCACGCCCATCGGAAACAGCGTGTAGCTTAGGATCAGGAATTGCGCGACGTGAACATGCAGCCCCAGCAATACAGCCAGGGTCAGGCCGGCCAGGGTGAGCATGTAGCCCATAGCCGGAACCGGGTCAGCGGCCGCGCCACCCAGGATCTGGGACAGAGAGGTCGCTTGCGCGGCGATAGAGCCGGCGGTTTGCAGGGCCAGCACGAAAAGTCGCAACCCCAGCCCCAGTGCCACGCCGACCAATATCTCGGTCACGATAAGCCGTACCATCGGCAGTAGGCCGGGGGACGGGATTGGTGCCGGGGTGGCAGGCAGGATGATCAGTGTGAACGCCACCGAGATGCCCAGTTTCACGCGGGTCGGAATGCTGCGCTCGCCAAATGCGGGCAGCAGAGAAACCAGTGCAGAGACACGCAGTAAGACGGCAAAGAGGTGCCACAGCCCATCCCCCAATTGGGGTAGAAGCTCGGGCGGCAGGGCGATCACGCGGGCACCGTTCCGACCAGGGCAGGGCGTGCTTCCAGTCCGATTTCCTCGAACGAGAGGACCGGGTTCGCGACGCCGCGCGCGTGCATGATCGTGCGCAACAATCGCCGTCGCCGGGTCGAAGTCACAACCGCCGGAAACAGCCCATGATCGGCCGATTGTGACACCGTGTTAACGACTCCATCGGCTAGTTTGTTGAACAGGTTCGGCGGCAGCGCGACGTCCAGCCCCGCATTTGGCGCGTCGATCTGGTAGGTCGAAAACGTATCCTCCCATTCCGGGGCCAGTTGGATAAGTGGGATCGAGCCATCCTCGCGCTTCATCTCGGCCACCAGTTGGAAGCCCAAGCGCTGACGGACCAGTTCGCAGATACCTTCAGGCTGTGTCGTGGTCAGGCGCGCCTCGGCCACGCTTTCCAAGATCAGGGCCATGTTGCGGATCGAAACACGCTCATCCAGCAGCAGCCGCAACACCGCATGTAGCGTGTCGATCGGCACTTTGTCGGGGATCAGTTCATCCAGCAGCTTGCGGTTGGCCTCGGCCCGGATGGGATCGCTGAGCTTGGTCATCTCGGCCAGCAGCCGGCGCAGAGATTTCAATGTCAGCAGGCGCGAGAAGTTCTGTTTGATGATCTCAAGCAGGTGCGTGGCGAGGATCTCGGGGGGCGAGACGATGGTGGCCCCGCTCATCGCCGCGGCCTCTTGATCTTTGGGCAGAATCCAGCGGGCAGGGGCGCCATAGACGGGTTCGGTCACGTCGGTGCCGTCGGGTAGCAAATCTCGGTCGTCCTGTACCAGCGCCAGCACCAGATCGGGGTTCAATTCGCCACGCGCCTGTTCAACCCCGTGGACCTTGACCACATAGGTGCCCATGGGCAGATCGGCGCGGTCGGTCAGGCGGATGTCAGGTAGGATCAGACCGAAGGTCGAGGCCACATAGGTCCGCATATTGGCGATCCGGGCATCCAACCCGGTGCCGGGGTTCAGCACCATGCTGACCAGATCCGGCGCAAATTCCAGATGCACGTCGTCCAGATCCAGAATGTCTCCAATCGCCTGAGAAACCGGCGTGTCGTCGGTGGTCGCTGGGCTGATGGCGGCGTCGGCCTCGGCCTTTTGTTTGCGGTGCACGCTGTAGGCCGCATAGCCTAGCACACCTGCCCCAAGGATGAAGGGCAGGAAGGGCAGACCCGGCACCAAAGCAAACAGCACCATCAGCATTGCCACCGTCCCCAACGCCGCCGGGTGCTTGCCCAGTTGTGAGAAAATAGCGTTGTCCGTGACCCCCTGCGTACCGCCACGCGCCAGCAGCAGCGCCGAAGCGATCGAGATGATCACGGCTGGGATTTGCGACACCAACCCGTCGCCCACGGTCAGGATGGCATAGGTTTCAAACGCCGAGGATATTGGCATCCCATGCACAATCACTCCCATGATCAGGCCCATCACAAGGTTCAGCAGTGTGATCAGCAGACCAGCAACCGCATCGCCTTTGACGAATTTCGAAGCACCGTCGAGCGAGCCGAAGAATGTCGTCTCTTGCTGTTCGCGCTCGCGCCGTTCCTTGGCTTGCTGGTGGTCGATGGCTCCGGCGGACATGTCGCTGTCAATGGCCAGCTGTTTGCCCGGCATTCCGTCCAGGGCAAAGCGCGCACCAACCTCGGCCATGCGGGCAGCGCCCTTGGTGATGACCATGAAGTTCACGATCAGCAGTACGCCGAACACCACCAGCCCCAGGAAGATGCTGCCGCCCATGACGAAATTGGCGAATCCCTCGATCACGTCCCCGGCGGCGCTGGGGCCGGTGTGCCCCTGACCGATGATCAGCTTGGTTGACGACACGTTCAGCGACAGCCGCAGCATCAGTGAGGCCAGCAGGATCGTGGGGAAGGATGAGAAATCCAATGGCCGTTCGATGAACAGGGTCAGAGTGAAGATCAGGATCGCCAGCGCGAAAGACGCCGCCAGACCTACATCCAGCACCCAGGCGGGCATCGGCAGGATCATCATCACGATGACCGTCATCAGCGCCAGCGCCAGCAGGACGGTGGGCGAGAACAGGGAACGAGGGTCGATCTTGGGCACGCGACCCTCCTAGTTGAATGGGATGAAGGCGGTGGCGGTTCCGGTCGCAGGAACCAGCGAGCCAAGTGCAGTGCCGCGCGTTTGGTCGGTGTCCTGCGGGATCAACGGCGCAGCCGCCCCGGTGAACGGGTCCCGCGCCGCCAGAGGCGCGTCGATAACCTGCTCTAACCCGGCCAGAACGCGCCTGAACCGGCCGGAATAGGCCTGCGCCAGATCCGGCGTGCGCGAGTGATAGGCACCAGCGGCAGCGGTCCATGACCCAAGCTCGGCATGCAGTTTTTTCAGGAACCGGGCGGCGTATTGTGCGTTTTCAAGTGGGTCGAACATCGCGTCGATCGACCGAAAAGCCTTACCGTGCCACCGGTAGTTGATCTGAAAGCATCCGACATCAAAGCTGCGTTTGCCTGCTTTGAAGATGTTAAAAAGATAGGTTTTCGCCTCGTATTCCGAAGTAAACCAGAACCCCTTGCCCTCAACATTGATGGTCCAAGGCCATGGGGCAAGCTGGCCGTCCACCGCACGGCCTGTTTCGACCCGCGATATGGCGCGCAGCACGTCCAGCGGCACGTCATGCGCCTGTGCCGCGCGTCGGGCGGCATGGTCGCAGATCCCGGCAGTGCGGGCATCTGGCGCGGCGGCTAGCGATTGCGCGACGAAAAGCGCGACAACCAGTCCTGAGATGAAACGATGGGGCATTCTGCCGGTCCGGGATTCTGATCAGTCCCGGCCAAGCTAGTCCCGCTTAGGTTTACAGAGGGTTATCGGCCAATCAGATTCGATCAATCCGCCGCCCGAACACGACGCTGGTATTGGTGCGCAGAACGCCGGGGATTTTGGCCAGCTCATCCACCAGAATGTCCAAATCTTCCAATCTTGGGGCTTCGGCGGATAGCAACAGGTCGAACTCTCCGTTAATGGACAGGCACAGTTTGACCTCGGGGTAGGCCTCGAGCCGCTTGATGATGCGCGTGGTTTCCTTTTGCTGCACCTCCAGCAGGACAACGACCTGTACGCGGGGGCTGTCTTCGGGTGTAGTCAGTACGACGGAGTAACCTGCGATCACGCCGCGCTCTTCCATGCGGTTGATCCGCTCGTGCACGGTGGTGCGGGCTACGCCCAGCTTGGCCGCGATCTTGGTGGTCGACTCGCGGGCATTGTGTTGCAGGGCGGCGATGATGCGGCGGTCCAGTTGATCCATGACGCCAGATGTAGTGCAAGGGCGGGCAGAGGCTCAAGGCTTGTTATGGGGCGCAGGGGTCAGGGACCGGGGCCACAGAAAGCCCATAAACCCGATCCCCCAGGCCGCCGCAAAGGTCATCCAGGCAAAGGTTTGGGTTGTGCCCTTGTCTGTCATCAGCCAGCCCGCAAGGGGATAGAGCACCAACCAGCATAGATGCGACAGTGTGAATTGCGCGGCGAAAAGCGCAGGGCGATCCTCAGGCGGGGCCGAGCGGGTCAGCAAGCGGCCTGCCGGGGTCAGCGTTGCCGAATAGCCAAACCCGACGCAGGCCCAGATCAGCGCGAGGCCGGGCAGCGAGATCAGTGACAGCGCCGACATCGCGGCGGCCACGGCCATCGACAACGTGCCAAAGCTCGCGCCGGTCAGCATGACGTCGCGGTCCCGCAGTTTCTCTAACAGGGCGGGCAGGGCAAAAGCGGCCAGCATTGAACCGCCTCCGAACCCGGCCAGAGCCGTTGCCACTGCGCTTTCCGACAGTCCCAGATCGCCGCGCACAATAACCACCGTGTTGACAATAACCGTCGCGCTGAGGGCTGCAGCCGTCCAGTTCAGCGCCAGCAGCCCCCTGAGGCGTGGTGTGGCCAAATAGATGCGCAGGCCGCGGGTGGTGCGGTCAAAGATACCGCGGGGTTGTTTGGGTTTGGGCGAGGGCAGGACGACCGAAACCACCAGCAGGGCCGAGGCGACAAAACCAACCCCAGTGCCCCAGAACAGGCTGTCAAAACTGACAATCGTCAGCAAAGCAGCGGCAAGCAGTGGGCTTACGACGCTCTCCAGATCATAGGCCAGCCGGGACAGCGATAGAGCCTTTGTATAGTCGTGCTCATCCGTAAGCACATCCGGGATCGTGGCCTGAAACGCGGGCGTGAACCCGGCCGAGGCCGATTGTAGGATGAAAATCAGCACAAAAACCTGCCAGATCTCGGTTACGAAGGGCAAGCAGACAGCCACAGCCGCACGGACCAGATCCAACACCACCAGCATTTTGCGGCGATCCAGCCGCTCGGCCACGGCGGCGGCAATGGGCGCGACCAGCACATAGGCGACCATCTTGATCGTCAGCGCCGTGCCCAGCACCATGCCAGCGGCATTGCCCGCAAGATCAAATGCCAGAAGTCCCAGCGCAACCGTCGCCAAACCGGTGCCGGTCAGCGCCACGATCTGGGCAGCCAACAGGTGGCGATAAACGCGGTTTCGCAAGATGCTCAGCATTGTCCGGGCGGTCCTTTCCGGTGGAAACGGATACATGGTTGGTTTTCCCAGCCCAGTCTCGGATGGTCAAGAATCGCGTATCTTTGTTGCATTCTATGGATGGCGTTGAGTTCACGGGCCAAACCGCCTATCTCGGGGGCGATACCGCACAAAGGAAGACCCCGTGGCGAACCATCTTTATCAAAACGACCTGCCGGACGGGTTGGACCTTGGCCCTGTCGTGGCCATCGACTGCGAAACCATGGGGCTTAACCCGCATCGCGACCGTCTGTGTGTGATCCAGATGTCGGGCGGCGATGGCAACAGCCATATTGTGCAGGTCGCCAAAGGTCAGACCGAGGCCCCAAACCTGTGCGCGATGCTGGAAAACCCCGACGTACTGAAGCTGTTCCATTTCGGACGCTTCGATATCGCCGCGATGTATCACGCCTTTGGTGCACTGGCCGCGCCGGTCTATTGCACCAAGATCGCCAGCCGTTTGGTGCGCACCTATACCGACCGCCACGGGCTGAAAAACCTGTGCCAGGAACTGATCGGGGTCGATATCTCGAAACAGCAACAGATGAGCGACTGGGGTGCCGAAACCCTGACAGAGGCGCAGCTGGACTATGCGGCCTCGGACGTTTTGTATCTGCACCGTCTGCGCGAGGCGCTGGACGGTCGGCTGGCCCGCGAAGGCCGGACGGAAATGGCCCAGGCCTGTTTTGAATTCTTGCCGATGCGTGCGAAGCTTGACCTCGCCGGTTGGCCCGAAACGGATATTTTTGCGCACTCATGACCGATACAGACGCCTTCCTGAAAACCGCCCGACAGGTGATCACCGACGAAGCCCGCGCGCTGGACGTGCTGGCCGACAGCCTGAACGAAGACTTTGCCGAGGCCGTGCAGCTGATCCTGCAAGCCACAGGCCGCATTATCATCAGCGGCATCGGCAAATCAGGTCATATCGGCCACAAAATCGCGGCAACTTTGGCCAGCACCGGCACGCCCGCCTATTTCGTTCACCCTGCCGAGGCCAGCCATGGCGATCTGGGCATGGTGTCCAAGGGCGATGTTGTTCTGGCTATTTCGAATTCTGGCGAAGCGCCGGAACTGGCAAACTTGCTGGCCTTTACCCGCCGGTTTGGGATTCCGCTGATCGGCTTGTCCAGCAAGCCTGAAAGCACGTTGATGAAACAGGCGGATGTGCACTTGCTGATCCCCTCGATGGGCGAGGCGTGTGGATTTGGCATGGTGCCCTCGATCTCGACCACGCTGACATTGGCGATGGGCGACGCGCTGGCGATCGCGCTGATGAAACATCGCGATTTCAAG
Source organism: Ruegeria lacuscaerulensis (assembly GCF_013034745.1). Taxonomy (NCBI): domain Bacteria; kingdom Pseudomonadati; phylum Pseudomonadota; class Alphaproteobacteria; order Rhodobacterales; family Roseobacteraceae; genus Ruegeria; species Ruegeria lacuscaerulensis. Next base: position 50,937 of record NZ_WQGP01000006.1, on the reverse strand, counting down.
CCCGAGGATTTCCGTGCTTTCCACCCCGGAGGCAAGCTGGGCGCGCGGCTCAGCACGGTGCGTGACCTGATGCATACGGGCGAGGCCCTGCCCCTGCTGGCATCCGATGTCGCCATGAGCGATGCGCTGATAGAGATCAGCCAGAAAGGGTTCGGCGTCGCGGGCGTGACAGAAAGCGGTGGCCAGCTTTCGGGGATTATCACCGATGGGGACCTGCGCCGTCACATGGATGGTTTGCTGTCCAAAACAGCCGCGCAGGTGATGACCGAGAACCCGACGACAATCGGACCCGATGCATTGGCTGAAGAAGCCGTGGCGATCATGAATGACCGCAAGATCACCTCGTTGTTTGTGGTCGAACCGGATACGGACGGCCCCGCGCTGGGTCTGCTGCACATTCACGATTGCCTGCGCGTCGGGCTGGGATAAGAGGGCGGGGCCGTGGACAGCCACTCTCGGATGGTGCAGTTCTTGAAGGTGGTCCTGCCGCTGGCGGCCATTGTGCTGTTGTCCACCGTGTTCCTGCTGTCGCGCAGCATCGAAACCGACGTGACGGTCCCCTTCACCCAACGCGATATCGAGGAACGTCTGGCCGATCAGGTGGTCACCAATCCCAGCTACCGTGGCACCACGCGCAAGGGCGAAGAGGTACTGATCGAAGCCACGCAAGCCACGCAAGGAACCGAGAGCTCTGTGCCCACGGCATCCGAGTTTCAGGGCAGGCTGGGGCTTTTGAATGGCGGTATCATCACGCTGGATTCCAATTCGGGCACGATCCGACCTGACAAGAACACGGCAACCTTCGTGGGAGATGTCGTGATTACCACGACCGACGGTATTCGGGTGACAACCGATCACCTGAACACGGCCTTGGACGAAATTCGGGGTGATACGCCGGGTCAGATTGACGGAACTGGCGCGATCGGCGATTTCTCGGCCGGTCGCATGACATTCGGGGCGGAAAAAAAGGACGGTCCGGTCCATATTCTTTTTACAGATGGCGTGAAGCTGATATACCAGCCGCAACAAGCAGAAAGATAAGCTGTGTTCGATTTTCGTACTGTCCTTCTTACCGTCTCTTTGCTGGCCGGTGCCAATCTGGCTGCGGCGCAGGGAACCCAGGTCGCGTTTGGTGCCGTCAAGGCAGACCCCAGCCTGCCGGTCGAGGTGACATCGGAATCGCTGAACGTGAACCAGGAGGACGGCTCGGCCGAGTTCGTGGGCAACGTGATCGTCATCCAGGGAGAAATGCGGCTGACTGCGGGTCGGGTACTAGTGATCTACAATGAGGACCGCTCGGGTATCGAGCGGATGGAGGCCACGGAAGACGTTGTTCTGGTCAGCCCGCCCGATGCGGCGGAAGGGGATTGGGCGGAATATACCATCGACTCGGGCCAGATCGTCATGCGCGGTAACGTTCTGCTGACCCAGGGCCCCAGCACGATCAGCGGCGATCAGATGAATGCAAACCTGACCTCTGGGTCGGCAACGGTGACGGGCAACGTCAAGACGATCCTTCAGCAGGGGGCCAACTGATGGCGCGACCCAGTCTGAGCGTGACCGAGGGCACATCGGGGCTCAGGATCGAAAAGCTGCGCAAATCCTACCGGAAGAAAACGGTTATCCGCGATGTCTCGATGACATTGGGCCGGTCCGAGGTTGTGGCGCTGTTGGGCCCCAACGGGTCGGGCAAGACCACGACCTTTTATTCAGTGGCTGGGCTGGTTTTTCCCGAGGCCGGAACCGTGACCATCGACGGTCAGGTGGTGACGACCCTGCCCATGTACCGCCGCGCACGGCTTGGTATTGGGTATCTGCCGCAGGAAATGTCGATTTTCCGGGGTATGAGCGTTGAAGAAAACATATCTGCCGTGCTGGATATCACCGTAAGACACGCGCATCGCCGCAAGGAACGGCTGGAAGAGCTGTTGTCCGATTTCTCGATCGAACATCTGCGTCGCGCGCCTGCGCTGGCCCTGTCTGGTGGCGAACGGCGCCGGGTCGAGATCGCGCGTTGTCTGGCGGCTGACCCCAAGTATTTGCTGCTGGACGAACCTTTTGCCGGTGTGGACCCGATCAGCGTGGGCGACATCCGTCACCTTGTGGCCGATCTGAAAAAGCGCGGGATTGGTGTTCTGATCACTGATCACAACGTGCGCGAGACGCTCGAGATCGTAGATCGCGCCTATATTCTGCATGATGGTCAGGTACTTATGTCCGGAACGCCGGACGAAGTAGTCGAAAACGAAAACGTGCGCCGCGTCTATCTGGGTGAAAACTTCCGTATTTCATAGGTTTGCGCGGTATTGCGCCGGATGCATGGCGGAAATCTCGTATATACACGCCTGTTTTGATTGACTCTTCCTCCGTCTCTTGCCTCAATTGGGGCATGGCATTTTCTCGGTTCCAGTCTGGATCACGATGCCCCTTCTTCGAAGGGATCAAGTTCCGGCTACCGCGGAACATGTCGATACCCCCCACCCGATAAAAAAAAGCGCGTTGTATTTCACAGCGTCTAAATGGGTGTGAATTGTGAAGGAGATCACATGCGTTACCAAATCAGCGGAAAACAGATCGACATCGGCGAAGCACTTCAGACCCATGTGCAGACCGAACTTGGCGAGGTGGTGGGCAAATACGCCCAGCGACCGACCGACGCCAATGTCGTCTTTTCCCGTTCTGCGCATGAATATGTGTGCGAGACCACCGTACATCTTTCCACCGGCCTGACGGCGCAGGCCAAAGCCCACGCAACCGAGATTTACGCAGCATTCGAGGGGTGCTGTGACAAGATGGAAACACAATTGCGCCGATACAAACGCCGTCTCAAGGACCATCACAAGGATCGGTCCGAGCCGGTTGAACTCTTTGGAGCTTCCTCTTATATCCTCGCCTCTGACGAATCTGAGTCGGCGGATGAGCCTGAAACTCTGCAGCCGATGATCGTGGCTGAGATGGAAACCAAGATCCCATCGCTGAGTGTTGGTGAAGCCGTTATGCAGATGGAACTGGCTGGTGCCCCGGTGCTGGTGTTCCGGAATGAGAACAAGGATGGATTGAATGTCGTGTATCGTCGGGAAGACGGAAACATCGGCTGGATTGATCCGTAACAGGCAAGATTAGAAAGACGTGCCCCTGCGCCAGTGGGGGCTTCGTCATGGAGCGTTATCATGGAGCTTTCGAGCATTCTGAAGCCCGAAGCAGTGCGTGTGTTATCCGCCGCATCCAGCAAGAAGCGGTTGTTTCAGGAAATCGGCGATGTTGCGGCTGCGACACTGGGTCTGGACGCGCAGGTCGTTGTGGATGCGCTTCTGGAGCGTGAAAGCCTTGGGCCCACAGGCGTGGGCCATGGCGTTGCTCTGCCTCATGCGCGGCTGACCGAGCTACAGGATGTCTCGGGCGTGTTTGTCATGCTGGAAAAGCCGATTGATTTTGGGTCGGTAGACCGGCAGCCTGTTGATATCGCTTTTGCATTGTTCGCCCCCGAAGAGGCGGGAGTGGATCACCTGAAGGCACTGGCGCTGGTATCTCGGACGCTGCGCGATACCTCGGTTTGCGCCAAGCTGCGGGCCAATCCCGATCCAGTCAAGCTCTATGCGATTTTGACCGAAGCGCAATCCATGCAGGCGGCTTAATCGTCTGATTGAAAAAGAAAAGCCCCCGAATATTGGGGGCTTCTTATTTAAGTGGCTGTGGTCAGCCGCCGGTCCCCATTTCCAGAGTCCACCAGATTTTCCCGCCATTCTCCTGATGCCAGGCAAAGCCCATTTGTGTGGCCTTTGGGTCCAGAATAACCGAGCGTGGCCCCGGTTCCTGCATCCAGGCGGCCAGCGTTTCGGTTTCGGTTTCGAATGTCTCGGAAATCGCCTCGCCCAGAAATGTGCCGAAATATCCCACACGCGCCGCCCGGTCGATTGGCGAAGAGCCGTCGGACCCGAAATGCCATGGCCGGTTCTGACGCGCCATGTCCTTGGAGTGGGTCGCGGCAGCGGCGTTCAGCTGGGCATTCAGTTGAACCGGTTGTAGTCCCGACGCCTGACGCAGCGCGTTGACCGAATCAAGCATGCGGAATTGCAGTTTTTCGGGATTGCCTCGAATCTTGTAGACAGTCGGCAAAGGACGCCCGTCGGCACCGTAAGTCGGCGTGCTGCTGGGGGTACATGCTGCCAGAGCAACGAGGCAAGCAAACAATAAAGAAATAATACGCGTCATGGTGGGCCTGATGTTTCTGTTGTCCTAGGGCATAGCGCGCTCGACGGGGTTGGGCAAACCTGCAATAGCCGATTCTCGCGTGATTTTGCCGGTTTGGTTTGCGAAAGACGCATTCTGGCAATAAAATACGTCAGTTTTTCAGATTTGGTATAGAGAGGGACCGCTCGATATGGTCAAGAAACCTATTCCGGTGACAAGTCGCCGCGTATTTCTGACGACCGCCACGGCGGCGCTGGCGTCACCTGCGATTGCGCAATACATCCCCGGTGATCCGCTCAGGCCGGCCCCAGAGCCCGAACCTCAGGTGCGCCGCAATATTTCTGGCTTCCGCGCTTTGGATTGGAAACCCTATTTCGACAACACTCGAAACGGCGCAATTTTGGTCGATACCATCTCACGGGCGCTACATTATTGGTCAGAAGATCAAAGTGTGTACAAACTGTATCCGTCTTCAGTGCCCTTGACCGAGGAATTGACCCGCCGGGGACGCACCAGCGTGATCCGAAAAGTCGAAGGTCCAAGCTGGGCGCCGACGCCGTCGATGAAGAAACGCAACCCGGAATGGCCGGACTATATTCCACCGGGTCCGGATAACCCGTTGGGAACGCACGCTTTATATCTAAGCTGGAAATACTATCGCATTCATGGAACCCACGATACGCGCAAAATCGGGCGTAGATCATCCAATGGTTGCATCGGTCTTTTCAACGAAGATATTGCCGAGTTGTTTTCGATGGCCAATGTTGGCACGCAAGTGTTGCTAATTTGACGACAAAATCGCGCGTGAACCCGCTTGCGACGCAAGTTCCATTTGCATTCCAGTCGGATAGCTGGTTAGAAAAATATACGAGGTAAGTCTTGGGTGTGCGGTTTCGCTAGTTGGAGCCGTACTTATTCTGGAGGTTAATATGAAGAAACTCGTTCTCGCCGCTGCACTGACCGCTGCTGCATCGACCGCTTTTGCTGGCAACCTGGAAGAGCCGGTTGTTGAAGCACCTGTTGTTGTCGAAGAAACTCAGGGTTCGTCGCAGGGCATCATCCTGCCGCTGGTCCTGCTGGTTGTGGTTGCCGCAGCTGTTGCAGCAAGCTAATTCGACGAGCGAAATACATAGAAAAGGCGGTGGAGCATTCCACCGCCTTTTTTTTATGCGCTCATGCAGGCGCCGGATCAGGTCGGGTTTAGTCCAGCCAGCCCTTCAGATTGTCTTCGATGACCTTGCCAAGAGCTGCGATATGCGCGTCGTCGTCATTGAGGCAGGGGATGTAGGTAAAGCTCTCACCGCCGGCTTCTTCAAAGCTTTCCTTGATCTCTTCGTTGATCTCTTCCAGCGTCTCGATGCAATCGGCGGAAAAGGCCGGAGCGATCACGGCGATGTTTTTCTTCCCCTGACGTGCCAGGTCCGCCACGTGATCGACCGTATAGGGTTTCAACCATTCCTCGGGCCCGAATCGCGACTGGAAGGTTGATACAAGCTGATCATCCGCCCAGCCCAACCGTTCTTTCAGCAGGCGAGAGGTTTTTGCACATTGGCAGTGATAGGGATCGCCCTGCTGCAAATAGCGGTCCGGCATCCCGTGATATGAGCAGACCAGAATATCAGGCTTGGTTTCCATCGCGGCGTAAGCCTGTTCCACAGATCCGGCCAGCGCGTCGATATAAGCGGGTTCGTCGAAATAGGCGGGCACGGTGCGTGACGCAGGTTGCCAGGCTTCTTCCATCAGGGCGCGGAAGAACTGGTCATTGGCGGTGGCGGTCGTGGCGCCCGCATATTGCGGATAGAGCGGGAAGAACAGGATGCGCTCACAGCCCGCTGCCACCAATTCGCGCACCTTGGATTTGGTCGAGGGATTGCCGTAGCGCATACAGAAATCGACCATCACCCGATCGCCATAGCGCGCTTGCATCGCATCGCGCATCTTGGCGGTTTGATCCTTGGTGATCGTCATCAGCGGGCTTTCGCCTTTTTCGTGATTCCAGATCGATTTGTAGGCCTCGCCCGAACTGAAGGGCCGCTTGCTGAGGATGATCCCCTGCAAGATCGGCTGCCATTTCCATTTCGGATAGTCGATGACGCGCTGGTCCGAAAGAAACTCGTTCAGATATCGGCGCATTGGCCAATAGGTGTAATCGTCCGGAGTGCCCAGATTGGCCAGCAGGATGCCGACGCGGCCCATTTTGACCTTGGGGTGGTCTTCGGGGGCATGAGCGGGTCGAGTGGCGTCAAACATGGGATTGTTTCCTGAATTCGTCGTGTTCCGAGCTGAGATAAACGGAAATGGTCCGCCGTCAATCGGACAGTTTGCCTTCTTTTGTCCCCAATGCTTCGGCAAGGCGGGTTTGGGCCGATCCCGGGCGAAGGGGCTTTTGCTGACTGTCATCTGGGGACCAGCCGGTCAGGCAAATCAGTTCATAGGTGGTTTTCAACCGCCCTTGGGGGGTTGCGAAGTGTTCGGCGTATATCTGCTGGGCGCGGTCAAAGACCTGTCGCCGAGTGGGGCGTCTAATGCGGTCGGTTAGGCTGTTGGTCTCGCCCATTACGCGCAGATCCTGCATCAGATGTCGCAGGTCGCGGTATTCGGCCGTCAGTCGCGCCGTGTCGGCCACCGGCAGGGCCAGCCCGGCCCGTTGCAGCAAGCCGCCCATATCACGCAGCTCTCCCATCGGCGCGATGCGTGGGCTGAGCCCGCCCGAGACCTCGATCTCGGCCTGACCCAATGCTGCGCGCAGCTCGTGCAGGGTTTCTCCGCCCAGACTGACCACCAGCAGCAGCCCGTCAGGCTTTAGCGCCCGATGGCATTGGATCAACTGGCCTACGGGGTCGTTGGCCCAGTGCAGCGCCATAGCGTGAATCACCAGATCATGCGCACCGGGGGTCAGGGCCAGCACCTCATCATCGGCCACGATCTGTGCCTCTGGGAACACATCCCGCCAGATATGGGCAAACGGCGTCACCACAGCCGGGGCCGTAAAAGTTTTGTTAACCATGCTGAGTCGATCCTGAACCTCGTCCACGGCGGCGCGGTGCAGGAACAGCGCCTCGTCCTGCGCGCGGGCGCGATGCAGGGTCAGGGCCTTGCGGTCGAACAGAGAGGGTGCGTTGGAGGCAGGCAGTTTCATAGGGCGCAAGTATCGCATCTGGCCGCTGATTCAAACCGCCCTTCAGATGATCTATCCACCGCGTTGCATGGGCTGCGGCGAGTTGACCGAGTCTGACTTTGGCCTTTGCGGCGCGTGCTGGCGTGACACGCCGTTCATCGGCGGGGTCGTCTGCGAAAGCTGCGGGTTGCCTCTGCCGGGCGAGGCGGATGGGTACCGGATCGAATGCGATGACTGCATGAAGACGCCCCGGCCATGGCGGGATGGACGGTCGGCATTGTTGTATGACGGCAAGGCGCGAGGACTGATTTTGGCGTTCAAACACGGGGACCGGCCCGAACTGGCGCGCCCCGCTGCGCGCTGGATGACCGAGGCAGGTCGGGATTTGTTCCGCGAAGACATGCTTGTGGTGCCGGTGCCCTTGCATTGGTCCCGATTGCTGAAGCGACGCTACAATCAATCCGCTCTGTTGGCGCAGCACTTGGGCCAGCAAACCGGGCTGGAGGTCTGCCCCGATCTTCTGACCCGCCGGGTCAAAACGCCGGTTTTGGACGGGAAAACCGCCGCGCAAAGGGCCGAGACGCTGGAAAACGCCATCGCGCCCCATCCCAGGCGCATCAGCCGGATACAGGGTCAGGATGTCCTGCTTGTCGATGACGTGATGACCTCGGGTGCGACGCTGGCGGCCTGTGCCCGTGTCTGCATGGATGCAGGGGCAAATCATATTTTCGTGTTGACCCTAGCGCGCGTTGCCAAGGATGCCTAATTCGCGCAGGATTACGCGAAACCCGAAGGGATGATTTATGAAACCGGTTGAGATCTACACATCGCCTCTGTGCGGCTTCTGCCATGCGGCCAAGCGTCTGCTGAAGCAGAAAGGCGTCGAGTTCAAAGAGGTTGACGTCTTCATGCACCCCAAACGCAAGCCCGAGATGATCAAGCGCGCCGGCGGCAAACGCACCGTGCCGCAAATCTTCATCGGCACCCAGCACGTGGGCGGCTGTGATGATCTGTACGAGCTGGACCGTCAGGGCAAGTTGGATCGCCTGCTGGCGGCATGAAGACTGCGCTGCTGCAGATCACCTCGTCGGATGATCCGTCTGACAATCTGAACATGGTGCGCGCCCTGATGGCCGAGGCGGCCACGCAGGGCGCGCTGTTCATTCTGACGCCCGAGGTGACGAACTGCGTCTCGACCTCGACCACGCGGCAACGCGAGGTGTTGCAGCACGAAGAAGATGACCAGACGCTGGCGGGCTTGCGCGAACAGGCTGCTGCGCTGGGCGTGTGGTTGTTGATCGGCTCGCTTGGGATCAAGACGCACGACGCCGATGGGCGCTTTGCCAACCGGTCGTTCATGATCAATCCGCGAGGGCAGATCGTGGCGCGCTATGACAAGATCCATATGTTCGACGTGCAGGTCTCGGAAACTGAAACCTTCCGCGAGTCGAAGAACTATCGCCCCGGCGACCGGGCCGTGATTGCGCAGACCGATTTCGGTAAGGTCGGTATGGCCATTTGCTATGACATCCGTTTTCCGCATCTCTTTGCTGCCTTGGCGCAGGCAGGTGCGCGAATTCTGACCGTTCCGGCGGCGTTTTCTCCGGTCACGGGCAAGGCGCATTGGGAATCGCTGCTGCGCGCGCGGGCGATTGAGACCGGCTGTTGGGTGCTGGCTCCGGCGCAAACGGGTGCGCACCCTAAAACGCGCGGAAAAACACGACATACGCATGGCCATACCATGGCCATTGCCCCGTGGGGAGAGGTCGTCATCGACGCAGGCACTGATCCGGGCATTCACATTTTCGATTTGGATGATAGTTCTGTGTCAGAGGCGCGCCGCCGAGTGCCCTCACTGACGCACCTGCGGCCCTTCGATGGGCCCTGACTCAAGATCGGACCATGGCAAACGACACCAATGCCCTTGCGGTCACGCTGTTCAGCGAGATCCTGACCGCCGACCAGCTATTGCGCAACCGGCTAAGCCGGGTGCTGCCAAAGGGTATGGAGATCTCGCATTTCTCGGTCCTGAACCATCTTGTGTTCGTCGGCGATGAGCGCAGCCCGGCGCAACTGGCCAGCACGTTCCACGTCACTCGCGGGGCGATGACCAACACATTGGCCAAGCTGGAATGGGCCGGATACATCCACATCCGCCCCGACTGGGACGACGCCCGCCGCAAGATGGTTGCCATCAGTCCCGCCGGTCGTCGCGCGCGCGATCAGGCGATTTCGTCGATTGCCCCGCTGATCAACCGCGTGGTCGGAGAGCTGGGGTTGGAGCGCGTCCGCAGCACGCTGCCCGTACTGCGGGATTTGCGGTTGCAGTTGGAGGGGGAGTAGCCTCAGGTAGGCTTCACACTCGCCGTCACATAGTTCACGCTCAAATCCCGGTTCGAGATCGACCAGCTCCACAGGATCGGGTTGAAGACGAAACCCTTGCGGTCCACCGGCTCCAGCCCGGCCTGACGCAGCAGGTCGAATAGCTCATCGGGGGTAATGAACTTGTTCCATTCATGCGTGCCGCGGGGCAGCCAGCGCATGACGACCTCGGCCCCGAAAATGGCCATCGCAAAGGATTTCGGGTTGCGGTTGATGGTCGAACACACTTGCAACCCGCCGGGTTTCAGCAATTGCTGCGTGGCGGTGAGATAGCCGAGGGGGTCGGCTACGTGTTCGACCACCTCCATGTTCAGCACCACGTCGAATTGCTCACCCGCGGCGGCCATGTCCTCGGCGGTGGTGTGGCGATAGTCGATCTCAAGCCCCGATTGTTCGGCATGGATGCGGGCGACGGGCAGGTTGCGTTCAGCAGCGTCGGCACCCACGACCGTTGCGCCCAGACGCGCCATTGGTTCGCTCAGCAGCCCACCGCCGCAGCCGATATCCAGCAGGCGCAGGCCCTCGAACGGTTTTTCGGCCTTCAGATCACGGTCAAATTCACCGGCAATCTGCTGTGTGATATAGTCCAGACGGCATGGATTGAGCATGTGCAGAGGTTTGAATTTCCCATGCGGGTCCCACCATTCGGCGGCCATCGCCTCGAATTTTGCGATCTCGGACGGGTCAACCGTGTTCGGATGCGCTTGCATTCCTGTCTCCGTGTGCTCTTTTACGTTTAAAGACTATATAGGGCCCTAATGGATAAGTACCCGGACCAAAAGCGCGCAGTTCAATATCTGTACCCGCCGATCGACCCGTTCGATCAGCGCATGGTCGATGTGGGCGATGGGCACCGTATTTATATGGAGCAATGTGGCAATCCCGTAGGCTTGCCGGTCGTGATCCTGCATGGCGGCCCCGGTGGCGGGTGCAGCCCAGCGATGCGGCGGTATTTCGATCCGCGTGTGTTCCGGGTGATTCTGTTTGATCAGCGCGGGTGTGGCCGGTCGCGGCCGCATGCCTCGGTGGTGGATAATACGACGTGGGATCTGGTGGATGACATCGAACGCCTGCGGACTCTGCTGGATATCTACGACTGGACGGTGTTTGGCGGCAGCTGGGGGGCGACCTTGGCGTTGATCTATGCACAGGCGCATCCAGACCGCGTCAATCGGCTGGTGCTGCGCGGCGTATTTCTGGCCACTCAGGCCGAGCTGGATTGGTTCTATGGCGGCGGCGCGGGCAAGTTCTGGCCCGAGCAATGGGCGAAATTCACCGCTTTGCTGACCGAGGATGAGCTGTCGGATACCATAGGCGCCTATCACAAACGACTGTTCTCGGGCGATCGGGCGACGGAAATACTGTATGCGCGGGCCTGGTCGGCGTGGGAGAACGCGCTAGCTTCGATCCACTCGCACGGGTCCACGGGGGAAAGCCCCGGAGAATACGCGCGTGCCTTTGCGCGGCTTGAGAATCATTACTTCACCCATGGCGCGTTTCTTGAGAAGGACGGTCAGATTTTGGATCAGGTGGATCGGATCGCCCATATCCCCTGCCATATCGTGCAGGGGCGCTATGACATGATCTGCCCGCCGCAGGCCGCGTGGTCTTTGGCCGAACGTTGGCCCAATGCTGAGCTGAAGATGGTGCGACAAGCAGGCCATGCCCTGTCCGAACCCGGCATCAGCGCCGAGCTGGTGCGCATCATGGACCGCGTGGCGGAGGGCATCGCATGACCCGGATGGACCGTCGTGCCTTATTTGCCTCGGGTGCCGCGGCGGCTTTGCTGGCGGCCACGGGGGCCTCGCTGGCGGATACGCCCAAAAAGGGCGGAACGCTGCGGCTGGCCGTGCCACGTGATGACAGTTTGGAGCAGATTGCGCGTGGGGCTGTCTTTGACACTCTGACCGAGATCGCGCCCGATGGCACCTTGCGCGGCGAATTGGCGACCGGGTGGCACACGAATGCGGATGCGCGGGTCTGGAGCTTTGATCTGCGGGCTAATGTGACCTTCCATGACGGCGCGGCGCTGGATGTTGCAGATGTGGTGTCGGTGCTGCAACTGGTCGGGCGGGCTGAGGCGCTGTCGGCAGATTCACTGCGACTGGAACTGACCGAGGCCAATCCCGGCCTGCCGTTCCTGCTGGCCGATACCCGGTTCGTCATCACACGCGATGGGCAGGGCGTGACGCCTTTGTGCACCGCCAATGGCACCGGGTGCTACCGGGTGGAACGGGCCGAGGACGGGCGGAATTTTCTGGGCCGCCGGGTGGCGGAACACTACAAGGACGGACAGGCCGGTTGGGCCGACGCGCTTGAGGTTATCGTGATCCCTGACGCCCGCGTCCGGGCTGAGGCGTTGCGCGACGGGTACGTGGATGTCGCGGCGCTGCCAGATCGTGATGGGCTGATGGATCAGCGCGGCCTGCGCTATCACCCCAGCCAAGATGACATGGCGCTGGCCGTGGCCGGACAGGTGGGTATGCCACGCCAGATCGGGGGCCGCGCGCTGGACGACGGGCGCATCGCCGAACGGTGGTGGCTGGCCTGACCTGATCACGTTTCACGCCGGGGGTTGCAGACTCGGGAAAGCCTGCGTATATGCAGTTGCAACAGCGGCGCGTTGGACTTCTGGTTCAAGGCTCCACCGGAAAATACGACGGGCCGCGCGCCCGTTTTTTTGTGCCCGATTGAAGGGTAGAGATCTGAATGACAAACGACCTGATTGCCAAAGCTGCCATCGACCGGCGACTGGCCGAGATCATCACCCCGGTGATCGAGGATCTGGGGTATGAGCTTGTGCGCATCCGCCTGATGAGCGGCAAGACCACCACGTTGCAGATCATGGCTGACAAGCCCGATGGTGGCATCGAAGTGGATGACTGCGCTGAGATTTCCAACGCCGTCAGCGCCACGTTGGATGTCGAGGATCCGATTTTGGACGCCTATACGCTAGAGGTGTCCAGCCCCGGTATCGACCGCCCTCTGACCCGTCTCAAGGATTTTGAGAATTTCGAAGGGTATGAAGCGAAGATTGAAACCGCGGAACTGATCGACGGCCGCCGCCGCTTTAAGGGTGAGCTGGCCGGGATCGAAGGGGATGAAGTTCTGATCAATATCCCCGAGGGAGATGAGACGATCACCATCGGTCTGCAATTCGACTGGCTAAGCGATGCCAAGCTGGTTTTGACCGATGACCTGATCAAGGAAATGCTGCGCCAGCGCAAAGACGCTGGATCCTTAAACGAAAACGCTTTCGACGAGATTGAGACCGAAGGGTCCGAAGAGGAGACGAACTGATGGCAATCACCTCAGCCAACCAGCTGGAGCTGCTGCAGACCGCCGAGGCCGTGGCCCGCGAAAAGATGATCGACCCCGGTCTGGTTGTCGAAGCGATGGAAGAATCGCTCGCCCGTGCCGCCAAGAGCCGCTACGGCGCCGAGATGGACATCCGTGTCAGCATCGACCGCAAGACAGGTAAGGCGACCTTTACCCGCGTCCGCACCGTGGTTGAGGATGAAGAGCTGGAAAACTATCAGGCCGAGTTCACCGTCGAACAAGCCAAGCAGTACATGGAAAACCCCGAGGTCGGTGACGTCTTCGTCGAAGAAGTGCCGCCGGTTGAAATGGGCCGGATCGCGGCGCAATCGGCCAAGCAGGTGATCCTGCAGAAGGTCCGCGAAGCGGAACGTGATCGCCAGTACGAAGAGTTCAAGGATCGCGCAGGCACCATCATCAACGGTGCGGTCAAGCGCGAAGAATTTGGCAATGTCATCGTCGATCTGGGCGGTGCCGAGGCCGTTCTGCGCCGCAATGACAAGATCGGCCGCGAAAGCTATCGCCCGAATGATCGCGTGCGCGCCTACATCAAGGAAGTGCGCCGCGAGGTTCGTGGCCACCAGATCTTCCTGTCGCGCACCGCGCCGGAATTCATGGCCGAGCTGTTCAAGATGGAAGTGCCGGAGATTTATGACGGCATCATCGAGGTTAAGGCCGTGGCCCGCGACCCCGGTTCGCGCGCCAAGATCGCCGTGATCTCTTATGACGGCTCGATCGACCCTGTCGGTGCCTGCGTTGGTATGCGCGGCAGCCGTGTGCAGGCGGTTGTGAACGAGCTGCAGGGTGAAAAGATCGACATCATCCCGTGGAACGAAGATCAGCCGACCTTCCTTGTGAACGCCCTGCAGCCCGCGGAAGTCTCCAAGGTGGTTCTGGATGAAGAAGCTGGCAAGATCGAAGTTGTCGTACCCGAAGAACAGCTGTCGCTGGCAATCGGCCGTCGCGGTCAGAACGTGCGTCTGGCCAGCCAACTGACCAACCTGGACATCGACATCATGACCGAGGCCGAAGAATCGGCACGTCGTCAGAAGGAATTCGAAGCCCGAACCCAGCTGTTCATGGAGACGCTGGATCTGGACGAGTTCTTTGCCCAACTGCTGGTGTCCGAAGGCTTCACCAACCTCGAAGAGGTGGCCTATGTCGAGCTGGACGAGCTTCTGGTCATCGACGGCGTTGACGAAGGCACCGCTCAGGAATTGCAGACCCGGGCCCGTGAATTCCTGGAAGCACAGGCCAAGGCGGCTCTGGACGCAGCCCGTGCGTTGGGCGTCGAGGACAGCCTTATTGAATTCGAAGGCCTCACACCCCAGATGGTAGAGGCGCTGGCCAAGGATGACGTGAAGACTCTGGAAGACTTCGCCACCTGCGCCGACTGGGAACTGGCCGGTGGCTGGACCACGGTCGACGGCGAGCGCATCAAGGATGATGGTGTTCTGGAACCTTTCGGCGTGACGCTGGAAGAGGCACAGGACTTGGTCATGACGGCACGCATCATGCTGGGCTGGGTTGACCCGGCCGAGCTGGAGCAGGCGGACGAAGACGGCGAAGCAGAAGAGGAGGCCGAGGCCTGATCTCAGGGCCTCGGGGTGGCGTTAATGGGTCGCGGTGGCGTCCATAAGGATCGGTCGGACGGACCCGAACGCAAGTGCATAGCCACGGGCGAGGTTCAGCCCAAATACGGGCTGATCCGCTTTGTAATGGGTCCGGAGGGTCAGGTCTTTCCCGATGTTGCGGCAAAACTGCCGGGGCGCGGGGTCTATGTGGCGGCGGATCGCGCCGCGCTGGACAAGGCCGTTGGCAAAAAGCTGTTCTCGCGCGGGTTCAAGACGCAGGCGACTGCGCAAACGGACCTGGCGGATGAGGTTGAAAAGCAAGTCGCGCGACGGGTGATCGAGCTGATCAGCTTGGCGCGCAAGTCCGGTGACGCGGTCGCCGGGTATGAAAAGGTCAAGACGTGGCTGGACCGGGAAGAGGCTCAGGTACTGATTCAGGCCAGCGATGGATCGGGGCGCGGCAAGTCGAAACTCAGCACGCCGCACTTCGGAAAATACATCGGATGGCTGACTGCGGATGAATTAGGGGCGGCATTTGGGCGCCAAACCGTGATTCATGCGGCGCTGGCCTCTGGCGGACTCGCCAAACGTGTTGTAGAGGAAGCGCAGCGCCTGCGTGGCTTGCGCGAAACGGATGACGGCGGCAAGGGCCGCACGGAAGGGTAAGAAGCTTTATGAGCGATAGTGACGGCAAAAAGACATTGGGTCTTCGTGGCGGGGCACGCCCCGGAAATGTGAAACAGAGTTTCAGCCACGGACGCACCAAGAATGTCGTGGTGGAAACCAAACGCAAACGCGTGGTGGTCCCCAAGCCGGGTGCCGGAAAGCCGAGCGGCGGTGCAACGCCTTCGGGTGATCCGTCGCGCCGTCCTGCCGGGATTTCCGACGCCGAAATGGCCCGCCGGATGAAGGCGCTGCAGGCCGCCAAAGCGCGCGAGGTCGAAGAGGCCGCCGCCCGTGAGGCTGCTGAAAAGGCGCGTGAAGAAGAACGCGCCCGTCGCCGCGCGGAACAGGAAGCCAAGGAACGCGAACAGCGTGAGGCTGAAGAAAAGGCACGTGCCAAGGCCGAGGAAGAAGAGCGCAAGCGTCAGGAGGCAGAAGAAGCCGCCAAACGCGCCGCCGCTGCCCCCGCGCCCGAAGAGCCCAAAGCCGCGCGCAGCCCAGCCAGCAAGCCCGCACCTGCGGCTGCTCCGCGCAAGCAGGATCGCGAGCGTGAACAGCGCGGTCGTGGCAAGGGCCGTGATGACAACCGCCGCTCGGGTAAACTGACTCTGGGTCAGGCCACCGGTGGCGAAGGCAACCGCCAACGCTCGATGGCTGCGATGAAGCGCAAGCAGGAACGTGCGCGCCAGAAAGCCATGGGTGGTTCGGTTGAACGCGAAAAGGTGATCCGCGACGTTCAGCTGCCCGAGGCGATCATGGTTTCGGAACTGGCCAACCGTATGGCCGAGCGTGTCGCTGATGTTGTCAAATCGCTGATGCAGATGGGCATGATGGTCACGCAAAACCAGACCATCGACGCCGATACCGCGGAACTGATCATCGAAGAGTTTGGCCACAAGGTCACTCGTGTCTCCGATTCGGATGTGGAAGACGTCATCAAAGAGGTCGAGGACAAGGACGAGGACCTGCAGCCGCGTCCGCCGGTCATCACCATCATGGGTCACGTTGACCACGGTAAAACCTCGCTGCTGGATGCGATCCGCGACGCGCGCGTTGTGGCCGGTGAAGCCGGGGGCATCACCCAGCATATCGGCGCCTATCAGGTGAAAACCGATGGCGGCACCACGCTGACCTTCCTGGATACTCCGGGCCACGCGGCCTTTACCTCGATGCGCTCGCGCGGGGCTCAGGTCACGGATATCGTGGTTCTGGTGGTTGCCGCCGACGACGCGGTGATGCCGCAGACCATCGAGGCGATCAACCACGCTAAAGCGGCCGAAGTGCCGATGATCGTGGCGATCAACAAGGTCGACAAGCCGGATGCAAATCCGGACAAGGTGCGCACCGATCTGCTTCAGCATGAAGTGATCGTCGAGAAAATGTCAGGTGAGGTTCAGGACGTCGAAGTCTCCGCCATCACCGGTCAGGGTCTGGACGAATTGCTGGAAGCCATCGCGCTGCAGGCTGAGATTCTGGAACTGAAAGCCAACCCCGACCGCGCCGCCCAAGGTGCTGTGATCGAGGCGCAGCTAGATGTGGGTCGTGGCCCCGTGGCCACCGTTCTGGTTCAGAACGGTACGCTGCGTCAGGGCGATATCTTTGTTGTGGGTGAGCAATACGGTAAGGTCCGTGCGCTGATCAACGACAAGGGCGACCGCGTCAAAGAGGCAGGCCCCTCGGTTCCGGTTGAGGTTCTGGGTCTCAACGGCACGCCCGAAGCCGGTGACGTTCTGAACGTGACCGAGACCGAAGCGCAGGCCCGCGAGATTGCTGCCTATCGTGAGCAAGCCGCCAAGGACAAACGCGCCGCCGCCGGTGCCGCGACCACCCTTGAGCAGCTGATGCAGAAGGCCAAGGAAGACGAAAATGTCACCGAGCTGCCGATTCTGATGAAGGCGGACGTACAAGGTTCGGCCGAAGCCATCGTTCAGGCGATGGAGAAGATCGGCAACGAAGAAGTGCGCGTGCGCGTTCTGCATTCGGGTGTCGGTGCAATCACCGAGACGGATGTCGGTCTGGCCGAAGCCTCCGGCGCACCGATCTTTGGCTTCAACGTCCGTGCGAACGCCTCGGCGCGGAACACTGCGAACCAGAAGGGTGTGGAAATCCGCTATTACTCGGTGATCTATGACCTCGTGGATGACGTGAAAGCAGCTGCTTCGGGCCTGCTGAGTGCCGAGATCCGCGAGAAGTTCATCGGTTACGCCGAGATCCGCGAAGTCTTCAAGGTCACCGGCGTCGGCAAGGTTGCTGGTTGTCTGGTTACAGAAGGTGTCGCACGTCGTTCCGCAGGTGTCCGCTTGCTGCGCGACAACGTGGTGATCCACGAAGGCACGCTGAAAACGCTGAAGCGATTCAAGGACGAAGTGACCGAGGTTCAGTCGGGTCAGGAATGCGGTATGGCGTTCGAAAATTACGACGACATCCGCGCAGGCGACGTGATCGAGATCTTCGAGCGCGAAGAGGTCACGCGGACGCTGGACTGATCCGATTGCTACAGAAGAAATTGACAAAAGCGGTCCCATTGGGCCGCTTTTTTTGCTTTTGTTAAGCTCCAACGACTGAACTGCGGGACAAAGCGGAAATCGCAATGCGTATCGACTGGCCTTTGCGGCCACTTACTTGGCAAAGCCGCTGCCGCGGCGCGGCCGTAAAAGCAGCCGTTTGCTGTAGATGCCAGAACCTAATTCAACAAAACTCTCGGCCTGCGGGACAGGTGTTACGTCACCGTTCTGTTCAAATGGCGCTGAGCGACCGGCAGAAATTTGTTCGCACTACACTCTTCGGGAAAACAAACCCTTGGGAGACTGTTTCAAGTAACCTTGTCACTTCATCCGCAGATTGGTGAAAACCTCGTTTGGTATATGGTCGGAAAAAGCTCTAGCTTTCTGATCATTAAACAAAGACCAAAGTCATCGCTTTAAGCCGTTAGGCAGCTTCTCGCTCCACTTTCGCAATTCGTCGAGAAACCCAAGTGCCGTGCGGCCAAGGTCAGTGATAGAATACTGCACGGAAACCGGCGCGGTATCCATCACGTGTCGGCTCACCAGCCCCTGATCCTCTAGTTGGCGCAGCCGCTCGGCAATCATCTTTTTGCTGGCCCCGCCCAGCAACCGAGCAAGATCGTTGAAACGCACCGGACGATCCTTCAGGTGCCATAGGATGGACCCGGTCCATTTGCCCCCGATGATCCGCATGCCCTGCTCAATTGCGCATGGCTCCTGACAGGCCTCTGTCACAATTTTGCGCCCTTTTTCATCTTCGTCCACCCGCGCCCGCATCGCTATCCATTTCCTTATGCATAAGGTTACAAAAAGTATACTAGTTGATTTTTTTCACCTCAATACTCAAATGCTCTCAACCCCCTCATTCGTCAAGGGGTTCATACAGTGCACATATAGGATATGGACATGAGCAAAATCCTGATCGTGAACGGCACTCAGCCGTATGAGTTCGCCCCCGGACAATTGAACGCTAGCCTGGTCGAACGCGCAGGCAACACGTTGGACGCAATGGGCCACGAAGTACGTATGACCACCGTTGCGGATGGCTATGACGCAAATTCAGAGGTTGAGGCGCATGTTTGGGCCGATACGGTCATCATGCAGTTCCCGGTAAACTGGATGGGCGTCCCATGGATCTTCAAGAAATATATGGATGAGGTCTACACAGCCGGGATGGATGGCCGCCTATGCGATGGTGATGGTCGCACCACCAACGCACCAAAGGCCAATTACGGCATGGGTGGGTCACTGCACGGCAAGACATACATGCTTTCGGTGACATTTAATGCGCCGAAGGAAGCATTCGACAACCCCACCGAGCCGTTCTTTGCCGGGGCAAGCGTTGACGATCTGCTGCGCCCCATGCATCTGAACGCCAAGTTCTTTGGTATGCAGGCCCTCCCGACATTCGCTGCCTTCGATGTTATGAAGAACCCCGAAATCGAGGCTGATTTCGCTCGATTTGACGCGCATCTGAAAACCACTTTTTCCGAGGTCGAACATGTCCCAGCCTGATATTCACCTTTATACTGCAGGCACGATGAACGGCTACAAACCGGTCATTTTTTTGGAGGAGGCAGGTGTTCCCTACGACCTGACTCATATCAATTTTTCCAAACAGGAACAAAAGGCGCCGGACTATCTGGCGCTGAACCCAAATGGAAAGATCCCGACAATCGAGGATCGTTCGGAAGGCCGCGCGATCTTCGAATCCGGTGCGATCCTGTGGCATCTGGCTGAGAAATACGGAAAATTCCTGCCGTCGGACCCGGTCAAGCGGTCCGAGGTTATGCAGTGGATGCTGTTTCAGGTCGGCCACGTGGGACCAATGATGGGACAGGCAATGTATTTCCAGCATATCGCCGCCCCCAATGGCCATGAAGAGCCATTCTCGATCCGTCGCTACGTGGACGAAAGCCGCCGGTTGATGGAGGTGATGAATACACGTCTGGAGGGGCGTGAATGGATCGCAGCGGACGAATACACAATTGCCGACATGATGCTGTACCCGTGGGCGCGTGCCTATGTCTGGGCCCGAGTGGATGTGTCGGACTTTCCGCATTTGAACGCCTGGTTCGACCGGATTGATGCCCGACCCGCTGTGCAGCGAGCGCTGACCATCCCCAAGGCCAACCCACAATTCTGGGATGCTGACGCAGATGCCAGCGCTTTTGCCAAGGAAAACGCAGCGCGTTTTTCCGGCGACGTGAAAGGAACCTAAGCCATGCCAGTTGCGCCCTCTATCCGTGTCGATGTCGTGTCAGACGTTGTTTGTCCATAGTGTGTGATTGGCTACCACCAGCTCGCCAAGGCCGCCCGCGACACAGGCGTCGAACTTGATATCCACTGGCACCCATTCGAGCTGAACCCTCAGATGACAGAAGGCGGAGAGAACCTGCGCGACCATCTGGTACCGAAATACGGGACCACTTTGGAAGGCTCGAACCAGGCGAGAGCCCGCCTGACCGAGATGGGCGCGGCACTGGGATTCACGTTCAATTACGCCGATGACATGCGGATGTATAACACCTTCCGCGCGCATCAATTGATTGACTGTGCAGCCGAGCAAGGCAAAGGCCACGACATGTAGCAGGCCCTCTTTTCGGCGTTCTTTACACGTTGCGAAAACGTCTCTGATGTACAGGTTCTGGCCGAAGTGGCTGCAGGCATCGGGCTGAACCGAGCGGATGCGTTGGACATGTTGCAAAGCCAAGATCGAGCCAATCTCGTGCGCCAGAAAGAGCAATTCTGGATCAGCCAAGGTGTTCGGGGCGTGCCCGCAATGGTGTTCGACCAACATCACCTTGTGACCGGCGCACAGGGCGAGCAAAACTACGCCCGCATCTTGCTGGATTTACAAGACGACAGGGCCGCGAAAACCCGTGAATACCGGGCGCTTCCAGCGCAAAAACCCACGATCGGACGGGTGTTGCCCGGCATGCCACCGCTGAGAAACCATAGCGGGGGGTCGCATGACGTAAGTCTCCGCGACAACCTTCCTCTTGTAGAAAAAACCTAGTCGGAGTGGCCGCATGTCGGCCACCATAGCCTTTCAATCTTGAAGAGTTCCCAATTTATGACACTGCATGACCACCCCATGTGGCGAAAGCCCCAACATCACCAGGACCTCGACCACGCACATGATCATGTCCACTGGGCCGAGCTGTTCTACGACCTGATCCATGTCGTGACGATCTTTCTGCTGGGCAACTACTTGTCGCATCATCTTGATCTGCATGGTTTTCTTGTCTTCGCTGGGGTCTTCATCACGCTCTGGTACGCGTGGGGCGAACTCAGCATATTCAACTCGATCTACGTCAGCACCGACTTCTGGCACCGGCTGATTATGGCCGTGATGGTCTGCACGGTGATGTTCATGGCAGCGGCGATCCCGGCTATTGAAGGAAAGGGTTGGGTTTTCTTCGCGCTAGGATTTGCAGCGAACCGGGCCATGATCGCAGCGCTGTACTATCGCGCTCGGCGGGCCAATTCATCAGGCGAGTCAATGTCCTCGGCGCAAATCCGCAATTTCTCGGTCTTTGCGGTGATCTTTGCGATTACAGCATTTTTGCCCACACCTCTTGCTTACTGGGCGTTTGCCGCCGCAATGGTGGCTACACAGGCAATGTACATGATCCCCGGTGTAACAGTCCTGCGTTTCGAGAGGTTTGTCCCGCGCCTTGGTCATATGGCTGAGCGGTTTGCTCTGTTGACGTTGATCATATTGGGGGAAGGGTTCTTCAAACTGGTCGTTACCTTGTCCGAAAAAGGAATTTACAAAGTATCGCCGGACGTATTGGTCAACTTCGTCATCGGCGGCGTCTCGATGTTCGTGATGTGTTGGGTCTATTTCGACTTTGTCGGCAATGCCAAACCAAAGGACAAAAAGGTATCGACGTTGGTCATCTGGTGGCTTGCGCACCTGATCTTGATGCTTTGCGGCGTCATGGTCGGCGTGGCTCTTGCTGCCGAGGTGAAAGTCGGATTTTGGGAACCATACCCAACAGAATATGCTGCCATTGGCTGTTTCGGACTTGCCGGTTACATCGCCATGCTGTGGGTGCTGCAAAACGTAATAGAACATCGTTTGGCGACGGATTTCGGGCGATGGGATGTGCGTGTATTCGGGATAGTGCTGGCAATCATCTGTTTCTTTGTCGTCCCACATGTCCCCTCCTTGGTTGGCAATCTGATCTGGGGGACAGCTTTGCTATCGCAAATCGCGATCCCCCTCACGCGCGCCTGGGCGCAGTTTCGACATGAGTGAGGCAGTCACAAGTTCGGGCTATCTAAGAAGGAAAGTATATTGGTGACTCGAGCGCCCGGACCGGGCGGCCATCGGTCCCTGGTTGCTTGAGATAGCACTGATTGCCCTAATCACGCTGAATGTGGCCGCCGTTATCCTAGAGACGGTCGATTCCATATACACCAGCTGGGGCCTGGCGCATTCTTTGCAGGTTTCTTCATCCTGATGGCGATGCTAATCTTTGCGGCCAGCGGTGCTTGGCTGGCAGAGCACGAGGCACAACCGGAGGCATTCGGCTCGATCCCAGCGGCGATGTGGTGGGCGATGGCAACGCTGACGACCGTTGGTTATGGCAACGTGACGCCCGTGACAGTTGCCGGTAAGGTCTTCGGCGCTGCGATCACCGTGATTGGCATCGGCATGGCTGCGTTGCCTGCAGGGATCATTGCCAGCGGCCTGAACGACCAGTTGCACCGCCGACGGGCCAGCCTGGAACGTGAATTTCGAAAGGCCTTGGAAGACGGCGACATCTGCGAGGCCGATGAGAAAGAAATTGATGCAGTTCGCAAGCAATTGGGTCTCTCGCGCCGCGCTGCAGATCATATCCGAAACCGAGTACATGCCGGAACCATGTCACAGGTTGATCACTGTCCCACCTGCGGTCAGCCAACGAAGCAAAGTGACAAGCCCCGAACGTTCACTTCCGTTCGGCACGCGTCAGTTTGACCGCCCGAACAAGCTGTCTACTGTGTCTGAGATTTGTTTTGAAAACCGAGCCGTCAATTCACCGGCCTGCGTTTTGCCGTACATCCCACCAATCGCATTCATTGAAATGGCAAAATACTGCACCGCTCCGATCAATTGAAATACCCGGGCGCGCAGTTCGGTTTCACTTGCTTCTTGCCCGACCGGGGTATGGCTGGCGATCTCAATCAAACTGTCCAGATAGACCTTCATCGGCCAAACTTTGGCATTCGCCTGAACGTCTAGTAACGCTCGAACAGTCAGCCGCGCGTCGTCGGGCAGCGACAAGTTGGACGCCAGAAATCGATCAAAATAGGTCTTTAGGTGCATCACTGGATCGGGCTGTTTCGCCGCTTCGATTTCAGCAAATTGCCTGTTGGCGAGACCGGATAGAACCTCGGAATACAGCTTTTGCTTCGTTCCGAAGAAATGCAACAAGGCCTGTTTTGACACACCTGCTTCGCCGGCCAAAGCGGCAAGGCTTGCGCCATGATAGCCGTGGGTTGCAAACTGTTTTGTGGCGACCGTCAAATAGCCAGCCCTAGGATCGTTTTGCCTGTTCATGGAACGCTCTGCTTCTGTGACGCTACGTATCAGAGGAATTCTGGCTTACCAAGTGGTAAGTAGATTACCGAACGGTAAGTAGAGGCATATTGATGGACAGGCAAACAGAAATCGAGCTGATAAAAGAGATCATTGGACTGGCCGATCAGAAATCGGCTTTCCTGGATGATGCGATCGCGCATTCCCCGATTTCACGCTACTCCAGCTCGGAACGATTCGAGCGTGAGCGGGCTATGATCTTCACGCGGCGCCCTGTTATCGTCGCGCAAAGCTCGGAGCTTGAAGTGCCTCGTGCTTTTCTGACCAAACGGTTTTTAGACTTGCCTGTTTTGCTGACACGCGACGAAAATGGGAATGTTCGTGCTTTCCTTAACGTTTGCCGTCACCGCGGCGCGAAATTGGAACGCGAGGCAAAGGGCTGCAAGCGAGTCTTTACTTGCCCCTACCACGCCTGGAGCTGGACCAACGAAGGGGAATTGCGTGCAGTGCCGCAAGAAGCGCAGGGTTTTCCCGACCTTCCACGCGCTGAGCGCGGCCTGCGTCGATTGCCCTGCGCCGAGAAAAATGGGTTCATTTGGATCGTTGCAGACCCAGATATCGCTGAGATGCCGGATATTGATGGCTGGCTTGCGGGGATCGGTGCGGAGCTGGATTGGATCGGGCTGGATCAGCACCGTATCGCCGCGATCGAAGAGATTGACATTAAGGCAAACTGGAAGTTGTTGATGGAAGGTGGAATGGAAGCTTATCACTTCCGGGTCGCCCACAAGAACACGATAGGTCCCTATTTCCCCGACAATCTGCTGACCTACCAGATGTTCGGTCCGCATATGCGCGCAGTTCTGCCTCGGATTTCAATGCCAGATATGCGCGATACGCCCGAAGACAAGTGGGAAATACGACGGGATGCCAATATGGTGTATACCTTGATGTCAAACTCTCAGCTTTTAGTGCAACAGGACCATGTTATGTGGTTCCATTTCGAACCCATTGCCCATGACTTGACCCATGTCCGAATGGCAACGCTGGTTCCACGTGCCTTGCCAGATACGGCGGAGATGCAAGCACATTGGGACAAGAACCAAAAAATCACAGTGACAGCATTGATGGAGGATTTCGAATTGGGCGAAGAAATCCAATCCGGCTTTGCCTCGCGCGGCAACCCAAGCCATCTATTCGGACGTTTCGAAGGCGCGCTACACCGATTTAACGCGAGCGTCGAAGAAATGCTTGCAGGCTAAAGACCTTTGACCTTCTTGTTAGCGGCCTGGAAACTCACAGCTACACGGGCTTTGTGCAGTCGTTCGCTGCGGAATGGCGCAGTTTTGTCAATTGAAGGTCCGCTAAGGGCTCGAACCGGACGCTCCTAGCGTCGCAGAAAATGCCCTTGCCTATTTCGTCGCCGCCCAAAACGTCCCCGGATGCATGATGATATCGAAATGCTGCAAGCCCTTTTGCAGATCGAAATTGACTGAATGCCCACCCTTGCGCAGCAGTTCAGCATAGTCCCGGCTTTGGCGAATGAATTCGGGTGTGTCTCGTTCGCCGACGGTTACTCGATAGCGCGGGCCGGGTGCTGGGAGGTGCAGGATGGGGGACAGGTCGTGCACTTCGACAGGGGTTAGTTGCAGAGGATCGTTGACGGGCGTCAGGCTGATCGGCTCCAGATCGTACACCCCGCTGATCAGGATCACATCGCGCACGCGCAGTCCGGCGCGGGCCAGCGCGTCAGCTGAGGTGGCCATGACCATCGCTGCCAGATGCGCCCCGGCGCTGTGACCAGACAGAGTGATGCGCGCAGGGTCAAACCCCAGATTACCGGCGTTTGCGGCCAGCCATAGCAGGGCGGTGCGGCATTCTTCGATCATGTCGCCGATCCGCGCATCGGGGGCCAGAGTGTAGTTGAGGGTGGCAAAGGATTGCTCGGCCTCGATCATCGCCGGGGCTACCATAGCGGACTCGCGCTGGCTTAGCGCCTGCCAATAGCCGCCGTGGATGAACACATGCAACGGTGCGCCTGTGCCTTTTGCTGGGAAGAAATCCAGCACCTGCGTGGGGCTATCACCGTACGCGAGGTTCTCATGACAGTCCAATTGCGCCCGGTGCTGCGCGCTGAGCGCGGCCCAGCTTTCAACATAAGGCGTTAGGTCGCCGCCAATCATCGAGCGGGGGGAATATTCCTGATCCAGTTCGGCCTGTGTGAAACCTCGGTACAGCATGGGCTACTCCTGATCCGCATACATCAATTCGGTGCGTACATCGTAGAGATCATGAAAGAACCGCAAATCCAAGGCTTTGCGCAGGAATGAAACGCCGCTGGAACCTCCGGTACCCGGTTGGTTGCCGATTACGCGCTCGACCGCGGTGACGTGGTCAAAGCGCCAGCGCTGGAACAGGGATTCAACGTCCATCAGTTTTTCGGCCAGCGCATAGAGGTCCCAATACTGCGCGGTGTTGCGGAAGACCTGTACCCACAGTTTCACAACGCGCGGATCGCCCGAATAGGGCTGCGCATAGTCTCGGTCCAGCAGGTCCTGGGGCACATCAAATCCCTGCCGCGCCATCATCTGCAGCACTTCGTCATAGAGCGAAGGTTTGGTCAGCGCGGCGGTCAGCATCTGCATCACTTCGGGGTCATGTGCGTGTACTTTCAGGGTGGCGGCGTCCTTGTTGCCCAGAATGAACTCGATCTGACGGTAGCCATAGCTTTGGAACCCGGATGAACTGCCAAGGGCCTGCCGGAAGGTCATGTAATCGGCCGGGGTCATGGTCAGCAGGGTTTCCCACGCGGCGATCAACTGCCGCTGGATCGCCTTCACCCGGTCCAAATTCTTCATTGCCGGGCCGAATTCGTCCTGTTGCAGAAAGTGGCGCACCTCGACCAGTTGGTGGTGCATCAGCTTCAGCCACAACTCGCTGACCTGATGGATGATGATGAAAAGCATCTCATCGGGTTGGGCCGGGTCTTGAAAGGTTTTCTGCAGGTTCAGCAGCGTCTTGAGCTGAAGGAAGTCGCCATAGCTTTTGCGGTGGGTCTGGGTGAAATCGGTCACAAGGGATGGTTCGATCCCACGTTCCAGATATCTGTCGGTCTTGTCGCTCATGACGCCCCCTTGATGCGGTATTTCGCACCTGTCTAAGGCGTCATTTTGCAACTATCCAGCGCGTCAGGTCCAGTCCAGCACCACCTTGCCCGATTGGCCGGATTTCATCGCTGCGAAGCCGTCGGCAAAGTCGTCGACTTTCATTTGGTGCGTAATCACCCGGCTGACATCCAGACCGTTCTGCAGCATGGCGATCATCTTGTACCAGGTCTCGAACATCTCACGGCCATAGACGCCCTTGATGGTGATGGCTTTGAATACGATCCGCGACCAGTCCACAGGGGATTTGCCGGGCGGAATCCCCAGCAGAGCGATCTTGCCGCCCATCACCAGTGCCTCGACCATCTGGTCCAGCGCGGCTTGCGAACCGGACATTTCCAGGCCCACATCGAACCCCTGCGTCATACCAAGATCCGCGATGACATCTTGCAGGTCTTCCTTCGATACATCGACGCTGCGCACGGTTGGCACCACATGTTCGGCCAGTTTCAGGCGGTCGGGGTTGATATCGGTGATCACCACATGGCGCGCACCGGCATGGCGGGCCACGGCTGCCGCCATTATGCCGATGGGGCCAGCGCCGGTGATCAGAACATCCTCGCCCAGCAGATCAAAGCTGAGCGCGGTGTGAACGGCATTGCCCAGCGGATCGAGGATTGCCCCGATCTCATCCGGGATATCGTCGGGCAGCGGCACCACGTTAAAGGCGGGCAGTTTCAGGTATTGGGCAAAGGCACCCTGTTCGTTCACGCCAATTCCGCGCGTGCCAGGGTCCAGATGGAACTTGCCCGCGCGACTTTGGCGACTGTCATTGGTGATAAGATGCCCCTCGCCCGAGCATCTTTGACCGACTGCCAGACCGGTCACGTTGCGCCCCAATTCCACGATCTCACCGGCGAATTCATGGCCAGTGATCATCGGAACCGGCACAGTGGCCGAGGCCCATTCATCCCAGTTCCAGATATGAATGTCGGTGCCGCAGATGCCAGTCTTGTTGATGCGGATCAGAACTTCATCCGGGCCGATCTCAGGCACCGGGGCCTGTACCATCCACAGACCTTCCTTGGGTTTGGATTTCTCAAGCGCTTTCATGGTGTTGGGTCGCATTGGATTACTCCCACAAATCGGTCGACAGGTATTTCAACCCGCTGTCACACATCACAATCGCAACGCAGCCGCCCTTTTCCGGGCCACGCAGCAGCTGGATCGCGCCGGCAAGGTTGGCACCCGCCGAATAGCCAGCGAAAATGCCTTCGGTTCGGGCCAGCAACCGCGCCCCATCCCGCGCCGCGTCGCCTGACACGGACAGATGCCCGGCCAATGAGATGCCGTTCAGGTGAACCAGATCATCCATTGCGTATCCGCCGCCTTGGATTGGGTGATCGGGGTTTGTGATGGCTTCGCCAGCGATGGCCCGCGCGCCTTCGGGTTCCACGGCATAGCAGCGCACGCCATGCGGCGTCAGATAGGCGGCGGCCCCGGCCAGAGTACCGCCAGAGCCCGCAAAATCGCAAAAGGCTGTGACGGTGCCGCCGGATTGCTCCCAGATTTCGGGTCCAGTGCCGGTTGCGTGGGATTTGGGATTGCCGGAATGTCCGAATTGATCGGCCCGGAAGGCGTTACGCTCGGCCGTGATGCGTTGCGCGGCCTCGTCCACCAGCGCCAAATCCGCGCCCGATACCTCGCCGGTTTTGCTGCCCTCGGCTTGCGGCACGATCACAACTTCTGCCCCAAGGGCGCGCATCATCCGCGCCCGTTCGACCGAGTTTCCGGCGCTCATCACCGCTACAAAAGGATGCCCCAGAATTCCGCAGACAATCGCCAGCCCGGTGCCCATATTGCCCGAGGTCAGCTCGACCACCGTCTGCCCCGGTGACAGGGTGCCATCCGCGCGGGCCAGTTCGATGATCGACCTTGCGGCGCGATCCTTTTTCGAGAACCCCGGCAACAGGTAATCCAGCTTGGCCAGAATGCGGCCTTCCAGACCTAGGTGCTGACAGACGCGCGACAGGTCAACAAGCGGTGTATTCCCAATCGCGTCGATGACAGAGGGCAGGATCACGAAATCACTCCTAGTTCTTTGCCGACCTTGCCAAACGCGGCCAAGGCGCGGTCCAACTCTTCGCGGGTCAGCGCCGCGTTCATTTGTGTTCTGATCCGAGCCTGTCCGCGCGGGACGACCGGGAAGAAAAAGCCCGAGACATATACGCCCTCTTCAAACAGCCTGTTGGCCATGTCCTGCGCCAGCGTCGCCTCGCCCAGCATCACCGGGATGATCGGGTGTTCGCCGGGCAGCAGGTCAAAGCCCAGTTTTTCCAGACCTTCCCGCCAGTTTTTGGCGTTGCCGAACAGTTGGGCGCGCAGCATGTCGCCTTGTTCGACCAGACGGATCGCTTCAAGCCCGGCGGCGACGATCGAAGGCGGCAGCGAGTTCGAGAACAGATAGGGCCGCGCCCGCTGCCGCAGCAGGTCGATCACTGGCTGCGGCCCGGCGATATAACCGCCGATTGCCCCCCCAAGTGCCTTGCCCAAAGTTCCCGTCAGAATGTCCACATCGACGCCGAAATGATCCGGCGTGCCGGCACCGTTCGGCCCCATGAAGCCGGTGGCGTGGCAGTCATCGACCATGACGATTGCGTCATACATATCGGCCAGTTCACGGATTTTTGGCAAGTTGGCCAGATAGCCATCCATGGAAAACACGCCGTCGGTGGCGATCATGATATGCCGCGCCCCATCCGCGCGCGCCTGTTTCAGCCACGCCTCCAGATCGTTCATATCGTTGTTCATGTAGCGATAGCGCTTGGCCTTGCACAGCCGTACCCCGTCGATGATCGAAGCGTGGTTCAGACTATCCGAGATGATGGCATCCTCAGGACCCAGTAGCGGCTCGAACAGCCCGCCATTCGCATCGAAACAAGCTGCAAACAAGATCGCATCATCCTTGTTCAGGAACTGCGCCAGCTTCTGTTCCAGCTCGCGGTGGATGTCTTGTGTACCGCAGATGAACCGGACCGAGGCCATGCCGAACCCTTTGGGGCCCATCGCACCAACGGCGGCGTCGATCAGCGCAGGGTGATCGGCAAGACCCAGATAGTTATTGGCGCACAAGTTTATGACCTGCTTGTCGCCCACCGTAATCTCACCGCCCTGAGGCGAGGTGATCATGCGTTCGCGTTTATACAGACCCTCGGATTCGATCTGCGAAAGCGTGTCCGTGATGTGTGATAGGAATGCATTTGCCATCTGGGCCTCCATAGCTCCCCGGTGTCTAGCATAGCGGATGCATTTCCGAAATAGAAGAATTGCAGTATTACGGAAAATTTTCTTACATTGCGGATTGAAGGAAGCTTTAAGTGATAACTTTTTGCTGAACTCAATGTGATCCACTTTTTTCCACGCCGCGTATTCATTTGCATATCAACTGGGAGGGAAACGATATGACTAAGATCTCAACAGTCGCGGCATTGGCTCTGATGTTCGGTGCAACAGCGGCTTTCGCAGGGCCTGGCAAAGGCAACACCGGTGGTGGTAACAGTGGGCTTGCTCAGTCGATGGCCGGGGCTGTTTCAGGTGGCGCGGCCACGCTCGGTCGGGACTTTGGAAGCAAAGGCAAAGGAACGGCTTCGGCGGTGAGCGGCGGCGGAAATGGCGGCTGGGGCAATATTGGAAGCAGCCTCAGCAGCATTACCGGTACAGACGGTCAGGTGTCCAACCGTGGAGGAACCCGCGGCGCAAACGACCTACCCGACGAGTAATAATTTATCAATCCGGACTGGCCGCCTGTTCAGGCGGCCGGTCGATCCTATAGACCGGTTTTCACAATTAGAAAAACGCGTGCCGGTCCATTATGTGCAATGATCGAGTGCGCAACATCCGCTGCATAACGCCCTGTGTCGCCTTGATGCAGAACCTCAGTTGCGGTGCCTGATTCAATCTCGACCGATCCCATCAAAACAGTCAAATGTTCACGAGAGCCTTTTGCATGCGGTTGGCTGATCAGTTTTCCGTCCGGCTCGAACCAGATATCGTACACTTCGTGCCCACCGGCATCTTCTGGCGGGGAGAGGATGCCGATCCGACAGCCATACCCCATATTGTCGATACTGGGCACATCCGACTGTTTCAGTACTTCAATTGTGTCGCCCTGAACCTCTTCATCCAAAAGCCCGGCAAAGTCTACATTCAGCGCACGTGTCAGGTTCCACAATGTCGCAATGGTGGGGCTGCTTTCCCCGCGTTCGATCTGGCTGACCATGGAGCGGGACACGCCACTGAGGTTAGCGACGGCCTCAAGCGACAGGCCTTTGGCGCGGCGCGCTTCTTTCAGGCGGGCAGGCAGGCGTGTCAGGATATCGTCTGTGGTTTCCGTCATTACGGAAACTCATGCGCCTTTGGAGGAGCGATGTCAATTCTGCTTGTGACGGTACGTCGTATAGGACAGCTACGCTGCAGGACGTAATAGTGCCGCCAGACCCAAGAGGAGATGAGATATGAAAGACATCGTTATTCTGGATGGTGCCCGCACCGCGGTTGGTACGTTTGGCGGGGCACTGGCCTCGACCGCGCCGATTGATCTGGCGACCGTTGTGACTGAGGCCGCGATGGAGAAGTCGGGCGTCGAAGGTGGTCAGATCGGCAATGTTGTGTTCGGCCATGTGATCAACACAGAACCGCGTGATATGTATCTGTCTCGGGCCGCTGCCAAACAGGCGGGAATTCCGGTCGAAACGCCTGCGATGAACGTGAACCGACTATGCGGTTCGGGTGCGCAGGCGATTGTGTCGGCAGTGCAGTCGCTGATGTTGGGTGATGCAGATTTTGCTGTGGCCGGTGGTGCCGAAAGCATGTCGCGCAGCCCCTATATCCTACAGCAGGCGCGCTGGGGTGCAAAAATGGGCGATATCAAGTCGCTGGACATGATGCTGGGTGCGCTGAATTGTCCGTTTGGCACTGGTCATATGGGTGTCACGGCTGAGAACGTCGCGGATGAGCACCAGGTCACGCGCGAGCAGATGGATGAGTTCGCCTTGACCAGCCAGACCCGTGCTGCTGCCGCGATTGAGGCTGGGTACTTCCAGAGCCAGATCACGCCGGTTCAGGTCAAAGTCAAGCGCGACATGGTCGATTTCGTGGTCGACGAGCATCCCAAGACGACCTCAATCGAGGCGCTGGCGGGTCTGCGCCCGGCGTTCAAGAAGGATGGTCGGGTGACGGCAGGCAATGCGTCGGGCATCAACGACGGTGCGGCGGCGATGGTTCTGGCCACGGCTGATGCGGCTGAAAAGGCGGGTCTGAAGCCCAAGGCGCGTATTCTGGGCTATGGCCACGCCGGTGTGCGCCCTGAGGTGATGGGTATTGGTCCGGTGCCTGCGGTGCAGAACCTGTTGGCCCGAACGGGTCTGTCGATCGAAGATTTCGACGTGATCGAGAGCAACGAAGCCTTTGCCTCGCAGGCGCTGGCGGTGAACAAGGAGCTGGGGCTGGACGCAACCAAGGTGAACCCGAACGGCGGCGCGATTGCGCTGGGCCACCCGGTGGGGGCAACCGGGGCGATCATCACGCTGAAAGCGCTGTATGAGCTGGAACGCATCGGCGGCTCGAAAGGTCTGGTGACCATGTGTATTGGCGGCGGTCAGGGTATCGCCATTGCATTCGAACTGCTCTGATCTGAGACCGTGTCGGGGGGCTGTCTGCCCCCCTTCGCGCCTTTGGGCGCGAATCCCGCCGAGGATATTTTCAGCCAGATGAAGGGCGGATCGGTTTCAGCTGAGCACCGAAAGAATCAGCACGATGGCTGCGCCTGCGGCGGCTCCGATCGTTGCAGGAAGCGCCGCGGACCAGAAGCGAGCAGACTTGGGGTCGTCTTTTTGGGTTTGGGCGATCAGCGCGTTTTCGACTAGCGCAGGCAGGCGGGGGCCGAAACGGGCAAGGACCAGTGCAGTTTTGCTGAAATCGCGCAGGGCGGCACGGGGGCCGATGGATTTCTTGATGTAGTCCTCGACCACGGGGCGGGCGACTTCCCAGATGTTAACCTGCGGGTCGAGCGAACGGGCCACGCCTTCGACGACGACCATTGTACGTTGCAGCAGGATAAGTTCGGTGCGGGTTTCCATACCGAAACGTTCGGTCACTTCGAACAGGTAGTTCAGCAGGCGGCCCATCGAGATATGGGTGGCGTCCATGCCGAAGATGGGCTCTCCGACTGCGCGCAGGGCGCGGGCGAACTCGTCGACATCTTGATTGGCGGGGACATAGCCCGCTTCGAAATGCACCTCGGCAACCCGTTTATAGTCGCGGCGAATGAAGCCAAAGAGGATTTCGGCGTAAACCCGGCGGGTATATTCGTCGATATGCCCCATGATGCCGTAGTCATAGGCGATGATGTCGCCATTGGCCGCGACCTTGAGGTTGCCTTGATGCATGTCGGCGTGGAAATAGCCGTCACGAAGCGCGTGCAACAGGAAAAGCCGCAGGACGCGTTCGCCCAGATCGCGACGGTTATGATTGGCGGCGTCCAAGGCGTCATTGTCGCCCAACGGGATACCGTCCGCCCAGCTAAGGGTCATGACCCTGCGGGCAGAGAGCGACCAAACCACCGGAGGCAGCCAGAACCCGGAATCATCTTTGGTGTTGGCCGCGTATTCCGAGGCTGCGGCGCTTTCCAGACGCAGGTCCAGTTCGCCCCGCACGACACCGTCGAAATGTTCGATCACCTCCATCGGGCGCAAGCGGCGTGCACCGGGGGCGAACAGCTGCACGATGCGGGCGGCGAAATAGAAGGCGTCCACATCCTTGCGGAAGGCGCGTTCGATGCCGGGGCGCAGGACTTTGACGGCGACATTCTCACCGTTACTAGACAGCTTGGCCTTGTGAACCTGCGCGATGGAAGCCGCGGCGATGGGTTCGCTGAATTCCGAAAACACCTCATCCACGGGTTGGCCCAGTTCTTTGGCGACTTCGGCCATGGCTTCATCGCGGGAAAATGGGGGCAGTTTGTCTTGCAGCACGCGCAATTGGGCGGCCAGTTCATTGCCAACCACGTCAGGGCGGGTCGAAAGCACCTGACCGAATTTGATATAAGCCGGACCCAGCGCCGTCAGGGCGCGGGTGGCGGGGGGCATGTCGGGGTCGCCCTTGTAGCCCAGCCATTGAAAAGGTTTGCCCAGAGCGTGGGCCACAAAGCGAAGCGCAGGCGGAGCCTCGAACGCGTCCAGCACCACGCTCATGGCGCCCGTGCGCTCCAGCGTGGCGCCTGTGCGGATCAGGCGGATGATGTTGTGAGGGCCGCGCATTTAGATCTTCCAACCGGAATGCAGCGCGGCGATACCCATGCTGAGATTGCGGTATTTGGCGTTTTCGAACCCGGCCGCGCGGACCATGCCCAGAAACGTTTCCTGATCGGGGAATTTGCGGATCGATTCGACCAGATATTGATAGCTGTCGTAGTCATTGGCGATCAGCTTGCCCATGCGCGGGATGACGTTGAAGCTGTAGAGGTCATAGAGCTTTTGCAGCCCGTCATTTGGCAACTGGCTGAACTCCAGTACCATCAGGCGGCCGCCGGGTTTCAGCACACGGTAGGCTTCGTTCAGTGCCACTTGCGGGCGGGTCACATTTCTGATGCCGAAGGAAATCGTGTAGACGTCGAAGGTGTTGTCCTCGAAGGGCAGGGACATGGCGTCGCCCACCACCCAGTTCAGGCTGTCGGCCATCTGATCTGCTTCGGCGCGTTGGCGGCCTTCGACCAGCATCGGCTCGGTCAGGTCCAGAACGGTGGCGTGGCCGTGCCCCGCGCGCTTGAGGAAACGAAAGGAAATGTCTCCGGTACCGCCCGCGACATCCAGAAGGCGCTGACCGGGGCGCGGAGCCAGCCAGTCCATCATCGCGTCTTTCCAGACCCGATGGATCCCCATCGACATGACATCGTTCATCACGTCATATTTCGAGGCAACCGAGTTGAACACGCCTTGCACACGCCCGGCCTTTTCAGCCTCGCGTACGGTTTCGAACCCGAAATGAGTGGTCTTGTCGCTGTTGTCGGACATAAGCCTTGCCGTTCTTCGAATTTCGCCTCTGTTATAGGGCCATAAGAGGCGGGCACAATGCGGCCCTTTGGAATAGGAGCCATCTAATGCCCGAATTGCCCGAGGTCGAGACAGTAAGACGCGGTTTGACCCCGGCGATGGAGGGGGTGGTGATCGAACGCGCCGATGTGAACCGTCCCGATCTGCGCTGGCCCTTTCCCGACCGTATGGCCGAGCGGCTGACGGGGCAGCGGATAGATCGGTTGCGGCGGCGGTCAAAATACATTCTGGCCGATCTTTCCAGCGGCGAGACCTTGCTGATTCATCTGGGCATGTCGGGGCGGATGACGGTCTCGGGCGATCCGTTGGGTCAGTTCGTGCATGATCATCCTGCGGCGCAAAAACATGACCATGTGGTCTTTCACATGGCTAATGGTGCGCGCGTCACCTTTAACGACCCGCGCCGGTTCGGGGCGATGGACCTGTTGCCCACCGCGAATGCCGAGGCGCATAAGCTGCTCTCGGTTCTGGGGCCGGAACCCTTGGGCAATGACTTTCACGAGCAGCACCTGATTGATGCGTTCATAGGCAAGAACACCCCTGTCAAATCCGCACTGCTGGATCAGGGAATCGTTGCCGGATTAGGGAATATCTATGTCTGCGAGGCGCTTTATCGCGGCAGAGTGTCGCCACGTCGCAAAGCTGGGAAAATTTCGACGCCGCGTGTTGCAGCACTGGTCCCGATTATCCGGCAGGTCCTGCAAGATGCCATTCAGGCCGGCGGGTCGTCCCTGCGTGATTTCCGTCAAGCCGATGGAGAACTTGGATATTTTCAGCACAGCTTTGATGTCTACGGGCGCGAAGGCGAACCCTGCCGCACCGAAGGCTGCGGCGCGCCGATCAAGAGAATCACCCAGTCCGGTCGCTCATCCTTCTATTGCG
Organism: Ruegeria lacuscaerulensis; assembly: GCF_013034745.1. Classification (NCBI taxonomy): domain Bacteria; kingdom Pseudomonadati; phylum Pseudomonadota; class Alphaproteobacteria; order Rhodobacterales; family Roseobacteraceae; genus Ruegeria; species Ruegeria lacuscaerulensis. Next base: position 15,560 of record NZ_WQGP01000006.1, on the reverse strand, counting down.
CGCAATGCCAAAGATAACTTGATCCAGCTTTTGCGCGTGATAATGAATCGTATCTGAACGGAACAACCGGAAGCTTACACCTCATGGCTTTTGAGACGATCATCGTCGAAATCGAAGACCACGTCGCTCTTATCAAGCTGGACAGACCCGATGCCCTGAACGCGCTGAATTCGCAGCTTATCGGCGAATTGTGCGCGGCATTGGAAGATGCCGATAGCAATGACAAGGTGCGCTGCATCGTCATCACCGGCTCGGACAAGGCATTTGCTGCAGGCGCGGACATCAAGGAAATGTCCACGATGAGCTTTGTCGACGTCTACACTACGAATCTGTTTGCGGATCTGAACGACCGCATGACGGCCATCCGCAAGCCGATCATTGCAGCCGTGGCAGGCTATGCGTTGGGCGGTGGGTGTGAACTGGCGATGCTTTGCGATTTCATCATCGCCGCGGACAGCGCCAAGTTCGGCCAGCCCGAGATCAATCTGGGCGTGATCGCAGGTTTGGGCGGCAGCCAGCGACTGACCCGCTTCGTGGGCAAGTCCAAGTCGATGGACATGAACCTGACCGGTAGGTTCATGGACGCGGACGAGGCAGAACGAGCCGGTCTTGTCAGCCGCGTGGTGCCGGCCAAGAAACTTCTAGAAGAGGCGATGGCCGCGGCACAGAAGATCGCAGAGAAGTCTCAGCTGAGTGCAATGGCCGCGAAAGAGGCGGTCAACCGCAGCTACGAACTGACGCTGAGCGAGGGGATGCTGTTCGAACGCCGCGTCTTCCATTCGATGTTTGCGACTGAAGATCAAAAAGAGGGTATGGCTGCGTTTCTTGAAAAACGCGCCGCGCAATTCCGCGACAAGTAAGCGGGCGGCATATCGGATCAGGCGGGCAGGGCCCGCCTTTTTTCATGTCTGATACGCGGCTACAAGAATCTGCTTGGCAAACCCCGGCAGTTTGGATAGTAAGCGCCGCTATACATGCGCGTGCGGCCCGCTAGGCCCGACTCACACTCGTGATTTCTGATCCGGTGCGGATAATTCCGTGGCGCGCAACCCTAGATAACCGTACCGAACAAAGGTCAGAGACACATGGCTAACTCGCCCCAGGCAAAGAAACGCGCACGTCAGAACGAAAAGCGTTTTGCAATCAACAAAGCACGCCGTTCGCGCATCCGCACTTACCTGCGCAAAGTCGAAGAAGCGATCGCTTCCGGAGACAAGGACGCAGCAACTGCTGCCCTGCGCGCAGCACAACCCGAACTGATGCGCGGCGTCACCAAAGGCGTTTTCCACAAAAACACCGCATCGCGTAAAATGTCGCGGCTGTCGGCCCGCGTCAAAGCGCTGGGCTGAGTCGCACAGTGACCGCTGGTGACCTTAGGTCACGTAAGCAAGACTGATCTATTTAAAGGGCGTCGCGCAGTGCGGCGCCCTTTCTGCTGTTGCCAGAATACCGCGTCCTCACGAAACCGAGAGATTCTTTCGCCCCCAGACCCGAGTCAATATCAGAGTTTCGTTGCCCCGAGCGTCACCCTCTTGCTACCACTGTTTTAGCGATTCACTCGCTTGGGGGGACAGGCTGTTTCACCGACCGGACTGACGGGCATCAGGATGGTCAGGGAACAATTGTCGGCAACCGGTTGCACCGGATTGCCGGTCTGCTGTGGGACTTGGCGCACCAAGAACCTAGGCCCTGTCGAAAATTGAGATTGCGAGCCACGACCCGGTTTTCGGGGCGATCCGGTTATGGAACGTCTGCGAAATTGGTCTGTGCAGGCTTTCTGGGACGAAGGCGCCGAACTTTGCGGGTTCGGCGGGTGGGTATCCTTTTGCGAGTGAGCGTCAGAACCGGGCAACCGGACACATTAATAAGGCCGACAGGCCAATAAAGAATGGGATGCGTGAGGCGCTGAATGACACAAGAGAAATGGGGACTACTGCAAAACAATTTGCTCAAGGCAATCGGCAAGAACAATTACACGACCTGGATTGAACCTCTGCAATTCCAAGAAGTTCAGGATGGCGTTGCGGTGTTCTCGGTGCCGACGAACTTTATGGGCAATTACGTCAGCCAGAATTTTGCCGACCTGATTCTGTATGAGATGAATACATCCGGGGAATCCGTTCAGCGTCTGGCCTTTCGGGTCGCGGCCAACTCGCCTGCGCGCCCTTCGGTCGAAGCTACACCTGCGGTCGAAGTCCCGCAGGATGAGCCTCTGTCGCAGCAGGCCGCCGTCGGAAATGAGGCGCTTGAGTCCCTGCAAGCTGCTCCCCTGGATGCCCGTTTTACCTTTGATACGTTTGTTGTCGGCAAACCCAACGAATTGGCCCATGCCGCCGCGCGCCGCGTGTCCGAAGGCGGTCCGGTGACCTTCAACCCGCTGGTTCTGTATGGTGGTGTTGGTCTGGGTAAAACCCACCTGATGCACGCCATTGCGTGGGAGTTGAAGACCAAGCGCCCTGATCTGAACGTGCTGTACCTGTCAGCAGAACAGTTCATGTATCGTTTCGTTCAGGCCCTGCGCGAACGCCGGATGATGGATTTCAAACACCTGTTCCGCTCGGTCGACGTGCTGATGGTTGATGACGTGCAGTTCATCGCAGGCAAGGATTCCACGCAGGAAGAGTTCTTTCACACCTTCAACGCGCTGGTGGATCAGAACAAACAGATCATCATCTCGGCCGACCGTGCGCCGGGTGAGATCAAGGATCTGGAAGACCGTGTCAAATCGCGCCTGCAATGTGGTCTGGTTGTGGATCTGCATCCCACTGACTATGAGCTGCGTCTGGGCATTTTGCAGAACAAGGTACAGCACTATAGCGCCACCTATCCCGACCTGCAGATCGCTGATGGCGTGCTGGAATTTCTGGCCCACCGCATCTCGACCAATGTGCGGGTGCTGGAAGGTGCGCTGACCCGTCTGTTTGCTTTTGCCTCGCTGGTAGGTCGCGAGATCGATATGGAACTGACGCAGGATTGTCTGGCTGACGTGCTGCGTGCCTCAGAGCGCAAGATCACCGTCGAGGAGATTCAGCGCAAAGTGTCCGAATACTACAACATCCGTCTGTCGGATATCATCGGCCCCAAGCGCTTGCGGTCTTATGCTCGCCCGCGTCAGGTGGCGATGTACCTGTGCAAGCAGTTGACCAGCCGCTCGCTGCCCGAGATCGGGCGTCGGTTTGGCGGGCGCGACCACACCACCGTTATGCATGGTGTGAAGCGCATCGAAGAGCTGAAGACCACCGACGGTCAAATCGCCGAAGACGTGGAAATGCTGCGCCGCGCTCTGGAGGCGTAGGACGTATCTTCAGAAAACAGGAAAACGCCCCGGAGCCTCACATCCGGGGCGTTTTCTTGTGCGATAAACTCCACGGTTGATTGGGAACTGTGCCCAAGCGGCCACGTGGCCCTTGACCCTTTGGGCAATCCGACTCAGAAATCCATAAAAAATCCTTGTGCCTCAGGGTGGAACCGCTAACGTGCCAGTCCCGCCCCTATCGGCACGCAAGTCAGAGGAATTGAGGGTATGAAGATCAGCATCGAACGCGGCACCCTTCTCAAGGCCGTTTCGCAGGCCCAATCCGTTGTGGAGCGTCGCAACACCATTCCGATACTGGCCAATGTGCTGATCGAGGCCGAAGGTGATCAGGCCATGTTCCGCGCCACCGATCTGGATATCGAGGTGGTCGACAAGGCCCCTGCGCAGGTAGAACGCGCGGGCGCGACCACAGTGGCCGCCACCACCTTGCATGAAATTGTGCGGAAACTGCCCGATGGCGCGCTGGTTACGCTGACAGCTGACAGCGCCGCAGGGCGTCTGACGGTCGAGGCCGGGCGGTCGAACTTCTCGCTGGCGACGCTGCCGAAAGAGGATTTCCCGGTGATGGCGTCCTCGGAATATCAATCGAACTTTACAGCCTCTGCGGCGCTGCTGCGGCGGCTGTTCGACAAGTCGAAATTTGCAATCTCGACGGAAGAGACGCGCTATTATCTGAACGGCGTCTATATGCATGTGGCCGATGGGTCAGATGGCGGCAAGGTGCTGCGCTGTGTGGCCACCGATGGGCATCGTCTGGCGCGTATTGATGCCGATTTGCCGGACGGCGCGGCAGATATGCCCGGCGTGATCGTGCCGCGTAAAACCGTAGGTGAGCTGCGCAAGTTGCTAGACGATGACGAGATGGACATCGCTGTCTCGGTCAGCGAGACGAAAGTCCGTTTTGCCACGCCGGATATTACGCTGACCTCCAAGGTGATCGACGGCACCTTCCCCGACTACACTCGTGTTATTCCGCAAGGCAACACGCGCCAGTTGGAAGTGGATGCCGCCGAGTTCGCTCAGGCTGTGGACCGGGTGGCGACCGTCTCGTCCGAACGCTCGCGCGCGGTGAAGTTGCAGTTGGATACGGATAAACTGGTTTTGTCGGTCAATGCGCCCGATAGCGGTGCGGCTGAGGAAGAACTGGCCGTGGCATATGGCGATGAGCGGCTGGAGATCGGGTTCAACGCGAAATACCTGCTGGAGATTGCGTCTCAGGTGGATCGCGAGAATGCGGTGTTCCTGTTCAATTCGGCCGGTGATCCAACCCTGATGCGCGAGGGCAATGACCAAAGCGCGGTTTATGTTGTCATGCCGATGCGCGTCTAGTCGCGCTGGCGCGCGATGCCTCCGGCGGAGGTATTTTTGAACAGAAGAAGGGAGGGGTCATGGGATTGGCCCTGACCGAGCTTACGGTCTCGCATTTTAGGTCTCATAAGCTGGCGCGTTTGTCTCTGGATGGGCGGCCGGTGGCGATCCATGGGCCGAACGGGGCCGGGAAGACCAATATTCTGGAAGCGGTGTCGTTGTTTTCGCCCGGTCGCGGCATGCGGAGGGCGAGTGCCGCTGAGATGACGCGACGACCCGAAGCGCTGGGGTGGAAGCTGTCAGGCCTGCTGAACGCACAGGGGCAAGGCTATGAGATCGAGACATGGTCCGAAGGGGGCGCTGCGCGGCAGGTTCGGATTGATGACAAGGCGGCCAGTCAGATTGATCTGGGCAAGCTGGCGCGCGTGGTCTGGCTGATCCCGTCGATGGATCGACTGTGGATCGAAGGGGCTGAGGGGCGACGGCGGTTTCTGGATCGTATTGCGCTGAGTTTTGATCCCGCCCATGCCGAGGCTTCACTGATCTATGAAAAGGCAATGCGCGAACGCAACCGCCTGCTGAAAGAGCAGGTGCGAGATGCCCATTGGTATGCCGCGTTAGAAGGGCAGATGGCCGAGACCGGGCACCGCATCCATGTGACGCGTTTGGCGGCCTTAGAGCATTTGCGCGGAGCGCAGGAGCAAGCTGAAACCGCGTTTCCCTCGGCTGATCTGGAATTGGTGCAGTCTGAGGGTGCGATGCCGGGTACGGTTGAGGATCTGCGTGAGGCGCTGAATGAAAGCCGGTTTCGCGATCTGGCGGCGGGGCGGACCTTGGTGGGGCCGCATCGATCGGACCTGTACGGTGTCTTCGCGGCCAAGGGTGTTCCGGCCAAGGATTGCTCGACCGGAGAGCAAAAGGCCCTGCTGGTCTCGCTGATCCTGTCGAATGCGCGGGCGCTGGCGGGGATGGTGGGTGCACCGCCGATTGTGCTGCTGGATGAGGTGGCCGCCCATCTGGATGCCGGACGGCGAGCGGCGCTCTATGACGAGATTTGCGCCTTGGGTGCGCAGGCCTGGATGACGGGCACCGGGCCTGAGCTGTTTGTGGAATTGGGCGACCGGGCCCAGACGTTGGTTGTGACCGAAAGCGACGGGGCCTCGGTCGTCGCTTAGGCAGGTTCGCTGACCTTGCGTTCCCACAGGAAGCCGCGCATCACCTGATCGACCGGGGTTTGCGCCATGTGATTCATGTAGTTCGACATGGTTTTCTGAGCCAGACCCAGCACCACGTCCAGCACCGTGCGGTGCGAGTAACCTGCGTCAAAGAAGGCTTGCAGCTGTTCCTCGCTCGGGTTGCCGTGGCTTTGCATCACTTGCAGGGTGAAGGTGCGCAGTGCCTCAAGCTTGGCGGACGGCAGCGGGGTTTCGTCGCGCAGCGCCTCGGTGATTTCGTCCGAGACCTTCATCATCTTGGCGATGCCGGTATGGGCGGGCACGCAGTAGTGGCATTCGTTTTCCACGTTGATGGTCTGCCATACGACGGTTTTCTCGTCATTGTCGAAATCGGTTTGCAGAAACAGGTGGTGCAGCATCTGGTAAGCTTCCAGGTGCTGGGGGCTTTCGGCCATTACCTTGTGCAGGCCGGGCAGGCGCCCAAATGCGGCCTGCGACTTTTCCAGCAGCGGTTTGGACCCTTCGGGCGCTGTTTCGAGGTCATGAGAGGGGAAGTTTGCCATGTCAAAGCTCCTGTTTCTGGCGAAGTGAATCACATTTAGGCTTTCTTGAGTGATCACTCAAGTATATATTTGAGCAAACGTTCAAGAATTGGTGACGGCGATGCCAAGAAAACCCTCATACGACCGGGATGCGCTGATTGCGCAGGCGCAGGATATTTTCTGGCGACAGGGGTGGGCCGGCACGTCGCTGAAAGATCTAGAACGCGCGCTGAACCTGAAACCCGGCAGTTTTTATGCCGCATTCGGGTCGAAGGATGCGCTCTACGCACTGACGTTAGAGCGATACGCGCAGGACGGCGTAGCGCGTCTGATGGCAATGGCCGATGAGATGGGTCCGTTGCGGGCACTAAAAGCGCAACCGCATGTGGTGATCGACGCGGGTGCTGTGCCGACGCATGCCTGTATGCTGGCCAAGACCTATGCGGAATTGCAGGCCAAAGGTCATGAGTTGGCGGACAAGGCGAGTGGCCACATGGTCGAGATGAAAGAGTGTTTCGCCACGCTCTTCCGTCGTTCCCAGCAAGCCGGAGAGATCGGGCCGGATCACGACCCGGATCGGCTGGCTGCACGGTATCAGTCGGACATTCTGGGCCTGCGATTGTCCGCCGAACGCAACGATGTGAATGCCGCAGAAATCGCCGCAGATATCGCGGCGGATTTGGACCGGCTTTGATCGGCCGAAAACGGCAGAGAAAACCACAAAATCTTGGGGGAGCGCGTGACATTCCCCACCAGAAAACGTATAAGTTACCAAAATAATATAGGTACTAACGGCATGTCCGACGACGCACAGGCACCACAGGAATACGGCGCTGATTCCATTAAAGTTCTCAAAGGCTTAGAAGCTGTTCGCAAACGTCCAGGTATGTATATCGGGGATACGGATGATGGCTCGGGTCTGCACCATATGGTGTATGAGGTCGTCGACAACGGAATTGATGAGGCGCTGGCCGGTCACGCCGACCATGTAACCGTAAAAATCCACGCCGATTCCAGTGTTTCAGTCAGCGACAATGGGCGCGGGATTCCGGTGGATATTCACCCCGAAGAGGGTGTGTCCGCCGCTGAGGTCATCATGACCCAACTGCACGCGGGCGGTAAGTTTGACAGCAACTCGTACAAGGTGTCGGGCGGTCTGCACGGCGTGGGTGTCTCGGTGGTGAACGCCCTTTCCGATTGGCTAGAGCTGCGCGTCTGGCGCAACGGCAAGGAACATGTGGCGCGCTTTGAAGGTGGTGAGACGTCGGAGCACTTGAAGGTGGTTCAGGAATGCGGTGAACAGACCGGGACCGAAGTGCGGTTTCTGGCCTCGACCGATACGTTCTCGAACCTGAACTACTCGTTCGAGACGCTGGAAAAACGCCTGCGCGAGCTGGCTTTCCTGAACTCGGGTGTGCGGATCATCCTGATCGACGAACGCCCGGCTGAGCGGCTGGAGACCGAGTTGTTCTATGAGGGTGGCGTTAAGGAATTCGTCAAATATCTTGACCGGTCCAAGGCGCCTGCGATGCCCGAACCGATCTATATCAAGGGCGAGCGCGATGACATCGGCGTGGAAATCGCGATGTGGTGGAATGACAGCTACCATGAGACGGTTCTGCCCTTTACCAACAACATCCCCCAGCGCGATGGCGGAACGCACGTGGCGGGCTTCCGGGGTGCTTTGACCCGGACAATCAACAACTATGCGCAGTCCAGCGGGATCGCGAAAAAGGAAAAGGTCAGCTTTACCGGAGACGACGCACGCGAAGGTCTGACCTGCGTGTTGTCGGTCAAAGTACCTGATCCGAAATTCTCATCCCAGACCAAGGACAAGCTGGTGTCGTCCGAGGTGCGCCCGGCGGTCGAAGGTCTGATGAACGAAAAGCTGGCTGAGTGGTTCGAGGAAAACCCGAACGAAGCCAAAGGGATTGTCGGCAAGATCATCGAGGCCGCGCTGGCCCGTGAGGCCGCCCGCAAGGCGCGCGAACTGACCCGCCGCAAGACGGCGATGGACGTGAATTATCTGGCCGGCAAGCTGAAGGATTGTTCCGAGAAGGACCCTTCGAAGACCGAAGTTTTTCTGGTCGAGGGGGACTCGGCCGGTGGTTCTGCCCAAACGGGTCGAGACCGTCTGACCCAAGCCGTTCTACCGCTGCGTGGTAAGATTCTGAACGTCGAACGCGCGCGGTTTGACCGGATGCTGTCGAGCCAAGAGATCGGCAATCTGGTCATGGCGCTGGGCACCGGCATTGGCCGGGATGAGTTCAACATCGAAAAGCTGCGCTACCACAAGATCGTCATCATGACGGATGCCGATGTGGACGGCGCGCATATTCGGACTCTGCTGTTGACCTTCTTCTACCGGCAAATGCCAGAGCTTATCGAAGGTGGATACCTTTATATCGCGCAGCCACCGCTCTATAAGGTTTCGCGTGGTAAATCAGAGGTTTACCTGAAGGATCAGGCGGCTCTGGATGACTACCTGATCAATCAAGGGGTCGAGGGCGCGGTGCTGAAGCTGGGCTCGGGCGAGGAAATCATCGGGCAGGACCTGACTCGCGTGGTCGATGAAGCGCGTCAGTTGAAACGTGTTTTGGACGCCTTCCCAACCCACTACCCGCGTCACATTCTGGAACAGGCTGCGGTGGCAGGTGCCTTTGTGCCCGGTGCGGTCGATGCCGACCTGCAAGGCGTCGCGGACAAGGTGGCCGCTCGTCTGGACCTGATCGCGCTGGAATATGAACGCGGCTGGCAGGGCCGGATCACACAGGATCACGGCATTCGTCTGGCCCGCATCCTGCGCGGCGTCGAGGAGGTCCGTACACTGGACGGCCCCATGCTGCGGTCTGGCGAGGCGCACAAAACCGGCAGCTTCACGCAAAGCCTGCAAGAGGTCTACAACACCCCCGCCACCCTGATCCGCCGCGACCGGACGCAGGCCATCCACGGCCCGCTGGACCTGTTGCGCGCCATTCTGGAAGAAGGCGAAAAGGGCCTGTCTCTGCAGCGCTACAAGGGTCTGGGCGAAATGAACCCTGATCAGCTGTGGGAAACCACGCTGGACCCGGATGCACGTACACTGTTGCAGGTCCGCGTGGATGACATGGTCGAGGCGGATGACCTGTTCACCAAACTGATGGGCGATGTAGTCGAACCGCGCCGAGAATTCATCCAGCAAAATGCGCTAAGCGTGGAAAATCTGGATTTCTAGGGATGTTGTAGGTGCGCCCATAGCTTTGCATTTCGCCCAAAGAGTTACATTTTTAGCCCAAAACTTTGGGCGCATTAACCTTCAACTTTCTTGGTTCGAGGCTCCATATCTTCGGGTCTCATTCTTTGCTTGTTTCGCGCCATCGCCGTATTGCCGGGGAAGGTTTTCGGATGGCCGCTTCCAGCCCAAAGCGGACCTTCGTAACAAGACGTTGCAATTTCCGAGACCGGATGTGGGTACGCTCATAACGCTGCGTTTCTGACATTGATTTCATAAAAGAAAAGCTTGGAAGTTTGCCAACAGGTTTGCATGCCACTGAGGAACCCGAACATACAGGCTCTCAGGCTTATATGCGGTGCCCAATTACAGTTTACTCCCAATCACCAGCAGACGAGCGCCACGTCTTTGCTTCCGCATCCCAAACACTGGCTGTTGCGCAAGGCGTCGGGTTTATTCCGTCACAATTAGTTCCGTGGACATCTGCAAGGACAATGCGTTGACGCCCGAATTCGACAACCGTCCAGCCTCGATTGAGCAAGGAGTGAACTTCCTCTTCAATCAAGAAGTGCGACATGCATCCACCAGTTCCGCAATAAAGAGATGCAGCACTCGAACACGCGAATCCAGATTCATTCAGAACCCAGTCGGGTTGTAGATCTCCGTCGAGATCGACCCTCTCAACCGCACCCCAATCTAAGTCAAACTGACCGTCGTTGAACTCTGCGCAGGCTTTTTCTGCCAGATCAACCTTAGCCCGCAAACCAGTTGGAAGTTGCGAAACATCAGCCGCGACAGCTGGTGAGGTCCATACTGGGCTCGAAACCAGCACAATCCCGGAAACCAACCCTTTCAACAGGCCCACTAATTGGGAAGCCGGTTGGAGGGTGGCATCAATTGCACTGATCATACCTGTAGTCCCCATATTCCAGCCAGTTTGCCGAGCCTTCGCTAAAAATCAGAAACTCGGACCTGTCCTCCCCAAGCAGGGCAACGACAAACCCGGCGGGCGGCTCATAGTTTCCGAAGTAACTGTAGGCCGTCATGGCTCTGATCGACTCGCCGTTGACCGTTACTCGCGCGTCCCACTCTCCTTCCGGATTGTCCAGAATTACATATTCGATTTGGCGTTTTATCGCTCCGCCACCACAATAGACGATGCCTTCGGGGGGTTCGTAGGAGGCCCCCTGGCTAGCACCTGAATCGCAGGCGGAACGAAGGGACTGAATTGCCGCGCTGGAACCTTTCAAGTCAAAGATTCCGTAGCTGACATCTTGATCAATCATCGACAGATTAACCGATGCATTGGCCGCAAGCTGGTCCAGTACAAAACCATAGTCCTCTTGACTATTGAAACTGACCTCGACGGGATAGTTGTCGACGATCTGCACGGCAGCGTTTTCTGCGCCAACCTGAAATGCCCCAACTTCGGTGGTGCCGTTCTTCAAAAAACGAATGGAAAGCCCTTGTTTGTCCACAATGTCCTGGCTGTCCTCGTATCCAGCCGGAGCAAAGCGGATACGGTCACACTGAAGTTCCAATGTCATGTTTCCAGTCTGAATAAATGCATTGGGATTAGGCCCGGAACTGAACGACCATTCTGCTGATGCTGTGGTCGCCATAGCCATCAGTAGCGTTCCAATGGGAATCAGCTTGAAACTCATTTTCTCTCTCCCTGGTATTAAGAATCGAACTGTCATTCAGCAGAGATTCTGACCCGCTGCCTGCGCAACCAGGTCAGGAAACAGGTGCGCCGTATTCGTTTGCGCCTTCTTGAGAAGGTCGCGTCAGCCACCAGATCATCAGGATGGACAGAACCAATTGAAGAATTGAGACAACAACAATACCGGTCACGCCCAAAACTGCCGCGGGTCCTCGCAATGCATCGGGGTTTTCGGCCCCTTGCTCCAATGCCGAGAAGAACGCCACGCCACCCAGCATAACAAAAAGCGTTGTAATGCTGAGCGCCATCGGCAGCAGCAAGTACCAGCCAGGTCGCCCTGTATCATGCAACCTCCGCCAACCGGCGGCCAGCATAGGGATGATAACGGCCAGTTGGAAAACAGAGGACAGAACTCGAGATCCTTGCCCTGTTTCTGGGTTGGTCCCGAATATGATCGCATCCACCACAGCTAAAGCAGAACTCACGAGAACCACAAACAAGAAGAACCACCAGTATTCTGAGCGCATAGCCCGACCGGAGAACTGGAAGTATTTCGAGAAACACGTTTTGACGGCTCCAACAAAACCCATTTTCAATCCTTTCTTGGTTTCTGCGCGACCTCAGAACGCCTCGCCGACCCAAAAGAACACATTCGCCCTCATGGGTGCTCCCACCTACCTTTTTGTTTGAGGGCAGACGCCTATCGTACGAGAGCGTAATGAAGTTTACGCGCGGAAAAAATGTTGATCTATTAAAAATTAGATTCAAACATGTGAATTTGACACAACTTTCATTTTACCTCCGTTGTGATCGCTGTCGCCCGACTTGTCGGGCCCTACCGGCCGCTGGAGTGAGTGCTGGCGGTCGGAAGGCACTTTACAATGATTGAGCGTTGGGAGGACGCGATGCTTATACTTAGTGTACTCGGCCTACCTCCAGAATTCGCTCGAGCTTCTGCCATTGTCGTCATTCAGCCTTCACACGTTGTCGGCGGTCTCGGTTGTCAAAGTAATATAGCTCCGCCCGCCACCCCCCGCGACAAGTTGTTGGGAAGGGAAGTTACAGGGCCGAAGTATGTTTCATAGCCTGCTCTGACGCGAGAACTTCAAACAAGCCATCCAATTTCACCAATTTCAACGGAACCAGAGGGAGAAGAAAATGTCTAAAAAGATGGTGATGATTGCGGGCGCAACTTGTTTCGCACTGCTTGCGGCCTGCGACGATACGAGTACATCCAGTGCGTCCGCCGAACTCACACCCGCTCAGCAGGCGTGTTTGCGAGATGTAGCCAGCACAACGAACAATTCGCAAGTCGTGGTGCTCTCATCCGCGTTTAGCGAGGCGGGGACACAGGTCACTGTAGGCGTTGGCGAGGATCGTGCTCCTTGGAATTGCATTGCTTACAGTGATGGCACGACAGCTGGTATCGAGTTCCTGGGCGACGAAGGCGCATTGTGACCAGTCTGCTGCGTAGCCGAAAACGGCTGCGTAGCACTGGCTTGATTTGCTGAGGCTCGACTTGGTTTGTAGAACCACTATCATTGTATTCGCGATCCTTTACCTGTTGGCGTTGATTGCATTCTTGACGGGCACATTTGGCTGGTTGGGACAGGAAAGAGACCCTTTGTCCGGGGTGTTCCTTCTGCCGTTGGGACTACCTTGGATACTTGTAGCGGACTCGATCTCAGAGTCGGCCAAACCGTGGTTCGCGGCGCTCGCACCGGTGCTCAACCTGTTAGCGCTGGTCTTGATTTGCAGATGGGCACATGGTTTGCGCCGGTAGTGAAAGCCGCGCTTATTCTCACCAAAAGGGAGGAAAACATGGGAAAAGTGATCTTGGGTATTGTGATCGGGCTCGTCCTCGGCGTGGTTGGGGCGATGACCTTAGGTGGCGGGGCCGCAGTGGGTGTCGGCGTTGCGACAGGCTTGTCCGCCGGTGTCTGCACCACATTGAAAGGAGCACAAGCAGAGAACCTGATCACCCCCGAGCAAGCGGATCAGATCCTCAATCGCGTAAATTCCGAGATGGCATCACTGCAAGGAATTGAAACGACAGACGAGGTCGTCGGCAGCGCACAGGCATGCGATGAGTTTCTATCAAAGTTGAGGGATGCAAAGTGAGGTTCCGCTTAGTACGGAACAAAACTGTAAGGACAAGCCAACAGGGAACCATCTGATGAAACTCGTTTTACTCAAACTCCTCACTCCCATGTTCGCAATCGCGGGCACTGCTGCTTTTGCAATGTCAGAAGCCGATGACGCGTGTATCGACCAATTACGGCAGGTTGGAGGACCAGACGGTCAATCAGGTACGATAGAAAGCTCAGAGTTCTCGGAAGCAGGTACGCTCGTCATGCTACGAGATGCAGGTGGAACACTTTGGCGCTGCATCGCGTACAAGGATGGAAGCATTGGAGAGATGTCGGTTGTCGAGGCGATGGATGATGGCGGTGGAGCCATTGCAGGCGTCGCCGGTTCTACCGGTAGCCAGCGTGTCAAATTCGATGTCGGTTCCACTGGCGCCGAACTTGGCGGCCAACTCGCGCCCGGAGCGTCGCAGCAATACCTTCTCGGTGCAAAGAACGAACAGTTCCTTTACGTCCGCGTTGCTCCGCGAAATGGCTCCTTGGACTACGTCATTCGTAACCCCGATGGTTCTGAACTGTTGGGATTGATGTCGGCGGACAAGGAGTATCGAGGACAGCTTTGGCAATCCGGTGATCATGTTGTGGAAGTTATCAATCGCAGCAACTCTTCCGTCGACTACAACGTAATTTTCGGAATTGAATAGGTGATCAATCAGAAACCCTGGAACGCAAGTCCAAAAAAGCGAGGGAAACACAGATGAATCCCAAGGTCCTATTGGTGATCGGCACGACGTGTATTACTGCGCTTGCAGCATGCGACGAGAGTGGCGGATCAGTGGATGCAAGTGCACCAACTGTGGGCAGCTCTAGCGATCTTTCGTCATTTGAAGGGGCAAGAGCGGGACAGGCTGAAATGGGCATCCAGAGTCTCGGATTTGAACTCATCCGAAGCGAAGGGCTCACCTCGTACTGGTTTAACACGGATACTGGTGCATGTGCTCGGATCACGACATCTGAGGGAAGGTACTCAGATGTAGCTATGCTGCCATCAGGTGACTGCTGACACATTTTTCATAAATCAAACATCTGCAAAAGGGAGCTTAAGTTTGCATTTTGATCTGGCACATGCGGCGGTCATCGTTGTCGCTCTGATTGTCACAAACCTGGCATTGAAGTCGTCCGGCGTGATCAACGAAGAAAGCAAACACCAATGGAACTGGAAAGTTTTTCTGGCCTACTTCGTGGTCGTCTTTATCATCAATCTGGTGTGGCCGATTTAAAGCTTCAGGTCGGAAAGTCTATCCCGCACTTGATACGGCTGTTGAGAATGAGCCGCTCCAATAGATTACCAAGTAGGAAGAGTTTGAGCATAACAGGCTGAAAAATAGAAAGGAGCTGGCATGCGGTTTTTGACGTCCCTCATATTCATTGGTGCTCTGGCAACCGCGGCGAATTCTGACGTAACCAGTCGAAACGGTGGCCCAAGCAACAGTCAAATGCTTTCAAAGGGTGGCGACGGAGGTGTTGATGGCGTCGCTTTCTTTCGCCCAGTCTTAAGCGGAGTATTGTATCGCTCTGGTTTCAAAGGCGGCGACAAGGATCGAACGGGTCTGAGTAAAGTTCAACGCGAGACCCTTTGCGATGAAGGGTTTTCAACCGGGTTTTACGCAGACTTCGGCAAGAACACCGAATACGGCCGCACAAGTTGCGGAAACGGATCTTTCGACTATCAAAGCGCCAGATCCTCCCGACCCAGTGCTGTCATGGCGTCCATACACGAGGTGATTCAAAACCCTGGAAAGGGCCCTGTTCTGGTGCACTGCATGTGGGGCGTTCATTCCTCAGGTGCATTGTCGGCGATGGCGCTCGTTCAGTTTTGCGGTTGGACAGAAGAAAGGGCCAAGGAATATTGGAATGAGGCCCGAAACGGGGCCCCATGTTCAGGCGGGTGTGACCAGTGGATTGACTCAAAGTTCTCCAACTTCAGTGTCGACCCCAATTTGAAGATCTCTACCGAACAACAGGCAGCGATTTGCCCCAAATGATATTGGGAGAACTATCCAAATGAAGTTCATTCTTCTGGGGTCACTTGCTTTCATTGCACCCACCGTCTTGTGGGCGAACGACGATGTCCTCGGTGAAGCCACGACATTTGATAGTCCCAACGGCGTTACTGAACGCTGTATTCGGATCGAAAAAGTTTCAACGGGCGAGTATAAGAAAAGCGATCTTGAGGAAGAAACGGCCTATTGCGAGAT